>PKVW01000023.1:214158-234031 GCA_003131585.1 Acidobacteriaceae bacterium
GAAGCCGCGCCCTTTCAAAGCCTGCCATGCAGCGAGTCGACGCGCCTGAGATTCTCGATTCCGACATCTGTTCTGCCTGCGACGCGCAGGCTGTTCTAAGGGTTCTGGGCCGGGTCAACCGCTGGTTCGGCGGGGTTGCCACCACGCAGAAGATGGTGGAACGCGCGGCCCAGGCTTCCGGGATGAACCACTTCTCGTTGCTGGAAGTGGCGGCTGGGTTGGGTGAAGTACCGGAGATGGTCCGGCAGAGGCTGGCGCGGCGCGGAATCAAGCTGGATGTGACGCTGCTGGACCGGGCACGGTCTCATCTTCCTGGAGGAAAGCGGGCTGGAGGAAAGCGCGCTGGAGGAAAGCGCGCCGGGGAAAATCGTATGCCGGAAAACCATGGCGTTGTGGCCGACGCGCTTGCCCTGCCCTTCGGCGACGGAGCTTTCGATCTGGTGAGTTGCAGCCTTTTTGCGCATCATCTGGACGCGCAGCAACTGGCGCAGTTTGTGCGGGAGGCTCTGCGGGTGAGCCGGCGGGCGGTGCTCATCAACGACCTCATTCGGCATCCCTTGCACCTGGCTTTGGTGTACGCCAGCTTTCCCCTCATGCGCAACTGGGTAGCCTGGCTGGATGGGCTGACTTCGGTGCGCCGCGCCTATGTTCCGGAAGAAATTCAGAGCGTGCTCGCATCTGCTTTTTCTCCACAGGCGGCGCAAGTCGAGATCACGCGCCATTACCTTTTTCGCATGGGAGTGATTGTGTGGAAGAGCACGGTTTGAGGCAACGCGCGACTGCCTAGCGGACGACCAGCACTTCACGGATATTATCGCGGGCGAGAAAAAACTTGATGGAAGCAAAATCGCGGAAGAGGTTTTCGATGTGGCGGTTATTGAACACGCGCTGCAACTGGAAGCCATCCGCGACGGCCGTGCGAACCGTTCCAGTCGGGCCGCGACGGGCTTCCGGACGCAGCACGATTTTCTGCATCTCGAGGGTGTCGGCGCCGACGATGTGGAAGCGGTGACAGGGCGAATCCGGGCCGGCGTCGCGGGTATGGAAGAACGCCAGCAGCATGCCGCCGGGCTTCAGAACCGACCACAATCGTCCCACGACCGGCTTCACCAGACTTTCATCGAGGTAGTCCGGCAGATTCCAGCCCAGGACTACGTCGAAGTGAGCGGCCGGGTAGACCAGGTTCTCCGCGAGAAACTTGCGGCTGTCGAGGGCGGCGATCCCGTGCTCGTCTTTGGTAAGAAGCTCGGGATCGGTCGAGGCGGTGAGCAGGTCTTCGCTGTAGATTCTGTGGCCGTGTTCGGTGAAGTGGCGAATGTTGGTCGGTGAGGTCGAACCCAGGTCCAGAACGCAGAGACCTTCGGCGGACTCCCAGCTGCGAGACAACTCCCCCAAGCCGCTGGAGCGGCGGGTCAGCTTCTGCGCGCCCTGCGCCGGAATGCTCTCCGGTCCGGATGAACCGCGAAAAAGTTTCATGAAAGTCTGTGAGACTGACGACATCTTAACTTCGTGACTCCTGCAGTAATTCCTCTCAGTCGAGTGTGGCGGCTGAGCGCTCTCCAACCCTATTCACCCGGTCGAACCGAGTCGCCGGGCGCAGGCAGCACTCACTTCGCGTCGGTGCGGTGAGTATCAACTTTCCCTTTCAAAGAGGCGCCTTCTTCGATCAAGATGCGCTGGGTAGTGATGTCCCCGGTGACGATGGCGGACTTACGCAACTCGACGCGCTCGCTAGCCTGAATGTTGCCCTCCAGCTTGCCTTGCACCACCACGCCCTTGGCGTCGATGCTGGCTTTGACTTGGCCGTTGGGGCCCACCGTCAGGCTGTTGCCCTTGAGAGCGATGCTGCCCTCGACCTGGCCATCCAAATATAGATCTTCGCTGCCCGAAAGTTCGCCCTTGATGAAGACCGACTTGCCGATTTGTGCCAACCCACTGGCGGGTGCGCTCATTGGACGCTCTCCTGGTGCAACGGGGGATCGGTGACGGGTTTACTCCGGAATCAACATTCATGAGGCAAAACCGGAAGGCCGCTCACTGCAACGACTATACGCAAGGCACGGAGTGCGCGGCAAGCGGTGCCTCCGCCGGCGTGGGGTACTCCGTTCGTTGTAGACGAACCCCGAGGCCAAATTGTTACACTAGGGCGTGCCGGAAACGATGAGTCAGGTGGAGACGATTCCGCGGATCGCCAGCGCTGTTTGGCTGGTCGTCTTGCTCACCGGGATGGGCGCGACTTCCCTCGATGCAGGCGCGCCCGCAAGTTCTCCCCGCGACCCGGCCGCTCCGATCGAACTGGTGCGGGCGGCGGTGGCAAACGAGGTGGCAGCCGCCGATGACAGCTCGACGAAACACATGTTCCGATCGCGCAAGCAGACGCCACAGGGCTCGCAGACCAGGCTCTATGCGGAAACGCGGGACGCCATGGCGGGCATGACGATTGCCTACAACGACAAGCCGCTTACGCCAGAACAAATGCAGGGCGAGGAAGGCCGCCTGGCGGGTCTGGCGGGCGATCCCGAGCAACTCAGGCGCAAGCATTCGCAGGAGCAAGGAACTGCCGAACGCACGCTGCGCATCGTGAAGGCCTTGCCCGACGCTTTTCTTTACGACGATGACGGTGAGGAGCAAGGCGCGGCGGACCTGGGCAAGGAGGGAGTTCGGCTGGTGCGGTTGAAATTCCGGCCCAATCCGGCATACGTGCCGCCGTCTCGCGTGGAACAGGTCCTCGCCGGCATGCAGGGATTTGTTCTGATTGACCCCGCGGCGCGGAGGCTCGCAAGAATCGACGGGACCCTGTTCAAGGAAGTCGGCTTCGGCTGGGGAATTCTGGGGCATCTCAATAAAGGCGGACATTTTCTGGTCGAGCAGCGGGATCTTGGCGATGGCTCGTGGGACGTCTCGCGCATGTCCCTGAGCTTTGCCGGCAAGATTCTTTTATTCAAGAGTATTGCGATCAAGTCCGACGAGGTATTCAGCGACTTCCGGCGCGTGCCCGCCGACACGACGTTTGCCCAGGGAGTGGAGATGCTGAAGGCGGAGGAGGCGAAGCCGGCGGAGAATCACAAAACGGGAGCAGCGGCGACGGCCCCAAAGTCGCACTAGAAACCGATGGCGGTCAATGAGTGTGATCGCGATGTTGAGCCAACTGAGCTAGTTCCAGAGCTTCTCAATTCGTTCCCACAACCCGTAGCAGACGAACGCGATGACGACCAGTGCGATCCACTCAATCCTGTTAATGTTCACAAACCCGCGATCACCGGCTATAGCGACAGCAGCTAGGGCACATCCAGAGACGATAACAACCGTGGACTGCGTGGTAATGATGATTGCTCGGCGAACCAACAAGATTCCCATAACAGCCGTTAACGCTGGTCCTGGGTCACTCTCTTTAGAAGCGGCAAAAGCTTCTATGAAACACAACACGGCTGCCAAACCAAGCACTGCGTTTTGTACGCGAATCTTCAATCTCGGAGTGGAACTATTAGGCATTGTACGTCGGTGAATGGGATCGTTGACGTAACCAGGCGATTACACCAACTACCATTCGTGAGATGGCTTCGAGCGTCATGCGCGCAGCGTTTCCTTCCTTACTGTCAACTTCTCGATGAGGTCTTCTTTGATTCGATAGCCCGTTCCGGGCTGGTCGCTGATCGCGATCATCCCTTGCGGCGAAACCTGCACTTCGGGGTCGATGATGTCTTCTTTCCAGTAGCGCTTGGAAGCGGAGACGTCTCCGGGAAGAGTGAAATTCTCGAGCGTGGAAAGAGCGATGTTGTGGGCGCGGCCGATGCCCGATTCAAGCATGCCGCCGCACCAGACCGGAATCTCTTGGGCGTGGCAGAGATCGTGGACCTTTTTGGCTTCGCTGAACCCGCCGACGCGTCCGACCTTGATATTGACGATGCGGCAGGCGCCGGTCTCTACCGCAATGGCTGCGGTGCGCGCGCTGACGATGGACTCGTCCAGGCAAATGGCGGTGCGCAGTTCTTTTTGCAGGCGGGCGTGGTAGAAAATGTCGTCGTCCCAGAGCGGCTGCTCGATCATCAGCAGATTGAACTGATCGAAGGTCCGCAAGTGCTCCACCTGGTCGAGCGTATAGGCGGAGTTGGCGTCGCAACTCAGCGTGGTGTCCGCCCAGCGCGAGCGGATCTTCTCCAGCACGTTCACGTCCCAGCCCGGCTTCACCTTCACTTTGATGCGGCGGTAGCCGGCGGCCAGTTCGATCTGGATTTTGTCGAGCAGTTGCTCGATGGAATCCTGAATGCCGATGGAGACTCCGCACGGGATTTCTGTCCGCGTGCCGCCCAGCAGCTTCCATAGAGGCTGACTTCTCTGTTTCGCTTCGGCGTCCCACAGCGCGTTTTCGAGCGCCGCCTTGGCCATGCGGTGGCCGCGCACCTTGGAGAAAAGGGCCGCACAGTCGCGTGCCGATTCGAGGCTGCGCCCGAGCACCGCAGGGGCAAGGTAGCGTGTGATGGTGGGCCAGGTGCTTTCGGTCCACTCGCTGCTATAAAAAGGATCTTCGCCGGTCACGCATTCGCTCCAGCCGTCGATCCCTTCGCAATGCGCGGTGAGCAGCAGGATGCGGCGGCTGTAGGTGCGTCCGAAACTCGTCTCGAAGAAATGGACGAGCGGCATGTGAATCTCGCGGAGGGTGATGGCTTCAATCTTCATAATTGGAAGGGCTTCGGGCGTCGGGCTTCGGGCTTCGGGCTTCAGCCAAATCGACATCCTACGGCTTCTCACAATTCGGGTGACGCAGCACCTTGCGTCAAGAAAGTTTGCCGAAGCCCGACGCCCGATAGCCGAAGCCCGGAATCACTCTTGCGACGCATACGACCACTTCTCATCCCAGTTGCCGAGCAGGAACTTGCCGTTGCCTTCGGAGTCGCGCTCGTAACCCAGCACCGCGAGCCCGCCGGCGAACCCCCGGAGAAATTGCTCGCGGTTGCGTTCCTGCACCTGCTGCGCCTTGCTTCGCGTTTCCACTACGGCCTTCCACTCGTAAATTTGCGCCGGAACCTCAATGGCGGCCTGTGAACTGAATGACGGATTCTTTCCCGTTGCCAACAAAGTTTCCACGCGCCGCGACTTCAGCCACCACTCGGCGATGAGGCGGTCGCTGGGAAGTCCGCCCTGCAGGGGCGATGACGTGATTCCATACTGGTTGATGTTGTAGCGGCGGGTGATCGCTCCCAGCTTTTCAAGGTTCAAATAGGAGTTCTTGATCTCGAGGGGATCGAAGGTCCACTCGATCAGTTCGATGCCGCGCGCGAGTGCGTCTTCGCGCTGCAGCAACTTGAGGCCGCGCCCCAGTCCGCCATTGCGGTGCTCCTTGCGGACGGCCAGCATGTGCGAGTGCAGGTAGACGTGGCCCGACCGCGTGCCCGGCACCGAAAGAGCGAAGCCAACCATTTCGGTGCCATCGAAAGCGCCCATCACCTGACCGCCGACTTTTTCGGCCACGACGAACATGCGCAACGGAACCAGTTCGGCGTCGGTGAAGTTCCAGATTTCCTTTTGTAAGGCGATGCAGGCCCGCAGCTCGTCGAGTCCCTGGCAGCGGCGAATCACGATGGCGTCCGGGCTCACGATTGCTTCTCCTGTTGCTTGGCCTGCTGCCAGAGGGACTCGAGTTCCTGCATCGAAACACTTTCGGGAGTGTTCCCGTTTTCGTGCAGGCGCTGCTCCATCCAATGAAAGCGGCGGCGGAACTTGCGATTGGTCTTGCGCAGCGCGGATTCGGGATCGAGCGCCAGATAACGCGCGATGTTGACCAGCACGAAGAAAAGATCTCCAATTTCTTCTTCGAGGCGCCGCCGCAAGTCTTCGGGAACGGTCTGGCGCCCGGAACCGGCGACGCCGCGGCCTTCGGGGTGCGGACCGGGAGCGGGAAACTCCCGCAGAAGCTGGCGAAGTTCTTCAGCCTCCTCGCCGAGTTTGGCGAACAAGCCATCCATGTCAGGCCAGTCGAAACCAACCTGCGCCGCGCGCGAGCTGAGCTTGTGCGCCTCCAGCAACGCCGGCATGGACGAAGAGATTCCTGCCAGAATCGATGGAGCCGTCTTCTCTGCCGGACTGCCGTCGGCTGCGCCCGCGGTCTCGGCCCACTTTAGACGCTTCTTTCGTTCTTCGACTTTCAGCGCCTCCCAGTTGCGCTTTACCTCGGCCGAGGTGTCCGCTTTTGTGTCGCCGAACACGTGCGGATGCCGGTCCACCAGCTTGCGGGAGAGCCGGTCGAGAACGTCATCGATCGAAAACGATCCCTGCTCTTTGGCCATTTCCGAATAGAAGAGCACCTGCAGCAGCAGGTCGCCGAGTTCGCCGGGAAGTTCGTCCCAGTCGCGATTGTCGATCGCTTCGAGCACTTCATACGTTTCTTCCAGCGTATAGGGCTTGATCGAGTCGAAGGTCTGTTCTTGATCCCAGGGGCAGCCTCCCGGAGCCCGCAAGCGCTCCATAATGGCGACTGCGCGTTCGAAACGTTCGCCGGTAGCGGACATTGGCAACTACTCTAAATGAGCCGCCGCGGAACGGGCAATGCGCAGGAATGGCGGTTTGTCGAGAGCGACAATCCTTGGCTGTGAATGCGGCATCTAACTGCATAAGAACTTTGGTCGCGCTTCCGAAGGGAAGCGACGGCCCCGAGCCGAATTTCGGAAGTTCCAACGCAATTTACGGAGGAAATAGTATGCCGAATACTCTTCAAGGAAAAACCGTCGCAATCCTTGCCACCGATGGCTTCGAACAGTCGGAACTTGTAAAACCGAAACAGGCGCTGGAAGAAGCTGGGGCGCGAATCCAGGTTATCTCTCCCGCCGAGAAGAAGATCAAAGGCTGGAATCACAAAGACTGGGGCGAGGAGATCCCGGTAGACGTTCCGCTAAAATCCGCGGACGCGGCTCAATATGACGCATTGCTGTTGCCCGGTGGAGTGATGAATCCTGACCAACTGCGCATGAATCCCGACGCGGTGCGTTTCGTGAAACATTTCTTCGATCGGGGGAAACCAGTCGCGGCGATCTGTCACGGCCCCTGGATGCTGGTAGAAGCCGGCGCGGTGCGCGGGCGCACCGTGACCTCCTGGCCTTCTCTGAAAACCGATATTCGCAACGCGGGTGGAACTTGGGTGGATGAAGAAGTGATCGTGAGCAACGGCGTGGTCACCAGCCGCAATCCGGACGACATTCCGGCTTTCAATCGGGAGATGATTGCATTGTTCTCCCAAGGCGCCGCCCGGGCTGGGATACCCGAACCGAAGATCGCATAAGCCCGGAAGCGTTTTCCTTTACCGGCTCGGCCGCGTTCGCGCCGGGCCGGTTCTGTTTTTACGCTCCCGTTTCGCGGCGTTTGAGCCCGAGCGGTGCGACTTTTGGTCAGCCATCTCGCGGTACCTAGGTTACCTTCTCCGGCCGACCGACGCGATGCAAACTAAAATGATCGTAGTGGAAACGAAACTATCCTGGCTCTAGAAATACCTTTGATAAATTGTTCTATCTCATTGATACAGCATGGTCTTAACAGCACACGAACGAACATCCTTGGAAGGCCGGCACTTCCAGGTGGTGGTAATTGGCGGGGGCATCAATGGCGTAGCCGTAGCGCGGCAATGCGCTCGCGCGGGAAAGCACACGCTGCTGGTCGAGCGGAACGATTTCGCTTCTGGAGTCACCAGCCGTTCCACCCGCATCATCCACGGCGGACTGCGCTACCTGGAGCACGGCGAATTGGGCCTGGTGCGGGAATCGCTCCGTGAGCGGAAAAAGTTGCTGCGAGAACGATCGCACCTGGTGCATCCCATGCACTTTCTACTGCTTTTGAACGAGAGCAGCCAGCGCAGTGCGATGAAAGTGCGTGCCGGATTGTGGCTCTACCAGCGCATGGCGGGAAAACCGCCGGGCGCAGACGCCTCCGAAATGGAGTTGAAACGGCTGGAGCGGGCGCTGGACGCCGGGCATCGCTGGTCATTTTTCAATTATGAAGACGCGCAATGCGAATTTCCGGAACGGCTGGTAGCGGAATGGTTGATGGAAGCAGTCGACGCCAGCGCGATTGTCCGCAACCACATGGAAGCGCTCGCGGTTGACGTGGCCCACGGGCGTGTTCGGGGCGTGCTGTTACGCGACCAGATCACGGGGCTGGACCAGCGCGTGGGCGCAGGCTGGGTGATCAACTGCAGCGGACCATGGGCTGACCGTGTGTGCCAGCGCTCTTCGATCCACATGGCGAAGCCGATGCTGGGCGGGGTGCGCGGCTCGCACATTGTTTTGCCGCGCTTTCCCGGTTCGCCGAGTGCGGCGATTTATACCGAAGCCGCGGACGGTCGTCCCATCTTTGTTCTTCCGTGGAACGATCAGATCCTGGTGGGAACCACGGAAGTTGCCGACAACGGCGACCCGGAAAAAACCGTTCCCGCGACGGACGAAATCAGTTACCTGGTGCGCTCCGTGGCGCAATTGTTTCCCCAGGCAAAGATATCGGCGCAAAGCGTCAAACACGCCTTTGCTGGAATTCGGCCGCTGCCTTATTCCCCGGACAGTCGTCCTTCGGCCATTGCGCGGCGGCACATTCTGCACGACCACGCGGATGACGGCGCGGTTCGCATGCTTTCCGTGATTGGCGGCAAGTTGACGACCGCGGCTTCGCTGGCGCGGGATTGTGCGCGCAAGATCGGATTGAGCGCGACGGAACCGCATGCGATGGCCGTGGGGCCGGGGCCTGCGCTTGATCCACTGCTGGACGATGCTGTGCTTGAGATTGCGCGGATTGGAGCGGTGAGCGAGGATTCGGCGCGCGGCATGCTGGAATGGCACGGCAAACGCGCTGCCGGCATCGCCCGCATGGCTTGTGTGAGCGCGGAGTTGCGGGCGCCGATTTGTCCGCATACCTCACACGTCATCGCCGAAGTAGTAGAAGCGTGTCGCAGAGAGTGCGCTGTAACCTTGGGAGACGTGCTGCTGCGCCGGGTGCCGGTGGCGCTGGGTGCCTGCTGGTCGGAGTCGTGCAGCCGCGAAGCCGCGTTGCGCATCGGCGCTGTTCTCGGCTGGGACGAACACACCATGGGCGCCAACCTGGAAGCTTTTGAGATGGAGCGCACCGCCTTTCTACGGCCGGTGGGGCGAGCCGCCGCGGCGATGGAAGCGGCGGCAGATTAATCGCGGGCGGGTATCGAGAACGACGCGCGGAGTAAGGATCGCGACTTCCGAGGGCCAGTTGTCTATTGCTCTCAGGTTTGAGTTCCGCATACGATGCCGGAATGGAACTTTACCGGGTCAGAAATACCTTTGGCTATAGTGAATTGCTGTGGGCACTCCGGCACTGGTTTAGCCGACGACGATCTTCCCATTGGCTCCGGGTCTCCGGGTTCGTCGAAGGATACGAACTGCTCATGGCGAGAGAGAACGGCTGGCTCGTCGTTTTCTACAGCTATCAGTTGGATGGGACGGAATTTTCTGGCGAGTGGAGGAAATGGATCGTATCGGGGCTTTCATCACTAGACTCGCAAGTGGAAAAGATCACCTTCAGATTACCAATCGGGACAGCAGTCAGAGTCCGGGTCGACCCCAAGGCTCTTAGTCGCTCGATCGCAGAACTATAGCTAGTTTCCCGACTCAATTCGCGGACCCAGAGTGAGCGCAAGTCGCTTGGGATTGTCGGAAATAATGCCGTCCACGCCCCAGTCCGAAAAGCGTTTCATGTCCTCCGGAGCATTCACCGTCCACACCAATATCTTCTTGCCCGCGGCTTTGATCTCAGTAAAGACATCCTGCCGCAGCAGCTTGTAATGCGGAATCACATACTCGACCGGCAACTGAAGCCAGCGGCTGAACTCGGCCCGCGTCTCGCAGATCAGACCGAGTGGAGTGTTCGCGTCCAAGCCATGGATGGCCTGCAGCACTTCGTGGAGAAACGACGAAACCACAAAGCCGCGGGCCGGTGCGTGCTGCCGCAATAAATCCGTGGTAATTCTTTCCAGGCCGGGGACTTTCAGTTCGATATCGAGGAAAGCGGTGCTCTGGTAGCGAGTCAGAGCTTCGCGCAACCGCGGCAAGGCCAACTGTTGGGCCGGGGACGCCGCAATTTCCAGGCCGCGGGCCGTTGTCGTTGCATCGTGACAGATGACCGCTTGCCCGTCCGCCGTGAGGCGCACGTCAAATTCGAACCCATCGCAGCCGTGGGCGAGCGCGAGATCGAAAGAAGCTACGGTGTTCTCGGGAATGGACTTCTCGGCACGCGCGCCGCGATGCCCGAGCATCAGGGGACGAATCTCCATAACGTCAGTGGCCAGTGATCAGTGGCCAGTGAGTTTCTCACTTGCCACTGCCGCCGATCCAGATCAAAATCGCGGATGATTCCAAACGTCAGCGGCTAGTGGCCAGTGGCTTTTACTGGCCACTGGCCACTGACCCCTGCTCCTAATCCAGATCGAAATCGCGGATGGGCCTGCCCGTGTCAGGAGATTCCTTGGCCTTCTTTACAGCCTCCTGAAACTTCTTATCCAGCAATTCGGAAGCATGTTTTTGCGCTTCGACCGATTGCCGGAAGATCGATTCGCGGCGGCTATCCTGTTCCTTCATGGCGCGGGCGGCTTCCTCCATGTCGTTGAACATTCGGGGCTTCACCGCGGCGGTGTGGGCGATCACGGCGGCCGTTGCCGTATCGATCTTCAGCAGCGCGCTGCAGCAGGGACAAGTAACCTCGAAATTGAGGGGACTCTTCGCCATTTTGCGAATCATACCGCAAAAAGGGAATGAGCGCGTCAAACTCAGCGGCGCAGCCTGATCGGGAAAATATGGAACACGCCCAACAACTCCCAACCCAGCAGGAAGATCGAAAGCAAGACCACCAGCACCGCCAACAACTCGCCGAAGGTAAGGCCGCGGCGGTTGGGCTCGAAGCGCCTCGCGGCCAGGCTCAGGATATTCAGCGTGGCGAATCCGAAGACGACGGCCCAGAGAATGTTGTAAACGTCGTTCCGGCGGCTGGGATAACGCTCGAATAGCACCACGCTTGCGACCAGCGCGGACTGAGCCCGCAATAGGTTGTGCAGCGAGAGCGCAGCGCGTGTGGTGCGCGCGAAGCCCGAGATTATCAAGTTTGTTGAAGAAAAAACCATAGGCCGACGATCCGGCACAAAACTTTACTGCGCGCCCAAGTGATTGGATATTACAGTTTTTTCCTGCACGGGTCACGGAGGCGGCATAGCAAGGGCACCAGCCCTGTCAATGGTTTCCCCTTGACGGCTCTTGCGGAGGCACTCACAGATGCGTGTGCTACGGTGGAAGAGCGGCGCTTCAGCGCCGCGCGTAAAGCCTCTAAAATCAGTGTAGGCTTCAGCCCAGGGGCTGCGCCGCATTATTAGTCGCGCCTCCGCCTCCACGGATGCTTTCAGTAAGATGAATGCATGGCGGAACGGCGCGTCATTTTCTTCGATGTCGGCAACACTCTTCTCTTCCCCAACCGGGCGAAGATGCTGGCCCCAATCGCGAACGATCGTCATCCCACCCTCGAGCGCTGGCAGGCCCTGGAGCGCAGAACGAAAGAGGAGTTCGACCAGGGCATGCAGGGCGGCAGAGTCGATCACAGCTTCTGGTGGATATTTCACACTTGCCTGCTCGAGGAACTCGGGGAGGACACGGGTATCGGCGACGCGCTGGTGCGGAAGCTGGTGGAGAACACACAGAAATCGGACAACTGGGACCAGATTCTGCCCGGCACGCGCGATGCCCTCGACCGCATCGGCCAAAACTTCCGCGTCGCCGTAATCTCCAACGCCGATGGAACAATCGAGCGCGTGCTTTCCCGCTGCGGGATTGCCGGCTGCTTCGAGAGCATCACGGATTCAGGAATCGTTGGCGTCGAAAAGCCCCGTCCGAAAATTTTTGAGGCGGCGCTCAAAACGATGAAGGCGCGCCCCAACGAAAGCCTCTACGTAGGCGATGTTTACTCCGTGGACTACATAGGAGCCCGCAATGCGGGGATGCAGGCGGTATTGTTCGATGTTGCCGGCGCCTACCGCGGCCGCGAACTGCCCCGCGTGGAATCGCTGGAGCAACTCGAAACCTGGCTCCGGCCATAACTTTCTGTCGTACAATCTTCCATCATGTTCGATTCCACGCGACTGTTGTTGTTTCTGACCGCAGCGGTTTCGTAGCAGCGCCTTCCGTAGCCGCGCTCCTCGTGGAAGAGCGGCGCTTCAGCGCCGCGTAAAGCGTCTAAAATCACCGCGGGCTTCGGCCCCGGTGATCGCCTTCCATACCGTAATAAGTTTCTCCGCAGCCAGCTTAAAGCGAAAGGCCTGTCCTCGATTGTTGAGCTACAACTCCAGAATCTGGTGGTCGAGACAATCGGTGCGCATCGTGTCATGAATGCTCCGCAGCAATTCCATGCCGTGGCGAGCCACGAAATAGATGCCGGCCACGCCTCGCTCCTGCAGCGCCCCACTGGGATAGAGCGCCTGGCTAAGGCCTTCGGCGTGGCGGCTAATCACTTCGCTGCGGCGCAATTCCGCGGCCGCCGCCAACTGCCGAAGACGGTCCAGTTGATACCTCATTTTTGAACTGGCAGTTTCGCTAGCGCCTACCAGCGTGGGGTCGAGTTTGGCCAGTGCCTTATGCAGGTGAGAGATGGATGCTTCCACCGACTGCTCAGCGTTGTCGAATGCGGCCTGCACGCCCTCCGGCAAAGTATTCGAGGCAAGCCTCTGGCGAAGCGTCTCAGGCCGGTGGAATGCGTCGAGCACTGTGATGCCATACTGCCGCAGCCAGCGCTGAACCTTGGGCTCGACCAGAGTCGCCGAAAAGCGAGGCACGATGGGCGTCACACGGCCCAGGAGTGCTTCGTAGACCGCTCCCGCCTGCGCAAAATACGCCGCCTCGGCAGCGCCACCCGCGTAAACCAGCGTGGGCAGAAGGTAGTCCTGTACCACGGGACGCAAGAGCACATTGGGACTGAAGTTTTCGGGCTTCGAAGTTATACGATCCAGCAGTTCGGCGGAGGAGAGCCTCTCCGCTCCGGATGCGTTCCCAATCACAAATTCCGCGGCGTCATTCGATCCGTTAACCTTCGATCCGTTCCCCCGGCGGAGGATCGGCGTACGAGCGCCCTCGCGCATCGCGAAAAGCAACACCGATGACGCCGTCACCTTTACCTGCTGGTAATAACCCGCACTCTCCAGAGCCTGCCCTCGAGTGAGCAACGCGGTATCCAAATCTTCCGCGCGTTCGATCGCCGCTCGATAGATGGGCGCCGCAACGCGATGCAGTTCCGCATCGGAAGCGTCCAGAAGAATCACGCCCCATTCGCTAAACAAGCGCGCATAGAACCGGGCAAACGCCGTGCCCAGCGTTTCCCCGGGACGATACGACTCGCGCAAAAACTGTGACGCATCGGAATCTCCCAGCAAAGATGCGGCTTCCTCCACAACCGGCAGGATCTCTTCGCCCAGGCGCACATCGCTTACCGGCGCGCCCGCAACCCCGTGACTGGAAGTCGTAAGCGTGCGCAGAAGGCCATCGGGGCCGGGCAATGAGACGTGATTCACTTCGGCGAGATCGTGGTCCGACGTGGCCAGCCAGAAGACGGGGACCGAGTCGATGCCTGCCGCCGTGGCCTCCTCTGCCAATTTGACGGCGGTCAGAGCCTTATAGATGGCAAACATGGGGCCACCGAATAGACCGACTTGCTGCCCAGTCACGATGGCCGCCGCGCCTTGGCGCAGACGATTGATGTTGGCGAAGGTCTGCGGCGAGGCGTCCCAGGATGCGTTCTGACGTTCCAGGATTTTGCTGACGCGCTCGCGGCGGGATGGATCGTACTGCAGTGCGGAGGCCTCCGCCTTCGACCATTCGCTGAAGTGCGGAGAATAGTGCGGAGAATGCGGATAAAACGGCTGGACGCTGGGAGAGTATGCGAGAAAATCGGTGAACAGGCGCGTGCTATGCGGGATTTGGGCAAACGGCAGACACTGCGCTTTCACCGCTGGCTCTCCTGACATCGCCTGTTTGTAAAGTGCCGGTTTGTACAGCATTGGACGGATGAGATCATCGCACGTCAACGCCTTTGCCCTTTCATTCTACAGCTATGGCGCCGTAGTAGAGATGCCGCAAAAAGGCGCAAGATGCAAGATAATGGCGGCAGGGAAGGAAGGCACGATGGGGTTGGCAGCTTCTCCGTTAAATATCGTTACGCCGATCACGCTGGAAGGTTCCGTCGTCCGCCTCGAACCGATTCGCCGCGAGCACGCCGGGATCTTCTGGGAAGCCGCCAAGGACGCGCTCGACGATATTTTCCGGTGGATTCCTTATCGCATGAAATCGCCGGAAGACTTCCAGCATGTCGTCGAGAAAGCCCTGGCTGAGCAAGAGCGCGGCGAGTCGGTAGTGTTTGCAACCATCGAACGCACTTCCGGGCAGGTGATCGGTAGCACGCGCTTCATGAACATCGACCGCGTCAATCGCCGCGTGGAAATCGGTTCCACCTGGATCGCGCCCGCCTGGCAACGCACCGCCGTCAACACGGAAGCCAAATATCTCATGCTGTGCCACGCCTTCGAAGTGTGGAAATGCATGCGCGTCGAACTGAAAACAGACGCGTTGAATCAGAAATCCCGCAACGCCATCCTGCGCATCGGCGCGAAAGAGGAAGGAACGCTACGCCGGCACGTGCTCACCTGGACCGGCCGCGTGCGCGACTCGGTCTATTTCAGCATTCTGGATTCGGAGTGGCCGGAAGCGAAGACGAGGCTGGAAGCGATACTGGCGCGGAAAGCCGAGTCAAAGAATGTTTGAGTCCAGCCCGGCGATGAACTGGATCCCGGGGATTACTTTACCAACTAGCTTTTGGTCGTTCGTTAAGAACAAGTCGGTACCAGCAATGGCGGCGCAGGCCAGGTGAATAGCATCCGGCGAGGCTATGTTCGTGCTCCCACGAATCCGGGCATAAGCGTCCGCGGTTTCGAGAGTGAACGGTATTACTTCAGACACTACGCTTAACAATGTTGCGCGAACGTCTTCGCCCTTTGACAAAGGGGCTTTCCGGTATGCGCCCGCCAAAACCTCGCCGAAAGTAACGGCGCTGGTTATAAGCGTGTCCTTTCGGCGCTCCATTTGCGTGTAAACATATGCAACTCTCTTCGCAAAAAGAGGATTGTTATCCAGCCAATAAATGAACAGCATCGAGTCCCAGTAGATGCGGCTCATTTTCGGTCGTCTGCGTCGCGGAAAGACGCCCGCTCAGCGCGCAGGTAGGCCTCGCCACCGCCATATTCGGCGAATACGTCTTTCAGAGCTCCACGAAGACGCTCCCAAGCGGCTTGCCGGTCCGGTCTAGGATGTGAGTCGACGAATTCGTATGTGTATGTGACTGTCGTGCTCTGGCCGGAGGGCGGGCCAGTTTTCGAGATCAGCCGGATCTGGCTCTCAGTCAGAAATTTCTTGGATGCCAGAGCCGCGCATACAAGTGGCACTCGATTGTTGAGCGCTAAAGCTCTGTGTACTTCCCCCACGTTAATGGCCACGGTCTTCTCTCTCCGGCGGCGCGCGGCAGAAATGTATCTCTCGTAGGCGTGGCGCCGAACCGCGTCAGAACCCGTGCTCGCTTCAGGTGCCGCGTTCTTCCTCATGCATGCTATTCTTGCATATGCATGCATGGCATGTCAAAACATAGCCTCGTCAACTCGCCTAGTGTTAAGTGTTAACTCACCGCTGGACGGATTCGGCGGGATCAGGTCTCATAGGTAAGGAAGTCGAAACGGGATTACAATACCCCCTCCACCTGATCACGGCGGCTGAGGAGGGTCCATGTTTCGATTCGCCGCGTTTGGCCTTCTCGCGACTCTAGCTTCGGCGATGACGTTCTCCACGTCGCTCATCGTTCCCAACTTCCGCGACCTCACCATCAAAACAACGTGGAAGCAGCTCCCCCTAAGCACGCCCCAGGCAATTACTTGGTATTTCAAAGGCGATCGGGTGCGCGAGGAAGAACAGCTCCAGCCGCCCAAGTCTGCGACCAGCCTGTCGAGTCTCCCGACCGACGCCCAAGGTCCCATCTCGGCGGCGTTGGGAAAGGATGACTCCGGTTATTGGGTTCGTTCAAGCCCTGAGGGTTTTCGTGGGGAAAATCCGCGGTACGCGCTGGTGGCGGAGTTCACGAGGGCAGGGGCCGAGGTGCGCAGCCACAACCTGCGTTGGGGGATGGAGACACGCGGCTATGGATACGGAGATGCTCTGCATCCGGTAAGGGCCGTGGCTCCCCAGGCGAACGTCAACCGGGTGGAGTACCGGCGCGATGGCGTGACCGAATGGTACGAGAACGGGCCGCTGGGGTTGGAGCAGGGGTTCACTCTGGACCATTCGCCGGGAAAAACGAACGGACAGCCGCTGACGTTGGAACTGGGGCTGCATGGAGAATTGGCGGCGGTGCTGGGGCCGGGAGGAAAGGCGCTGGACCTCAGGCGCAAGGACGGGAAAACGGTGTTGCGCTACACGGGTTTGAAAGCACAGGACGCGACGGGACGCGAATTGCGGAGCTGGCTGGAGGTTCGGGGCGAGCGATTGCTGGTGCGGGTGGAGGATGGGGGGGCGCGGTATCCGGTGGTGGTGGACCCGTGGATACAGCAAGCGGAGCTGACCGCATCCGACGGCGTGGCAGTTGACTGGTTCGGCAATTCGGTCGCGGTGGACGGCAGCACGGTCGTAGTGGGTGCCCCTGATCACCCGTGGTCGTCCTTATCCGGGACGGGTCCGGGAGCGGTGTACGTGTTCGTGGAAAGTGGCGGGACGTGGAGCCAGCAGGCGGAGCTGACGGCGTCTGACGGGGCGGCACATGACTTCTTCGGGGGTTCCGTCGCCCTCAGCAGCGGCACGGCCGTGGTGGGGGCCCCTGGCCGTACGGTCGGCTCGAATGTCTCACAGGGAGCGGCATACGTGTTCGTGCAAAGCGGCGGAACGTGGAGCCAGCAGGCCGAGCTGACTGCGTCCGACGGCACGGCACAGGACTACTTCGGCGGGTCCGTCGCGGTGAACGGCACCACGGTTGTGGTGGGGGCCCGGTGTCACCCCGGGTTGGACTTTTGTGCTGAGAGTCCGGGCCCGGGAGCGGCGTACGTGTTCGTGCAAAGCGGCGGAACGTGGACCCAGCAGGCCGAGCTGACTGCGTCCGACAAGGCGGGAGGTGACGAATTCGGCTATTCGGTCGCGGTCAGCGGTAGCACAGTCGTGGTGGGAGCCTCTGACCATCCGGCCTCCGGTCTCGGAGATTTTGGTCCGGGAGCGGCATATGTGTTCGTCGACAGCGGCGGGACGTGGAGCCAGCAAGCGGAGCTGACTGCGTCTGACGGGGCGCCAAATGACTTCTTCGGGGGTTCCGTCGCCGTCAGCGGCGGCACACTCGTAGTTGGTGCGCAAGGGTGCCCTCCGTGTGGCACACCGGGATCGGCGTATGTGTTCGTCGAAGGCAGCGGAACGTGGAGTCAGCAGGCGGAGCTGACCGCGCCCGACATCGGACCATATGACTACTTCGGCGCTTCCGTCAGTATAAGCGGCAGCACGGCCGCCGTGGGGGCCTTTAACCATACGGTCGGCTCGAATGACGGGCAGGGAGAGGTGTACGTATTCGTGCAAAACGGCACAACCTGGAGCCAACAGGCGGAGCTGACTGCGTCCGACGGCGCGGCAGTTGACCAATTCGGCTACTCCGTCGCCGTCAGCGGCACCACGGCCGCGGTTGGGGCTGTTTTTAAGAACGTCGGCTCGAATACCCAGCAGGGGGCGGCGTACGTGTTTGCGTCGTCGGGGCCGCTGTTCACGCTGACGGCCAGTCCGAACAGTTTGAGCGTGGAGCAAGGCAGCCAGGGGACGAGTACGATCACGATCACACCCGAGAACGGGTTCAGCGGCAGCGTGTCGCTTTCTGCCTCGGGGTTGCCGAGTGGGGTAACGGCGGCTTTCGATCCGAATCCCGCAACCAGCACCAGCACGCTGACACTGACGGTGAGTGGGACGGCGACGACGGGCACGGCGACGGTGACCGTGATCGGCACCTCGGGTAATTTGACGCAGAACACGACGCTGATGCTGACGGTGACGGGGCCGAGCTACGCGCTGTCGGCCAGTCCGAACAGTTTAAGCGTGGCGCAAGGCAGCCAGGGGACGAGCACGATCACGATCACGCCGGAGAACGGTTTCAACGGCAGCGTGTCGTTTTCGGCTTCGGGCTTGCCGAGTGGGGTAACAGCGGCTTTCACTCCGAATCCGGCAACCAGCACGAGCACGCTGACTCTGACCGCGAGCGGGACGGCGACAACGGGCACGGCGACGGTGACCGTGACGGGCACCTCGGGCAGTTTGACGCAAACCACGACGCTGACGCTTACGGTGACGTCCGCCTCCTCGGGGGATTTCACGATCGGCGCCAGTCCTACGACGGTGACCATCAGCTCGCCGGGGCAGTCGGGAACGACGACGATTACGATTACTCCGAGCGGGGGATTCAACCAGACCATCACCTTCACGGGAGCCAGTTGCAGCGGGTTGCCCAAGGGTGCAAGTTGCTCGTTCAATCCGGGGAGCGTGAAGCCGAACGGCGGGCCTGCCAGTACCACGCTGACCTTTGCGACCACGGCGGCATCGGCGGCCATTCCACGCTGGCCGCTCGGGGGCAGGCAGGGTATCTTCTTCGCGCTGGCGGTTCCGGGCCTACTCATTCTGGGAGCGGGCGGCAGAGGAAAACGTAGATCCGGAGTTGGCAGGGCGATGCTGTTCGTACTGCTGGTGGGGTTTTCGCTGGTCAGCTTCAACGGCTGCAGCAGCAGCAGCGGGGGAGGCGGCGGTGGTGGCGGCGGAACGCCAGCGGGCACCTATACGATCACGGTGACGGCTACGGCCTCAGGTTTGTCCCATTCCACGACGGTAACACTGACCGTCCAGTGACGACGGTGATGAATGGCGCCGGAGCAAATGTGTGGTCCGCCGCTCTTCCTGGGAGCGAAAAATAAAACGGGCAAGTTGGACAGCACAAATGCAGTCGGGGGGAACTGAAGATGAGAGACAGCTCCAGCAACAGCCCGCAAACATCGAGTCACGAGCAAAAAAGATCAGGTCCGTGGACGTGAAACCAGCCCGCAGGAAACGCGGGGCCTTTTGCACAACGACAATTCTCAATTGTTGGAAACAGGCTCCATTGCACTCGCTGCCCGCCCGGCGCTTCCTGTCCGGACGCCAGGCAAATTTCCTTGACTTCGATCCCGACGCAGCATCTAATATTGAGAGGTAATTTGTTCTTTGACATTCAAGTTAAGAGAGCGCTAAGTCCAGCAAATACAATAATTTTGCGAGACAGACGCTGATTCTAAAACACTTAACGCGAGAGGACCTACCTAAGTCCTTTCCCTGGAATATTTTACGGGTAAGTCATTCCTTTTCAATATTTTGGGAGTGTTGAAGAATGTAAGTGATTGATTCTAGAGATTTTGTGAGAATTTATTTTCTCCTCAATCCAGACCGATCCAATGTCCGCCCAACCTTGATTCTAGCTCTCATAACTTATGGCCAAACCCACCAGTGGGGGCGTCACGGCTTCGACGGAGATGCTTGCGGCCAAGAGGCATGCCGGGGTGCACACACCCGTAATCGCGTGCANNTGGGCTGCGAGCGAACGTCACACAGAGGGCTGCTCTTTCCCGCTACGTCTGGGCGGGGAGGTTAAGATCTCAGGCTAGCGGCTAGCGTTTCTTGTCCGTTCTGAGCGTGGGCCGCGAACGTCCCGGGCAGGGTGGCAACACCTAATGACTGGGGCATGAACGCGAATAAGCATGTAGTCTCTTGACCAGTAACATTTTCGGACGCGGGTTCGACTCCCGCCGCCTCCACCA
>PKVW01000071.1:0-481 GCA_003131585.1 Acidobacteriaceae bacterium
GCGCGTCGAAAACGGCTAGCTCGTAGAAACGCCTCGAGAGGCGGTGAAACTCCATCCTCGCGAAGCAGCGCCTAAAGGCAATAACGCGGCACTTTACGGCACGCATGAATGCGTGCCCTGATACGAATCGTACTTGCACTTCGGGCTGTTATGGGGATGTGGTCATGCCGGAGCATGTTCATCTGCTGCTCAGCGTACCGCAGCGGGATACGTCCAGCGTTGGAACTGCCCCACTCAAGCCAAAACCGGGGTTGAGTGGGCCACGCGCCCGGCCATTCTACGACTACGGGACCGCAGCTACAGAAAACCGATTGAGTAAGTGCAGGGGAAGGCCCTTATGGCTTTGCGGGCAGCGGCTGCCAGAGCTCAATCTTATTTCCATCCAGGTCATAGATCCAGGCAAAGCGACCGTAGGATTCATCCATTCGTTTGGCGTCAATCTTTACTCCCTCTTGTTTTAAGCGGTCGAGCAAAGCATCCA
>PKVW01000071.1:493-17687 GCA_003131585.1 Acidobacteriaceae bacterium
TTGTCAGCGAGTCCAAGATGCTTCGAATACCATTCGCGCATCTGATCACGATTAGCGGATTTGAAGAAGACACCGCCGATTCCAAGGATGCGCCCGCGCTGCTCCGTTTTGACGGGCGGCTTCGACTTTTCAGGTTGCGGAGATTTCATTTCCTGTCCTCCTGTTGAGCAGGGCGAGATGAGCAACAGCGAGCCGAGCGCAATTGTGCTCCAGGGTATTCCTTGCATCGGCGGATTATACATGCGTTTCGATTCGAATGGAGAAAACGGTTCGCTCTTCGATCTCCGAGCAAGGTTCGCTGCGATTCACCCTTTCTAGATCGCGCATGAGGTCTCGAACTGGCTTGGCATCGCCCGTAGAGAACCAGGCTTGTGGGATCGCCCACCTTTGCCGGAGCAATCATAACCGAGGATGCCCCACCTTTGCTTCTTTTGCAAAGGTGGGCCGCGATGTAGTCGGTAGCGTGGAGACTTTGACTTTAATCAAGTACGCGCGGACGCTCCCCTCAATCAGCCCACCTCCCGTATCCTCATCCTCGCTTGCACGCGCTCATTCACCAATACCGGCCCGCGCTCGCCCAGCAGATAGTGCCGGGCACTGCTCCACCGCCATTGCGCCGGCTCCTCGACCAAGCCTCGCGCCACCGGGTTTTGATGGATGTAGTGCAGCTTCTCCTGGCGCTTTTGCGCTCTCCACAGGACGAAATCATAGAACCGTCGTTGCCATATGTGCTCTTCGCAATCGCCGCCGCAGCGATCAGTGGCAACCTCGGACCGCAGCCTTCCCAATATGCGCCGAGCAAAGCCTTGTTTGACGGCCTGCATCGACGCTGGAAGGATTGCCGCGTTCCGGTTCGCTCAGCAGCAGATGGATATGCTCCGGCATGACGACGTAGCCCACCACGACGAAATGACACCGTCGGCGCACGTGCTCCAGCACTTCAAGAAACAGGTCGCGCCTGGAGGCGGACTCGAGCAGCGGGCGACGCTGGTAACAACTGGTGGTGATGAAGTGCAGGTAACCTTGGCCGTAGCAGCGATGAGGGTTCGTCATCCGCGGGTTCTATCACAAACGTGAGTCTCAGCGCTGTGACGGATGAACATCGTGGGACAGAGGGCCTTGTCGATTGCGTCTGCGCGGGGACTGCGCTAAAGTCAAAATCCTTGCGCTGCAGGCTGCATCGCGGCCCACCTTTGCAAAAGAAGCAAAGGTGGGGCATCCTCACCTAATTATTGCCCCGACAAAGGTGAGCCAGCCCCCCTCCTTAGTCATGAAGGTCTCGAGGTATACGAGGTATACGGAGTACCTCAGCGGCTGAAAGCCGCATTCATTTAGCGCGACTTACGGCACGAGTGGAACTCGTGCCCTTCGCGATCTCCAGTCCTCGTAGAACCCATCAGCTCGCCCGTTTTGGGCCACCTCCCGTAACCGCCCTCGATTGGTTACTTTCGGTCAAGAGCCGTGGACACGTTTACCCACTGTCCTTTCTCCCGTAATGTGAAAACTCCAATCCCGGTCCACTCCCTCGGCCTGGATCCCCTTGGAGTTCATACATGGCTACGTTTCAACAGGATTTTCAGCTCGGAATTCTTCCCGAGCGCAAGATTGACAGGCGGGCACTGGCCACCAGCTATACGTTCATCGTGCTGGTGACATTGCTCCTTATTAATCTGGGAATGCTGTTTCCGGACAGGCTTCAGCTCAAGCAGTATCGCGTGACTTCGTTGATTCCGCTTCCAGCCCTGAAGCCGGAGCGCGAACCCATCAAAGTGAAGCGGCTGAAAATCAAGCTGCTTGCGGCAGCGCCTGTTTTCAATCGTCCGAAATTGATCGTACCGCACGAAGTTCATCGCGCTCCCGCTCCCGAGCCGGTGGACGCGCCCAGAGTCGTGATGAATCAGTTCGCCGCTCCCCAGTTGAGGATGACCGCAGGTGGAGCGCGTCCACAACTGTTACATACCGGAGAGTTCTCCGGAAGCTCCGCTATCCCCACCGTCAATGCAGCGGTGCAGAAGGTACAGACCGGAGGCTTTGGCGATCCCAACGGTTTGAAAGGGACGGGCAAGCAAGGCGCCAAGCTGTATGCGGCGCAGGCAGGTTCGTTTGACATGCCGGCAGGCCCGGGACAAGGAAATGGGTCAGGCGGGGCGAAAGGCATCAAGGGGACGGTAGCCAGCGCCGACTTCGGCAACGGCATCGCCACCGGAGGCAATGGAGACGGCCGCAGCAATGGGCGCGGCAGCGGAGTTTCGACCGGTGGATTCGGAGCGGAGCAGGTGGTTCATGGCGGCCCGAGGATCGCGCAGGATTCGGGACCTGCCACCAGTTCGGTGGAGATCACCTTCAAGCCGCAGCCGGTTTACACCGACGAAGCGCGCAGCCTGAAGCTGGAAGGCGAAGTTCTGCTGGAAGTGATGTTCGGCGGCAACGGAACACTCCATGTGAATCGCTTAGTTCGGGGCCTGGGTCACGGCCTGGATGAAGCCGCGACCGCAGCCGCCAACAAGATGCGCTTCAAGCCGGCACTTCGTGACGGACAGCCGGTCGATTCCACGGCGATCGTGCACGTGCTCTTTCAGATGGCATAAGAGTTTGGAAGCTCGGAAGGTTTGGCTCGGAAGGTTTAGTTCGGAAGATTGGTTTCGTGGCCTTGAACCTGAGAGGCGAATTAAGGCAATCGATTTACCGAAACATCGGTCGAAAGAAACTCGTTTCAACAAAACGTGGGTTCAACAAAACGTCGGTTCAAAGAAACTTGGAGAGAAGAGTCATGCGTACTTGGAAATGGATATTCACAGCCGCACTGCTGGTCTCGGTAAGCGCTGCCGCGCAGCAGTCGGCGGAGTCACAACCCTCGACGCAACCTAGTGCCGCCGCAGCCATGCCTCAGGCGGCACCGCCGGCGTCTTCCGATGCCGCGCGACCGGCCTCGGCCCAGAGCACTGAACCGGCGGCCACGGCTCCGTCGTCTGAGCCGCAAGCGTCTCAGCAGGCAACCGCTCCGGCGCCAACACCGTCAGCCCTGCCTCAACCCACCACCATGGACCAGGTGGTGGATCGCTTCATCGAGCGCGAACATGGGCTTATGAAGGCGCTCGCCACCCGCACGCCGGTGGTCGAGACCTACCTGCAGAACCTGAGCGCCGATCCCCAACTCGGCCCCGTTCCCAGCGAGGACCACTACTTTCTTGGCCGCATGGATATGGGTGAGTCGGTCGACCGCAAGGACTATCTGAATGCTCATGACAAAGGCATGGAGACCCGCCTGATGGGCGGCTTCCACAAGCTCTTCAAGGTGCAATACCAGCCCATGGGCTTTTCCTGGATGGTCTATGCCGACCGCTCCGACTTTGACCGCTCGCACTATGAGTTTCACTACATCCGCCGCGAATTTCTTGGCGACGTCCGCTGCCTGGTATTCGACGTCACGCCCAAGAAGGGCTCCGGCAAGGGACGATTTCAAGGGCGCGTCTGGGTGGAAGACCAGGACTACAACATTGTCCGACTGAATGGCACCTACGCTCCGGCGCCGCGGAATTCCTACTTCTTCCACATGGATAGCTGGCGCCTGAACCTGATTCCGGGCTACTGGGTGCCCGCTTACATCTACAGCGAAGAGGGCGACTTCAGCGCGGGCGTGAAGAACAAGCTGGCTTTCAAGGCGCAGACCCGTATCTGGGGCTATGACCTCAAGAAAGACAACAAGGATGACGAACTCACGCAGATCCGCGTGGACAGCGTGAAGGACGAAAGCCCAACGGCGCAGGATGCATCTCCGCTGCAAGCGGAGCGTCAATGGCAGCAGCAGGCGGAAGACAACGTGATTGAGCGCCTCACGCGCGCCGGATTGGTCGCACCCGAAGGCGACGTGGACCACATTCTCCAGACCGTGGTCAACAATCTGGAGGTCACCAACAACATCGACCTGCCGCGTCCGGTGCGCACTCGCGTGCTGCTCACGGCACCGCTGGAAACCTTCAGCGTGGGCAACACCATCGTGATCAGCCGCGGATTGATCGACGTGCTTCCCGACGAGGCCAGCCTGGCGGCCGTGCTCTCGCATGAACTGGCGCACATCGTGCTCGGCCACAATCTCGGCAGCAAGTATGCATTCAATGACCGCATGCTGTTTTCCGACGATTCCACCTACCGCAATCTGGGCTTCAGGCACGTTCCGGAGGAAGAAACCGCAGCGGACAAAAAGGCTGTGGATTTGTTGAAGAACTCGCCCTACGCGCAGAAGCTCGAAAGTGTCGGCTTATTCCTGAAGGCGCTGCAAACCCGCGCTCCCCAGCTCAGCGCCCTTTTGACCACGCACCTGGGCAATTCGCTGGCCGAGAACGGAACCATCCGCCGCTTGTCCGCTCTGGCCACGGAAGGTCCGGCGCTGGATAACAACAAACTGGACCAGGTCGCCGCTCTGCCGCTGGGGGGACGCGTCAAGATCAATCCCTGGGACGACAAGGCGGAGATGGTGAAGACGGCTCCGGTTGCCATCACCTCGGCGCGCGACAAGATGCCGTTTGAAGTCACGCCCTTCTATCCGCGGTTGGCACGTTGGGGCGCCTCGGCACCGAGCGCCACGCCAGCCACCGCTGCCAACTCAACTCCAGGCACCAACTAAGCTCTACTCCAAGTTGCAATAAGACGACGGCCGGGATCCGGAATCACCTTCCGGGATACCCGGCCTTCGTTTGTTGGCCGATGTGGGGACAGCCGCCCTCGGCTGTCCGACCGGGCGTAGCCCGGTGGTTGAGCTGCGCGGCAACATGGAATCCGCGCTAGTTCCGCTTATTTTTCCCCGGCAGCCCTGCCGGGTTCTCGTGCGTCCGTTCACGGAAGCTTCCTCGCATGCCAGTGGCCAAAGCGACGCTCGACTCGCCGAACTTGTCGCGCAGGCGATCGGCGGCGGCCAGCGCGTCTTTCCAACGCTGCTGGCGGCCGCCTTCGAGCAGATTGATCTGCTCTGCCTGTGCCTCAAATGACGACGCCTGCACCCCCAGCAGCCGGACTTCCCTGCCTGCTTTCCAATTCTTGCGAAACAGCGTGCGCACCTGCTCGAAAATTTCCCCGTCGAGTTGCGTGGGTGCCGGCAACGTATGAGCGCGCGTGATGGTGGTGAAGTCTTTGTAGCGCAGCTTGAGTTGGATGGTGCGCGCGTGCAGCTTCGCTTCCCGCAGCCGCCGGGCCACCATCTCGGAGAGCCGCATCAGTGTAGCACCAAGCTGGTTCGCATCCGCGGTGTCTTCGTTATAAGTATGCTCGTGGCAGATGGATTTGGCTTCGGTGTCGGCCCCTACTTCGGCATCGAACCATCCGCCCGCATCTTCGCCGCGCGCTTTGCCCGCCAGCGCCAGCCCCCATTTGCCGAACCGTTCTTCAAGATCAGACTCTTCCAGCCGCGCCAGGTCTCCCACTTTCTTGATGCCCAACTCGTGAAGCTGGCTTTCCATCACTTTGCCGACGCCGGGAATCTCCCGCACGTCCAGGGGCGCGAGGAACTTCGACTCTTCTCCCGGGACAATCCACAGCACGCCGTTGGGCTTGGCCTGCGCGGACGAAACCTTGGCAATCAGCCGCGACGATCCAATGCCGATCGAGCAATTCAACTGTGTTTCTTCCTTCATCCGTTGGTGCAATTTGTGCGCGGCTTTCAGCGGCGGGCCGTGCAGGCGCGCCGTGCCCGTCATGTCAAGGTAGGCTTCGTCGATGGAAGCCATCTCCACCTGCGGCGAGAATGCCGTCAGCACCTTGTAGACTTTTTCCGAGCACTCGCGGTAACGCTCCGGATGGCCGTCAACAAAAATGGCCTGCGGACAAAGCTTGGCCGCGGTGCGCAGCGGCAGCGCCGAGTGCACTCCGAACTTGCGGGCCTCATACGATGCCGCCGAAACCACGCCGCGCTCATGGCGCTGTCCTCCGACAACTACCACTTTGCCTTTGAGCGAAGGATCGTAGAGTTCTTCCACTGAGACAAAGAATGCGTCCATGTCGACGTGGAAGATGGTGCGCGCGAACGCGGGCTGGTCGGAAGCAGCCATGCTGGAAGAATTTTAGCAGCTACTTTGGCACTGGCCCGGCTGGAGCAAGCAAGTGTGCTCAAATTCGGAACCGCTGTTAGAATCCGGCTCATGCCCGGACGCGCTGTCAGGATTACAGGTCGCATCGCGTTTCTTCTTTGCGGGATGACTTCGCTTTTCACAGCTGCTCCTTACGTGATGCTGCGGGGCGCCGAGCTGCCGGTGCAGAGCGAATGGGTCATATTTGTGGTTGCCCTGGGAGTGGTGGGCGTTTTCAATGTGGCGCTTGCGGTGCTGCCCCGCTCGTGGATCGCGAGAGCATGCAAGAAGGATCGGGACGATGAACAGTTGTTTTCAGCGCCCCTCAGACTGCTCGGCGGCCTCGCGGCAATTTCATATGTCCTGGCTCTCGTCGCCTATCTCGCTTCGCACCGCTGGAATCTCGATCCACAACTGATGCTTGCGCTGTGTCCGATGTATTTCGTGAAGATGACGTTCGATCCCTCGCCCGTGACCGTCTTTTTCCTGCTTGCTCCCATGAACGCGGCGGTGTACGGCGCACTCGGGGCCACTTTGGGATATGCCCTGTTGGCGTTTCGCAGGCCGCATTGATGGATATAGGCGCGGGTGCCACGGCGAATCTTGAATCATCACCTTAAGACTGGCGGATCGGTTGTTGTAACATCCCCATTACACTCATTGTTCCCCGACTTGAAATCCGGGCCGCGTTCTCAATGAGTGCTATCGCCTAGTTTCAACAGTTATGATGGGTGCGTGATGAAAACACTGACTTGGGAGCAGGCGGCTGAATGGACAAACTCCGTTGGTCTGAGCGCCACTGTGGACCGCTCCGTTCAGGAGTATCCAACCAAAGACGGAAAAGGCGAGAGAGTTTGCAGGATTAACAAGTCCATCTACTTTCCTAACGAAGACCCTGCTTTGCGACTCACTCTTCCGTTACCCCGGCTGCCATATCAAGTTGCGTACCTCGCGAATGCACTACTGCCGTACTCTGAATCCGCTGAATTTCAATCTTGCCTCCTGTGGATGACCGACTGGGGAATATGGAGCGAAGTATCCGAACGGGTGGCGAAATCGTTAGCCGAATGCTTCCGCTCCGCTCGTGGCGAACGGAATCTGCTTATTGACACGCCCGCACATCTGTTCGGCGAGACCGAAGTGGCCGGATGCACAGACGCTTCTCACGATTGCCATCGTATTCGGGTGGGATTGCTATGTCATTCCTGAACATGGGAAGTACTACGCACTCACCAGCCATGACGAGTATCTTGAGGTTGTCTCCAATAGCGCTGCAATCCACCAACACTTCAAGGGAGAACCTGAACGTTGGCACGCCGCTGAGCGGGTCTAGGTCAACGCTAGGGTCTCGGCAGGCTGGCGTAACATCGCCATTACACTCGTTGACCGGCGCTTTCGACTTTACATCATACAAAGCGCTCTAAACCAGCACCTTTTCCGCCGTGGCTTGCGCCGCTCCCCGCATCTGCTTCACCCGCTCATAGATCTTCCCGTACTCGCGCGCCGATGCATTCCAGGAAAAATCTTTATTCATACCGTTCCGCATCAGCACCTGCCAGGAAGTCTGATCGCGATAACACTGCAGCGCATGCTTAATGGTCAGCAGCAAAGACTCGCCGTTGTATTCCGTGAACTTGAAGCCTGTGCCTTTGCCGGAGCGCGCGTCCCAGGGCTCGATGGTATCGTCGAGGCCGCCGGTAGCGCGAACGATCGGCACCGTGCCGTACTTCAAGCTATAGATCTGGTTTAACCCGCAAGGTTCATATTTCGAAGGCATTAGGAACATGTCGGAACCGGCCTCAATCTTGTGCGCGATGGCGTTGTCGTAGGCCACCTTCACCGCGATCTTGTTCGGGAATTGCTTGTTGAGGCGGACAAACATTTCCTCATACTGCTTGTCGCCCGCGCCGAGGGCGACCACGGTCATCTCTTCGCGCGCCAGCCGGTCCATGATCTGCGCGATCAGGTCAAACCCCTTCTGCGCGGCGAAGCGCGAAACTATTCCAATCACCGGCAGCTTCGGATCGGCATTCTTCACACCGAACGCCGTCAGAAGATCCTGCTTGCACTGGGCCTTGCCGGACAGATCCTGCGGTGAATATTTCGCCGCGATAAACTTATCCGCCTGCGGGCTCCACTCGTCGTAGTCCACACCATTCAAAATGCCGGTCACGGTGGCGGCCCGGTCGCGCAGCACCCCCTCCAACCCAAAGCCATATTCCGCGGTTTGAATTTCCTGGCTGTATTTCCGGCTCACCGTGGTGACGAAGTCGGAATAGGTCAGCGCGCCCTTCAGAAAATTCACCTGCCCGAAGAATTCCATTTTCGACATGGCGAACAGGTCCCAGGGCAGCATGAGCAGCGGCAGAACTTCCGGCGGGAACAGGCCCTGGTAGCCCATGTTGTGAATGGTAAACACTGTGCCCACATCGCGGAATGCAGGGTCTTCCGCATAAACCGTGCGCAGCAGCACTGGCACCAGCGCCGACTGCCAATCGTGACAATGGAAAACGTTCGGCACCCCGAGAATTTTTGTCGCTTCCAACACGGCGCGAGAGAAGAGCGCGAAGCGCTCGGCGTTATCGGGATAGTCCCCCGCGGGCGTGCCGTAAAGCGCGTCGCGATCGAAATATTCCGGAAAATCGATGAAGTAAAAGCGCACTCCGGACTGGCTCCCCCCGGTCACCACCGCGGCGAAGCGGTACTTGTCGTCGAAAGGAACGGTGATGCTGCGCACTACGGTCGCCGGATCGGCTATTTTGGTCTGCCGGTACCACGGCAGATACACGCTTACCTGATGCCCCAGTGCGGCCAGGGCGCGCGGCAATGCGCCCACCACGTCCGCCAATCCGCCGGTTTTTGAAAACGGCACACCTTCCGAAGCGACCAAGGCAATATGCATGAACCCCTCCCGGGCAAGACCCGCTTTTCGCGGGCGCACGTTATGATGGAATATGTGTTGCGGGACCGAACCTCCCGCGCGCAATGCACGCGGGCTGACTTGTCAGTCTATATGCCGAGGAAAAGAGGGTCAACGTGCCGAAGGTCGTCTCCACGCGCCACCCCCAACATAAACCCAAGTTGGGGCAGCATTTTCTCGCCAGCGACAGTTTCGCCGTGCAGATTGTCGATGCCCTCGGCGACGTATCGCAAAACACCGTGCTCGAAATCGGCCCCGGACGCGGCGTTCTCACTTCCCTGCTGGCCAAGCGCGTCCGCCGCCTGATCGCCGTGGAACTGGACCGCGTGCTGGCCGCACAGCTCCGCCTCCGCTTCGGAATGTTCCCCAACGTCGAGGTCATCGAAGCCGATATTCTCTCCATCGATTTCGATTCCCTGTTCGGCCCCAAGCCCGGCCTGCGCCGTCCCGGCATCCAACTTAAGCCCGAGCCGGTAAAGGTCATCGGCAATCTCCCCTATTACATTACCTCCGGCATTCTGCTGCGCCTGTTCGACTACGCCAAATACTTTGAGACCATCGTCATCCTGGTGCAACGCGAAGTGGCGGACCGCATTGTGGCCGAACCCGGCAGCCGCGACTATGGCCTGCTCTCCGCCACCGTGCAGCTCTATGCCCGTGTCGAGAAACTCTTTACCTTGCCGCCCGGGGCGTTTGCTCCGCCGCCCAAAGTACATTCCACCGCGCTGCGGCTCACTATGGCGCCGCGGGAGAAAGAACTGGGCCTCGACGGCGATGGCCGCATGGGAGATAGCCAGCTCGAAGCCGGCTTCATAGATTTTCTCAAGCTTTCCTTCGGCCAGAAGCGCAAGACGCTGTGGAACAATCTCAAGTCCAACTATCCCGAGCCTCGTCTGCGCGCCGCTCTAGCCCAGGCGGGAGTGAAACCCGCCGCCCGCGCCGAGACCTTGACCCTGGAAGAGAGCGCCGCCCTGTTTCTTGCCTTGCGCGACAACCAAGACGGCTCGTAGCATGGTTGTCGCCGGGGATGGAGAGCCGCGTGGAATTGCACGAGCAGATCGAGCAGATAAAATCGAAAGAAGACTTGGCGGACTTTGTCTCGGCGCTCAAGCTTGATCTTGAGGCCGATCCTGTGGGATGGGAGAACCCAACCCTCGGCCGATTCTTGGACGCGATGGAACGTTGGATAGAATCGATGGACAACTACTACAAAAACACCGGGCAGCCGCCCGTAGAGAACCCAACGTGGCGGACGTTCGCAGATATCCTTCTCGCCTCGAAGATGTATGAGTAGGTCAGAAGCGAGCGCAGTGTCGATTGTTGTTGCAGGTGCCTATGACTGCCACTACAGTTCGCTATCCCGCAGTGGCCGGACGATTCTACCCGGGCGATAGGAAAGCTCTGATCCAAGAAGTCAGGACCTATCTAACCCAGACTCCGCAGCGAGAACCGGTTCGCGCTCTGGGCTGCATCGTTCCCCACGCGGGTTACATGTACTCCGGCCACGTAGCGGGCGCCGTGTTTGCTGCATTGGAGATTCCCCAGCTCTGCCTCGTGATGTGCCCCAACCACACCGGCATGGGCCGCGCCTTGGCCATCGTCAGTGATGGCGCCTGGGAGACGCCGCTGGGCAATGTCCCCATCGACCGCGGGTTCGCTGCCGCCCTCAAGCAGCGCTGCCCGCTGCTGCACGAAGATTCAGCCGCCCATCGCAGCGAACATGCCGCTGAAGTCGAGCTGCCCTTCCTGCAAATGCGCCAGCCCCAACTCAAGTTTGTTCCTATCGCGCTCGGCACCGGACACTTCGAAGCTCTCGAGCAACTCGGGGACGCGATTGCGGATACCATCGCGGCGCAGAACGATCCCGTCCTGATTGTCGCCTCCAGCGACATGAATCACTACGAATCCGACGCAATCACGCGCGTGAAGGACCAGAGCGCCATTGAACCAATTCTCGCCCTCGACGCCCGCGCCCTGTACAGGGTAGTCACCCAGGAGAACATTAGTATGTGTGGATTCGGTCCGGCTGTCGCTATGCTGACCGCCGCCACGAAGCTGGGCGCCGGGTCGGTCGAACTGGTGAAATATGCAACCTCGGGTGACGTCTCCGGCGATCGCGATCTCGTCGTGGGCTATGCCGGTATCGTCGTCCGATGATGACGCGGATGATGGCCCCAATAAAGCTAACGGGACGGACCTTTCGGTAACCCGTTTTGCTCTTCACCTAGTAGTTAGTTATGTCCGGTGTGCCCACCCCCGCCGGAGGCATGTCCCGACGGCGCAGCACTCCCGTGTCCGATTGCGCCGGGACTGCCCGCCGCATGCGGTGCACTGTAGCCGTACCCGGCCGCATGCGAAGAACTCGCCGCGAACTGCGGTGCCGCGTGCAGTTCCACGGAACCCGTCTTTGCTACCTGACTGTTCAAATGGTGGAGGTTCCCATACGAGCCTCGCGGAATTCCCAGGCCGGCCGATCCGCCGCTCACTACCGCGCGCATCGCAGGCGAATTGGTCATAACCGGTCCACCCTTGCCCACCACAACCGTGCTCACCGTGCCCTTTGGCACGACCGGAGCGTGAAAGCCAGCGGTCGCCGCTCCCACATAATGAATTCCGCCTCGCCACGTGTTCCACCCGCCGGGCTGCCATCCCCAGCCAAATCCGGGAACAAACATCCAGTTTCCGTAGTAGTAAGGCATCCAGCCCCACGGATACGCCGACGCAAACATGTATCCAAAGCCTGGATACCAGGACCACGCGCCATCCATGAACGGATTCCAGCTCGCCCCGGAAAAATACGGCTGCCACAACATGCCGTAGCCCGGAAGGTTGGTATACCCGCCGTAATAGCCCAGATCGCTGTAACCGTAGCCGTACGGCGTGGAGTTATTCTTCGAATACTGATCGTGATACTCGACCGATTGCTTGTCCCACTGGTCGTACGGGTCTTCTTCAAAATTCTTCGCCAGCGTGGACCGATCGTTGTCATTCACGTCGAAGGTGACCATCTTCTTCTTGTCCACCTTCACCGCGCCCGACGGACCTGATAGTTCCAAATCGTTCTTGAAACTGGCAATCTCCGCAATACGGGAAGAACTTGCCACCCGGAAGTGTGCCGCCTGTCTTAGCTCCGCCTTCTCGCGGGAAAAGTTCAGCGTAAACTCGTCGCCGCTCTTCCCCAGCCAGTTGATGTATGCCCTGCCTTCCGCGAGGTCCACTGTGGAGACGCGCTTGCCCGCATCGCTCAATCCCAGCCTGCTGAACTGCACCGTTGTGTTAGGGGTGAGGCGCAGCGTGCTGCCGTCCTCGAACTCAATCTCGGCGCGGCCATTCTCCCGCGTGCGCAGTTGCGTCCCCTGCGTGATGGGAAGATTGACAAAGGCGTTCTCGAACCCCAGTCCCGCATTCTTATCGATCTGCACCGTACCTTGCACGTCGCTCAAGCGAACGATGCGTGCCTGCGAATCAGCCGCGGCGGGCAGGGCCCAAAGCGCGCAGGCCAAGACCGTCAATACCGTCGAGGAGAATCGTGACGTGAACATAGCAGCCCCCCTTAAACACTTTCCTTATTAGAGCACGTCCTCGCGCCTGGAGTTGTCTCCAAATTCCGCAGCCCAGCGCTCAGCGCCCAGCCGCGGCGCCGCTTCCCATCTGCATCAACTCCTTCGCCCGCGCCCGCACCACATTGATAACCGAAGTATCCTCAAAAATCTCCTGCAACACTGGCGCCACGCCCTGGATCTCGCTAAGTTCGTCGTTCCTGGCCTGCGCTTCCATGCGCTTCAATTCCTCATCCAGCGCCAGCTTCTGATAGCGGTGGTAGTACGCCAGGCGGCGTCCATACTCCAGCGTGCCCGCCATGTTCTGGAAAAGAGCGGTCGCCTGCCGCACCGGCGCCAGGTTCGAATAGTTGTACCGTGAAGTATTGGAGCGCTGGGAATCGTGATAGCTCAACATTTTCGCCCCGGTAAAAGCCAGATTGCGATTGCCAGAGTCAATCTTGCCCGCGAAATACTGCGCCTGTTTCGCCCAGTCGAAGATGCGTTCGCGATTCCCCGCCGACACCTCGAATTCCGCCCGGTACGCTTGCTCCTCGGAATCCTCCGCGACCTTCCCCGTGCACTCATAGCTCGCATGTCCGTTCGCGTCGACCGCGATCGAGTAGTGCTCGGGATTTGACTGGGGGAAGTCCAGGGTAAACGTAACCATCGCGGTCGAAGCCGCATTGCCACTCGCCACCTGCTGTGAGGTCAACAGCGCAGGCATTGCGGCCACGGCCAGCACTCCCATCCCAACCGCCCGCCAGCGCCGCACGGCTCGAATGAGAAAAGCTCGAAGCAAAGAAGCTCGAATCAAGGAAGCCCGCATCCACGAAGCCCGAATAAACGAAGCCCGCATCATCACCGCGCCGCAACTCTCTGCCGTTCGAGCGTGCCCGCCGTATGCAGATGGCAGATGGCGATGGCCAGCGCGTCCGACGCATCCATCGGCTCGGGAGCCTCGGCCAATCCCAGCAACCGCGTCACCATGTGCTGCACCTGCCGCTTCTCCGCCCGCCCATATCCCACTACCGACGATTTGATCGTCAGCGGCGAATACTCCGCGACCTCCAGCCCAGCCGCGGCTGCGGCCAGCATGGCCACTCCCCGCACCTGCCCCAGCTTCAATGCCGACTTCACATTCAGCGCGTAGAAGATTCCTTCTATCGCCACCTCATCCGGCCGATGCTGCCTGATCAACGCGCCGAGTTCGTCATAAATGCGCGACAGCCGCCGCGCCAGCGGTTCCCGCGGCGATAGTTTGATCGCCCCGCACGTCAGGCACGCCAACCGGCCTCCGGAATGCATCTCGACAATGCCGTACCCGGTGTACTCCCCACCGCAATCGACGCCCAGCACTCGCATGTGAGTGCAGTCTATCGCGGAAACGGCGCGGATCCTAGCGAACAGATCTAACCCGCCCGGCGAACAGACACAGCCGCTCGCCACAAGTTCCTTACGGTGCCAGGTGCAATCAAAGTTGATACCGCGAAAGATATATGCGGGCCGTTTAGGCTTGGAGTACAGTACTTGCGAATCTTCCAAAGAGTTCCCAGGAGCGACTCCATGAAACACATTCGAAATGTGAAATTCACTCGATTGTTCGCGGGGCTGCTGACCAGCCTGCTTTTCGCGGCCTTGGCTGTTCCACTCGGCGCCCAACCAGCGCCCGCTTCCCGCCCTGGACAGGGCTTTGGTCCGGTCTACGAGGCGGCGCATGAAACCACTCTTAATGGAACCATCCAGCAAGTCGTCACCAAGCACACGGTGGGCAGCCCAGCCGGCATGCATCTGCTCGTGGCGGGACCGCGGGGCCTCGTGGATGCTCACGTCGGACCTTTCCTGAGCAAGCAGACAAAAGAAGCCCTGCACACAGGAACGCCGGTTCAGATCGTCGGGGCCATGACGTCCCTGCACGGGAGGAACTATCTGCTGGCCCGCGAACTAAACGTTGGCGGCAGCACCGTCACGGTGCGAAGTGAACGCGGACTTCTTTCGCCGGTGCCTTCGGCTCGCGTGAGGCGTGCCAGAAGCAAAAAGACGTCCCAGCCTGAACCAAACGGAGGTGCCCGATGACATTCCGCAAATCGATTCTTCTTCTGATCAGCCTGGGCATGATTGCCGCGCTGGTCGCATGCGGCGGCAGTTCCAGCCATCCCACTGTGATCACGGTCACACTGAGTACGGCTCCGACCTCCCTGTTCGTCAACGACACACTATCCATCACCGCAACCACCAATGACACGGCTGGCGTGACCTGGAGCTGCGCCCCGGTGGGGACCTGCGGCACGTTTAGCGCCGCCACCACGCTCACCGGCGTCGCCACCATTTACACCGCACCCGCCGCCGTCCCCACGAGCACTGTCGTCATCACCGCAACTTCGGTGACCAACACCGCGATAAGCGCCAGCACTCCGGCCATCACAATCAATCCGTCCTCCGGAATCACGGTTTCGCTCAGCACACCTCCGCCGGCGTCTATGCCGGCCAACACGACTGCCACCATCGCCGCCACCACCAGCGATGCAGCTGGGGTGAACTGGAGTTGCACCCCGGTCGGCGCCTGCGGCTCGTTCAGCCCCACCACAACCCTGAGCACCATCACCACCACTTATACCGCTCCCTCCGCGGCGAGCAGCGTCGTCGTCACCGCAACCTCGGTCACCGACAATGCACAGTTTGCCAGCGCCACGGTCGCCATCACATCAGCTGCCACCACCTTGGCCGACGGCAGCTACGTATTCTCGCTGTCTGGATTAGACAGTCTCGATTTCAGTCTTTACTCTGTCTCCGGAGTCTTCACCATCGCTGGCGGAGCGATCACCGGAGGCGAGCAGGACTACGTCGACTTCGATAACTACGGAACCGACGACCTGATCAACCCGACCGGCAGCAGCATCACAGCCACTGCCGATGGCAACCTTCAGATCACTCTGGTAACATGCCTCGCGTCGGACTGCACTCAATCCGACACCGTTGTGGGTATAGCCGGCGTAGAGACTCTCAATGCCTCGGTGTATCCCCTCAACGCTGCCAGGGCCGCGATCATAGAATTCGATGCTGCGGCTACGGCCAGCGGAGAGTTAGACTTGCAAGACTCCACCGCCATCGCTGCCACTCCGGGGCCAGCCGGGTACGCCTTCGGCCTCAGCGGCTTTGACCCGAATGGAAACATACTCTCCATCGGCGGGGTCATCAACGTCGACGACCTCGGCGGCACCGTCGGAACAATCTCGGGAGCGGACAGCATTTTCGACGCGAACGATAACTCGTCCGGCACCACTTTCCAGTCTGAGACCTTCGCGGCCAGCACGGTTTCCGCGCCTGACGCCTTTGGCCGCGTCACGTTCACACTCAACCCCACCGATTCCGTGGACTTCCCCCAGATCGTTCTGGTTGGCTACATCGTCAACGCCAACAAGATCTTCCTGGTGGAAACCGCCGATTTGTATTTTGGCACCACAGGAGGCACGGCCTTGAGCCAGGGAGCGAATACCGGAACCTTCACTGCCACCACCGTCTCCGGTCTCACCTACGTGGCCGGCTTGAACGGCTTCGACGGGCTTGGAGCGGCGAACGCTGCTGGCCTGTTCACGCTCAACGCCGACACTACCATAAGCGGTTTCATCAACTACAACGACCTCTCGGGGACGGGGGTGCAAGCTCCGTCTCCTCTCACTGGAGGAAACTGGGCAGAAGATGTCGGCACCGGACGAGTAAGTCTGATCGGCGTGACGGACGGCATCGCGACCTTTAACGCCGAGTTCTACTTGGACGGGAATGGCAAACTGCTGACGATTACCCTGGACACTACCGATAACCTTGCCGGTCGTGGCTTCCAGCAATCCGGAGTTGGCGCGTTTACCGCTGGCTCCTTCAGCGGCGCCTACACCATGGGTGCCACTGGCTGGGACATTGGTGAGAATACCGAGTTCGACGCTGTCGGTACGGTTACGGCTGACGGAGTCGGAACTTTCGCTGGAGTCACTGACCTCAACCCGTTCTTCACTCCAATTTCGGATGTGGCCGTGTCAGGTACCTTCACGGGTGCTTCCAGCGGCGTCTTTACCGGCACCATCACCGGTCTGGACGTCACTACCGGCACCAATAGCGACGCGTTCAGCTACTATCTGGTCGACCCGACAGGAGACAACATAATGATCGAAACCGATCCCAGCCAGGTAACTCTCGGATACTTCATCCAACAGTAGCCGAGCTTACCAATTCGCGTTTTCACTCAGTGGCGCACTTCGGTGCGCCATTTTTTTCCCACCGCGATTGGGTAGATTTGGGAACGGCAAACGCCCGTAGGTCTTGTAATCGTCCCTTTATCGACCTCGATGAAAAAAGGAATCTTGGACAATAGGGACCGGCTTGCGGAGGCTAGTCGGCAACAACCATATTCAGGAGCGAGCTATGGACTTGCAGTCCCGTCCCGCCATAGGCGACGAAGCCTAACTTCCTGAACCTATTCATAAAAAAACTCACCCGCGAGCGGGTCGTGCCTATCATCTCGGCGAGGGTCTCCTGGCTGACCCTGGGGACTACAGGCTGGGGCGCGCCCTCCTTGTCGAAACGGGCCAGCAAGAGCAGAATCCGAGCCAGCCTCTTTTCGCAGGAATTGAAAAGTTGGTCAACCAGAGCCTCTTCATAACGGATGTTCCGTGCCAGCAGAT
>PKVW01000044.1 GCA_003131585.1 Acidobacteriaceae bacterium
ACTCGATGATTCTCTACGGCGAAGACCGCTTCACTCCCGCAAAAAAAGTTGCCATGGCGCTCTCCCATCTCATCCGTACGCAATATCCCGGCGACTCCCTCTCGCTCGTCCTCTTTCACGATTCCGCCGAAGAAGTCCCGCTCTCGCAACNNCAGCGCAAAGACATGAAGCAGATCGTCATGATCACCGACGGCAAACCCTCCGCCCTCACCCTCGAAGACGGACGCATCTACAAAAACGCCTTCGGCCTCGATCCCCTGGTCGTCGGCCAGACGCTTGAAGAAGTCTCCAAGTGCAAGCGCGCCGGCGTCCTGATCAACACCTTCATGCTCGCCTCAGATTATGGATTGGTGCAATTCGTCCAGAAAGTAACCGAAATGTGCCGCGGCAAGGCCTACTTCACCACGCCCTATACGCTGGGCCAGTACTTGCTGATGGATTACATGTCACGCAAGACCAAGACCATCCACTGAGGATTCAAGGAGCCGAGTCGCTTCTCGATCCCGCCACGGAATTTGAATTTCGCTGGAAGCTTGGGCCGCCGCAGTTTCGCGAGGCGCAACGCAAGCGTATGCGCTTGTATCTCGAAGTGACTCGCCGTATGGCTCACAACTCCAAGGTCCTGGTGGAGTACGCCGACGCGGAAAAGAACAGCCAGGATCCTCGCCGCGTCAGTCTGGCTTCCACCCTGCAACAGAAGGCAGTCGAGGTCCGCCTCTATTCCCTGCTGACCGGACTTAAACTCCGCTTTTGGTTGCTGCTTCGCTCGGAGATCCTGACCTCCAGGCCGGTTCTGGCGCATCTGCGCACGGCGGGCGATATCGACGGTCTGCAAACTTATAACGCTCTAAAAACGGCGGCTGCCGCGGCTTTTGTGCAGTTGCCTCCCGATGAACTGGATTCGCTGACGCGAAACCTCTGAGCGCTGCCGCCGAAGCTGTCCGTGCTTTTCCGCGGAATAGCCGCCCGGCCGGCTTTTCGTCCGCCCCGCGTGCCCAACTCCTGATACGCTTTTATTCGGAACCCATGGCAAATTGCATTCGATGTGGCCGTCAGCTTCCCGGCATGTCCTTCGGCAAGAAGATCTGCCAGTGGTGCGTGCAGCACGAAGCCGCTCAACGCGGCGAACTCGCCGAAAACGCTCCCCAGCGCGTCATGCCCACACCCTGGGTCCGCCGTGAAGCTGCCACCATCGGCCTGACCCAGATAATCTTCGGCATCAACGTCGCCGTATTCCTGGGCATGGCGCTCGCCGCTTCCACCATCATGCATTTCTCGCTTCAAGAAACTATCCATTGGGGCGCCAACTTCGGCCCGCTCACGCTCTCCGGAGAATGGTGGCGCCTGCTGACTAACGTGTTCGTTCACGAAGGAATCATCCACATCGCCTTCAACATGTGGTGCCTGTGGAATCTGGGCGCGCTTGCCGAATCGCTCTACGGCCGTTGGACCTACGCCGCCGTCTATCTCATTTGCGGTGTGGGAGCCAGTCTCGCCAGCGTGGCCTGGCATCCTGGCGGAGCCAGTGTCGGCGCATCCGGAGCCATCTTCGGACTGGCCGGCGCTCTCATCGCCGCTTTCAAGTTGGGCGAGTTCTCCGTGCCGCGCGCCGCCCTCTCCGGCACGCTGCGCAGCCTCGCGGCGTTTGTTTTCTACAACCTCATCTTCGGAGCCGTAATCCCCGGCATCGACATCGCCGCCCACATCGGCGGCCTCATCACCGGACTGATCCTCGGCGCGCTCATCGCCCTCATCGCTCCGCGGCAAGACCACGCCCCGCGCCGCTTCGCTGTCTTCCTAGTCGTGACCCTCGCTCTAGCCGGCGGTGCCATCGAACTGGCGCACTATCACGGCCTCCCCCTGCGCCTGGGACGGTCTCCTTTCGCGCGAGCTGCGGCAGCCCCTGGCAGATGTAAGCGATCCTGCTAGCACGCCAGGATGCTTCCCATTGGGAACATTTGGAGCAAATGTTCCCATGGGAACACTGTTCGACATTACCTCTAAGCTATACAACTTGCCAAACAAACCGAATCAACCGTTTGCCGACAGCGGGTGTGTCTTTCACGCACTTCGCAGTCTCGGGATATCCCCCCTCGCAAACAGGCGCTCGAACACATTTTCGGAATCGGCACGGCCAGCGGACCTCGGCGCCTGAAGGCGCGACTGATTTGTGCAACCGTGACCGCATCGCCTAAGCGATGCCCCGATACGAATCGGATATTCCTGCCACGCCGCCGCGGTGCTGCAGAAGCAGTGGTCCCTCCACTCCGCTGGCTTCGCTCCGGTCGGGATGACCGAGTTTTGTGCCGGATTTCTGACTCAGGACACTAACCCTCAACCTTCTTGACTGCCAATTCTGCGCCTTGGAATCCAATACGGCTGTGGGTACCATCGCAAAAAGGTTTATTCACCGAGCCGCCGCAGCGGCAGAGAGAAAAGGCGGGCTTGCCGGTGAGGTCGAACTGGTTTCCGTTGACGTCGACGAGTTCAACCGAACCCTCGGCCACCTCCACGCGGTAGGGGCCATTGGGACGGACTGTGATCTTTACCTGAGCCATAACTTTGATTCCTCCAACCTTACGAGTTTCTAGTAAGGCTAAAGATACCTCCAAGCGGTGGTGCGTGTCACGGGGGAAGAAAAAGAAAACGGGCAATTGCGTAAAGGCGCCAATGATTCTGCCGTGGTTGTGGCATCGCCGAAGCGATGCCGTGATACGACCCGGCGTGCTGCAGCGGTCTGCAGCACGAGGTGAGGTCGTGCCTTCCCAATTCGCTGCGCCCCCGTCCGGCGCGTGGATCATGCTATCGGGACGACGCGGAGGATGCGGCCTCGAACGCAAGGACCGCGGCAGCGGCTCTTCGCGGTTACGGCATGGTGGCAACGGCAGAGTTCATGCGGCGAGGGAGTTGGCAGCCATCAAGCTGCGGTAGAGCTCCAGGTAGTCGTCGATCATGCGCTTGGTGGTGAAGCGCTCGCGGGCGCGGGTGTAGGCGCGATCGGCATAGGCGCGGCGCAAGGGGCGGTCGGCATCGAGTTGGCGAAGAGTGTCAGCCAGGCTGCTGGCGTCATTGGTACGGAAGTAAAGCGCGGCGTCGCCCCAGACTTCGCGGAAGCTGGGGATATCGTTGGCGACAATGGCACAGCGGGAGAAAGCGGCGTCCAGAGCAGCCATGCCGAGCGGTTCATAGCGTGCCGTGGCGGCGTAGACAGCGGCACGGCTGTAGAGGGCGCGCAATTGAGCCTCGGTCTGGGGGCCGCGGATGGCGACGCAACTCTGATCGGTCGAGACTTTCACATCGGCGCGGATGGGAATGCGCGGCAGGGGCACGGTTTGCTCCGCGCCCACGATGCATACCGAGAACGGCTGTGCGTGTTGCGTGAGCAGGAAGACCTGCTTGCCGGCATCGAGCAGTCGGCCGACGGAGAGCACAGAGTCGTCCTTGCTGATGTAGGGATTGAAGAAGATGGGATTGCGGCCGGGATAGATGACGGCCTCGCGGCGCGGCCGGGTGTAGGTGGCGCGAAGGGTATCGAGCATCCAGGCCGACGGCGCGACCACGGCATCGGCGGCGGCAATTCCGCGGACGATGGTATCGCGATACCACTTCAGCCAGCGCGTGGGGCGCGGCGTGCAGCCTTGCACGGCTTGCGCCCAACTGATGAGGTCGCCGTGGGCCATCACCACGCGCGGGATATCGACGGGCAGATTGCCGTGGCAGAACTGGTGGAGGTGAAGGATGTCGGGCCGAACTTCGCGCACCAGGTTGGCCAGGAACTCTGAGGATTCGCGCAGGTCATGTGGCGCCTCGTCCATCCACTCCAGGCGGAAAGCGGTGGGCCGATACTCGAGACCGTGGAGAAGATCCATCCACGCAGTCTGGTCAGGCAGGGGAATTTCGCCGAAGCTGACGAGCGTGACCTGGACGCCGCGCGTGACCAAGCCCGTAACCAGCTCGCGGGCGTAGGTCCAGGCGCCAGACACGGTATCGGTTGTAACCAGAACGTGCACAGGGCCTCCGGGAGTGTGCGGAATGCCGCAATCAATGCGGGGTGCGGCATGGCGCGCTGGCCTATTCTAGTGCGAACTGGGGGAAGGTTGCGAAAGTTTTTTGCGGTGGGTGGAAGAGTCGGCAAAATCTTGCACAGGCTCGTTGTGGCCTTGAGCGCCGGGCGGGGGTAGGCATTCGCGGCCGCGGAGCTTGGCGGGGACCTCTTAAGAACGGCGAATCAGTTCGCGCCCAGCCTCAGCCGCATGTCCCGGGCGAGATTGTCGATGATACGAATTTTTTCCGCGGCGGGAGCTGGGACCCCGGGCACAGCCATGGCCAGTTCGCAGGAGAGGAGCATGGCGGTGAGCGATTCACACACTTCGCCCCGGACCTGTTGCTCGACCGAACGGCGAGCCTGGATTTCCTCACGCGTGCGGCGGTGCAGCGCGGAGCGGACCTCGCGCAGCAGCCGCTCCATGCCACTGACGGCGAAGTTAAGGTAGACGGGAAAGGCTGTGCCCAGATGCTCGATCACTTGGTCGCTTTCGCTGGGCTCGTTTTCCAGGAGGAATTGATCGAGGACGACGGCGGAGTAGGGCTGTTCGCGCAGCCGGGCTACGGCTTGCCGCAGATTTTCCGCCCAGTGGGTTTCCTCGCCGGTGGCCCCTTTTAGAGTGGCTGCACACTCTTGGCCGCGTGCCGAAGGTGTTATGAGTAGAATCATGCTCTCTCTATAGCACGCGAGACACCACAATCGCTGGCATTGAAAAGACAAGGCTTAGAGAGCGCCGCCGGATGCGTTGTTCCCGTTGCGGAACGCCCGGAGGTCCGAATTCATTTCATAAGTGAACCTGGCATCGTCCAAATTTCACAATCCAATAATTTCCATCCCATGTTTGAAGGAGCACGAGCGTTCTAGATCTGCGCCGCATAGTCCTTCAGCTTGCGATACAGAGTTGTCTTGCCGATGCCCAGCAGGCGCGCGGCCTGCAACTTATCGCCGTTGAGTTCCGCGATGGCGCTGAGGATGGTCTGCCTTTCCAGTTCCGCCATGGGGACAATCTTGTTTTGGCCGTGTCCGTTGCCGTTGGCCGGGGCCGCAATCTGCGTGCTGGCAATGGCCGGAGGCAAGTCGGTCACATGGATCAAAGGCCCGCTGGTAAAGGCGCAGGTGCGCTCCAGGCAGTTTTCCAGTTCGCGGACGTTGCCCGGCCAGTCATAGGCCAGCATGACCTTGATGGCCTCGTCGGTGAGGATTTTTTCCTGCGCCGAGGCGTGCGAGGAGCGCTCCATGAAGTGAGCGATGAGCAGAGGGATATCCTCGCGCCGCTCGCGCAGCGGGGGGATGCGCAGGCTGAGAACGTTGAGGCGGAAATACAGGTCGCGGCGGAAAGCGCCTTCGGCCACGGCCTGCTCCAGGACGCGGTTGGTGGCGGCGAGGATGCGGACGTTGATGGGAATGCGGCGGGTGCTGCCGACCGGACGAATTTCCTTCTCTTGAATGGCGCGCAGAAGTTTGGCCTGGAGGTCGACGGGAAGCTCGCCGACTTCGTCGAGAAACACGGTTCCACCTTCGGCGATGGCCAGCAGTCCGTCCTTGGCCTGATTGGCGCCGGTGAATGCGCCTTTGACATAGCCAAACAGCTCGCTTTCGATCAGCGTGGGCACGAGCGAGCCGCAGTCGACCGGGATGAACGGCTTGTCATGGAACGGCCCGGAGTAATGAATGGACCGCGCGACCATTTCCTTGCCCGTGCCGCTCTCGCCCAGAATCAGCACGGGGTGGGAACTGTTGGCGGCTTTGGCAATGATGCGGTAGAGCTTCTCCATTTCCGGGGCGCGGCCGACGATGCCGCCATAGCCCTGCTTGGACTTGAGCTTCTCGCGCAGCATGCGGTTTTCGGTTTTCAGCTTGAGGTGGTTGGATACGCGCTCCAGCAAGAGCTTGAGTTCCTCGACGCTGAAGGGTTTGGTCACGTATTCGTAAGCGCCATGCTTCATGGCCTGCACGGCCGATTGCACCGTGCCACAGCCCGTCACCACGATCACGAGAGCTTCGGGACGCTGGGCCTTGATATGGCGGAGAGCCTCCAGGCCGCTAGCGCCGGGCAACCGCAGATCGAGCAGAATGGCGTCGATGCTCTGGGTTTGCAGCAGGCGGTAGGCATGCTCTGCGGAATCGGCAACATGGGCCATGAAGCCGAGGGACAGGGCCACCTCGCGGCAAGCGTCGCGGATGGAGCGTTCGTCGTCGACGATGAGAAGGTTCAGAAAATTGGCGGCCATGATCTGAGGAGTAGCGATCGTGTGAGTTACGGCGGCTGAGGTCATAAGAGTGATTCCTTCCTGATTTCCTGAAATGGTGTTGTTAATGTGGCCTCCGCATCTGGATTTGCCATGTGCGGAAGTTCGGGGTCGGCGGGCTGAGATACTCGGGGCAGCAAAATCATCACGCGAGTGCCGCGGCCGGGTGCGCTTTCGAAGTGGATTAGTCCGCGATTGGTGGTAACGATGCTGCGGACCGTAGTCAATCCCAAGCCGGTGCCTTTACCGGCGTTTTTCGTAGTGAAGAATGGTTCGAAGAGGCGTTGGCGGGTTTCGGCGTTCATGCCGTGACCGTTGTCGCCTACCACGAGGAGGACGCAGGAAAAGGCGGGCGGGACGCTTTGTGTCATCATCCCGGCCAAAGGCTGGAATCTGCAGTTGCTGGTCTCGACTGTGATCCGGCCGCCGTCGGGCAGAGCGTCGCGAGCATTGAGGACCAGGTTGAGGAAGATCTGCTGGGCCTGTGACTGGTCGATCTTGACGGCGCCCAGTTCCGGATCGAGATGCAGGTCGAGTGCGATGTTTTCGCCAATCAGTCGGCTCAGCAGATCGCGCATTGCTCCTGCAATGTCGTTGAGACACAGGAGACGGGTGGGCGTGGCTTGCGGCCGGGCAAAAACGAGCAACTGCTGCACCAACCCGGTGGCTTGCACGATGGCGCAGCGAACCTCGTTCGCGTACCGCCGCCGGCGGTCGCGCGCATCGAGGCTGGAGAGCAGCAAATCGCAGTACAGCATGACGCCGGTCAGGAGGTTGTTGAAGTCATGCACCACACCCCCCGCCAAGCGGCCGACCGCCTCCCATCTCTGAGTTTGCAGCGGGCTTTCCTCCGCGGGAGCCGCGCCGCTACTTTGCTCCGCAATGAGTAACGCGTGGTCTGGCTCTCCGGCGCAACCGGGCTGGCGCCATGCGGTCCACTTCGCGCTGGCCTGCCCAGGGGCCGGGCTTCTTGTTTCGATGGCGATGCTGTCGCGTCTGGAATCGAGCAGGTCGAGCAGAAGCAACTCAGTTTTGTCGCGGTCTTCCGGACGAACCAATTCGCCGAGTCGCAACAAGCGCCTGCCGGCCACGCCGCGGTCCAGGGTGCGCTCGAAGGCCGGATTCATCTCGACAATTACTCCCTGTGAGTTGCAACGGGCCACCGCGATGGGAGCGTGTTCGAAGATAGCGCGGAAAGTCGTTCTTGTGTTCTCACTTGCTGAAAGCTCTGACCACGGAAATGGAGTTGCGGTATTCATACTGCTACTGTGGCGCGGGACGATTCCCGGAAGAACCCCGCGATGGGCTATTTGATACCTCCGTGTTCCCGAAAAGGGACCCCACCGGGTCAATCTGGCGATCCGCGCTTCTACTTCGACCCCACTATAGGAGGGCCAATCTGACACTGCGAAGGGCACACGTCACTCAAATCAGGAGAAGCCTGTGGAAAACTTTTTAAGTTGTTTGTTTTCTGTACATAATTGGAAATAATAAAGGCTTGGAATCAGGCAGAAAGAGAAAGCAGAAGAGGAAGCGGGAAGGAATCCAGCAGGTTTTATTCGGTGCTGGTGAGGCCGCGGTATTGTCGATGAGCCATTGAGTTCGGATCGTTGAGCGTGACAGGAGCGGTCAACCGGAAAGTCAGACGGCGACCCTTTTGGAGACGAACGCCGTCCCAGGGCAGGGCGGATGGGCTGCCGCGGGATGAAACCTTCGACTGCTGGAAAGTTCCCCGGGCAAACAGGCTGGAGGTCTGCAGCGCAAGCTGTCTGCCCCCAATGGTGATCGCGCTCAAAGTCAGACGGAAGTAACCTGAGCCCGTGTTCGATTGCGCGGACTCGACGCGTCCGGTCGCCGCAGTACCACGTTCGACGAGTGTATCCCCGTCAATTGTGAGGGGCGCCGCCACGAACGCCGCGAATGAGTCGCCGACACCCACTTTGGCGGTAGAGAGCGAGTCTTCCAGTTGCACCGTCAGGAGCGTTCCCGAGGGCAAAATGCGCGACACCGCCCGGAAGGGCAAGCCGCTGGCCACCTTCGGATCGGGCAAGACCGCGGAATGCTCGCCGTCGCTGGCCGAGGCGGGTTCAGTATCTGGATGGAACGGAAGCTTTTGTTCGCTCTCCGGCGAACTTGAGTCGGTCCGATGCAAAGGCTCGGCGCGGGCACATCCCTGGCTCAGGCTCAGAGCAAGACAAAGCGCGATTAGAGCGGACAGACACTCTAGGTCCCTTCGAAGGTTTGCCATTGTTTGCATGGTCGCCCGATTTTCCGCTTAGTGGTAAGTGGCAAGTGAAGTACCAGAGTAGCGTTAAGGGAATCAAGCACATACGGAGGTCTGGGACATGCGTTCCGTGTAGAAGTTCCCCGTTGCGGTCTGAATCTTCACGGAGCCGAGTGAAGACGGGCCTGAATTCAGTGTTAGAGGTGGTACAGTTCGGGCAGCGCTGTGACCTTTCTCGAAACAGAACGGTTGCTCTTCCGAACGCACCGCACGGAGGACGAGGCCGATTTTATTCGCATGCAGACCGACCCCCAGGTCCGGCGTTACGTGGGTGGGCAAGCCTGGTCTTTAGAAAAGGCAAAAAATCGGTTTCGGAATGAATATCTCGGTCGGCCAACAGAGACTTATGGCTTATGGGCGACGATTTTGAAAGAAGACGGGAAATACATAGGATGCTGTGGCCTGCGCGCTGCCGCGGAAGGAACGGCGGCATACCTTGGATACTTTCTGGCTCGATCCCATTGGGGACGAGGATTCGCCTCGGAAGCTTCGAGGGCTTTCATCGATCTCGCATTTGAACGCTTGGAATTGATTCGCCTCTGGGCGGACGTAGAGCAAGGGCACGCGGTGTCGGAGCACATTTTGCGGAAGTTCGGGTTCAGGTACGTCAGGCGGGAAGAGATTGCTGGCCGCGGTCGGGTGATCCTGTTCTACGAACTTTCGAAAGCCGAGTGGGATCACGGAATGAGAACCTGGCATTGAAGCTGTTGCCAGCAGATAAGGATAACAGTTCGCCACAAAAATAAATCGCGGAGAGCGTCGCCGCGCTCCGCGAAAGGGTTTGGGTTGAAACCCGCGAACTAGTTAGAACCTCCCGCGTTGGCGCTCTGGTGTTCGTTTTCCGGCTGCGCGATCACGCCGTCGAAGGGCGTTGCCGCGATGTAGCGCCCATGCACCACGCTGATGCGGCGCAGCGGGAAGCCGGAATCCGGTCCGCGCCGCCACGTGCTGCCGCCATCGGCGCTCTCGAACACGACGCCAGTCTGTCCGCTGGTCGCGAGCAGACGTTTGTGGCTGCCATCATAGGCGACAGAGGTGATGTCCATGTCAGGTAAACCCACCACCACATGATTCCAGCTCTTGCCGGAATCCGCGCTGCGGAAAGCGCCTTCGCGGGTGGCCACGAAGATCTGGCCATCCGGCGCCACGGTCACGCTGCGAACGTTAATCGGGTACGAAGCCAGTACCGCGGGTTGCCAGGCAGCTCCCGCATCCTGAGAAACCAGCACGCTGGAGCGTGTCGCGGCGACCACCAGGCCATCCTGCGCCTGCACCGCAACGAAGTCCTGCTGACCGGCGATGGGGCCGCCCATCCAGACCTTGCCCTGATCCTTACTCGTGAAAAGCCCGGCGGAGGTCGCCGCAAACCACCGGCTCGAGGCGAGGTCGGTCTCGCTCACGCGGCCTTCCAGCACGGAGCGGATGCTGGCGGTGGAAGTCACGATCTTCGTTTTGCCGCTCTTTAACTTTACCGCATGCGAAACCGTCTTCTGAAGCACAACGTCGTTAATTGGATGCCACGCCGTGCCGCCGGGGACGAGTTCAAACACGCCGCGGTTGGTTCCAGCGATAAGCGCTCCGTTGATGGCTTGTTTCAGGGTAAAAACGTCGCGACCGTCCAGGCCCGAGCTTTTCTGTTGCCAGTTCTGTCCACCGTCGTGGGTCGAGAATACGCCGCCAAACTCGCGGTCGTTCACAACTCCAATGTAGAGCGTGTTGGGTTCTGTCGTGTCGGCCAGGATCGCACTGACATAGCGGTGGGTGTATCCGTGGTTGGAGGTAGTGAACGTTGCCGCGGAGTCGTCGCTGGCCAGCACGCCGCTGCGGTCCGTCGCGAGCAGCACACGTTGCGAGTTGCGAGGATCGATGAGCACATCATTGACCACGACTTCGGGATTGCTCATACGCTTCCAAGTCTTGCCTTCATCCACGCTCTTCCACAAACCCTCAGTGGTGCCGGCATAGACAATGGCTGGGTTGCTCGGATCCTGCTTTAGCACGCGCGTGCGCCGCGCCGTAAAGGGAATGCCCTGAATCTTCTGGAACTGATCGCCGGCGGTAGTGCTCTTGTAGATGCCCGAACAGGCGCTGGCGAAGACTTCCGACGGATTGGCTGAACTGACAATGATGGAAAAGACGTCGGAATCGTCGATCATGCCTTTATTCATGTGCTGCCAGTTGGCGCCGCCGTCGCTGGTTTTCCATGCCAGGTGCCAGGTGCCCGCATAGACCACGTTGGGATCCTTGGGATCGACAGCGATGGACTCGATGTTCTTGATGCCAGCGTCGGAGATGTGCTCCCAGTGATTGCCCCCATCGCGGCTGCGGTAGACGCCGTCGAGAGCGCCCGCGACTACAACCTTGGTGTCGGAAGCCGAAACCGCCATGGCGCGCACGGACTTGCCGTGCATAGCGGGCAGAACTTCCCAATCCTTGCCGCCATTACGGGTACGAAAGATGTCGCCGGCACTCTGATCCTGCACGCTCCAGGCGGAAACGAAAATAGTCTTGGAATTCCGCGGATCAATCGCGATGTGGTCGAGCACATAATCGTCGCCGGTTCCGAGTTTGGCAAATCGCGACCAGTTGTGGCCACCGTCCTCTGAAACGAAAATCACGCCCGTGCTCGTGCCCAGGAAAACGCGGTCCGGATTATGCGGATCACAAGCCAGGCTGCGGACATCGCCTCCATCCGGGCCTAGAACGGCCCATGGGCGAGTAGCCGCGCCAGCCGCGCATATTGAAGCTAACATCAACATTGCCAGCCACTTAAGCCCAGCGAATTTCATAGATTTTTCAGCCCCACTCCGAGAAAAATTGGATGCGCACCTAGCCTGACAGTGTAAGCGAGCCAGAGCAAGTTACTGAAGGACGCAAAAAACAGGGCCGGTCGACATCGCCGACCGGCCCTGCACTCCACTGGCGACGTCAGTTCTCTTTCTTGGTCGCCTTCTTCCTGGCCATCGGCTTGGGATGATCCGGAACCGCCATGACTCTGGATTCATCCACGGTTTGAGTGCCGGCTGAGTCGAAGGTCGCGCCTGAGGGCACAATCCAGTACTCTGCCGTCTTGGTGCCGCCGCTGCCGGTGCGCGCTTCGATGCGACTCGCGTCAATGCCCTGCTTGGCTTCGCCGCCCACCAGGTACGCTTTGGAGTTGACGGCACGTTCGCCCGCCAGGTTCCTGCGTTTCTCGGTCGGCTCCGCATTGCCCACGATCACCAGCTTGTTGTCGGGATTCTGCTGCAGGTTCTTGGCTACATCATCCAGGATGGCCTTGCAGGTGTTGTCGACGCGCCAGGGCTTCTTCTCGTTGGGGAAGTCACACTGGCTGAGTTTAGCCGACTTCGGCGGCGGTGGCGGAGGATTCTCCACCATCACTTGCGCCGTAGCTTGGCCGGTCAGACCGCGCGAGTCGGTACAGGTAGCGCCGACGGTGATTGAACCCGGCGACGCGCCAGTGGTATCTAGCGTAGCCGAACTTCCGCTGCCGGAGACGGTTCCGCCGCTAGCGGTCCAGCCGGCGACTGAAACGGGAACACTATCTGGACTGGTGCAGCTACACGTTACCGTTGCACTGGCGCCCGCCTGCACAGTTGACGGACTCGCCGAACAACTCATGGTGGGAGCGTTCTTAGGCGGCAAGGGCCTGACGGTGTAGTTGGCCGAGCAGCTCGCTTCGTTGTTGTTCTTCGCTTTCGGGTCCGTCACATGGGCGGTGACGGTGTAGCTGCCGGGGGCAGCGTTCGTGGTATCGATCTGTGCGGTCGTGTCTTTCCCGGTAACCTGACCGCCGTTGCCGCTCCAAGCATAAGTGACCGTGTGCTTGGGGTTGAAGTTACTGGACATAACGGTCGCAGTGAGCGGCTCGCCCACCATCACTTCACTAGGCTGCACGGAACAACTGGCGGACGGCGCTACCGCCGTCGCCCCGCCCCAATTGAAAACGAACCCGGTTCGCAGGCGGACACCTTCGAACGACGGACGCCTCAGATCGGGAAACTCTGGGGCCACAAAATCGGCGTAATTATGCCGACCCCAAACATAGTCCGCCTCAAAGAGGCGGAAAGCCACCCACTTACGGATGGGTAAGTCCATGCCGCCGCCCAGGATGGCTCCGATGCCGTTGCCCGCGTTGAGGCCGCTGACCTCTACGCGATTGAGACTTACCAGAGCGTGCAGGAAGTAGTTTGCGCTATCCGTCCGCCAGATGAAGCGCGGCCCGACCGATCCTGTGGTTTCGTAGTTGCCGTCGCCCCAGTTATGGCCAAGGTCGAATTCTACGCCCCAATGCGGATCGAAGTTATATGTGAGCGCGCTGCCAAATCCCTTAGACATGTCCGGGACCTCGAAGGGAGTCGGATTGTTCGGATCCCCGAAAGCGGCGGGAACCGTGCCGCCCGGATGCAGCCATTGATATCCCACAAATAAATCCCATTTGGGATTCGAGTCGCTCTGCGCAAGCGCCGTACTCGAGATGAGTGAAACCGCCAGAACCGCCAACAGGCCCATTACTACACGGCCCTTGTTTAGGTTAGAACAAACCGACATTCTGTCCTCCAAGGATGTACGCGCGGTGTACTTGCGTCTTGCTGCGCCGACCGCGCCGAAAAGATAACATCAGGATCAACAATTGAAACCTACCCGGGAAGCTGCAATTCTACTGCACGGCAATCTTAAAGAGAAAGAGTGATTTTAAACAATTGCTTAGTCAGACAACCGATTCGGGAGGCTGCAGATTTGGTCTTGTCTCAAAGTGACATGAAAATCCCAGGACCCGGGCCGCCGCCGCGCGGACTGGGCCGAAAGTGGCCGGGGATGGCCTCCAGACCTTGCCCCACAGGAAGTTCGCCGCGTATGGTGATAGTCTCGGGGCGGCTGACCGGGAATAGTGCGCAGTAAAAAGTCACTTAAGAAAGCGGCAAGAACCACGGGATGAACCACGAAAAAGTACTAATCGTTGAGGACGAAGAGAACGAGCGCACGGGCCTGGCCGAGTTAGTTTCCTCGTGGGGGTACCGGGCCGAAACCGCCCGCGATGGAGTGGAAGGCTTGGAGAAAGCGGCGCAATGGACTCCGTCCATCGTCGTTACCGATCTCAAGATGCCGCGGATGGGGGGCATCGAACTGCTGGAACGACTGGCGGAGCAATCCCAAGCCATGGCAGTGATCCTGGTAACGGCGCAGGGCACGATCGACAGCGCGGTGCAGGCCATGCGCATGGGAGCCTACGATTACATCACCAAACCCATCGACACCAACCGCCTGCGCACGATGCTGCAAAACGCGTGCGCGCTGCTGGGAACCCGCGCCGAACTGGAGAGTGCCCGCCGCAAGCTGCGGGATTCCGGCTCTCTCGGCCACCTCCGCGGAGCGTCGCGCAAGATGCAGGAAATCTTCCGGCTCATCGAGTTGGTTGCGCCCAGCACGGCGTCCGTGCTGATTACCGGAGCCAGCGGCACGGGCAAGGAATTGGTGGCTCGCACCATCCATCAACTGAGTCCCCGCCGCGACCGGCCCTTCGTCGCGATCAACTGCGCGGCCATTCCTGAAACTCTGATCGAAAGCGAGATCTTCGGCCACGAAAAGGGCGCCTTTACCGGAGCGCTGGAACGGCGCACGGGCTGCTTTGAGCTGGCCGAAGGGGGCACGATCTTGCTCGACGAAATTGGGGAGATGCCCGTAGGAACCCAGGCGAAGCTGCTGCGCGTACTCGAGGACCACAAACTGCGACGCCTGGGCAGTAAAGTGGAAACTTCGGTCGATGTGCGCGTGCTGGCTGCCACAAATAAAGCTCCCGACGATGCCGTCGCCAGCGGCGAATTGCGCAGCGATCTCTATTACCGGCTCAACGTGTTCAACATCCACATGCCTCCGCTGCGGGAACATAAGGAAGATATCGCCGATCTGGTTCAGCTCCTTCTGTCGGAAATGAGCGCGAAGCACTCCAGAAAAGTTGCCGCCGTCAGCGAGGCGGTGCTGAATCAATTCAACAGTTATTCCTGGCCGGGAAATGTCCGCGAATTGCGCAATACGATTGAACGCGCTGTGATTGTCTGCGACAGCGGCATGATCGAGACCAAGCATCTGCCTCCCGGATTCGGCCACGCGCCCCTGCGCACTGCCGCCAACGACCCGGACGCGGTGCGTCTGGGCGTGGGCACGACCGTCGGAGAGGCGGAAAAGATGCTCATCCTCAAGACCCTGGAGTCCACCGGAAACAACAAGACGAGGGCTGCGGAAATTCTCGGCATTAGCTTGAAAACCCTCCATAATAAGCTTAAGGAGTACGGCAGCAGCAGCGCCCCGGACACGCCCCCGGGCAGAGAGGAACCTTAACGCAGCGGGAAGTGGGAAGTGGCCAGTGGTCCGTGTTCAGTGATAAGTAGAGCATTTCCAAAACTAATACCGCGCCTGCCTCCGCGCCGCATCGACTGACCCACTAACCACTGACCACTGACTACTTATTGCTTCCCCATGCGACGCAAAGCCATCATCGTGACCGGCATCACCTTCATGGTGACCGTGATGGTCGCTGCCTTCTCGTATCTCTACATCTCGCAGATCCTTCGCCAGCGCATCACCAATGCCTACGAAAGCGCCAGCCGCCTGACCCAGCAGCTTGCCTACTTCGCCGGGAATGACCTTCCGGATTTGAGCAGCACCCGCATCGATACCAATGACCCCGCAGCGGTGCGGCGCGCGCTCGCCGAATACCTGCCGATGGATACGAACATTTTGAACAATCTCGAATCGGAGGTCGCGCTTTGGCCCTTCATCTACGATGCTTCCATAGTGGACGCGAACGGCAAGGCCCTCCTCCACACGAATCCCCAACTGGTGGGCAAGCAGATTGCCCAACGGCCGGATTTTCACGCGGTCACGACCGCCGGCTTCCGCGAGCAGTTTCGCCTGGTGTACCGCCCCGCCGCAGTCTATGACGTGAGTTTCCCACTGCAACTGAACGGAGCGCCCTTTGGCACGATCCACATCGGTGTTTCCACGGTCTTTCTCCAGAGTGAAATCACGCCCCGCCTGCTGCACGCCCTCTATTTCTCGATTGCGTCGATTTTCGCCTCCCTCTTGCTCGCCGCCGGCGTGTCCAATCTCGCGCTCGGACCACTCAGGGAGATCAGCCGGAACCTGGACAGTGTCAGTTCGGGCGCGACCGAGGCACTCTCCGGGAACGAATCGGAACACGACGAATTCGGACTGGTTACGCTGAAGATCGCCAGCCTGGGCCGGCAAATACGCGACAGCAGAGAAATTTTTTCCGCGTTGAAAGACAATGTCGACCAGCTCATGTCCAAGTTGCAGGATGGCTTGATGCTGTTCACGCGAGATTCCCGCGTAGTGCTGGTGAGCGCGCCGGTCGAGCGATTCCTCGGCAGGCCTCGCGCAGAACTGCTGGGCAGAACGGCGCGGGAAATTTTCTCCCATGATTCTCCTCTGGGCACGCTGGTCCTGGACGCTTTCGAGCGCAAGCGCCCGCTCTTGCAGCGCGAGTTTGTCGCTGCCGTCGGCAGGCGCGTCCAGGTCTCTTTGGACTTTGTTCAGGAGCAAAGCACTCAGATCGGCGCTCTTCTGATCATGCGCGACGCCGAGTCGGTGCGGCGCATCGGAGACGAAATCGAGATGTCCCGCCGCCTCTCTGCCAGCGGGCGTGTGACGGGCGGCGTTGCGCATGAGGTCAAGAATCCCATCAACGCGATCGTGCTCCACCTGCAACTCTTGCAGAACAAGCTGGCGCAATTGGACCCCGATACCCGGCGCCATATGGACATCATTGGCAGCGAAATTCACCGCCTCGACCGAGTGGTACAAACTCTGGTGGACTTCATGCGCGCTCGCGAGCTGCACCTTGTAGAAGTCGACTTCCGCCATATGCTCGAGGACGTTGCCCTGCTCGCCTCCCCGGACGCGGAGCAGCATGGCATCAACATCAAACGCGACTTGCCGGATGAACCGCTTCCCATCAAGGCGGACCTCGACCTGATGAAGCAAGCGCTTCTCAACGTGGTGCTCAACGGAATCCAGGCCATGCCTGCGGGGGGCGTGCTCACCATCTCGGCGCGGCGCGATGACAATGCGGTAGTCGCCGAGGTCTGGGATCGAGGCATGGGCATTGCTCAAGAGGTGCAGGACAAGATCTTTGAGCTCTACTTCACCACCAAAAAAGACGGCAACGGCATTGGCCTGGCGCAGACTTACCAAATTCTGCAGTGGCACTACGGATCGGTGGAATTTGAATCGGCGGAAAGCGAAGGGACGACGTTCCGCTTTCGGCTTCCCCTTGCTACATCGAGTCTGAATTCGGAGCACGAGGCCGCAGCTCACTCGAACCAGTGATCTTAGACTTCAGAACTTGATTTTTTCGGGCATTCCTCGCGGCGTAAGATTGGAATAGCTTCGCCGCACGGCGGGATCGAATATGACTCTGGCCGCAATCCTTGCAGTTTACTTTCTAGGTTTGGGATGGTTGCCACCCAGCGTCCGCGGATTCGCGGCGCCGCGCGCGGAGCGGCAGCCGTCCGCCGTAACGGCCTCGAACTCAGCAACGCCTCAAAGCCAGGGCAGCGCACCGTCCCAACCCCAGGCGACACAACCGCAAAGCTCCACGCCCACACAGCCTTTGCCTTCCCCAGCCGGCCAGACGCCGAATTCTCCCAGTCAAGCGAAGCCGTCTCCCAAGAGGGCCCGGCATCATAAGAAGACCATCCCTTCCAATTGCTCGAACTCCCCAACTGCCCTGAACCCAGCGGTCGGCAATCCCGCCGAGGCAACGAATCCGGCGGACGCTGGATTGACGAATGCAGATTCAACGAATGTCGGGTCGACGAATGCCGGCTCGGCGAATGCTAGCTCGGCGAATGCTGGCGCCGCAGGGTTGAAACCCTGCCCGCCTCGGAAGAAAGTTGTCCGCAACGGAGGATCGAACGAACCCACAGTCCAACTTAGGGGAGGTACAACTGTGGAACAAGCCGTGCACCAACGCTCTACCGGCCAGCTCACGGCCGCAACCGAAGAAAACCTGAAGAAGATCGCGGGACGTCAGCTCAACCCCAGCCAGCAGGAGATGATGAGCCAGATCAAGCAGTTCATGGAGCAGTCAAAGACGGCCGTCGCCACCGGAGACCTGGAGCGCGGCCACAACCTCGCCCTGAAAGCTCACTTGCTTTCTGACGAGTTGGTTAAACCTTGAATCGCCGTCACTTCCCTTTTGCCCGCGCCGCGTTCACCTTGCTTATCAGATCCTGCGTAGCGTTTCATAGGTCACCTCCGCCGTGGCTGAGAATGGGATCTCCCCACCCCACGGCAGGCGAATCCTAGCGCCGAAAGCATCCGCGCGCAAGCGCCGGACGCCTACGGCATCGAAGAAGATTCAATCCCGCAAGGTTGTCTCCGTGCCTCTGTGGTGAATGCCGCCTTGCGTTCACTTCAGCTAAAGTAAAGAGAATGCGCGCGATCCTCAGCCAGCGTCCGCTGCGTTTTGTGTTTGCCGCCAACGTGATCTCCATGCTGGGCAGCGGGATGAACTCGGCCGCCGTGGCCTGGTACATCCTCCAGGCCACGCACTCGGAGATGGCCCTCGGCACCTTCGCCGTTCTGCAGACCATTCCCGCCATGCTCATGCTTCCCTTCACCGGCGTCATCATCGACCGCGAAGATCGCCGCCTCCTGGTCATGTGGCTCGATGCCGTGCGAGCCGTGATTATTGTGGCCGTGGCCATTCTCGCGTTTCGGCATCGTGTGCAGGTGTGGCAACTCTACTTGATGAATACCCTCGTCGCCGCCGGTTTCTGGATGTTTTGGCCCACCATCACGGCGCTGATCCAGGAACTCACGCCGGAAGGTCAATTCGTGCAGTCCAATACTTTTCTTTTAGCGGGCGTGCAGGGAGGATGGCTCATCGCCGGCTCCATCGTTGGCTTCATGTACAACCACATCGGGCTCGGCGGCGTGCTTTTGATCGACGTTTCCACCTACGTTGTTTCGTTCTGCTGCTATTTCGCCGTGCGGAAGGGGCGCCACGTCCTGTTGCGCCCTGAAGAGTTGCGCGCCGATATCCTGGCCGCCGAAACCCAGCTCGGGCGCTTCTGGCGAGAGATGCGCGAGGGCCTGCACTTTCTTCGCGACCATCGCGCCGTCGTCCTGCTGGGCATCAGTTGGGCGCTGTTTCTTGGCGCCATGATCACTGGAGTTGTCGTCACCCCGTCGCTGAGCGAGCGCATTTTCCACGCCGGCGCCGTCGGCTACGGATGGCTCAACGCCGGATGGGGCACCGGCGCATTCCTCAGCGCGTTGTACGCTCCCGCCGTTATCGCCAGCCTGGGCGGGCGCCGTTCCGTGGCGTTTTCCATGGCGCTGCTGGCCGCGTGCGTGGTTTGTGCTCCAGTCTCGCGTTGGCTCGTCGCCGCCATACTCCTCTACGGAGTCATGGGGTCGGCGCGCGGGGTCGGCGGGATCGCCATGAACACCAGCCTGATGGAGATGGTCCCGCAACACCTCATGGGGCGAGTGCAAAACTCCTTCTACTTCGCCGGAACTTTTTTGCAGCTTGTGCTCGCGCTCGCCGTCGGCGCGGTCGCGCATAAGGTCAGCCTGGTCGCCGCCTTCGCCATCCTGGCCTGCGTTTACGCGCTGTCGTTTGTGGCCGCCAGCTGGCCGGCGGGAACGGCTGCTGCAGTGGAGGAAGTCAGCGCAGTGGAATGAACACGCTCACCACGGGCACGCACACGGAGCACGCTCTTCTGTTGATTTGCAAATGGCCGATCCTTCTCCGTGCCTCCGTGTCTCCGTGGTAAAAAACCGCCTTCCGCTGTTATTCTTTTCCATTCCAAGGAGCAATCCATGTCCTCTGACCTGCAAGGCCGTAATGCCGTCGTCTTCGGAGTCGCCAACAAGCGCTCGATCGCCTGGTCCATCGCCCAGGGACTGCACGCCGCGGGTATGAAGCTCGCAATCACCTACCAGAACGAGCGCCTGGAGCAGGAAGCGAAAGACCTTATCCTCTCGCTGCCCGGCGCCGAAGGCTACATGTGCGACGTCAGCAAAGACGAAGAAATCGATCGTCTCTTCGCCACCCTCAAAGAGCGCCACGGCAAGCTGCACACCGTTGTGCATTCCGTCGCCTATGCGCCCGCGGACGAGCTCAAGGGCGAATTCGTCAATACCACGCGCGAGGGCTTTCGCATTGCGCACGATGTAAGCGTGTATTCACTGATCGCGATTGCCCGTGCCGCCGTCCCACTCATGGAAGATGGCGGATCGATTATCACCATGACTTACTACGGCGCAGAAAAAGTGGTGCCGCACTACAACGTGATGGCCGTTGCCAAAGCCGCCCTCGAGTGCAGCGTGCGCTACCTGGCGAGCGACCTTGGCAAGAAGAAAATTCGAGTCAACGCGATTTCCGCTGGCCCCATCAAGACCCTCGCCGCTCGCGGCATCTCAGGCCTCAGCGACATGCTGAAATCCCACGCCGAGCGCGCCCCCCTCGGCCGAAACGTGGAAGTAAAAGAAGTTGGCTCAACCGGAGTCTTCCTGGCCTCCGACGCCAGTAGCGGCATCACCGGCGAAGTGATTTACGTGGATTGCGGGTATAACATCATGGGATTTTGAACCCAGCGAGTTCTTAGCCTGTGAATCTCTGTGCCCCCTGTGGTTAAGGTTTGGGCTGCGTACCCGAAACTCAGGCGTGCCATAATTGAGATGATGAGAAGGAACCAATTCGCGTTCGCCCTCTTCGCCGCCGCAATCCTCTTCTCTGTGGTGCGGGAGTGGAGCGCGCCCGCGGCATGCTCACGAGCGATTTTCACTGCTTCGGCATCGGCGCCGAGCTATCTTCATAAGCTGAATTAGACTATTTGCTTCCCTCAGCTGTACGAAATGCTACATGCTTCTTCTTCTCCAAGATGCGGCGCGCTGGCCCAAGGCGTTCCAATGGTTTGGCGCGATCCCAAGGTCTGAACTCGATGACTGGCTGCAACGGGAGCGGCTCGTGCTTCCTTCCGATCTGATCGAGTTGTGGGAGGTAACGGGTGGTGGAGACGTTTTCGAAGAAACCATTTATCGCCCGACAGTTCCTTCACTGCCAAGCGCTGGTTTCGTTGCCGATGACATCGAGTCGCTCAACGCCCGGCACGCTGCCGCGGGCAATCTGTATGGACTCTATATATTCACGGATGGCACATTTCTTTCTGCCGTCCGCCTGCACGATCAAGAGTTCGTAACGCTGAGGAGGGATCACGTAGTCGAGGACTCATTTCCTTCTCTCGACGAGTGGTATCTCCACACTCTCAGGGCCGAGTTTGGTAAGAAGTATGGCCTCGATTCCAGGGCATGACTGTCGTTCACGTCTTTCCAACAATTATCCAAACTGTGTTCTGGTGGGTCAGGCCCTAGCTGGTTATCCTGATCCGCCGACCGCTCTCCCCATCCCGCTCTAATGAAATCTCCACATCCCTCTCGCTCAGAAGTCGCGGAAATTTCTCGCCCCACTCAATCAGCAAAATGCCTCCCTCGGCGCGCAAATCATCCAGCCCCAGCGTTTCCAATTCGCGCAGCGTATCCACCCGGTAAAGATCAATGTGGTAGACATTGGCTCGCGGCCCGCGATACTCGTGCACCAGCGTGAAGGTGGGGCTGGTGACGTCTTCTTCTTCCGCCGCCTCGAACCCCGCCGCGATTCCCTTGACCAGCGTGGTTTTCCCCGCGCCGAGATCGCCCCGCAGCAGAACCAGCTTGGGCGGCGACAGCAGTTCCGCCAGCGTTCGCCCGAAGGCGATCGTTTCTTCTGCCGAGTGTGTGGTGATCTCCCGCGTCATCTCGACAGTATAGCGAGAGCGCCCCCGTCGGGAACCTAGATGGTTCTTTGTGCGCTGAACACTGACGACTTCAGGCCCAGCAGGTTCCGGTCCGCCACGTGGTCCAGAGACGTCCGCAGGCGGCGGTGGTCGTCGTCCTCAAGCGCGACGAAGCGGAACGGCTGGAGCACGCCACCCGTCGTCTTCCGCATGGGGCTGAGGATTTCTGCCATGCCGTGTACCGGGCCCGATTGCGTCTGAAATGCAAGTTCGACGAAATCACCGTTCCCCAGCGAACGCGGCAATTGCAACAGTCCGCCAGTCACGGAGATGGTTTGGAGTTTAGCTTTAGCGTGCCGGCCATCTTCTAAACGAATCGCAGCCAGGCAAGACTCGCCAAGCTGGACCCGGGCCGCGCGCCGCGAAGGGTGCGGTTGGGGGAAGTGGGTCATAAGCTGACTGCACTATCGCATTCCAGCGGGATAACTAACAGGTTACGGAAGCAGATGGCCGGACTCCCGCGCCAGACGCGGATTTCGAGATGGTAACACCCGCTGCAGCAACCAGATAGCAGGTATTAACTGCTGCGCCAACGTCCCCTAGGACGATAAGCGGCGGACACAGGGCGTCCCGCAGTGCGCCCAGTGGTTGCGGCCCAACTCACTCACCAACGCACTACTCTCTCCTGCGCCGTCTGCCACGTGCGCCGAAAAGCCTCGGGTAGTCCCTGCAGAAGATCGGTCGCTACCAACGAATGCTCGCCCACGCTCTCGCGCATCACGTCGCCCGCAAGGCCGTGCAGATGCACTGCGGCAAGCACGGCCAGGAAAACTTGCTTCGGGTGCTGTGCGATCATTCCCGCGGCCATGCCTGTCAGAATGTCTCCCGTGCCGCCGGTGGCCATGCCAGGATTGCCCGTGGTATTCACCCAAGCTTCACCGTCCGGCCGCACCACCAGCGTGCGATGCCCTTTGAGCACGACGATCAGATCGTGTTCGCGCGCAAACTTCCGCGCCACTCCCAATCGATCTTTCTGCACGTCAGCGACGCTACATCCCGCCAGACGTGCCATCTCACCCGGATGCGGAGTGATCACCAGCGTCCGCCCCTTGCCGTTCAATTCATCGGTTCGTCCCTCAAACGCATTCAGGCCGTCGGCATCCACCACCATGGGGAGTTGGAGTCTTGCAACCAACGTCCGCACCAACTCCGCAGTCTGCGAATCCCGCGAAATCCCGGGCCCGATTGCGAGCACACTCTTCCCTTTCGCCAACTCCTCGATTCGAGCCAGCGCGCTGGTCGAGATCGTGCCCGCACCTGTCTCGGGTAACGGCTCGGTCATCAACTCCGGATGAAATCCGGCCGCGGTCGCCAGCACGGACTTCGGCGTCGCCACGGTCGAAAGTCCCGTCCCCGCGCGCAGCACGGCCATGCCCGCCATCGCCGCCGCTCCGGCTTTCCCGAGCGATCCTCCGGCCACCAGCACGTGCCCGTAGTTTCCTTTGTTCGACTCTGCCGGGCGCGGCCCGATCAACGGCGCAACGTCGCGCGTGATGATCACATTCAGATGCAGCGCCGAAACAATCGCTTCTTCGGGCGAGCCGATGTCAGCTACCACGGTCGCCCCTGCCGTCAACAAGCTGAACACGTGCGCCGGACGTGGCGCGGTGAAGGTGACGATTGCGTCGGCCCGGGCAATCGTACGCGCCTGCGGGTTCATCGCATCGGCATCGGCGCCTGAAGGAATGTCCACGGCGATCACGGGAATCTGGCTCGCATTCATGATCGCGATCGCGTCGGCATAAAGCTCGCTCACCGGAGGCCTGAAGCCGGTGCCGAGCACCGCATCCAGGTAAAGGTCCGCCTGCAGCGAGGGCCGCAGGCGGTCCGTCTTCAATTCTTCGCTGGAATGCACGGCACTGGCTGCGCCCGGCAACCTGCCAAACATGATCGCCGCATCGCCCCGCAGATCGGCGGGGTCCGCCAGCAGGATCACCTGAACTTTCTTCCCCTGCTGATGCAGCCGCCGCGCAGCTACGAATCCATCTCCGCCGTTATTCCCCTTGCCGCAGAAAACCACGATGCGCCCGGCCGCGGCATGGTGTGAGAGCACATAGTCCGCCACGGCCGCGCCCGCGTTTTCCATCAGCGTGAGCGAAGGCACGCCGAAGCGCTCGCTGGTAGTGCGGTCAACAGCTCGCATTTCTTCTGCGGTGACGATCTTCATGATGGGAAGGCTCTCGTTCTTATCGGCTCCTAACGACCGACTATAAAACAAAAAAGTCCTCCGCGCTGTGCGGAGGACCAAGCCCCTCGAAGAAATGAAGTCTGCCGGGCCCTACCTCTTCGGTAAAGTCCCATTTGCCACCTGAGCCTGCACCTTGCTGTGCTTGCGTCCGTAACTGAAGTAAATCACCAGTCCGATTACCAGCCAAACCACCAGCCGGATCTGGGTGGCCGGAGATAGGAAAACAATGAGTGCTCCCGAGAAAAGAATCGAGAGAATCGGAACCAGCGGCACCATCGGTGTCCGGAATGGCCGGTTGAGCTCGGGATGCGTCCTGCGCATCACCCACACTCCCGCGCTGACCAGGACAAAGGCGAGTAGCGTGCCCACACTGGTCATCTCATCCAGCACATTGAGCGGAATCACCGTGGCCAGGATCGCGACGAAAATACCCACAACGATGGAACTGAGGTAAGGCGTGCGAAAGCGGTGATGAATCTTGCCGGCCCAAGGCCAGAGCAAACCATCACGCGACATCGAATAGAACACGCGCGATTGCCCGAGCAACATCACCAGCATCACTGTAGCCAAACCGCCAAGCGCACCGATTTCCACCAGAAACGTAGCCCATTGCTGACCGGTAACGCGGATACCCACGACGACAGGATCGGGAACGTTGAGCTGCTGGTAAGGAACGATGTGAGTCAGCAGACCGGAAACCAAAATATAAAGCACCGTGCAAATGACAAGGGAGCCCAGAATGCCAAGCGGCATATCTTTCTTTGGATTCTTGGCCTCCTGCGCCGCGGTCGAAACCGCATCAAAACCGATATACGCAAAGAAGACAACGCCGGCCCCACGCAAAATTCCCGACCATCCAAAATGCCCCCACTCGCCAGTGTTCGCTGGAATGAAGGGGTGCCAGTAGTTTGGTTGCCATGCATGCGAGTGCAAAAACGCTGCGGCGAGAGCGATGAACATGCACACCACGGCTACCTTCATAATCACGATGGCGGTGGTGACGTTCGCCGATTCCTTGATTCCTATGACCAGGATTGTGGTGATTACCATGATCACGATGAATCCCACATAGTCATACTTCAAATGTACCGGCATGCCGAAGAGGGTGAAGTCGGAAGTAGGAAAAGCGGGCAGATTCCAGCCGATATCGTGCAGAAATGCCCGCAAGTGACCGCTCCAGCCCACAGCTACTGTGGCTGCTCCAAAGGCGTACTCCAAAATCAGGTCCCATCCGATGATCCACGCGACTAATTCTCCCAGCGTGGCGTAAGAATACGTATACGCGCTGCCCGCGATCGGGATCATCGAGGCAAACTCGGCGTAACAAAGTCCCGCGAATGCGCAGGCAATGCCAGCCAGCACGAACGAGATCACAATGGCGGGTCCGGCAAACTGCGCCGCGGCCTGCCCCGTGATCACAAAAATTCCCGCCCCAATAATCGCGCCGATCCCCAGCGTCAGCAGATTCAGTGGACCCAGGGCACGCCGCAGACTTTGTTCGCCTTCAACTTCAACCGCTTCCTTCATCAGTGTGGGGAGGTCTTTTTTCGCGAACAGATTCGTCATGCTTCGTTTCTCCTTGGGGCTAAGATGTGCTCGTGGTACGCGCGCTTCTCGACCACGCGTAATATACCGGGATGCCGAGCAATACCACAATCAGCCCCGGCCACGTGAATTGCGGCTTGTAGCGCAATAGTACGACATCGATAAACAAAGCCATCACAATATAAATCGCAGGCAACACGGGATAGCCCACCGCGCGGTAGGGCCGCGGCGCGTCCGGATGCGTGCGCCGCAACACAAACAGCCCCACAATCGTCAAAATATAGAAGACGAGCACGGCGAAGATAATGTAATCCAGAAGTTGCCCATAGCCGCCCGAGACGCAGAGCAGGCACGCCCACACCATCTGTACCATCAGCGAAACTGCCGGCGTCTTGTACGTCGGATGCAGTTTGGCAACGCTGCGGAAGAACAGACCGTCCTTCGCCATGGCGTAGTAGACGCGTGCGCCGGAAAGAATCAGCCCGTTATTGCAGCCAAAGCTGGAGATCAGGATGGCCCCCGCCATCAGCAGTCCGCCGATGGAGCCGAACATCTGCGTCATGACCGCTGTGCCCACGCGATCCTCGGAGGCATATTTAATTCCCCGCCCCAGAATCGTTGCTGCGCCCGGCATTCCGTCCAGCGGAAGCGCGTTCAGATAAATCAGGTTGCACGCAATGTAGAGCGCGATCACCACGCCCGTGCCCAGCGCCAGCGACAGTGGCAGGTTGCGGCTGGGATTCTTTACTTCACCGGCGGTGAACGTCACGTTGTTCCAGGCGTCCGCGGAAAACAGCGAACCCACCTGCGCCACGGCCAGAATCGTCAGGGTGCCCACCATGACAACCGGCCCGCCCACTCCCACTTGCACGGCGTGTTGCGCGCCCAGTCCCGCATTATGCCAGAAATGACCGCTGAAGTTTGCCGCCAGCGCCTGGGCGTTCCGCCCCAGCGCCAAGCCGAACAGTGCCAGTCCCAGCAGCGCCGAGACCTTCGCCGCGGTAAACACATTCTGGATGAGCGCTCCGGTTTTCAATCCGAAGATATTCACTACCGAGAGGAAGATAACGAGCAGGATGGCGACCAGGTTCTGAGTATTGATCCCCACGTCCATGTTTCCCAGAACCATCGGTCCTACATGAATGGGTGGGACCTTCCAGAGATGCAGAATCCAATGGGAAGAAGAAACCGCGGGAAAGAAAACTCCCAGGAACTTGCCGAAGGCCACGCCCACTGCCGCAATCGTCCCCGTTTGAATCACCAGAAATAGCGTCCAGCCATAGAGGAAGCCCCACAACGGCCCGAGCGCTTCGCGCAAATAGACGTATTGCCCACCCGCCCGCGGCATCATCGCCGCCAGTTCGCCATAGCTCAGCGCGGCGACGATGGTCATGAAACCCGCCACCGCCCACGCGCCGATCATCAACGCAGGCGAATCCACTTCGCGGGCAATGTCCGCCGAAACAATAAAGATGCCCGAGCCGATCATCGATCCCATGACCAGCATGGTGGCGCTGGTCAAGCCCAGGCCCTTGACCAGTTCCTTGTCTTGCTCGCTATGAATCTTCCAGTCGCTGCCGGCAGGCGTTGTCGGTATGCTCAGGATCCCTCCTAAGAACTTTGTAGCGCCGGCGTCCCGCCGGCTGTCGCGAG
>PKVW01000013.1 GCA_003131585.1 Acidobacteriaceae bacterium
TCGTGGCGCTGACCAAGGATCTGCTGACGCCTCTGATCGCGGCACTCGTGGGCAAGCCCGATTTTTCTTATCTCGGATTTTCGATTCGCGGCACGCCATTTCCGGTCGGCGACTTCATCAATGCCTGTATCTCGTTCCTGCTGGTTGCCGTGGCGGTTTACTTCTTCGTGGTGACGCCGGTAAACGCGCTGGTCGCGCGAATGAATCGGGGAGAAGCGCCGCCCGATCCGACGACCAAGAAGTGTCCGGAGTGTTTGAGCGAGATTCCGATTGACGCTCGGCGCTGCTCGCACTGCACGCAGCCGGTGATGGGAAGGGCGGCGTAAGCCCGAGAAGCCGCTCAAGCGACCGGGGCTGTGTTCGCTCGGGTAACATGGCGGTATGAGTGTTCGCCGAATCTTCCGCAGTTGTCTTGCCATCGTGCTGCTGAGCCCTGCGCTTCGGGCCCAGATGCCAGCCCAGGCATCCTCCCCTTCCCTACCTGCGAAGCATGTCAAGAAGTCTTCACCGACCAGTGAGTCTAAGGTGGATTCCGGGTCGGTAAGCGATCAGGTCTACCTCAACAAGAGTTTCGGTATCGCGTGCAAAATTCCGGCGGGGTGGGTCTTGCGGACCGAGGAGATGAATAGTCGGGACGGTGCCAGCGATGCCGGGCAGGCTGAAGCGAAGGATGCTGGAAAGGTTCGGGATGCGAGCGGCGGACGAGTGCTGCTGGCGGCGTTCTCGCGGCCTCCGGAGGCGAGGGCGGAGGATGTGAACGCCTCGATTTTGATTGCGGCGGAGAGTTCAGCAGCGTATCCGGGATTGAAGGATGCGGCGCAGTATTTCGGGCCGGTGATCGAGGTGGCCAAGGCGCAGGGGTTTGAGATTGACGACGACCCTTATGAATTTGTGGTGGGGACCAAGCCTGTGGTGCGGGGAGATTTTCAGAAGGATGTTGGCACGCGGGTAATGCGGCAGTCGACGCTGGTAATGCTGGCCCGCGGGTACGCGGTTTCGTTTACGTTTATTGGGGGGACGGAGGATGAGGTGGAAGAGTTGGTGCAGGGGCTGAGTTTTGTGGCGGCCAAGACCGCGCACTAATCCGCTGGGAAATTCCGCAACGCGCTACTCTGTCATCCTGAGCGGAGNNGGATCCCTACCGCAGGAAAATCCCCGCCAGGAAGGGATTCCGTCGCTAATCTAGGGGTTCCGGCTCCAGCGCGATATTCCTTTCGCCGGCGGCTTTTTTCTCGGCGTATTTTTTCATCCAGGCTTCCCAGCTCTTGCCGGCGGCAGTGTCGCGTCCGGTGAAGGCGAGCGCTGCGATGTCGGAGTAGGAGATAGCGACTTTTTCGTTGGCGTTCTTCGGGAAGAGGCGGACGACGGACTCTTTCAGCGTGGCGGCCGTGCGGCGGTCGAAGAGATAGCCTTCGATCTTGGCGCCGTCCTTGCGGGTAATGGTGACGTCGCCGCGATAGTCGAAGGCTTTTTCCAAGGCGAGCCGGATTTCGTCATCGTTGGCGAATTGGGGGATCCAGCCTTCGAGATGTTCGTGGGCGGTGCCGGGCGCGACTTCGAGGGCGTCAGGATTGGCGGCAGCGTGAGGCACCGCTTGTGCGGCTTCGTGGTCGATGTGTCCGGATGCTTTTCCTGTCATGGTTTCCTTGCTATGGCCTGATTTTGGGTGGCGCAGCGNNATGCGGGCTTTAGCCCCCGGGAGTCGCCGGTGACAAATCAATGCCGCTCCTACGCCCGTGTTTCTTGCGGCTCGTTCGTTGGTGCGATTTGTACCAGCGGATGCACCGGCGCCGCTGGCTCTTCCAGCAAGTCGAGGGCGTCTTGATCACGGTAGCTGGTGAACAGAGTCGCTTTGACCGTGGCCAGGAATCCGCCGAGCGAGCTGAAGGTGGCGTTCACTGCGGAGGCTTCATAGCCGCTGTGGACCATGCAATTGGCGCAGGCGGGATTGCCGGACTCGGTGCCGTAGTTGCTCCACTCTGTGGTCGAGAGGAGCTCGGCGAAAGTTTCCGCATAGCCATCCTGGAGTAGGTAGCAGGGTTTCTGCCATCCGAAGGTATTGTAAGTGGGCATTCCCCAGGGCGTGCAGGGGTACGTGCGCTTGCCCATTAGGAATTCTAAAAAGAGCGGCGAGAGATTGAAGCGCCAATTCTTCTTGCGGTTCGATAGGATCGCGCGGAACATGCGGCGGGTGCGGGCGCGGCCGAGGAAATGCTTTTGGTCGGGCGCCTTGTCGTAGGANNGAGGCCGAGTTCCATCATGTCGTCGAAGAAGGCGCGGACGGATTTTGGGTCGGCGCCGTCGAACAGCGTGGTGTTCGTGGTAACGCGGAAGCCGCGGCTGAGAGCTTCTTTGATCGCATCGACCGCGATGTCGTAGCCGCCTTCGCGGCAGACGGCGAGATCATGCTCTTCGCGCTGGCCGTCGAGGTGGACGCTGAAGGTCAGGTACTTACTCGGCTTGAAGAGATCTAACTTCTCTTTCAGAAGCAGGGCGTTGGTGCAGAGATAGATATATTTCTTGCGGGCGATCAGGCCCGCGATGATCTCGCCGATCCGGGGATGCATGAGCGGCTCCCCGCCGGGAATTGAGACCATGGGCGCGCCGCATTNNAGGTTGCAGCGGAACAGCGGCTCGAGCATGAGCACGAGCGGGTACTGCTTGCGGCCGGCGAGCTTCTGGCGCAGGACATAGCTCGTCACAGTCCACATCTGTGAAACGGGAACTGGCATTATGGGTTGGCAACTCCTGTGCTTCTATCTTAGCAGGGTCGGATGGTTCGATGGCGGCGAACAGGGTTGGAGGTGCCGGAGATGAAACCTGTGGCGTGAGTTCTTCGAGGGTCCATGATGTCATGGTGGTTGTAAAAAGCAATATCCAAAAACCGTCAGAATCGCACAGAACCGACAGCATCGGAACCGATAATAAATGAGGCGGTTTACCGGGGCGGTTCGGGCTTGGCGGAGGGTCGAAAAAGCGGGCCTTCCGTGGTATAATTTTACCAGTCGCCAAACGAACCTAAGTATAAGATATTTCAATAACTTGAAGTCAATTCCCGGACCAGCCCTAACCTTGGTTGCGACGATTTCCGGCCTGACTTTCTGGGTGTAGTTCGTCCAACTTTTTGTTGCGGCAAAATCGGGCATTCTCCCGCGGAGCGGAATGGCCACCAAAGAGATTAATACTCCCATCGCCGAAACTAAAACAAAAAACGAAAACGTGACTCTGATCAATGCCAGTAATGGCGGAGGCAACAGCGACTACACTGCCGACTCGATCAAAGTTCTCGGCGGCATGGAAGCGGTGCGCAAACGCCCGGCGATGTACATCGGATCGACCGGCGACCTTGGTCTGCATCATCTTGTCTACGAAGTGGTGGACAACTCCGTGGACGAAGCGCTGGCCGGCTTCGCCACAAAGATCGAAGTCACAATCCACATCGACAACAGTGTCACTGTGGTTGACGACGGGCGGGGGATTCCTGTGGATGACATGGTCATCGACGGAGAAAAAGTTTCGGCGGCGCAAGTGGTGATGACGACGCTGCACGCCGGGGGGAAGTTCGATTCGTCCACCTACAAGGTGTCGGGCGGGCTGCACGGCGTGGGCGTTTCGTGCGTGAACGCGCTGAGCGAGGAACTGGAGCTGGAAATCTGGCGAGATGGCGCGACCTGGGAACAAACCTACTCGAAAGGCGAACCCACCAGCAAGATGAAGAAGGCGGGCGCAGCCAAGCGGCGCGGGACGAAGGTTCACTTCCTGCCGGACCGAAGCATTTTCACGGCGATCGAATATAACTATGACACTTTGGCGCAGCGGTTGCGCGAACTGGCATTCCTGAATAAGGGGTTGTTGATCACGCTTACGGATGAGCGCGCGACCGATGCGAAGACCGGCGAGCCCAAGCACACCGAGTTCAAGTACAAGGGTGGCATCGAGGAGTTCATCAAGCACCTGAACCGCGGCAAGCAGGTGCTGCACGAGAAACCGATCTACATGGACGCGGAGCGCAACGGCGTGGCGATGGAGATTGGGCTGCAGTACAACGACGGGTATTCGGAGTCGGTGTTCAGCTTCGCGAACAATATCAACACGGTGGATGGAGGCACGCACCTATCGGGCTTCCGCATGGCGCTGACCCGCACGATCAATTCCGCCGGGCAGCAGATGGGCCTGTTCAAGGACGTAAAGGAAAATCTGACCGGCGACGACGTGCGCGAAGGTTTGGTGGCGGTGATCAGCGTAAAGCTGTCGCAGCCGCAGTTCGAAGGGCAGACCAAGGGCAAGCTAAATTCCGATATTGCGGGGATCGTGCAGGCGTTCATCAACGAGCGGCTGGGGGCGTTTTTCGAACAGAACGCACCCGTGGCGCGAAAGATCATCAACAAAGCAGTGGATGCGGCGCGGGCCCGCGAGGCGGCGCGCAAGGCGCGGGATTTAACGCGGCGCAAAGGGGCGCTCGATTCGGGCGGCCTGCCAGGCAAGCTGGCGGATTGCTCGGAGCGCGATCCGAACCGGTGCGAATTGTTTTTGGTGGAGGGCGAGTCGGCCGGCGGGACGGCGAAGCAGGGACGCGACCGGCGCTTCCAGGCGATTCTACCGTTGAAGGGCAAGATTCTCAACGTCGAAAAAGCGCGCTACGACAAGATGCTGGCGCACGAGGAGATTCGCGCCATGATCACGGCGCTGGGGACGGGCATTGCCAAGGAAGACTTCGATCCGACGAAGGTGCGGTACGGCAAAATTATTCTGATGACGGACGCCGACGTGGACGGAAGCCACATCCGAACGCTGCTGCTGACGTTCTTCTTCCGGCACATGCAGGAACTGATCAAGCGGGGCAATGTGTTTATCGCGCAGCCGCCGCTGTATTCGATCAAAAAGGGCAAGTCGCTGCAGTACATCAAGGACGACGATGCCTTCGACAAAGTAATGCTAAAGCGCGCGGCCGATGGGCTGATCGTGCGCTACGGAGAGGGTGCGGCGAAGCTGGAAGGCGCGAACCTGACGCGCTTTATGAGCGTGCTGAAAGAGTATCTGAACTTCTTCGACAAGGTGAACAAGCGGCTGCGCGACGAGAGCGTGACCGAGTTGCTGCCCCGGCTGGATTTCTCGAAGCACGCGGATTTCGAGGGTGACAAGAAGACTCCGCCGAAGAAGATCGAAAAGCTGGAAAAAGAATTGAAGCGGCTGCAGAAAGACCGGAAGTTCAAAAGCGTCGAAGCTGTCTTCGACGAAGAGCACAACCTGTGGGAAGCGCGGTTCGTGAGTTCTCAGGGTTCTGAGCACACGATCAATTGGGAACTGGCGTCGAGCGCGGAGTTCCGGCAGCTAATTTCGAAGTTCAAGCAGATCGAGCCTTATCTAGAGCCGCCGTTCGTCGTGGAAGCCGTAACGAAGGCGGGCGCAGTCAGCGGCAATGGCGATGAAGCCTCAGACGAAGAGGGCACGAGCACAGACGAAAAGTCCGAAAAGAAAGGCGCCAAGGCCGCGCCCAAGCACAAGGCCGTAATTGAGCCGGTGGAGAAGGCGACGGCGCGCGAGCTATTCGAATATGTGAAGAAAGAAGGCAGCCGCGGCTACGACGTGCAGCGCTATAAAGGTTTGGGTGAGATGACGGCTCCGCAGTTGTGGGAGACGACCATGGATCCGGAGCGGCGGACTTTGCTTTCGGTGAAGCTGGAAGACATTGCCGAGTGCGAGACGATCTTTACCACGCTGATGGGCGAGGACGTGGAGGCGCGGCGGAAGTTTATTGAAGAGAATGCGCTGGATGTGAAGAATCTGGATATTTAGGTCGCCGTTGATCGTTGATCGTTGATCGGTCGTTGGTTATTGACTCCCGTATCACGTATCTTTACACTATACGGAGTGATCAAGAGCTTCCGCCACCGTGGCTTGGAAAAGTTCTTTGAAGTGGGATCGAAAGCCGGCATTCAACCGAAGCATGCCGACAAACTTCGCTTGCAACTGTTCGCGCTTGACAATGCCAAGCGGCCGGAAGATATGAATGCACCGGGGTGGAGGCTTCATCGCCTGGCCGGCCATCTCAAAGATCACTGGGCAATCAGCGTCAGCGGAAACTGGCGACTGACGTTCAAGTTTGAAGGCGAGGACGCAATCCTTGTGGACTATCAGGACTATCACTAGCCCCAGGTGGTCATTTTGGGTCACGGTCTCACGCACGAAACAGGAGCGAAGGCAATGCATAACCCGCCGCACCCGGGTTTGGTTCTGCGCGAATACCTTGGGGACGTCCCCGTGACCAAGGCAGCAGCGCATTTGCGGATCACGCGCGTTACCCTTTCGCGAGTGCTGAATGGCAAGGCCGGGATTTCGGCGACCATGGCAATTCGCCTCGCTGCCGCTTTAGGCACCACTCCGGAATTGTGGATGAGCATGCAGTCGCAGTACGACTTGTGGAGAGCGCGGAGGGCGAAACAGCCGGCAGTCCGGAGATTGGCAAGGGTTGCTGACATCTCGGGGAGAGACCCGGCAGCTGAAGGCCGAGTTTAGGTCCCAGTTGAGCCTCGTCATTTTGGCGGCTGATCGGCGAGCACGTGGAGGCGCGGCGGAAGTTCATCGAAGAGAATGCGCTGTGAAGAATTTGGATATCTAAGGGGCTGCGTCGCCAACATTACCTCGGGGGCTGAAACCCAAAATCAACAGCGGACTCTTATCGCAGCGCTGGAAGCGCTGCGCCACCCAAAATCCAGATCAAAAGGAAGGATCCGGAAGGTACGGTTCGCGCATGGACGAAAAGGTGGTTGTGGCGAAATCTTGTCAATATGTAGAAGTTACATGAATGGGGCTAACGTGAAGGAAAGAAGGCGAATATAAAGTTGGGATTTGTGGCGGGTTTACCCCATCCAAACTGCTATTCTATAAGTATAGGGTAAAGATTTTGAAAGAAGGCGCGGCCTAGCGGTCGCGCCTTTTCTTTTGCCCAAATCCTGCCTCCGTAGTGATTCAAAAGAACAGGTCCGCACCTGCATTCAGGCGGAAGTCCGACGCCTAAAGTGCAAGTTAGGAGCTGAGGCACTGGATCGAATTGGGGGCAAATGGCGACCTCGGGGGCTGAAGCCCCAAATCCGGAGCGGACGCTTGTCGCAGCGCTGAAAGCGCTGCGCCACCCAAAATCCAGAAGCGCTGCGCCACCCAAAATCAAGATCAAAAGAAAAGATCCGGAAGGTGCGATTCGCATGGAGATAAAAATGGAAGAGTGGGAGCGGTTCAAGAGCGTGAAGGAGCAGGGCGAGTGGGCGGAGCTGCAATTCATGGCGGCGGCTGCGGGGCGACGTTTCACGGTGTGCAAGCCGTGGGGAGACACGAGAGCGTTTGATGTGGGAATCGAACACGCGCCGAACTTTCTTCGGGTGCAGGTGAAGTCGTGCACGCACAGGCGGGGGCGGGGCTACTGGTGCCAGTTCAGGCCGCATCACGGGAAGAACGAGGATTACAGCCTGGAGGAAGTGGATCTGTTTGCGGCGTATGTGATCCCGGCGAATGCATGGTATCTGATTCCAGCGGCGCGGTTGCTGGGGCGGCAGCGGACAAGGGGCGCGATGCTGTTCCCGGTGGTGCTGCCGGTGAGGAAGAATAGCTTCCACTACGAATGCTACAGGGACGCGTGGTGGCTGCTCAGGAAGACGCGGCGCGGGCTGGCGAAGTGCGGACGGTAGAGTTTGTGGTCGCTGAGCGCCGCGCGCTGTTTTCGTGAGGGCCCCCGGCGCGGCGGACGGGGAAGCCGCCGAGACGGCGGCGCT
>PKVW01000047.1 GCA_003131585.1 Acidobacteriaceae bacterium
GGCTTTCACTCTGGATGCTAGGAGAACTTCTCCCACATAGCAAGAGCGAATCCGCAAATAGTTGGCAGACCACTTGCAACCAAAGTAATCCCGCCCCCGATTCCCCGCTTGCAATCCCGCCCGCCATCTTGGAAGCAAAAATGTCGGGACGGCCGCCTCGGCCGTCCAGCCGGGCGCAGCGAGGCGTTCTGCGAATTACCGCTGCAGTCGATTGGCTAGGGAAGGTTGTTTCTTGCGACAAAACGACGCAACGCCGCCGGCCGGCAGCGCCAACAAAAGAAGATGGACTCCGCTCCGCCTTCAGCCTATCCCGCCTTGCGGTTCTCGTCCAACACTTCATCCAGCGCCTCGGCTAACACATGCGCCCGCTTCTGATAATCGGTTGCTCCGCTCTCTTGCTTCCGCTTCAAAAGATGATATTCGTCCGCAACATTCAGCGCCGCCAGCACCGCCAGCCGAACCGTATCGATCGTATTCGTCGCCTCGGCCACCGCTCGCATTTTCGAGTCCACGTACTCCGCCAACTTCAGTATATATTCCGGATCCGTTCCCCGTAGGTTATATGCCTGATCGAAAATCTCCACCCGCACGCTGCCATTCTGCGCGTCCTTCAATGTCGAATTCTTAGTAGCCGTAGCCATAGCCGTTCCGCTCCCGAACTTCCCATGCAGATGGAAGCCGCTAACTCGCCCGCTCCTCCGCAATCGACTCAATCTGCTCCAGCATCTTCTCCACCCGACTGCGAATCTCTTCCCGCTCTTTCCGCAACTGCACCGCTTCACGCCGCAGCGCGACCAACTGTTCCTCACGTTCCTCCAGTTGCTGCCGTACCCGCTGCCCGTCGCGTTCCGCGGCAGCCTGCGCCTGCCGCGCCGTCTTATACATCTCGATCGTAAGGTAAATTTTTTCTTCCAGCGCTTGAAAATCGTCCACCGGAACCTGCTCCACCACCCGCTCCACCGCATTCGACGCCATGATTGCACTTTCCCCGAAAAGATTTCAAACTTCCTCGCAGTATACTCCACNNGGAGCGGGCGCCCTCGCCCGCTTCCTTTGACTCTGCTCGCGCTCTCGCGGCGCCGTGGAAGCGGCGCTCTAACGCCGCGTTAACTTCCCCAGCTTCTTCGCCGCCGCGTCCAGCGTCTCCAACTTCTTGCAGAACGCAAACCGCACCTGCCGCGCCCCATCCCGCGCGTCCCGATAAAAACTCGATCCCGGCACCGCCGCCACTCCTATCTCTCTCACCAGATATTTCGTAAACTCCACGTCATCGGCGAATCCAAATGCCGAGACATCCGTCATCACGTAATACGCCCCCCGCGGACGAAAACACTTGAACCCCGCCGCCTGCAGCGTCGGCATCAAACGATCCCGCCGTACTCGATATCCCTCCGCCAGTTTCGCGTAATATTCCGCCGGCAAACTTAGCGCCGCCGCGCCCGCTTCCTGCAGCGGCGCCGGCGCGCCCACCGTCAAGAAATCGTGCACCTTCCGGATCGCATTCGTGATGTTCTCCGGCGCAACCGCCCATCCCACGCGCCATCCCGTCACGCCGTACGTCTTCGACATTCCATTGATCGTCACCGTGCGCTCCCGCATCCCCTCGAGCGACGCCATCGAGATGTGCTCGGTCCCGTCATACAAAATATGTTCGTAAATCTCGTCCGTGATGGCCAGCACATCGAACTCCACGCACAAATCGCGAATCAACTCCAGTTCCGCGCGGGTGAAGACCTTCCCGGTTGGGTTGTTGGGGGTATTGAGTATGATGGCCTTCGTGTTTTTATCGAACGCCCGCCGCAATTCTTTCTCATCGAAAGTCCACTCGCCCACGTCGCTCGCCGGCGGCCTCAGCTTCACAAACCGCGGCCGCGCCCCGCTCAGCACCGCATCCGGCCCGTAGTTCTCATAAAACGGTTCGAAGATCACCACCTCATCGCCCGCGTTGCACACCGCCAGCAAAGTCGAAATCATCGCCTCCGTCGACCCGCAACAAACCGTAACTTCCTTTTCCGGATCGACCGCAATCCCTTGCCACACGCCCATCTGCCGCGCAATCGCGTCGCGCAGATTCTTCGCGCCCCAGGTGATCGCATACTGATTCACATCTGCCTCAATCGCCGCCCGCGCCGCCTGCTTGATCTCCGCCGGAGCCGCAAAATCCGGAAACCCCTGCGCCAGATTCACCGCTCCATAGATCATCGCCTGCCGGGTCATCTCCCGGATCACCGACTCGGTAAACTGCGAAACCTTGTCGCTAAGAAATTGTTTTGTTTGATTGGAGAAAGAAGAAATTATGTCCGCCATAGCTGGCAGATTAGCACAAGAAAGAAAACTAAAAGGATGTCATCAAAATAAGCTTTGTCATCCTGAGCGGAGCATTTGTTCTCGCGAAGCGAGAGCAAATGCGCAGTCGAAGGACCTGCTTATTGCATGCACCATCACAAACCCTGCACCAGCCCCCCAATCGCCCCACCCCGAAAAATCTCCACCGGAGCAAACGACCGCAGCGCGCCCAATCGCAGCCCCGTCACCGCCCGGCGCATCGCCTCGAACTCCACCTCATCCCCAAACACAAACGAAAAATCCCGCTCTACCGCCGGATACTTCCCCAGCGCCGCGAACCTTACCTTCCGCAGTCCGCGCGCATGCAGCCGCTCCAAACCGATCTCCGCCAGAAAAACGTCCTGCCGCAACTTTCGCTCCGCCTTCACGTCTTCGGCAATCAGCCCGAACTGCGCCACCACCGCCCCATCCATCAGTGCCCGCGCCGATCGTCCGGGATGAAAATATTCCGCCGTCTCCCGGTCGAAAGTCAGTTCGCGAAACGCAAACGCCGCCAGCAGATTCTCCACATCGCCCTTGAACGAGCGAAACGTCTCGGCCGCCGCAGCCTGCTCGCTCTTGCTGACATCCAGCGCTCCACCCGCGGCCAGCGACCCCTTCACCGCCGCCAGTGTCGCCCCCAGGCACGCGCGTCCCGGCTCAATCCGCTCTCCGCCTCGCATTTCGTAGACCCGCCCCATCTCGAACAACCGGACGTTTTCAGAATCACGATTAAGATTCCACGCCAGCATGTCCAGCATGCCCGGTGCCATCGACGTCCGCATCACACTCGCCTCTTCGCTCAGCGGATTCTCCAGTTCCAGCACCGCCGCCCCGGAAGAAAAGTTCTCCGCGTCCGCATGCGAAATAAACGTCAGCGAAACCGCCTCGTTGTACCCCAGCGCCAAAGCCCGCCCGCGCAAAGTCGCGTCCATGGCGGCGTGCGGCAGTTCCACTACCGCGCCAACATAAGCCGGCAAGGTGTTCTCGAACTTGTCGTAGCCGTGCAGACGCGCGATTTCCTCGATCACATCAATCTCGCGCTCCACATCCAGCCGCCAGCTCGGGATGTGTACGCGGAACTGCGCGTCGGCCTGTCCCTCAGGAATCACGCCGAACCCCAGCTTCTTTAGGATGCGAAAAATCTCTCGCGCATCCAGATCCCCCCCCAGGATGCGCCGCACCTCGGAAATCCGCAGCACCACCGGCGCCTGGTCCATCCTGTTCGACACCACATCGATCGCATCGCCCGCCAATTCTCCGCCGCCCGATTCCAGTATCAGCGCCGCCACCAACTCGCACGACAGAACCGTCGACTCGAAATCCGCTCCGCGCTCGAACCGGTGCGAAGCGTCGGTATGGATCCCATGCCGCCGCGACATTTTCCGAACAGTCCCCGGGTCCCACCACGCCGATTCAATCAGAATGTTTTTCGTGTTATCGGTGATCATCGTGTCGAAGCCGCCCATCACGCCGGCAAGGCCGACAGGCTTTTTGGCGTCGGCAACGACCAGGTCTTCGGACGTAAGCGTGCGTTCGACGCCATCCAGCGTCTTCAACTTTTCGCCGTCTTTCGCGCGACGAATAATCAGCCTGCCGCCCTCGATCAAATCCATATCGAATACATGCGTGGGCTTGCCCATCTCCCACAAAACATAGTTGGTGGCATCGACAGCATTGCTGATCGGCCGCTGGTCCAGTAGCGCCAACCGCCGCGCAATCTTCTCCGGCGAACCTTTGATGCTTGTGCCGTGTATGACGCGCGCCGAGAAGCGCGGACAAAGCTGCGGCTCCTCCACGGTGATCGGGAAGGGCGAGATCGGGAAGGGCACGACTTCAGTCGTGCCGATCAGGATCGAAAGAAAGTCGGGGCTTTAGCCCCTGAGGGCAGCCTGCTCGCCACAAAGTTCCGCTTCAACGCCTGGGCCAAATACTCCAACTGGCGCCACGACGAAAAAATCGGCAACATGATGGCGAACGCAGCCGCAGTCCCAGAAATCCGCCCGCTATCCCACAGCACCCGCGTCGTCCTCGAAGGCGGCTCCATCGACGTCAACGGACGCGGCACGCTCCTCACCACGGAAGAATGCCTGCTCGGCAAAGTCCAGCAGCGCAATCCAGGCATGACCCGCGCCGACTACGAAAAGCTCTTCGCCGACTACTTCGGTGCATCGCACACGATCTGGCTCGGCAAAGGCATCTTCGGCGACGATACCCACGGTCACGTCGACGACCTCACCCGCTTCGTCGCTCCAGATACGGTCGTCACCATGGTCGAGAACAATCCTAAAGATGTGAATCACAAACCCCTGCGCGACAACCTTCTCCGTCTCCGCAGCGCGCGCGACCAGGCGGGCAAGCCGCTGAACATCGTCGAACTTCCCATGCCCGGTCCCGTCGTCTTTGAGCGGCGGCGCCTGCCCACCAGCTACGCCAATTTCTACATCGCGAACGGCATCGTGCTCGCGCCCGTCTTCAACGATCCCAACGACCGCATCGCCCTGAACACGCTGGCAGCGCTTTTCCCCACGCGCGAAGTCGTCCCGATTTATTCCGGCGACCTCATCTGGGGACTCGGCGCCCTGCACTGCATGACTCAGCAACAGCCAGAGTGCTGAGTTGCGAGTACCGAGTACCGAGTTGCGAGAAGCGAAATACTTCCCTTTCGGTGAATAGCAAAACAACTTTGTCATTCCGAGTGAAGTCCGAAGCCGAGCTTTGCGAGGTGAGGCGAGGGAGGAATCTGCTGCCGCCCGCGTTCTCGCTCAGCCCTCCCGCCCGCGCAGCGGGCAAACCGCACATCGCACTTTCATCTCCTCACTCCGGCACCGACCGGGGATGTCGCCCCGCCCCCGCCCCTTCCGCGGACAATCCAGCAAACACCACGCCTCCCGATATTTTTCAAACCGAGCCCGCGTCGACCGTGGATTGAACCACAGTCCGGCCAGCCCCTCCGCGATCTCGATGGGGACGACGTACCACAAATCCTCGGCGACGATGTGGGCGACAACGAAATCCATGTCTTCCTTCATGAACGGCTTAGCCCCGCCTCCCTTTCCAACCTTATAGCTCGACCCCGAATAATTCGACCCGCCCTTCACCTGCACCCGCCAAAATCCTTTCCCCCAATCCACCACAAAGTCGTAGCGTTCGCTGTCTCCCCACGGCTTGCACACCGGAATCCTGAGCTTGCAAACCTTGGCCAGAAACGCCGCCTCTACCGCCTCCCCGCTCCGCTTGCTGTTATCGTGCGCGACCGCCTGTAGGTCGATCCCATCTTTGGCATGCTTCTCACCCGAATTGTTGTTTTTCTTCCGCATAACAGAAAAGGCGCAGCTAATAAGCTGCGCCCGAAGAACGCTCCCTTCGTGAAATCTGTGGATCGGGAAGGGCATGGCTTCAGCCGTGCCGCCCGGCCCGCACCAAACACAAACGGCGCAGACCCGAAGGGCTGCGCCGCTGTTTCGACTCTATGATACTACTATATCATACCGCATAGGGTAAATGGGACATATTAGCCACATTTATTTCTGCCACCGAATCAACAACATAATCCAAAAATCGCCGCCTCAGGGGCTTGACAAGATTTTGCCGAATAGCGAAAACGGTGTTTTTCCGAGCCGGAAACTGCTAGGCCCGTAATAGCGGCCCCAGGCAGCCTCCGCACAGCCCCGCATACGACATGGAGAACTTGGCGCTGCGCGGTGACGTGTGATTGGCGAAGCGAGGCCGCCACGTGACGCCCTCCGCGCTGTGATCTTCAATTCGCCGACCCAACGGCGGGCAGCGGCGATCTTTCAGGCGTGCCTACGGCACGCGGGTCTTTCCCTCTCCCTTACCCGCCAGTGAACTGGCGGGCTATTTTCGGGAGGCCCTACTGGCAGGAAGCTGTTTGCAGCGAGGCCGATGCCGGAGCTGCTTTCTCCAGTGTGGGAGCTTCAGTTGGCGGCGACGGGAAATCGGCCGGCATTTCTGCGGGATGAGCCGTTTGTTATTTTTCCTAAGGGTCAGTTGGGTCAGTCTCGCAGGACGCGGCGCGGGTAAGGAGGAGGTCGCGTTCGCGGGTGTTGCGGGTAAGGGAGGCGGTGCGTTCGAACTCGGTGCGGGCTTCGGGGTGGCGGCCTAGTTTGTAGAGGAGGTCGGCGCGGACGCTGGGGAGAAGATGGTAGCGCGCGAGAGAGGGTTCGGAAGCGAGGGCGTCTACGAGTGTGAGGCCGGCCAGGGGGCCGTGGGCCATGGAGACGGCTACGGCACGGTTGAGCTCGATGACGGGGGAGGGGATGAGCTGGGCGAGTTCGGTGTAGAGGATGACGATGCGGTGCCAGTCGGTTTCGGATGGCGTGCAGGCGCGGGCGTGGCAGGCGGCGATCTCGGCTTGGAGGAGATAGGGGCCGCGGGTGGTGTCGATTTTATGAGCGCGTTCGATTGCGGTTAGGCCGCGATGGATTAGGAGTTGATCCCATTGGGTGCGGTTTTGATCGAAGAGTAAGACTGGTTCGCCGGTAGGGGTGACGCGGGCGCGGGTGCGGGAGGCCTGGATCTCCATGAGGGCGACCAGGCCGTGGACTTCTGGTTCGGTGGGAGTGAGTTCGGCGAGGATGCGGCCGAGGCGGAGCGCGTCTTCGCAGAGGGTGGGGCGCATGAGGTCGTCGCCGGTGGTGGCGGAGTAGCCCTCGTTGAAGATGAGGTAGATGACTTCAAGGACGGAGGAGAGGCGGGCGGCGAGCTCGGGGCCGCGGGGGACCTCGAAGGGGATGTGCTTGTCGGCGAGGGTGCGTTTGGCGCGGACGATGCGCTGGGCGATGGTGGGTTCGGGGGTGAGGAAGGCGCGGGCGATCTCGTCGGTGGTGAGGCCGCCGAGCAGACGGAGGGTGAGGGCTGCGCGGGACTCGGTGGGGAGGATGGGATGGCAGGCGATGAAGACGAGGCGGAGGAGGTCGTCGCTGATGGTGTTGTCGAGAGTGGAGTCGAGGTCGGACGAGGTTTGTTCGAGGGCTTCGAGTTCGCGGGCGAGCTCTTCGTGTTTGCGCTGGGCGACGGCGTTGCGGCGGAAGAGATCGATGGCGCGGCGTTTGGCGGTTGCGGTGAGCCATGCCGCGGGATTGTCTGGCACGCCGGATTTCGGCCACTGTTCGAGTGCTGCTACCAGTGCCTCTTGCGCGAGGTCTTCGGCCAGGTCTAAGTCGCGGGTGAGGCGGGTGAGGCCGGCGATGACGCGCGCGGACTCGATGCGCCATACGGCTTCGATGATGCGATGCAGGGCTTGATGTGTGGCGTGATGTGGATCGGTAGCGGACACTGCTACCGATCACACCAGCTTCAACCCGTGGATGCAAGTGCGGCTATTTGTTGGCGGTCTGATTTGGCTAGATCATTACAACTTCCACTGTCCGCATGGTAATCTCCGTTACGCTCCGCCCATCAGCCGGGCTGCTCCCGCGCGTACAACGTCTTGATAGATCACAGCCAGCCCCCAGCTTTCGCGCTTTTCGAAAGCTGTGAATTGATGCTGCCGCTTTATGCGGCCGAGGTGAGCTCAGCAGCCGCCTTTCGCGCCGACCTTCGCCAGACCAGAGGACGGCACTCCGCCGGTGTCCCCGAAAATGCCCGCGCCGATTTTTCCGTTGCTGGCGGGGGCGAATAGCACCACTCCCACGGTCTCACCATTGTCCGAGCCTACCGCGAAGTTCACAAAGATCATGTTGCCGAGAACATAGAACTCCCCACCGGTAAGCGTACCGCGTTCATAATCCCCCAGCGTGGCCGTGCCGCTGTGCGGCCTGCCGTAGTCGCCATTGTCGGTCAGCTCCAGGCAGAAGTTTACGTTGCCGCCGGGGATGTTGCCGGCGATGCCAGCTTTCGCCTCGGTCACTGCTACTGGATAGTTGCCGGTGTAGCTCTGCGCCTTGGCGGCGCTCGGCGCCAGGGCGAAGGCCAAAACTGGCAGTGCCATTGCAATCAATGTACGAATCTTGTTGGTCATTCTTTTGTCCCCTCATGAAAATCTTAAGTTGGTTTTACTCTCAGACATTTAACTAAAGCTGACTCCCGTAGTTGTCATGAAAAAGTAAGACCATTGTAAAAGATTTGCATACGCGCTACCAACAGATTGCGATGCTGGACAGGGACACGGGAGAACTGGCGGAGCGGCGGCTGGAGCATGAAAGCGGAGAGGCGCGAGCTCTCTACCCGGATCGCCGTCCTATTTCATGCAGGAACGATGCACTTTTCAGTTATAGGCGCAGGAAAAGTTCGCCGCAGCAAACCCGTGAAACTGCCACGGGTGGGGCATCCCGTGCCGTGTTGAGTACGGCTGGTCCAGCCTCGATGGAAGACCTGATGTGGATCGGTAGCGGACACTGCTACCGATCACACCAGGTTCAATCCGTGGTGCAAGTGCGGCTACTTGTTGGCGGTCTGATTGGGCAACTGAGCCCGTTTCGCTATTTTGTATTGGATCTCCTCTTGGGACAGGATGGGTGCGAAGTCTTCCATCTCGAAGACCTGGCGGATTTCAATTTCGGAGTCGACGGCGTGGGGGTTGGGGCAACGCTTGACCCACTCGATGGCCTCTTCGAGGGACTTGACCTGCCAGAGCCAGAAGCCGGCAATGAGCTCCTTGGCCTCGGTGAAGGGGCCGTCGACGACGGTACGGGACTTGCCGGAGAATTTGACGCGTGCGCCTTTGGAGCTGGGCTGGAGGCCATCCATGGCGAGCACGACGCCGGCCTTGATGAGATCTTCGTTGAACTTGCCCATCTCGGCCATGAGCTGTGGATCGGGGAGGGCTCCTTTTTTTTCTGACTCTGGGGTTGATTTGACGATGACCATGAATCGCATTGCGAAATCTCCTTTGGGTTGAGCGATAACCGGTGAACTCAGATTGAGAGCGCAGTTGGATCGCTGTTGCTCGCTTTCGTACTGGCTCTCTGCTGATACGTCGAACGGGGTGTGGCCGAATCGACATGATAAAGGAATTTAATTAATTATTTTTCGGGGAGACGAAGAAGCTGAAATTGAAAATGACTTTCAAAAAAAGTGCAGGAAGGGTGCAAAATTCGCCGCACATACGGCATTTTGGGTATACTCGGCGAGATAAGTTGTTTATTTTCGTTGGCATTGGAGGTTTTCACAAGCTTTCGAGGCGGATCGTTCAACCACGCACGCACCTCTCCGTTTCAACCACTCACGCACCTCTCCGGAAGGCGCCGGCGGCCTTGGCCGCCCTGGCAACGCCGCCTCTGGCTTCCGCAATGCGCCGCAGCGCGATCAGCAGCTCGGAATGACAAGGGCTTGTTTTGCACAGGGCGGTTGTGACATCCGTTACTGCTAAAGATTGAGCCAATCCCTAAAATCTTGTCATTCCGAAGCGCGCCCCAAGCGCGCGAGGAACCTGCTTTCCTCTGGAGTGGCAATGGTGCGTACCATGCGCTACTGCGTTTACATCATGGCCAGCAAGAGCCGCGTGATTTACGTCGGCGTGACTGGATTTCTTATGGCACGCGTCTTGCGACACAAGGCCGGCGAGGGCGGAGCGTTTACTTCCAAGTATCGAGTGCATCGGCTGGTTTACTTTCAGAGCTTTCAGAATGTTGGCGACGCCATCGCGCGGGAGACGGAGATCAAGGGCTGGCGGCGGGAGAAGAAAGTGAATTTGATTCACATCAACAATCCGACTTGGGAGGATTTGGCTGAGGGGTGGGGAGGGCCGGCTGTGATGAGGGTGTCAGGGAAAGCAGGTTCCTCACCGGCAAAGAACGCCGGTTCGGAATGACAAAGGGTACGGATGGTGCCAGCAGCTACTTCCTATACTGCGTAGGCTGCGGCCCTTTTTCCAGCGTCTCGCGGTCCCAGATCCAGCCTTCGCGGGTGTAGCTGGCGAGTTCGAAGTCCTGGGTGAGTTCGAGGGCGTCGACGGGACAGGCGTCTTCGCAGAGGCCGCAGAACATGCAGCGGCTCAGGTCGTAGGTGAAGTTGGTGAGTTCCTTGCGGCGGGTTTGCTCGTTGCGCGCGCTGGAAACCACGATCAGATTCTCCGGACAGGCGAGGGCGCACAGGTCGCAGGCAATGCACATAGTCTCGTCGGTGTCGGGATTGACGTTCAGCCGCGGCGCGCCCCGGTAGCGCTCCGCCACCTGCGGCCGCTCCATGGGATATTGCTCGGTATAGATTTCCTTGGGATTCTGATACATGAACGTGACCTTCAACCCCTTCAGAAGGTCGATCAGAAAGACTTTGCGGAGCAGGCTTTGCATCCCCATAACGGGGTAAGCATATCACTTGGCCGTTGCCGGTCGCCAGTGGTCAGTCGCCGCCTTAGCACCCGCACAATGCTTGCGGGGAACTTTTGCGGACTTCTTTTCGTACTTAAAACCACGTACTCAAAACCACGTACTTAAGAACTAAGTATTTCAAAACCAGTGAGGATGCTAATGCGAGCCTATCTCGCTAATTTACCGCCCAAGGCTTTGATGCTGTTGGCCCTGCCCGTGGTCGCGATCGCTTATCCGGTCGTGACCGTCGTGGTACCGGCCGTGGTGCGGGCCGTGGTGCCGGAAGTAGTGCGTTCGGTGCTGAGCCTGATCTGATCGGATAGCGTCCCTCGGTACGAGTGAGATTCGTATCAGGGCATGTCTTCAGACATGCCGTTAAGCGCGGCACGTTGCGCGCCTTCAGGCGCTGGATTTCTAGACCGGAGCTCTGCCTCGCGCTGGATCGGCCCGCTCGCAGATGCGTGCTGCATCCTCGCGCCTCGCAACTCTATCTCAGGACATTATCTCAGGGCATTCGTGTCCCGACTGCGCCGCGTCAATGGTACCCTGCTGCGTGGAGCTTTCCGTGCCAGCCCCCAACGACGAACTGTGGATGGAGGAAGCTCTAGGAGCGGCGCAACGCGCGCTCGAAGCGGGCGAAGTGCCCGTTGGAGCCGTGGTCGTATGCGCCGGACGCATCGTCGGCCGGGGATGGAATCGCAACATCGGCGACTCCGATCCCACGGCTCATGCGGAGATTGTGGCGTTGCGCGAGGCGGGGGCAGCGATCGGCAACCATCGTCTGGCGGACTGCGACCTGTTTGCTACAATTGAACCGTGCGCGATGTGCGCCGGCGCGCTGGTGCATGCGCGGATCAGGCGCTTGGTGTACGGTGCGGACGATTCCAAGGCGGGCGCCGTGCGATCGGCGATGCAGGTGCTGAATCACCCGCAACTGAACCATCGCGTGGAAGTTCGCGGCGGCGTGCTGGCCGCTCGCTGCGCAGACCTGCTGCAAGCGTTTTTTAAGAGCCGCCGTTAATTGAGGCGTTGAGCGGGCGTGAGCGAAGCGGAAGCCCGCCGCCGAAATCCCCGCTTGGCGAGGGAGCTGTCGCGAGTCGTTGGCTTTGCTTCTTCATTTGTCATTCCGAGCTTTGTCATTCCGAGCGAAGCGAGGAACCTGGATTTCACGAGCGACTGGCACGGACCACTAGCGACTGACAACTGCCTTCCGGAAGGTGCGTGAGTGGTTGAAACGGAGAGGTGCGTGAGTGGTTGAAACGATCCGCCTCGAAAGCGGACATACCTTAACGGGTATCGTGGGTTCAAATCCCACCCTCTCCGCCACACTTAAAACGAGTTACGGGTTATGAATCCCGATTGAAACCCTCGGATCATGAAGCCTGGGTGAAAACTCTCTCGATTCTTCGAGAGGGTGAGCTGCAGCGCCTTCGAGCGCGCCCGTGCCATCTCCAATCCGTGACGACATCGCCATAAGCGTTCAATGAATCCGGTGCTCGGAGCGGCTTTCGGCGGACTACTAACATCGGGTTAGTTCACTCGGGGACTTGCACGACCATTTACTATTACCTGCAAGCGATGCGCCGCTAAAAATCGAGTAAGCCCTCTTAAGGAGGACAACAATGCGTCGAAGCACAATCCGTCGAACCATAATGCGTCGAACCATAATGCTCGCAGCCTGTACGTTAGCTCTGGCCCTTTGTGCCGGATATGCGGCGGCGCAGACAACCCCGCCTGCCGACACTCTGAAGGTAGATTATTTCGCGAACGCCAATACCGCTGGCGCGACGGATGCCACGCTGCGCCTGACGGATCCTGGCACGGCAGTCGGCGGCAACCTTTGCGCCGTGATTTACGTGTTTGATTCGACTCAGGAGATGTCCGAGTGCTGTAGCTGCGTGCTCAGTCCGGATGGTCTGCGCACAGTTTCAGTGAACGTCGACCTGACCAGCAACCCGCTGACGGGCGTGATCCTGCACACCGGGGCAATAAAGATCGTCCCGACCCCCACCGCGGGCGGCGTTTGCGCGCTTACCCGAGTCCTCAATCCCAAGGCCGCAATTCGTTCTTGGGCCACTCACATCCAGAATGGTGGCTTCGCCGTTACCGAGACGGCTTCGCAGGATGCCACTCTCAGCGCCGCTGAAGTTCTCCTTCTCCAGACGGAGTGCTACGGCATCCAGCTGGATGGCAGCGGCAACGGTATCTGCACCTGCGGGACGGGTGATTAGTTTCGGTCCAACTTGGGTTGGCTCCGCGCGTTTCGGCGCTTCCCGCTTTGGCTAAATGGAACTTTTAGTCCCGCGCGGAGAAGCGCTTTGCCTGTAGCGGTGCGTCGAGCGTTAGTTTCGTCGAGCGTTATTGAGAATTGAATCATATAGTGACACGTCTGGATTTCTCTGCCATCTTCCGGCCGTCGCCAAAACCTCGTCGCCTCTCTAAAGGCAAATTGCCAGGAATTCGTTGACAGGAGTGCGCGTCGGGTTCTCGCTCTGGAGGCAGACGCTTTAGAGTTCGAGCGTGCCGTGAAGGTACAAGCGTGCCCTGCCGGCGATCTTCACGCGATCGCCACAGATCGTGCTCCGCATGGTTCCACCGCGGACACTGAGTTGTTGCGCACGAAACGTGTCCTTACCCTTACCCAGCCGCCCCGCCCAATAGGGAGCCAGTGTGCAGTGTATCGAGCCGGTGGCGGGATCCTCATCGATGCCGCCCGACGGTAGAAACATTCGGCACACGTAATCCACGTCACCTTCGCCGGGAGCGGTAACAATCGTTCCGCTCCCGGCGTCCAGTTTGGCAAGAGCGGCCATATCGGGCGAGAGCGCCCGCACTTGCTCAGCCTGATCCACCACTACGAGGTAATCGCGTGATTTCATGACCAGCGCCGCTTTCAAACCCGTGTCTATCAAACCCAGGACTGGTAAGAGGCCGACTGGCGTCTCACATGGTTGGGGTGGCATGGCGGGAAAGTCCATTTCAAAGCTGTCCTTGTTCTGACTCCCCTGGCCTTGAGCGACGGTCAACATGCCGCCGCGGGTGTGGAAGCGAACCGGCCACACGTTGTGCTTCCGTAGCGCGAGCACATAGGCGGATGCCAGGGTCGCATGCCCGCATAGGTCGTCCTCGACTTTGGGTGTAAACCAGCGCAAGTCGAAATCACCATCCGCGCGAGGAACAACAAAAGCGGTCTCGCTGTGCCTGTTCTCAGCCGCAATTTTCTGCATGATGCTATCCGCGAGAAAAGCGGAAAGGATGCAGACCCCCGCCGGGTTCCCGGCAAAGAGCTCACCCGTGAATGCATCCACGTGGTAATACGGAATTGCCATGTCGGCTCCTCTAACAGGCTGCGGAAAAACTCGGCGTGGATACAAAATGCGACCACCGGGGCTGCCCGCACTGATTTTGGAAGCTTTATGCGGCCCATTCGACTTCGCTCAGGGCAGGCCGCTGAAGCGCCGCTCTTCCACGGTACTACGCGGATTTGTGAGTTTCCGCAAACTGCTAAGCTACTGGATCCCTCTCACAGATCCTTCGCGGTTGATCTTCTGTCCGAGGGGGAGCCTTGAGACCGTTTCAAATTCTGCTGGAGCACTGCTCGATAGCTTCAACCGATGCGGGTTCTAAGGCGTCCGCTTGAGGGTGAGGCTCACCGGCCCCGCGCCTTGCTTCCAGGCGCCCGTAATCAGCGAATTCTCTTTGTTCATGGTGCCGTCATAAGAACCTGGAATGCCATTGCTTTCGAAGTGCAGGGTGGGCGCCTTATAGGTGATGGCGGTGATCTGGATCCCCGAAGTGTCCTGGTCAGGGTAATCGATCGTGCCACTGAGAGTTCCGTCCTGCGCCGCGGAAATGTGCACCACAATCCGCTTCTTAGCCTGGGCGCCTGGATCGAGCGTTCCTTCCCAATTTCCGACGATCGGCGGATCCGCTGCCACGGCGAGAGCGGGCACAAATCCTAATGCGAGCATCAGCGCCAAGCAGAGCCGGAACGACGATACGCGATGCTTTTTCATGGTTGGTCTCCTCTATTTCCCGCTCTTCCCGCTCAAGCTTCCCGGCCAAGCTTCCCGCCCAAGCGCGGCGTGTGGCCATGGTCGCGATCCCTGACAGTGTACGATGATTTGTGACGAGGTGGTAAGCGAAATAGGCCTACCGCCAAGGTTGCCCTCGATTTGTCGAGAGCTTCACTTCCCTGCCAGTATGCGCTCGATCTGCTGCAGGTGGTTGATATCGTGCCCGGCGAACATGCGGACGATGTGCTCAATCGTTTCCTGGCCACGCTCGGAGTGCATTCCATACTGTTTCCACTGCTCGGGCGTTAGAGACTTGAGCAACGCGAGATTGGCTTCGCGGATCACGCGAAATTGCTCGACGGACTTGCGCGGATCGCGCTTCTCGTAATGCCCGCTGGTTACCCAGGAATCCTGATCGAAGGCCGCGACGGGCGTCCCCGGAGCGCCCAGAATCAGCCTCATACGAAAACCGCCAACGATTTCCGCATCGGCAAGGTGCGCGAGAATCTCGCTGGCCGACCATTTGTTGGCAGCGGGGCGCTTGCGCAATTTCGAGGTGGGCACGCCTTTAGTTAAGCGCTCGAGTTTCTTCGCCGTGGCGGCTTGCACCGCCAGAGGTTGCTTGCCTTCGATATAGCCTGTGACGCGTTGAGTGTATTGCTGCGGCGTTTCCTTCATTTCATTCGTCTCCCATTCCAGTTGGAGCAGCGTCCTGCGAACTACTGACTAGCTTTTTGTCCCGCCTGAAATGTCGTCCACGGCCCGGCTTTCATATCGCGCAGCAGTGGCTTTTGCCACGAGTATTCGGGATGCCGCTCGAGGAAATCAGCGGCCAGGAAGTCCGCGCCGCAAGGATGCCCGGCGCGCGCGACGAAACTCATATTCGCAGCCATTTTGCTGTCGGTGGCTTTGCCCTGCACCGCTCCTCCGGGATTGTATGCATCCCAGCCCCATTCCTTCACACCGCGCGCAGAGGCATCGACATGGCCGCAGAGAGAGCGCTCATTCGGCTGGGCCTTTTCCATGTTTGAAGCGGCCATGTTTGAAGCGGCTATGTTGGAAGCCGCCTTCTCGAAGCTGTCCACGTGGTCTGACAGGAACTGCTCGGCCATCTCGACATCAATCGTTCCCTTGGCCCGCTGCACCAATTCATCCGCGCGGGCATGCCGCGCATTCATCGAGGACGACGCATCGTTGGGATCGAAACCGCTGGTCTCCTCGTGAATCACTTTCGAATCGCGCGGAAAGTTCGAGCTGACGAAGTATCCGTCTTTCGTTCTCCACAGCGGCGTATTCTTCAACCCGAGTTCGAGATATGCGATCTCGCCCGTCTTGCGATCCCCGATGAGCCAATCGTTGGCGTATCCGCCGTTGTTTCCTTCCTTGATGATGCGCACGTAGTCGTCGATACTCTTGGCATACTGCAGCGCCTTGCGCGAGCGCACAAACTCCGGCTTGCCGTCCGGATCCCAGCCCTCGAATTGAGTGATGGTGGTCTCGGTGATCATAATGCCAGCCGCGTTCACGCCGAAATCGTCGTCGCTGGTGATCACTCCGGGAAAGCCGTCCATCAGAATGCGCTGGCCGTGCTGCGGCACGATGTCGAAGATGATGACCCAGCGCTCGCCCGCCAGATAGCTGGTCCAATTGTTGTGCGCAATGACGATTTGGTGATCTTTCGTGTAAGCGCCGGTGGCGATAAACGCGCTGCAATTGCCCGGAGCCGCCAGCTTTGGGGCCTTGGCTTGCTTCTCCCGCTTATTCAGCCACGGCACGTAGTAGTCCGGGACCTCTTCGAACGCATTCAGGGCCACGATGTCATACACATCCAAATCGACACCATGCGCCTTCACGCCGTCGGCGATGCCTTGCAGCTCCTGCTGATACTCGGCGTCGATGTGCGGCCAGAGCATCTCGCGGGCGGTCTTGCGAAAAAACTTCCAATCGCGCAGCGTTTGGTGGGTATCAAAAAGCCGGATCGCTGCCAGCGCATCGGCAATCTCGGGAGCCAGCAGATAGCCGTGCTGGTATCCAATATCGGAGGGCGAGCCTTCCAGATGAACATAGGTCCAACCCCCTTGCTGGAAGCGGTAAGCACTTTGCAGCCGCGGATCGGAAGGTGAAGCCAGCGCGGAAACCGCAACCACCGAGAAAAGGAAACCGAGCGCTAAACCGAGCGCTAAATAACGAAGCGAAGAAAATCGGAGCTGGTTAGACACTGAACGTCTCCCTTGGGTCGGAGTGAAGGCCATTGTAGCCGAATCCAGGCGCAGAAAGCGGAGCGCGCTTCGCAGCCAGACTTGCTCAGATGTTGGTGCGGGGTTCGCTATGCCGCTGCAAATACCAGCAGGGCACGTATCCGGAATGTGGAAACAGCGCGTGGACGCAGGTTTGCGCCTCCGGCGGATTGAAAATGAATTCCGTCTTGCCGCTTTTCTGCTGCACCGCGTCGTAGCTCGAGACTGTGATTTGTCCGAAAGGCTGGCGATTCGCCGCGACGCGATAACGGAACACCGCATAGTCCACGGCGTAGGCGAACGCCGTCACGCCGAGTGCGGACGAGACCCCGACGACGAGCAATCGCTTCAGGAAATGCTTGATTCGGGCTCGCAGCGCTGAACTCACGGCGTGCAATTATACCCGCAGTCTCGCGGCTTCAGGCCGCGGTCTGGGGGACGATTTCTAATAAAGGTTTAACCCTCGCCCACGAACACTCGTTGACAACTCCCCGCCTCCACAGGCAAACTACCGCATTCGCCGATTACAGGTTGCGGCGAGCCCTTACGGGCCAATCCCGAGGACAGGTGCGGATCTAACACGGATTCATCGGCATGGAGCAAACCGTCTCCTACACGCTCGATTCCACTTTGGAAACCGTGGACCATGCGGAAGAAAAAGCCGCCCGCATCGCCACGGAGTTGGGCTTTGAGGAAGACGAAGTGATGCAGATCTCCATGGCAGTGCGCGAGGGCGCGGTGAATGCCGTTCTGCACGGCAACGCGTATGCTCCGGACAAGAAAGTGATCCTGGCCTTCGAGCGAACCTCGGAAGATCTCGTTATCACGATTCGCGATCAGGGCAAAGGCATCGACTTGAAGGGAATTCCCAACCCTCTGGCCACGGAAAACCTGCTCAAGACTTCGGGACGCGGGATTTTTCTAATGCGTTCCTTCATGGACGCGGTGGAAATCCGCCCGTCCCAGACCGGCACGGAAGTGAAACTGATCAAGCACGTCCGCGGGGCATCCGCGGGCGGCAAGGAGGGATCTCAGTGAGCATGAAACTTAGCACTCGGCAGGTAGACGGAGTCACCATCGTGGACTGCAGCGGCCGCATCACCCTGGGCGAAGGCAGCGTCCTGATGCGCGACACCGTTCGCGACCTGCTCGCCAAGGGCCACAAGAAGATTATCTTGAACCTCGGCGACGTCAACTACATCGACAGCTCCGGCATCGGCGAACTGGTCAGCGCCTTTACCACCACCAAGAACCAGGGCGGCGAACTCAAACTGCTCAATCTCACCAAGAAGGTGCACGACCTGCTCCAGATCACCAAGCTCTACACCGTCTTCGATGTGAAGGACGACGAAGCCGCCGCGGTCAAGGCCTTCAAGTAGGCTTAAGGCACCGAGGACCCGCGCTCACAAACGGTTCGGGAAGGGCAACGGGAAGGGCACGGCTCGCGCGAAAGCCCAGATTTTGCTGTTGCTTTGAAAGGGCGCGGCTTGAAGCCGCGCCGTGACCCGCAAAATCGATGGCGGGCTTTAGCCCATAAGGGCCTGCGTAGGAGCTTGTTCGCGATTCATCCCGTTGAGCGGAACGATCCGCGCGATGCGCTCCATCACTCTCTTGTTTTGCTCCGACTTTTTCAGCTCGTAGGCGGCCTGCAAGCGCATCCACACCTCCGGAGAACCCCCAAACAGGCGTGCAACTCTCAGGCACATCACGGCGGAAAGAGGTTTGCGCCCCGACAAAATGCCGTGCAGCATCTGCCGCGACACTCCCAAAGCCTTGGCAGCTCCAGTTACAGACAGGCCAACCGACGGCAGAATGTCTTCCTTAATAATCTCGCCCGGATGAATGGGCGGCAACCCGTTCCTTCTCTTCATCGCTCCATCCCTAATGGTAGTCTTCATAATTTACGTCCAGTGCGCTCTCGCCCAGCCAGCCGAAGGTAATGCGATAGTTTCCGGTCACTCGCACCGACCAGCGTTTCTCACTGCCGTGCAGCCGGTGGAAGCGAAAGCCGGCGATGTTCATGTCCTCCGGTCTCGCCGCCATTTCCAGCAATTGCAGGATTCGCACGCATTTCCTGATCTCACCAGCGCCAATTCGGCGAGTCCTGTTGGCGCTGCGAAGAAGGCAGAGACAAGGACGGGGCAGCCTCAAGGGAACAATCCTTCGGAAAGGATGGGCCAGCCCGGTAGTGGGCGGTTTTGAAATTTATCTCGGGGTTGAGAGTCGGACGATTCCTTCTTGGCGTGCTTTGACTTTCGCTAGCAGGATTGGATATTGGAAGGAATCAATCCTCGCCTCGAACAAGATTTGATCCATGATTTCTGAGCTGAGACCTTTAGGCCCAACCTTCTGGTTGATGCAAATTGGACGAGCCTTCCTGTCCTTGGGATTAACCAGGGAGCATACGTCCTCATCTTTGAAGTGAATGGTGTACCCCCAAAGAAGAAGAATCTCCTCCATTATCAGAGGAGATTCTCGTTTAGTGTCTGCCATTTTAGTAGAGGACTATGCGTGTGCGTCTTGCAAAGCGAAAGCGGAGAAGGGCAGCGACACTTCGATGGGGGTGGCGCATTCTTTGTAGCCACGGACCGTAACAAATTCATGGTCCTCTTCGTTTGCGATGGCCGCTTCTAATTCGATTGCGGAAATTTCTTGCATTTGAGATTCGCGCATGATGTCACCGAGGCTATGCTTGTCCGCGCACGTTAGAATGAAGCGTAGGGCGGTCGCGGTTACCGCCGTCTGTAGACCTTCCTCTGTCGGAGATTGTGCGTATACCTGCAATCGTGGGACATACCCAACGTATGCAGACACCTCTTCATCAAACCGACAGAAGTACCGTAAGCTGAATTTGACTTGATCTTCTGTGGTTGCCATTAGACGTACCTCTGCCACCGTATTAACCAGTGAACTACGGAGTGTAGCACAGGACAAGTGACGGCGGTAATCATTCCTTAGATTACGCTGCGGCTTGTTTGGTTGCACATTCTTGCATGTTAACCAGTTCCAAAACGGTCCAAACGTGATCTGTTAAGCCCGCTTCCATCGCGGGGGTGACCCGCAACGTCTGGTGAACCCGGCAAAAATTGTAATACGCATGGTAGATCGCAACCATATAGCAGTGATTCTCAAACTTCTTTGAAAAGGCATTCGTTAGCCGGGTGAAGCGACGCACGCCCATCCGTAGATTTAAGTTTTGCCGCTCAACATAGCTGGTAGAGATATGCTGAGGATCAGGTGAGCCGCTCAGTACGCCAGTGCGAATGCCGATACACTGGGCGGGGCTGTAGCGGCTGTCAGGGTTATCGGCAGGGGCACCATACAACTTTATCAGCATCGCGTAATCCACGTCCATCCCGAAAGCACCTTCGACGGCTTCCGCATATGCGCGGTGACCGTCCGTTGTGATCTGAATGCGCGTGGTCACACGCGATGCTAAATCCTCCATGAATTTACAAGCCCAAGACGCATCTCGCCCGCCGCACAGGTACGAGAGAATCAGCTTGGAGTCCGCGTCAATGGCTGTCCACGTCCAAACGCTCCCCGCGCCAGTTCCTTCCTTCTCGACGGGCACGTTCTTTTCCTTCGCATAGCAGAAGGACCACACCTCATCGCACTGTACGCGCTGGACCTTCACTCGGCGAACCACTGAGTTATGAAAGGCCGCACATGCCTCCCCCATGTCTGGAATCAACTTGAGAACGGCATCTTTACTGACTCCGGTCAGCCTACAAGTCGCCCGGATGCTATTCCCTTCTACCAAGGCGTTGACGACTTGCGCCCGTTTCTCAATAGATAAGCGGTTCATAATACAGCAATAATATGCTTGAGCGCGTATGCAGTCAAGAAAATAATGCGGATTGGTATAATTATTTTGCCAATTATGCCGATTTCCCTTGACGAACAATACCAATCGGCATTATATTTAGTGACGAAGAGGAGGGAGTATATGTCCAGTCCGGAATCGGCAGTAAACGAACCCCTCGAAATCGATGAGGGTCAGGAAGATAAGCGGGAACGATCCACAGTCGAGTTCCCATACCTAGACCTTGATGCCGCTGTGGAAGTAGCTCAGGGCGTCCACCAGGTTGCAGGCTCAAGCTGTGGCTGGGATCAGTTGGCCGCGCAAATGGGGCAAACCGCAAAGGGCGGCGGTTTCCGGCTGAGGGTGATGACCGCGAAAACCTTCGGCTTTGTCACCTATGGACAAGGAACTGTAACGCTCACTGAGCTTGGACAACGACTCAATGATCCACAACAAGAAAAAGCAGCAAAGGCCGACTCATTTCTCAGGGTTGAACTCTATAACAAGATTTACGAACTGTTTAAGAACGGAACACTGCCACCGGCAGACGCACTTGAGAATGAAATCGTGAAGATGGGCGTAGCGCCAAAACAAAAGGGTAAAGCCCGTCAAGCGTTTCAGCGGTCTGCAAATTCAGCCGGATACTTCTGGTCTGGGCCTAACCGTTTGGTAAGGCCAGCAATCAAAGCCAGTGCCGCTGCTGTCCCCGCCGTTGAACCAGAACCGGACCCCGACAAGAAAACGAAACGGCAGCACGAGGACGAAGGGCGAAGACACCCCCTGATTGAAGGCTTACTCAAAGAACTTCCCGAACCCCAAGCCGAATGGACAACTGAGGACCGCAAGAAGTGGCTGGAAATGGCGTCCACCATCTTCAATGTGATCTATAAGGATTCCGACGACAGTCGCGGATCACTCAAAGTCGTCGTCGAGAGAAATTCTGCAAAGTGAGAGAGCGCACCGCTAGCAGAACGGGCGTCCTGGAAAGGAAGTTGGTGGATGCAACTGAAAATAATAACGACTAGCCCTTTGTATCTTGCCTATCGTGCATCGGGCTGTAATGACAAACCCCAAGTCAGGTAACCTTCGCGGGGCGTCCTGACTTGGGGCAGATAGGCTCTCTATCAGCCTAAACCGTCAACTTTTGCCCCAGCGTGCTTTCGCGGCACGCTGGGCTATTTCTTTTCGCTCTTGCGGTGTCAACTTCGCGGCTCTTGCTCTGCCGCCCTTCATGCCGCCGAGCTTGCCGAGCGCCACTGCCGCCGGATTCTTCTTGTGTGGCGGAAAGTGCACGATCTTGCGCTGAGGCTTTAATTCTTCGCCAATCGCTTGCTCTATCACGCGCAAGGCGTTCTGTGCTACATCGCCCTTGCTTGAGCGTCTAGGCATGATTCATTATGCCATACGAGTCAAATGTGCGGTGTCGTACAATGCCAGCCATGCTTTCACAGGCGGAAAGAGACGAGATCGAGGCTAAGATCGAGGCGCTGGAACAATCCCGCGAGCGTTGCGCTGATTCGCGCATCCGCGAAGTGATTGAGGCTTGGATTAAGGAACAAAAAGACAAGTTAGAGTCCGGGCGACACGAGAACTAAATTCAAAACCGCCCACTACCGCCAGCCCCCAGCACTATCCCTAGACGGATTGTGGGCGTATAATCGGGTGCTGTGGAAATATCAAACCTAACCGCTCGTGAGTTGCTCGCACTTCATGCACAGATAGCAGACGAGCTTGTCGCACGCGGCATTACTCGAAGCTACAACAACCCGACCGGCGATTTGGCAGAATTGTTCTTTTGCAAAGCGTTTGGGTGGACTAGGACGGACAAATCAATCGCCCATATTGACGCCATCGGGGAAGGAATCCGGTACCAGATTAAGGGCCGCCGAATTACGCGGGTAAACAAATCCCGCCAACTGGCGCACTTCGGGAGCTAGATGGAGAACACTTTGATTTCCTAGCAGGTGTTCTGTTCGCGGAGGATTACGGTATCCAGCGCGCGGCGATTATTCCACGCGCGGTGGCAATATCGCTCGCAAAGTTTGTGAAACGGACCAACAGCCACAGGTTTCTTCTGCGCGACGGCGTGTGGGACGCACCCGGCGTCCGCGATGTGACGGCAGCACTGCGCGAGGTGAATCTCTAGCTGCCGCTTTTCGCGGCGCGCTTCCGGCCACTATTTCCAAGGGGCTGGCCCGCGTTTGTTGGAGCGTCGCAACTGAGGATGCCCCAGCCTTCGCGGTCTTCGAAGGCTGGGCAGCTATGCTGCCTAGGCGAAGAGATTTTGCTGTGAATGCAGTGCCCCTCAGAATTTTGTTTCGATCCTCTCTTCCGGCGCCGCTTAGAAATTCACAGCCCATCCCTGTGACATCCAACCTTGCGCCTCGCTAACGACTCCCCCGATAATTGCCCCAGCAAAGGCAGCAAATTCGGCGAAAGCAACAAGGACACTTCCGGCCAAAAATAGGGTCGCAAGTCCTTTGTTTTCCGTATTTTGACCTCTAAGTCCTTTGTTATGCCGATTTTGCGGGGAAAATCCTGCTAACGTGATGATTCTAAATGACGAGGGGGGAGGGGGGACTGGTTACAAGAAGGTAAACCGTTATCAAACCGTAAATGTCTGCGGCGCGGGGAACCGGCCGGAAGTGCCATATTCTTATGTCCACGCTAAATAATTTCGTGATGTTGGCGCTCTTGCTGTCCGCAGCCGCAGCCCCCGCTTCCGACTGCCTCCCCATTCGCGAGGCCAGCCAGCACGTCGGCGAAACCAAGTGCGTAACTGGAAAAGTCCTGCGCGTGAAAGTCGGCGCCAAAGGAGTGCATTTTGTGGACTTCTGCGAAGATCAAATGGCGTGCCCGTTCACGGTGGTGGTCTTCCCTTCCGACCTAAAAGATGTGGGCGACGTGCGCCGCCTCGCAGGACGCGTCATCGAGATTCGCGGGCCAGTCAAACTCTATGACGGACGCGCCGAAATCATCCTCAACCGCGTCAGCCAGTTGACCGGCGGCTCAACCCTGATCCCGCCCATGCCCAAGAACTACGACGTGGAGAAGCAAGGCCACTACAGCGCCGGCCGAATGCGGCCCACCAAGAAGCCCGCGAAAACCAAGCAGACGCCCGCCACGACCGCAACCTACGGCAACGAAGCAGATGCAAACGAGGATCCGCCGTAAATGTCTATGTACATAAATGTTAGAAATATGTTCATCGAGTGATATGATGGGCAGTGAAGAGGGTAAACTCGATGACCACGCGAACCAATCGATCGCATAAACATTTTCAACTGGACTCAAGACAAATCAAACGCGCCCAGAAAGCGTTGCGTGCCAAGACTGAAACGGAGACTATCGAGAAGGCGCTGGAATTGGCCATCGCCCAAGAACAGAGCAACCGCTTAGCTCACGCGGCTAACCGCCGTTTTCTCAGGAGCGGCATCGTCATCGAAGATGTCTACGGCAACCTGGATGACTAGATGCAGCGCGCCCTGCTTGATTCTTCAATTTACGTTTCAGTTTTACGCTACGGAAATCCGGAAGCAGAAATCGAACGACTGGCAGCTGAAACAGATCTGTGGCTAAGTTCAGTCGTGCTGGAGGAGCTTTATGCGGGCGCAAAGGAACGTGATCGAGGGGTACTGGAGTTGTGGGAGCGGGACTTCGAACTGGCAGGGAGGATACTGGTGCCGAGTCTCAGTGATTGGATTGACACCGGTAAAATGCTGCGACTCATAGCGAACAAATACGACTATGAGAAAATCGGGCGCGGGCGACTCACGAACGACGCATTAATCGCGGTGAGCGCCGCCCGAATGGGTATTCGCGTGCTCACTTTGAACGAAAAAGACTTCCGCAAGCTCGCCGAATTCCGAGGTTGCCAGTACCAAGTGATCGCGCTCTGAAGACCATCTTACCGGCACGTCACCGTGAAACGCCGCACCGTATTCCCCGGCCAGCCCTGCGCCGAGCCGTAGGTAAAGAAGACGTAGAATTGTTCTCCCAAAACATTCGGGTCGTCGCCCGTACCGACGGGCACCGCATAATCGAAGCTGGTCTGGCTATTCTCATCTTGCGTCAACAGAACCGGAAGCGTCCAGGCCAAACCATCCACCGACTCCGCATAGGCGATGTGCTGCGTATCGTCGGTGATCATTACGTACCGATCGAACGCGCTGTTGTAGGCCACGTTCGACGAACCCGCATAGCCCGCATTCGGATTCAGATCGGTCGACAATCCTCCGATTCCAGGCTGGCCCCACGCGCTTTGGTAATACTTCTCAAACCCCGCCGCATGAGGATGTTCGCTAAACGCCGCCTCCAGCACGGATGCAATCGGCGCCCGCGCTACCGAAACAATCGTAGCCGTAGTTGGCTGGGTCGTGCCGTTCGCGATCCAATCGGGAAAGTACAAATAGAAATACTGCCCGTCGGGAGAGTCCACCAGCCGCGGCGATCCTATATCAAAACCCGCCAGATCGGCTTCGTAAGGCTGGTTTAGCCGAACGATTTCGCCCAAGTCTGCCCAATGAAGGCCGTCGTCTCTCGACACCGCCAGCCCCAGCAAGGAGTAGAAACTGGTGTCGGTGTTGATTTCGGCGTGATACACGTCGAGCATACCGCCCGCCCCTGGCTTGCCCTCGGGAACGCGGTAAATCCTTCCGCCGCCGAGATAGGTATAAGTACTGTAATTCGGATTCGCCGCCGCATCACGATTGCGATTGATGATCACATCAATCGGCGGAGCCGTGCCCACCGGATTGTCCAGGGTGCCGAATGTACGGGTGACCGACCCGTACTTGTTGTTGCCGTTGTGATGCGCGCCGTCGCTGGCAAAAAACGTGTAGCCCGCGTCCGTCTTGAATACGCCAAATTCCGAGTCCGGCCACGCGAACCCGTTCTGATGATCGGTGATTGGCGGTATCGCCTTCTCTCCCGCCACTTTCCGCTGGTCCGCGGTCACCACCGTCTTCGGATTGCCAACCACCGGCTGGCAGAGCTGCGTGATGTTCTGTGCCGCGGCCCCGATGGGCCAAGCCGCCGCAAAGCACACGAGCACGAATCTGCCTACAAAAGGTTCGTTTAAAGCCCTTGCCACAGCCGTCTGACCAAAGAATTCACCCATTCGCATCGCCAGTACCTCTCGTCCGGGAGATCGCACTCCCACGATCTTCAAACCCTGCCTCAGGCCGAAAGTTTGGCTAGGGTGAGACTTTCTGCCTTGCACGAAAAAACTGTTCCACGCCCCTCACACCATCCCCTTCCTCAATTCCTCCAGCGGATATTTCGTCCCGCGCCAGATGATGCCGTCATTCCACAGCGCATGGAACATGGAGCGCAGCAGGATATAGATAAACAACACTGTGCTGAGCGGATGCAGCAGAAAATAATAAGCCGGAACGCCTGATCGCCAAGACATGCCTAGATAAATCAAGAACATCGAAGCCAGCGCCACGGCATACGGCAGCCGCTCCCACCTGTGCGCCAGCCACACACCCAGAAACGGCATGAGATTCAGAAAGGCCAGCCCGAAGGCTGTGATCACGGTCCGCCACCACTGAAACGACAATACCGCGAAGAAATTCTTCGTCAGATTGTTGACTACGCCCCGGGCACCGTGCGCCCAGCGAATCGAAATCAAGTCGCCGCCAAAAACATTGCGCTGCGCGAAGCCCGCGTTCTTCACCACCTTGCCCAGCTTCATGTCGTCGAGCACTTCCATGCGCAAGGCTTCGTAAGTTCCCACCGCCTCATAGACACTGCGGCGAATCAGATTGAACGCCCCCACACCCATGTGGTCCCGCGATTTCGGATCGGCCACCTTCCACGGCCGGTGTCCGAATACGAACATGGTTTGAAAGAACGCGATCATCATGTATTCGTCCGGCCGCTTCATAATCATCTGCGGAAACAACACCACATGGTCCGCACGCTCCGCCTGCGCATAAGCCAGGGCGCGCCGCAACGAGTCCGGCTTGAGGAGCACGTCGGCGTCGGTAAACAGCAGCCAGTCGCCTTTCGCCTGATTCGTGGCCGTCCACATGGCATGGGTCTTGCCCAGCCAGCCCGCGGGCAATTCGCGGTGATGAATCACTCGCAGGCGAGCATGCGCGCCGCGACCGTCGGCCACCCTTTCCATGATCTCGCCCGTGCGGTCGGTCGAGCGATCATCCACCGCGATCACTTCGTAATTGTTGTAGTCCAGTTCGAGCAGGCGAGTCAGGGATTGCTCGATGGTTTCTGCTTCGTTGCGCGCGGGCACGATAATCGAAACTCGTGGATTGCCGGAAGCAAGATTGGCGGAAGCAAGATTACCGGAAACAAGATTGCCGGACGCAAGATTGCCTGAAGCGGCGACCGGGTTGCGGTCCCATTCAGGCTGTGAGATATCGGCAACGCTGGGCATGCCGATTGCAGCATCGACGATGCGAGAGCACCAAGCCAGTGCAAGAATCGCGCCGGCAATCCAGTAAAAGTAATCCATGCCGCCTAGGTCTTCCCTGCCGGAGTTTTTCCTGCTGCGATCGCCATGCCGTCGATTCGTACCGGCGCGAATCTCATGCCGTAAAACAGTATGGCAGAAGAAACGACCATGGCGATCACCGGCAGGATGAAGGCAGCTTGCAGCGATCGTTTATCGGCCACATAACCCATCAGCGTGGGCGAGGGCACATCGCCCAGCAGNNGAATGTGCGCCCCGACGGAATTAATCACCGCCGCGTTTAGCGGCGAAGTGTTGAGCAGGAGAAAGAAAGCCGCCAGCGCGATCGCCGGGAGCATGACCGGACCGCGCGTGAACAAGGCCACGATCATGAAAGGTACGCCCAACGCCATGCTCGCCGCCGAAACAAAGTAGTAGGAGCCCTTCATGCGGGGCAGCAGATAATCTCCCAGCCAGCCTCCCGCCAGCGACGCCAGAATGCCGTCCACGACGATGATGATTCCGAACACGAAGTTGGCGGATTCCAGCGAGTAGTTGCGCGCCCGCGACAAAAATGTCGGCATCCACACTTGTATGCCGCCCAGGGCAAACGTCATCGCCGCCATGCCCAACGTCGAGGTCCAGAACGCCGGATTATGCGCTAAACCGAAGAGCGTCCCTCGCTCCGGAGTTTCCTTCGCCGAGTCGAAGCGCCCGCGCTCCGGCTCCCGCAAAAACAGCACTGCCAGCGCCAGCAAGAAGCCGGGAACCGCCGCAATGTAGAAAGGAAATCTCCAGCCATAGTGCGGGCTGAGCTTTCCTCCCAGCAGATATCCCGCGGCCGTGCCCACGGGGATCGCGAGATAGAACACTCCCAGGATCCGCCCGCGCTTCTCTTCCGGAAACAAATCGGCGACAAACGTGGGAGCGATGGTCACAAACGTCGCCTCGCCGATGCCGACCAGGGTGTGACGAATCAGCAGTTCCGTGTAAGTATGCGTGACCGCCGTGAGCAGCGTGAGACCGCTCCAGAAGATCGCTCCTCCCACGATGATTCTCTTACGCGAATAGCGGTCCGCCAGCGGCCCTACGAACGGCGCCGCGACCATGTAGAACAGCAGAAACGCGCTGGTGAGATAGCCAATCTGCACGTTGCTCAGCCGAAATTCGGATTGCACCAGCGGTTGCACCGCGAACAAAACGGAGCGGTCCACATAGTTCAGCAGGTTCAGCGCGGTTAACAGAGCTAGCGCGGTCCGAGGATAGAGCTTGGGCGCGTCCACAAGTCCTGCGAATATAGCACGGAGGCAACCGGGGCCGGCCGGTGAATCGGACAGTTGACACGAACGACATTTGTCGCTACCATAGACGACAAATGGTAAACGAACTGCGTGCCGTGGTGAAGGAACTTGGCGGTCGAAGTGTTCTGGGGCGAAACCTTGCCAGCCAGCGCGATCTTTGCGAGGCCATCCGCGAGGGCTTTCCTCCCGCCGTGGTCGAAGCGCTCATGCAGGCTTCGGGTCTTACCCTCAAGGAGTTGGCCGAGACCCTCGATCTCTCGCCGCGCAGCCTGCAGCGCAGACGCCGGAGCGGCCGACTGGCGCGCTTCGAATCCGACCGCCTTTACCGCCTGGCCCGCATCGTGGCCCTGGCTCGACAGAGTCTCGGCGACCGTAAGAATGCTGCGCGCTGGCTGAAGCGCTCCAATCGCGCGCTGGGCGGCGCAGCTCCCATCAGCGCCATCGACACGGAATTGGGAGCTCGCCAGGTAGAAAACGTGCTGGGACGAATCGCCTACGGCGGAATCAGTTGACCCAGATTCATCCGACCCAGATTCATCCGACCCAGATTCATCCGACCCAGGTTTATCCGACCAAGGTCTATCGCGTGCTGCGCAAGGCCTATGCCCGCTCTCCCCTCGACGGCGAAGGTGCCTATCGCTACGGCGGCCGCTGGTCGAGCGTTGGCACTCGTCTCTCTTACACTTCCGAACATCAGTCCCTGGCGATGCTCGAGTACTTTGTCCATCTCGACGCCGACGACGCGCCACCCGACCTGGTCCTCGCCACTGCAGAGATCCCCGATGATCTGCCCAACCAACGCGTCGCAGGAGACGAACTTCCATCCCACTGGCGCCGCTTCTCTGCACCGGCTGAACTCGCCCGGATTGGAGACGAATTTGTGCAAAAGGCCGAGCGCTGCGTCTTGATTGTGCCCTCGGCCCTGGCCCCGCATGAAAACAACTGGCTCCTGAATCCGCACCATGCCAGCTTCCGGAGAGTTGTTGTGTCCGGGCTCGAACCGTTGAGTTACGACCCGAGAATGTTTGCCGCGCGGCGCCAGACACGCCGCAAGCCTTAACCCCGCCGTCTGCCTGCTTCTTTCCCCGCGGCCCGCGGCCACCTCGCCACCACGGTCGTCGAGATTCCGCCGCGCGGCCGGAATTCTCCCTTCACCTCGGCCCACACCGGCTTCGCCCATCGCACCACGTCCTCCAGCACGCGGTTCACGACGTTCTCTTGAAAGATCCCCAGATTGCGGTAACCGTGCAGATACTCCTTGTACGATTTCAGTTCCAGGCAGACTTGATCGGGCTGGTAACGCAGCGTGATGACGCCAAAATCAGGCAGGCTCGTCTTCGGGCACACCGAGGTGAACTCGGGATCGTCGATGACGATCTCATAGCCCGGAAACTGGTTCGGCCAGGTTTCGATCTCAGGAAACTTGGCGTCCAAACCGGCGGCGGCGTGCTCGGGCGAATAGCGGCGCTGTTTTCGCATGGGGATATTGTAGCGGTTGATCCCTGCACGCGCGCTGCGGCAACGTCCCGGCTCTACCCGCTCAGGCATCCGCCCAGAGCCGGCAGCATCTAACCATGCACTGGCTTGCGCAGACGGCATTCTTTCGTGGCCGTCCGAGTGGTAAATTAATGCTTGCAGTAGTCCTCGCCGTACCCTGGCCGTACCCTGAAAGATAACCGGTTGGCAGCAACCAACAACAATTCGAATGGAAGGCCCGCCACGCGCAGAGGCCGCACTTGGCTGGCGCTCGGAGCGCTCGCCGTAGTTGCCGTGATCCCGATTTTCACGCGGCCCGGTCCCTCCAAGGTTCGCACTACCATGGTTGAGCGCGGCCCCATCCGCAGCCTGATTTCCACCAACGGCAAAGTCGAGCCTATCCGGAATTTCGAAGCGCACTCGCCCGTCGCCACCACGGTGAAGCATCTGCTGGTAAGGGAAGGAGACCACGTGCGCCAGGGCCAACTGCTCTTGCAGCTTGACGATGCGGACCTGCGCAGCCAGGCCGCGCGCGCCCGCGCCCAGATCAGAGCGGCACAGGCCGATCAATCCAACGTGAACACCGGCGGTACCCGCGAAGAACTCCTCACGCTCGATTCCCAACTCAGCAAAGCCCGCAGTGCGCGCGCCGCCGCCCAGCGCAGTTTGGAAGCTTTCCGCCGCCTGCAGCAGCAGGGCGCAGCCTCCGCCGGTGAGGTCAAGCAGGCCGAAGACGCGTTGCAGCGCGCCCAAGCCGACACCACTTTGCTCGAGCAGAAACAGAAAGACCGTTACTCGCAACCGGAAGTTGCCAAGGTTCAGGCGCAGGGAGCGGAGGCGCAAGCCGCCTACGATGCCGCCGAAGATGCCCTGCGGAAATCCAGCGTGCGCGCTCCCTTCGACGGCATCGTCTACGCACTTCCCGTCAAGCAAGGCGCCTACGTGCAAACCGGAGACTTGCTGTTGCAGGAAGGCGATCTTTCCCAGATGCTGGTGCGCTCTTTCGTCGACGAACCGGATATCGGCCGCCTCGCTACGGGACAGAAAATCGAAGTCACCTGGGACGCTCTGCCCGGGCGCGTCTGGAACGGCACTGTCAGCACCGTTCCCGCGACCGTCAAACTTCGCGGCTCCCGCAACGTGGGCGAGGTCACCTGTACGGTCGACAACCATGACCTGCGCTTGTTGCCGAACGTGAATGTGGGCGTTACCGTCATTACCGCCGAACACAGCGGCGTGCTCACGCTGCTGCGCGAGGCCGTGCGCATGGACGACACCAAGCCTTACGTGTATCAGGTCGCCGACGGTGAACTCAAGCGCCGCGAAGTGGAAGTCTCACTCCAGAACCTTACGCGGGTCGAGATCACGGCTGGGCTTCCGGAACATTCCGTTGTAGTCCTGTCCTCGGCCGACGCCAAGCCCTTGGTCGACGGCGCCCGCGTAAAGGTGGTGCCGTAGCCCATGGCGCCGGCGCGATTTGTATCAGGGCCTGCCTTCAGGCATGTCGTACGGTCTGCATTACGCGAGCGCCTTCAGGCGCTGGATTCTGAAATCGGCGTTCCATCACCAACCGTCGCGCGTCTGGCTCGTTCCCTTATTACCTCGCTTTCGATCCTGTCATTCTCTTTAGCGGCCTGTTTAGCGGCCTCTTTAGCGGCCGCCGCCCAGACACCCCAAGAACTTCTGGCGGCCGGACGCGTCGATCAGGCCGTGCAAACTCTAGAGCGGCAGATCCACACCTCTCCCACTGCGGAAGCCTATAACCTGCTCTGCCGCGCTCATTTCCAGCTCGGGGCTTGGGACGCCGGAATTCCCGCCTGCGAAAAGGCCGCCGCGCTCGCGCCCACCAACGGTCTCTATCACCTCTGGCTGGGGCGCATCTATGGCGAGAAGGCGGATCGCGCCGGTTTCCTCAGCGCCGCCGGCCTGGCCAAAAAAGTTCGCACAGAATTCGAACGCGCCGTCCAGTTCGCTCCCGACAGTTGGGAGGCCCGCACCGACCTCGCCGAGTTCTACCTGGAGGCTCCCGCTATCGTCGGGGGCGGCAAAGACAAAGCGCGCGCCCAGGCTGCGCTCCTTGCCCCACTCAATCCAGCCATGGCGCACTGGGTGGGAGGCCGCATCGCCGAAAAAAATAAAGACCTCGCCGCCGCAGAGCGGGAATATCGCGCCGCCATCGATGCCAGTCAAGGCGGCGCTCGTGCCTGGCTGAATCTTGCCGGGTTCTATCGCCACGTGACCCGCCTCGACGATATGGAGCAGGCCTTGCGCACCATGGAGTCCCGCCCCCTCGATCATCCCGCGGCATTCGTGGATGGGGCTGGCATGTTGCTGCGCACGGGCCGCGATTATCCCATGGCCGTCCGGCTTCTGCGCCGCTACGTCGCCTCCTCCACCACCGTCGAGGAGGCTCCGGTCTTCAAGGCCCACTGTCTGCTCGGCGAGTTGCTCGAGAAACAAGGCGACCGCCCGGGCGCCGAAGAAGAATATCGCGCCGCTCTGGCCATGGCCCGCAGTTTCCGCCGCGCCCAGGACGGATTAAAGCGCGTGACGCGCTAGCGAAAAACTGGTCTCATAAATAGTGTTGGGAGGGCACGCCGTCCAGAGTCTGCGGAGAAAGTCGAGATTAGTATCGGGGTATGCCTTTAGGCATACCGTAGTGCCGCGTTACGAGAGCGCCTTCAGGCACTGCGATTGACCGCCGAACATGTCGGTGCAGATTCGCAAGGTCGGCGATGGACGCTTCCGAGTTGCCGGTAATCCGCCCGGAACACAGCACAGCCGTTCTTCGTGCTTGCTTAAGGAGCGCTACACGATGGCCCTCTGAAATCCCATCCATATAGGAAAAATAAACTATGACCTCCGTGAGAATGGACAAGTGGCTCTGGGCCGCAAGATTCTTCAAGACACGATCATTGGCCGCGCGAGCCTGCGACCTCGGCAGGATTCAATCCAACGGCCAGCCCGCCAAACCCGCGCGCGAAGTCCACATGGGAGATATGCTCCGAGTCACCAACGCGGGCGGCGACTTCGAAATCGAAGTCCTGCTCCTCGGCGATACGCGCGGCCCCGCTTCGATTGCCCAAACCCTCTACCGCGAGACGGAAGCCAGCCGCGAGCTGCGCCAGAAAGTAGCAGCCGAGCGCAAAGCGATGAAGCAGTTCGAAGAGCTACCCGCAGGCAAACCATCCAAACGCGATCGCCGGAGAATCATCCAGTTCCGCGGCAGGGCCTGATCGCAGGCAAATGCAGGGTCCGGCCAATAACCGCCCTCGCCATCGCCCGGTAGTGGGTCCGGTTGGATTCGTTTTGAAAGGGCGCGGCTTCAGCCGCGCTGTAACTGCCTCAAAATCAATCGCGGCTTTAGATGGGATGAGAC
>PKVW01000065.1 GCA_003131585.1 Acidobacteriaceae bacterium
GAAGCGCCGCTCTTCCACGGTAGTGCAGGGAGTCACGGTGGGTCCGGCAGCCGGTTGATTCTCTTTAATAGCTTAGGGAGTTGATGGCGGTTCGGGCGGGGATGGGTTGGGAGTCGCGGATTTCCTGGATGCGAGAGGTGACGATGGGGGTGGCATATTCGGGGTGGTGAAATTCGAGGTGCATGCCGCGNNGCATGGAGCCTCCCCAGGTGGAACCGGCGATGGCGACGTGAACCGGGTGGGGACAGAATTCGGGATGGCCGGAGATGAGAGCGTCGCTGCCTCCGAGAAGAATGGCGGTGTAGCAGTGGTGGAGGGTTTGAATGTGAAGAACGGTGGAAGGCGGGAGATCGTGGAGAAAGACTCCACCTTCGATTTCGGACTGGATGATGGCGTGGTTAACGTCGTCGGCGAGGTTGGGGTGCGGGGTGAACATGGCCGGTGCCAAACCTAAGGGTAAAGGGTTTCCGGCAAGGCGACAAGAGGGAATTAGATTATTAAGGAAACCTAGGAGGATGGCCTTTGGGGGGAAGAAGGGAGCGTGAACCCGGAGGACCTTGAGGCCCACGGGGGAAAGCTTATTTGGGCGCGGGCCAGCAGCAGGTCCCCTTCGACAAGCTCAGGGCAGGCTTTCGACTTCGCAGGATCATGCACAGAGCGAAGAGCGAATGATCCTGCTCCGGTGGCGGGCTGACAATTTTTTATTGGAGGTTGATTTTAGGGGATGGAGGCGATCGAGCCTTTGGGGCCCACGACGAGGGCTCCGCCGGTGGGGTAGGGGCTGACGGCGTTGAATTGGACGCCGGACTTTTTGCGCGGACTGATTCTGGTGGGGTTTTGTGGCGGGCGGAAATCGTAAATGAATTTGGGGCCAACGATGAAGAGGCGAGAGTTGACCGGGTTTTCGTCTGCATCTTTGTTCTTGGGATTTTGGTCTCTGTGGTGGTTCGAGCTGGGGCCATTGTCTTTGCGGTCGTAGGCTACGGCGGAGTAATACGATTGGGGGAATATCTGGGAGAGCGTCCACGTCTTGCCGGCGTCGGAAGTGAAGGCGAGGTTGGGGCCATCCCGATCGGGATGCTTGTAGTCGCCGCCGGCGATTACGCCGTGAGTTGGATCGCGGAAAGCGATTGAGAAGATTCCGGCGGAGTCGGGACCGTGGACGATGGGAGTGTCGAAGACTTGCCAGGTGCGGCCGCGGTCGGGGGAGTGAAAGACGCGGGCGGCGCGGCCTCCGGTGGCGAACCAGATGTTGGGATCGGGGGCTGAAGCCTCTTCTTCGTCAGGCTGACGCGGCGCTGAAGCGCCGCTCTTCCACGGTGCTTCTGAATCCACCGGAGACTTCAGGATGGCGAGGCAGGTGTTGCTGGCAGCGAAGGCGCCTTCGCCGTCCAGGGCGGGTGGGAGTTGGGAGGGCGGGATGTGGGTCCAGGTTTGGCCGTCGCCGGTGATCAGGAGTTCGAATTTCAACTTGCCGGTTTCGTCCGGGATGGGATCCCCGAGGACTATGCCGTGGGTTGGGTCCCAGAAGACCATGGAGTCGAAAAAGCCTTTGGGATTGGTGTTGGTGAATTGCAGGGACCAGTGCTGGCCGGCGTCGGCGGTGTGGTAGATGCGGGACTGGTCGCCGGGACCGGCGGACATGAGGAAGGCTTCGTCGGCGGAGAAGGCGACTACGGCGCGGAAGTCGAGAGATTCGGCGCCGGGGACTTGGTCTGGGATCCAGTTGCGTCCGGCGTCGGTGGTGCGGAGATAGGTGCCGTGCGTGCCGGAGGCCCACGCGATGTTGCGCGAGACAACGCTTGCGCCGCGCAGGCTTTCGGTGGTGTGGGAGAGTTGGGTTTGGGGCGCGGACTGGGACTGGGCGAGAGCGGCGGCAAGTGCGAGGGCGGCGGCAAGGACCCGGGTGAGCAAGTGGCGCATGGAGGGATTGTCGCAGGAACGGCCGGGAGCGCATAGTCTCCGGCGGAAAGTTTTTGCAGGAGCAGGGCGTTGTGCCGGGGAGGGGAGAGAACTAGAATTGCTAAAGGGATTTTCGGGCGGGGCGTGCGGTCGAGTCTGGGGGCTGAGGCCCGCATTCTTATTGGCCAATAGCGGCGCGGCGGGAACAGGCTGCGGAAAAAGCCGGCTTCGAAGGGCAGCGCCTGAAGGCGCGATTTGATCATGCGGCTAATACGGTATGCCTAAAGGCATACGTTGATACGAATCTAGCGTTTCTCCGCAGCCTATGGAAGCCGTGCGTTTTCCGTGCAGCGGGGCGGTTACGAACGGGTTACGGGAAGAACTTCACGAGCGGATTCCTCAGCAGGGAGTATTGCAATGCGAAGAATTGCCTTCAGGCAGAATGCGGCGGTGTTGGCGGCGTGCTTGTGCAGCGGTTGGAGTGTGGGACAGACTCTGAAGCCGCGACCTCCGGCGGTTTCGGAAACTAACGGCGACCCATCGCGGAGTTCCCTTCGGCTTGGCTCAGGGCAGGCGCAGAGATCTGACGCGGCGAGCGCGGAGGCTGCACCGGTGATGGTGCCGATGAGCGTGGCGGCGGGGACTCCGATCAAGGTGGCGCTGGATGCGGAGGTGCGGGTGCGGGAGGCGGGCCAGGCGATCCATGGGAAGACGACGGAGCCGGTGTATGCGTTCGACAAGCTGCTGATTCCCGTGGGGACGGTGGTGAACGGGAAAGTGTCGGCGATCGACGGCGTCTCGAAGAAGGTGCGAACGCTGGAAGCGATGGATGGAAATTTCTCTCCGGCGCGCAGCGTGCATGTGCAGTTTGACGAGCTGGTGATGGAGGATGGGCGGCGGGTGGCGCTGCAGACGGTGGCGGCGCCCGCGCCGGACGGAGTGCTGCGGTTTGTGGCGGCGAACGAGAAGGCGGAGCAGAAAAACAAGGTGGAGGATGCGGCCTCGAAAAAAGTGAGCGCGACGCGGCAGGAAATCCGGCGGCAGTGGAGCGAATTGCAGAAGCAGATCCATGAGCCGGGAAAGATGCACAAGCTGAAGCGGATGGCGGTGGCGCAGCTTCCGGTGCATCCGCAGTACATCGACGAGGGCACGAGCTTCAACGCGGAGTTGCAGCGGCCGCTGGATTTTGGAACGGAGGCGGTAAAGCCGGAGGCGCTGATCAACATTGGAGCGCCGCCACCGACGGGAAGCGTAGTGCATGCGCGGCTGGTGACGCCGCTGAGTTCGTCGACGGCGAAGAAGGGAGATGCGGTGGAGGCACTGATCACGGAGCCGCTGGTGGTGTCGGATCGCCTGATTCTGCCGGAGGGAAGCGTGATTAAGGGTTCGGTAATGCAGGTGCAGCGGGCGCGGCGGCTGGCCCGCAACGGGCAGTTGCGAATTTTGTTTCACCAGGTTGCGCCGCCGAATGGGCTGGAGCAGCGAGTCGAGACGAGTTTGGAAGGCGTGGCCGTGGCTAAGGGCGAGCACCTGAAGCTGGACGCCGAAGGCGGGGCGCAGGTGACGACGCCGCGGACACGGTATTTGACGACAGGGATCGCGGTGATGCTGGCGGCGTCGCAGGCGTCTCCGGGTGATCGGGATGCTGGCCGGGGCGGGGCCAGCGGGGGAGAAGCCGGAGGCAGCGCGGCGAGTGGGGCGTCGGGATTCCGGCTTGTGGGAATGATTGTGGGAGTGGCGGCGCACTCGCGCGTCGTATCGGCAGGATTTGGGGCTTATGGAGCGGCGACCTCGATCTATTACCACTTTCTCGCGCGCGGTCGGGACGTGGTGTATCCGAAAGATATGGCGATGGTGATTGGGCTGGGGACGCGGGAGGAGAGGAAAGCTTCTGGCTTCTAGCTGCTGGGTCCCCTTGGACCGGGCTCAGGGCAAGCCGTCGCTTCGGTCAAGACTCCCTTTGCCTACCGTATTTCCAATCCTCTACTTGGCGGTGAAGTCGGCGAAGGAGGCGCTTTTGCCGTAGTAGATGCGAAGGGTGCATCTGGCGCCGACGTGGGCGAAGGCGACTTCGAGGGCGGCGGCGGGTTGAGAGACTTGAGCTGTCTCCATGGTGGCGCGGGCGAGATCCTGCTTCTCATCGTAGGCGGAGCCGGCGGCAACGTTCTTGTTGACGGCGAGGGTCCACTTGTCCCTACCGGGGATGGGGTAAATGGTGTAGGCGCCGATGGGAATGGTAGAGCCGCCGAGGGTGAGCGGGGCTTCGGTGAAGAGAGTCATGGGAGCGCCGCCGGGAGTCCAGGGCTTGCCGTTGGGAACTTTGTCGTTCTTGGTGCTGACGGGATTGTAGCGGATGTAGACCTGGCGGCCGTCGTCGAGGGTGCAGCTAGCGGTGGACGAGGGCTCGGATTGCTGTGCCGAGCAGACGGCCGAGTACACGGCAGTGAGAGCGAGCAGGAAAAGAACGGCGACGGCGTAGCGAGCGCGGAACATGAGAGACCCCTCTGGAGCAAGAGTGTAGCGCCGAAACCGGCGGAGGGAAAGAGGATTTGGAATGCCGATTTTTGGGTCGGAAGGATTCGAGGGAGAGGCGAAGTTAACTCGGACCCTGAGCCGCAGCGCCGGAAGGCGCGATTGATCGCTGCAGAAGTGACGGCATCGCCGAAGCAATGCCCCGATACGAATCGGGAGTTCGCCGGCAGGCTGAAACGGAGTACGTCTCTGCGGAGGGATTTGGAGGATTGGGTCCGTTTGTCGTTGGTCTTCGGTGATGTACCCAGACGACGGGGCGGTTGCTACCGTGAGTGGCGAGTACCGGGTGGACAATGCCGGGTACCGGGCGAGGACGAAGACTCATGGCGAAAGCGGCGAAGCTGAAGATTCTTTACGGTGAAGGCGATGCGGAAGCACAGGCGGCTACGGCAGCATCCTTTGAGATGGCCGGGCACACGGTGGAGAAGGCCGTGGGGCGAAAGGCCGTGGAAGCGGCGCTGAGCAAGGGCACGTTCGACCTGGTGATATTGGGGCCGACGCTGAGCCGGAACGACCGGCATCATCTGCCGTATCAGGTGAAGAAGGCGCAGGCGGAGACTAGCGTGCTGGTGATGCACGCGGATGGAAGCCGGCATCCGTATGCGGATGCGTGTACGGATACGGGGGCGAGCGTGGAGAGTGTGCTGGCGCGGATTGAGGGGATGCAGATTGCGGGCATGATGCCGGCGGCGGCAGCGGCGGGGCGGTAGGGCAGTTCTCAGTTATGGTTTCTCGGTTTTCGAGGGGCGGCCTTGCGGCTGCCCCTTCTTACTTGTGGCCGCGAAAAGGGCTAACCATGGGGACCACGGGGTATCTGGAGGGGTACGAATCTGAGGAGTTACCCGGTGGGCGCGATCAGGCCTTGCGGAGATTGATTATGGGCTCGGTTTGGGCTCTATTGGCTGGATGTGGGATTTTGAAAACTGAGGCATAATCGAGTCCAGTGCGAACCAGGTTGGTAATAGTGGAGTTCCCGAGCATTCTCTTGCATGTTTGCGCTGTTGAAATATGCGGATACCCGCCTGCAAGGTTGGCATAGTGGCTTGGACAAGTGGCTTGGACAAGCTCGGTGCCTGACCCAGGGGCTTCTTCCCCTCGCAAACTTTCTCCTGACAAGCCGGTGTTTTCGGTGCATGGGCCTTCGACGGACGAAGGCATGTAGGAGCGAGCTGGGTATTGCGTCGCTTAGCCGCTTGACTAGGGGAGGGTGCGGTGGGCGGGCTTGCCGGCGGCGGGTTTGTAGTCCGCGGGATAGAGGACGACGCAGCGGTGGAGACCTTCGCCATCGCTTTCGGTGCGGAGGTCGGCCTGGTCGCGCAGGGCGAGATGAACGATGCGACGCTCGCGCGAGGACATAGCAGCGAAGTGGAAAGGAGTGCCGGTCTGGCGAACCTTTTCGGCCGCGACAGTGGCGGCCATGCGGAGCTCCTGGAGGTGGAGGGAGCGCTGATTTTTGCAGTCGAAGGAAATCTTCTCGTGCTCGCCGGAAGGCAGGCGCAGGATTTCGAGGGCGAGCAGTTCCAGGGCACGGAGAAGTTCGGCGCCGCGATCCAGAAGCAGGGCGGAATCGGGACCGGAAAAATCGACGAAGATCTCGGGTTTCTCCCACTCGCTCTGCGCGGGGGGATCGACGACGATACGGTATTTGAGGTGAAGCCCGCCGTGCGTGACGACGGCTTGCAGGAATTCGTTGATCTTGTTGGCGGCGGCGAGTTTATCCATAGGGGAAGCTCTTAGCAATAGCAATTAGCAGTTAGCAGTTAGCATTAGCCTTTAGCCCTAAAACCTTTCACCACAGAGGACACGGAGG
>PKVW01000057.1 GCA_003131585.1 Acidobacteriaceae bacterium
CCGGCGAGACGCCGGCGCTACGAAAATGGCTGACGTAATACTCACAGTCGACGGCAAGAAGGTCGTGGCTCCCACGGGGACGCTGCTGATCGAGGCCTGCAAGACCGTTGGCATCGAAGTGCCTTCATTTTGCTATTACCCGAACCTGTCGCTGCAGGGCGCTTGCCGCATGTGCCTGGTGAAGATCGAGAAGATGCCCAAGCTGCAGACCGCGTGTACCACGGTGGTCAGCGAAGGCATGATCGTCACCAGCGATAGCGAGGAGATCAAGCAGGCGCGCAAGTCGATGCTGGAGCTTCTGCTGGGGAATCATCCCCTGGATTGTCCGGTATGCGACGCGGGCGGCGAGTGCGAACTGCAGGATATGACGTTCTCCTACGGCGCGGCCGAATCGAAGTTCATGGAGGCGAAGAATCACAAAGACGAGCAGCAGTGGTCTCCGGTGGTGTTCTTCGACCGGCCACGCTGCATTCTCTGCTATCGATGTGTGCGCGTCTGCGGCGAAGGCATGGACGTATGGGCTCTGGGCGTGCAGAACCGCGGCGTGAGTTCGATTATCGCGCCCAACAAAGAGGATCATCTGGAGTGCGAAGAATGCGGCATGTGTATCGACATCTGCCCGGTGGGCGCGCTCACGTCTGGTGCGTATCGCTACAAAACGCGCCCATGGGAGATGAAGCACGTGGGCACAATCTGCACCCACTGTGGCGACGGGTGCAAGACCACGCTGGGCGTGCGCCGCGCCGACACCGGCATGGAGATCGTCCGCGGCGACAACCGCGACAAGAGCGGCATGAACGGCGATTTCCTTTGCATCAAAGGCCGCTATGCGTTCGATTTCGCGAATCACGAAGAACGGCTCACGCGGCCGCTGATTCGCGTAAACGGCAAACTGACGCCTTCGACGTGGGAAGAAGCGTTCGCGCTGATCGGAGAAAAGTTCGCGGAGGTTCGCGACCGCGACGGCGGGGCAGCGATCGGGGTGATCGGTTCGACGCGAACTACAAACGAAGAAGCCTATCTGCTCTCCAAATTTGCCCGGGTAGTTTTGAAGACGAACAATGTGGACCACCACCGCACCGCGGATTTCCCCGCACTAGCGGCTGCGCTTCGCGGCAAAGCCGATGCCACGGCCAGCATGGCGGACATCTTCACCGCTCCGGCCGTTCTGCTCATTGGAAACGATCCGACGGAGCAGCATCCACTGCTTGCCTGGCAGATTCGCAACAACGTGCGGCTGCATCGCGCGCGGCTTTACTTAATCAACTCCAAGCCCATCAAATTGCGGCGGCAGGCAATGTGCTTCACGCAAATCTCCGCCGGAGCGGAAGGGCAAGTTGCGGCCTTTCTCGCAGGCAGCGACGCTGCTGCGGATGTGCTCACCAGTTCATCCACCAACCAAGACGCATGGATCGCCCTGCGCGACAAACTGCGCGGTGAGCAGAATCTCGTGATCGTTTTCGGGTCCGAGCTCCGGGGAGACGACCTTGCCAGCCTCATGAAGTTCGGCTCCGGCATTTCCGGCGCTAAGTTTGTCTGTCTAGCGGACTACGCCAATTCACGCGGAGCCGCAGACATGGGCTTGTATCCCGATTTGCTCCCGGGATACCACCCGGCCGCCGGAAGCAGCCAGTTCCACGAAGAATGGGGAGAAGTGCCGGAGGCTGCGGGGCTCGATCTGCGCGGCATGGTCGAAGCGGGGAATGCGGGTAAATTGAAAGCCCTGTATGTTGTCGGTTCGAATCCCGTTGGACGGTTGAACATCGATCCCTTCGCATTCTCGAAAAGTTTCGTAGTTGTGCAAGACATGTTTCTGACAGAGACGGCGGCGGTCGCTGACGTAGTGCTGCCCGCCGCGAATGCATACGAAAAGGCTGGTACGTTCACGAATACTTGTGGTGACTTGCAGTTAGTGAAGAAGGCAGGCGAGGTCACGGGCACGAAAGCTGATTTCGAGATGATCGTGCGCATCGCGGACGCCATGGGCTTTGACGTGCGCAAACTCGTGCCTTTCGGCGGCGGCACGCACGCCGACATGGGACAGTCTCGCGGAGCAGAATCGGGCGAGGCCGACCGTCATGCGGTGTGGCTCGAAGCTCACGGACTCGAGCCGAAACTAAGCCCGTTCGATCCGACGGCAATTCTTGACGAAATTCAGCGGCTGGTGCCCGGCTATGACGTGTCTCGCATGAACCTGCTGGCAGGCAACAGCCAGCACACATCGCTCGCCCAAGCCGGGCCCGGGGCTGCGCACGGGCCAGAATCCATGGCTTCGGCGCACATCGATCCGGCACACATCGATCCGGCAAATAACGATCTTTTCAGTTCCGGAACCCTGGGGCGTTATTCGCGCACATTGCAGTCGGTGATCGAGAATCACGAGGTCAAGCCCGCTGCGGTTGCGGCAGATTAACGAGTTTTTGGAGAGGAAGCAAAGACGTTGCCCGTTGGCATTTTTATACTCGTATCGGTGATCAAGTCGCTGATCGTCCTGATCGTGCTGCTCACCGCAGTCGCATACACAGTCTGGCTGGAACGCAAAGTGGTGGGCCACATGCAGAATCGCTGGGGGCCTACGAGAGTAGGTCCGTTTGGACTGCTGCAACCCGCGGCCGACGGCATCAAGTTTCTGTTTAAAGAAGATCTCACGCCGCCGCACGTCTATAAGCCGCTGTTTCTGGCGGCTCCGATGATGGCTCTGATCTTCGCGCTGACTTCGATTTCGGTGATCCCGTTTGGCAACTCGATCACGATTGGCGGCCTGAACATTCCGCTGCAAATCACCGACGTAAATATCGGGCTGCTAATGATTCTGGGCGTTACCTCGATGGGCGTATACGGTGTCGCGCTGGCAGGCTGGTCGTCGAACAACAAATACTCCTTGCTGGGCGGACTGCGCGCCAGCGCGCAGATGGTCAGCTACGAAATTGCACTTGGACTTTCGCTGGTCGGAGTCCTGATCCAGTCCGGCAGTTTCAGTCTGCGCGAAATCGTCGATGCCCAGGGAGGCCGGTTCCTCGGCTTCATCCCGCGTTGGAACATTTTTCACGGGCAGTTCCTCGGCTTTTTCATTTATTTGATGGCTGCGTATGCGGAAACCAATCGCATTCCGTTTGACCTGCCCGAGGCTGAAACCGAGCTGGTCGCGGGATACCACACCGAATACAGTTCCATGAAGTTTGCCATGTTTTTCATGGCCGAATACGCCAACATGATCACGGTGGCTTGCGTGGCCACGCTGTTATTTTTCGGGGGATGGCACGGGCCGCTGTTTGGGCCTCACCTATTGCAGGCATTGCTGCCGTTGTTCTGGTTTGCCGCGAAGATTTTCTGCTTTCTCTTCCTTTATATCTGGGTGCGTGGGACGTTGCCGCGCTTCCGCTACGACCAACTGATGGCTTTCGGCTGGAAGTTTCTGCTGCCCCTGGCGATTGCGAATCTGGTGGCCACGGCCATTGCCGTCGCCTGGTAGGGAAAAAGAACGAGTTCCCGGTTCTCAGTTCTCGGTTAAAGCCGCGAATGCGGCGGCTGAGAAGATGGCGTTTTGAAGGCTTTTGCCGAGAACTGAGAACTGAGAACTGATTCATGAATTTTCATCTGGTCTTATTTCTGGCGTTCGGGGCGGTTTGCGTGGGCGGGGCGATCAACCTGCTGGCGCAACGGCACCCGATTAACAGCGCGCTGTCGCTGATTGCAGTGATGGCTGCGCTCGCCGGCGAATACCTGCTGCTGGGCGCGGAGTTCGTCGCCGCGGTGCAGGTCATTGTCTATGCCGGCGCAATTATGGTGCTGTTCGTCTTTGTCATCATGCTGCTAAACGCAGGCGAAGAAGAACACACGAACGGAAGCCGTGTCGCGATTCTGTTGGGCGTGCCGGGAATGCTAACCGGCAGCGTACTGATGGCGTGGGTGATGCTGCGGCACTCCGGGACCGAATCCGTGCCGATCGGCGCGTTGCCCGGGCATCCAAAGGATATCGCTCAACTTCTCTTTCACGATTTTCTGCTGCCTTTCGAAGTTACGTCGGTGTTGATTCTAATTGCCATCATGGGGGCCGTGGTTCTGGCCAGCCAGCCGGAATCCGCGGCGGGGAAGGTGGACTGATGGTTCCCTCGTATGTGCCGCTATCGTATTACCTGCTGCTCAGCGGATTTTTGTTCGCTTGTGGCGTGGTCGGGTTTCTCATCAAGCGCAACATCATCACCATTTTCGTGTCGATTGAGTTGATGCTCAACGGAGTGAATCTCTCGTTCGTGGCGTTCGCCGCACACTGGCACGCGCTGGCCGGCCAGGTTTTCGTCTTCTTTGTGATGGTGGTGGCGGCGGCGGAAGCGGCCGTAGGACTGGCAATTATCATCGCGGTCTACCGCACGCGCGAGACCCTGAACGTGGATCAGGTGAACCTGCTCAAACTATGACCTCGACCCTCAATCTCTGGCTGATTCCTATTCTGCCGCTGGCAGGCGCCGCAATTAACGGCTTTCTCGGGAAGAAGTCTTCGCGCCAGGCCGTGACCATTATCGCGCTGTTCTTCAGCGGTGCCGCTTTCGCGATGGCTTTGTGGATCGCCATGCGGTTTTCGTCGTTGTCACTTCCCTACCAGGAGTTTCTTGCGCACTGGATCCGTTCCGGCAGTTTCAGCGCGGACTTCGCCTTCTATCTCGATCAGCTCTCGCTGGTCATGTTGCTCGTGGTCACCGGAGTCGGATTCCTGATTCACATCTACTCCGTGGGCTACATGGGGGACGACCCCAGTTACTACCGCTTCTTCAGCTATCTGAACCTGTTCATGTTTTTCATGCTGACGCTGGTGCTGGCCAATAATTACCTCCTCATGTTCATTGGTTGGGAGGGCGTGGGACTGGCGTCCTATTTGCTGATCGGATTCTGGTTTACGAAAGATTCGGCGGCATCGGCGGGGATGAAAGCGTTCATCGTGAACCGAATCGGCGATTTCGGCTTCCTGATCGCATTGTTCCTGCTGATCAAGCACTTCGGATCGCTGAATTTTGAGCAGGTATTTGGCGGCGTCGCCCGCCTGAGTCCGGAGACGGCTGGAACCGGACTGCTCACCGCCATCGGCATTCTGCTGACCCTGGGCGCCTGCGGCAAATCGGCGCAGATTCCCCTGTATATCTGGCTTCCCGACGCGATGGAAGGTCCAACACCGGTTTCCGCCCTGATGCACGCCGCCACGATGGTGACTGCCGGCGTGTACATGGTTGCGCGTTCGCACGCGATTTTTGATCGCGCGCCGACAGCGCTCAGCGTGGTCGCGATCATCGGCACGCTGACCGCGTTCTTCGCCGCGACTATCGCCATCGCTCAGACCGACATCAAGAAGGTTCTCGCCTACTCGACCATTTCACAGCTCGGCTATATGTTCATGGCCTGCGGCGTGGGCGCTTTTTCGGCAGGCGTCTTCCACCTGATGACTCACGCCTTCTTCAAGGGCTTGCTGTTTCTGTGTGCGGGCTCGGTGATTCATGCGGTCGGCGGCGAACAGGATATGCGCAAGATGGGCGGCCTGCGGCTCTACGCGCCCTGGACTTTTCTAACGATGACGATCGCCACGCTTGCCATCGCTGGATTTCCGCCCCTGGCGGGCTTTTTTAGCAAGGATGAGATTTTATGGAAGGCGTTCTCCAGCGAGCATGGCAGTTGGGTTTTCTGGCTGATGGGGGTGATTACAGCATTCATCACGTCGTTCTACATGTTTCGGCTGTGGTTTTTAACTTTTCTGGGCGACTACCGTGGAGCGGAAGTTGGAAAACACGGCGCTGCTCACCGCGATCACGCCCACAACGGACACGGCCTGCCCCATGAAAGCCCGATGGTGATGATAGTGCCGCTCGCAATCCTTGCCGTGCTTTCGTTCGCCGGAGGATGGGTCGGAATCGGCAATCGCTTCGAGAACTTCCTCGCTCCAGTCTTTCGGACCGGTGCAGTTGCCAACCCCGCGGAGGCCGCTGGCGAACCGGCCACGCACCTGGAGCTGTATCTGACATTGGTCTCAGTCGCGGCGGCTCTGCTTGGCCTTTACCTCGCCTATCTGCTTTACCACAAGCGCCAAGACCTCCCGCAGAAGATCGCGGACGCGCTCGGAGGCTTCTATCAGACCGTCGTACACAAATACTACGTGGACGAATTGTATGCTGCGCTCTTCGTCAAACCGCTGATTAACGGCTCGACTGGAATCCTTTGGCAAGGAATAGACCGAAACATCATCGATGCCGCAGTGAACGATGCCGGTGACGGCGCGCGCAATGTTTCCGACGAGGTCCGCCACATGCAATCGGGCAATATTCGCTCGTACGCGGGCTGGATCGCGGCCGGCTCGGCAGCCGTGATTGCCTTCATGATCTGGATGTGGATGGCAGCCCGATGAGCACCGACAATCTCAGTTCCATCATTCTTACGCTGGTGACATTTGCGCCACTGGCTGGCGGGTTGCTGTTGACGCTGCTGCCGCGCCGCGACCGCGACATTCGCATTTTCGCTCTCGTCATTTCACTCTTGACGTTTGTCTTGTCTTTGCATCTGCCGGTCTATTTCCATCGGGCACAAACTGATTTTCAATACCAAATCGACAAACAGTGGGTTTCCACTCCGAATATCCACTACCACATGGGAGTTGACGGCATCTCGCTGTGGCTGGTGGTGCTTACCACGTTTCTCACACCCTTGTGCGTGCTGATTTCCTGGAAGTCGATTCACGAGCGTGTGAAAGAATTCTTCATTCTGCTGCTGATCCTGGAGACGGCGCTAATCGGGGTCTTCACGTCCCTCGACCTGTTTCTCTTCTATTTCTTCTGGGAAGCCACGCTCATACCCATGGCGTTGATGATCGGGATCTTCGGCCACGAGCGCAAAGTCTATGCCGCGGTGAAGTTCTTCATGTACACCATGATCGGCTCGGTGTTCATGCTGGCGGCGATCTTGTGGCTTTACGCGCATACCGGCAGCTTTGACTTTGTCGTGATTCGCGACCAGATCGCGAGCGGCGCTGTAGCGAAGTTCCCGGGGGCCGCGCAATGGCTCTTTCTCGGCTTCTTCCTGGCGTTTGCGGTCAAGGTTCCGCTGTTTCCTTTTCATACATGGTTACCCGATGCGCACGTGGAAGCGCCCACAGCAGGGTCGGTGCTGCTGGCTGGAGTGCTGCTCAAGATGGGCACGTACGGACTCCTGCGCTTTAACCTGGGCTTGTTCCCCGAGCAATCGCGGCATAACGCCTGGTGGGTGATGACGCTCGCGTTGATAGGCATCATCTATGGCGCACTGGTAGCTATGGTCCAGCCCAACATGAAGAAGTTGATCGCGTATTCCTCCGTCAGTCACCTCGGATTCGTCGTGCTGGGAATCTTTAGCTTTACGCAGGCCGGACTGAACGGCGCGATGTTCATCATGCTGGCTCACGGGGTTTCGACGGGCGGGCTGTTTATGTTGGCGGGCATTCTGCACGAACGCCGTCATACCTACGAGATCGTCGAATTCGGCGGACTGGCCTCGCCCATGCCGGTCTATGCCGCGTCGTATCTGGTGATCGTGTTGGCCTCGGCGGGCCTGCCACTGTTGAACGGCTTCATCGGCGAATTTCTCGTGTTGAGCGGCGCGTTCCAGGCCAAGGCGGTTTACGGAATACTCGGGGCCACCGGCGTGATTTGGAGCGCGGTCTACCTTCTTTGGATGTATCAGAGAGTCTTTTTTGGCAAGGTCACGCACCCGGTGAACAATTCTCTCAGCGACCTTTCGGGATTCGAAAAGATGGCCATTTGGCCGTGCGCTGCGGCGGCATTGGTGATGGGCGTGGCTCCCATTGTGTGGCTGGGAGCGATTGATCCTGCGGTACAGGCTGCGCTTACTCCTTTTGCGCGAGTTGCGAGCAGGATGGTGGGGCAGTGATTGTGATCGCGACTTTCGCCCCGGCCTTCTCGCAGACGCTGCCGCAGAGCGCCGATTACGTCCGCATCCTACCCGAGCTCGTTCTCTCCGTCTTCGGCATGATTGTGATGTTGCTTGAACCCGTGCTCGACGAGGGAAAGGGGCAGAAGATCCTGGGGTTGATCGCGCTGGCGGGGACGCTGGCGGGAATCGGCGCAACCTGGTTCATGGCACAGTCTCCAGGTCTGGCCTTCTGGAACATGGTGCAAGTGGATGGGTTCAGCGTCTTCTTCCATGTTCTGGTGATTGCGATCGCTGCCGTCGTCATCCTTACGTCCTACGAATATATGGCGGTGCAGCGGATCCGCGCCGGGGAATATTATGCCTTGATCCTTTTCGGCGTGGTCGGCATGGCGCTGATGTCGTCGGCGGTGGAACTCGTTCTAATTTTCATCGCGCTCGAGATTTCCTCCATCTCTTCTTATGTGCTGGCGGGATTCCGGCGGCACGAAGCTGCCAGCGCCGAATCCTCGCTGAAATATTTCCTGCTCGGGTCATTCGCCACGGCGTTCTTCCTGTATGGAGTGGCGTTGATGTTTGGCGCAACGGGGTCGACCAATATCGATCAGATCGGCAGGATGTTGCGGGCTGGCGCGATCCCATTGCTAGCTTTCGTGGCTGTGGCGTTCCTGTTTGTGGGCCTGGGCTTCAAAGTGGCTGCCGCCCCGTTTCACATCTGGACCCCGGACGTCTACGAAGGGGCGCCGGCGCCGGTTGTGGGCTTCATGTCGACCGCGCCCAAGGCGGCGGCCTTTGCAGTTCTGTTGCGTATCGTTTTCGTGATCAACGTGCCTAATACCTTCTGGCTTATTTGGATTTCGGCCGCGCTCTCCATGACCTTGGGCAACGTGGGCGCGTTGGTGCAAAACAATGTGAAGCGCCTGCTGGCTTATTCCTCAATCGCTCACGCTGGATACTTGCTGGTGGCATTCGCAGCCGCGCCCGGCCTTGGAACCTCGGCGGCCATGTTCTACACCGCAGCCTACGCCGCCATGAACTTGGGTGCGTTTGCCGTAGTAAGCCACTTCGCCGGCGCCGGCGAACGCTACGTAACCCTCGAAGACTATGAAGGCCTGGGCCGCAGTTCCCCGCTGCTGGCGGCGGCGCTCACCATTTTCCTGCTCTCGCTGATTGGGATTCCGATGACCGGCGGCTTTTTTGCCAAGTTCTACGTGTTCAGCGCAGCCGTGAAAGCCAACTTGATCGGGCTCACGATCATCGGCGTCCTCAACAGCGGCGTAGGCGCGTATTACTACTTGCGCATCATCGTGATGATGTACATGCGCGAATCGCGGAAGGAAGTTCCGGTCACCCCGGTGCCGTTCGCGCTCCGTCTGGCGCTGGCCGCCTGCATCGCCGCGACCATCTATCTCGGAGTATTCCCCAGCCGCGTGCTGCGCTATGCTCAGGACTCCGCTCGGCAACTCGTCCAGCAGTCTCCGCCCGAAATTCCTTCCTCCGCATCCGTTTCCACAGTTCCCGAAATCCTCTAAAGCAGCCGGAATGCTGCGGAATCCTGAGACCTGGCTTGGTTCAATATTCCTGGAAAAACCCAATCAATCCGAATCTCATGAGCGAAGCGGGTCACATTTCTTCAACAGAGCAACGAAGTGGAGCTTGGCTCCGAAGATCCAATTGGCAGGCCGCGGGTACAGACCCAGGTTGGTTATCAGCCGATCCGGCCGGAGTCCGATTTCTTGCCAGGTCGCGCGCCACTGGCGCTCGGTCCAGTAGTTGTAGGGCAGCGCGACGCCAAACCTTGCATTTCCTACCCAGTCCATGACCCGCAAGCGCGCGCCAGCCGCCAGGCCGTCCCGATTGTGATCCTTGAGGAGCACGCCGCGCGTGGCCACCCGCCGCGCCTCACGTAGCAGAACCGCGGGATCTTGGGTGTGGTGCAAGACGTCGGAAAAAAGAACAACGTCGAAAGATTCCTCGTCGAATGGGATATGGAACCCGTCGAATATTTCTACTGGGATATGGGTTCTAGTGCGAGGCAGCACGTCAATTCCCATCACACTGAGGTCCGGTCTCTTGGATTGAAGAATCGAGGAGATCAAGCCGTCGCCGCAGCCGACGTCCAGGATGCGGGCTCCCTGGGGAGCAAGCTGGGCAAACCAGCCCGCCAGGGTCTCTACCCTGCGGTTGAATACCAGCTTGTCGTGCAAGACTCCGATAGCGCTCACAAAAAGATGAATCCTCGCTTGCAGTCTACAACCGGCTGGATCGGGCGTGCGGTAGTTCTTGATGCCGGGTCGGGTCGTTTGGAGCGCGCCCCGGAGACGTTGCCGGCAACCTCTGTACAGAAGATTCATCCGGGGTTGGGAACCAGCGGAACGAAACGGACGAGTTCGCGAAGGGAGATTAGGGGCTGCCCGTTAACCATGCGGATGAATTGGAGTTGCTGAGAATCGGGCGGTCCGACGGGGATAATCATGCGACCGGGATCGCGGAGTTGGGCAAGCAGAGTAGGAGGCAGATCGGGAGCAGCGGCGGAAACGAGGATGGCGTCGAAAGGTGCGCCAGCGCGGAGGCCGAGTGTACCGTCTCCGGTGAAGACTTGGACATTGGCGTAGCCGAGCGCCGCGAGAACGTTGCGCGCACTGGCTGCGAGGGCGTCGTGGCGTTCGATGGAGAAGACCTGCGCCGCAAGCTCCGCCAGCAGGGCGGTGGCATATCCGGAACCTGTGCCGATTTCGAGGACGACTTCGTCAGGGGCGAGTTGGAGGGACTCGAGCATGAGCGCAACGATATAGGGCTGCGAGATGGTCTGGCCGTCGCCGATGGGAAGAGGATGATCTTCGTAGGCTTGGGCGCGGTAGTGATGGGGGACGAATTCGTGGCGTGGAACGCGAAGCATGGCGTCGAGGACCCGCGGGTCGGAGATGCCTCGGGCTCGGAGTTGGGAGTCCACCATGAGTTGACGCGCGGTGGTGAGGTCGAGCATGCGGATCGCCCTTCGGGCTTTAGGCGGCATCGGCGACGCAATGACCCGGTCTCGTTACTGCTTGCGACGGCGGATGCGCAGGTCGAAGCTGACTACTCCGTTCTGGTCGCGGGTGCCGACGACGGAAAGATTCCGATTGATATAGTACTCGCCCTGGATGATCTGTTGCGAACTCTGTGAGACGTTGGTGGAGTAGGTGAGGGCAAGGTTGTTGGCGAATTGCTGCTCGATGGTGACTTGAGGGCCGCGGCCGGTGGGATTGGTTTCGGTACTGAGTCCCTGCGGATCGATTTTGATGTTGCTGGCGCCGAATAGGCGCTGGAAGCGGCTGCTCGCCGTGTCATTGAGTGCCTGGTCGAGGATAAGCGCGCTGGCCTGATCGGAAAAGACGCTCTGGCCGGACTGCTCCTGAAGTTGGGCGGATTCTTCGTTGGTGCGGCCGAGAGCGAGCAGAGCGATGATGTCGGACTTGGGCAGCGGAGGTTCGGAGCGGTAGTTGAGGCTAAGCCGGTCGGGTGTGCCGGTGAGAGTGACGTTGAGATCATAGTTGCGGACGTGAGTGGAAGCCTGGAGATTGAGTTGAGGCTCGATGGCAACCGGATTGGTAAACGTGATGTCGCCGCGCTCGAGTGTGAAGCGGGCGCCGTGGAAGGTGGCTTGACCTTCGAGGATATCGACACGACCGAGGACGGCAGGACGCGCCACCGAGCCACGGAGGCGGAGGTCGGCGTCGCCCGAGAGGCGGGCGATTGCAGTACGCATCTGGAGTTCAGGCGCGGTCTGGACGTGGATGTCGAGTTTGACGTTATAGAGGGGAGAGTTGGCGGCCGTGACAGTGGAGAACTGGCGGCTGCGCTCGAGATAAGCACTGAAGTCGAAGCCGGGCGTCACGGCAATCTTGTTGATGCTGATGTCGCCGGACACGATCGAAGCGAAGCGGGTGCCGACCCAATGCAATTCGGCGTCGGCGGTGGAGCTGACGCCGGGAGGATAACGCAAGCGAACGCCCTTTCCGGCGGCGGTCAGATTGAAGTTGAGCTGCTGCTTCAAGTAAGTGGCGTCGCCTTTGAGGTCGAGCGTGCCGCCCCCGGTGCGGGCGGTGAGGCTCTCGAGGTGGATGCGATCGCGAGTGAACAGGAGCGAGCCGTTGAGTTCGCTCAAGCCGCTGGGCAGGCCGGCATAGGAGAGCGAGCCGTTGGTCACCTGAAAGTGGCCCTGGGGCAAAGGATCGACGAGCGTGCCGCCGACGGTCACGTTCATCGTGACGAGGCCGGAAGAAGTAAGGTCCGGATCGAAGCTGGAGAGGAGTTTGAGGTCGAGACGGCCATTGGCGGCGAGATCGAGTGCGCGGTCGCCGGAGAGTTGCAAGGCACCGTGAGCGGTGAGATCAGTTCCCTCCCCCAAGAGATGGAGTTGCTGGATGCTGATTGACCGATTGGCGAGGGAGAAGCGAATGGCATCCTGGTTGTGGAGTTTAACGTTTTCAACGTCAAGGGAAAGGGCGGTCAGGGTGCCGTCGAGGATCCATCGCTCGGGCCGGCGGAGGGGGCCACGCAGGTCAAGAGCACCGGCGACGGCGGAATGTCCTGTGAGCTGGCCGCGGAAATACGAGTGCCAGAGGACGTCGAGATCGACCTGGTCCATTTGAAAGGAGACATTGGCGGGATAGTCATCGCGCAACTGGACATTGCCACGGACAAGTAACGAGCCGTGCTGGAAGTGGGAATTGCCGGTGAGATGCAACTCGCCGCCCTGAGTGACAGCTTGCAGGTCGAGATCCCCGGCAAGTTCGTGATCGAGAGTAAGGTTCCGGACGTGTACGGCCGCATCGATGGAAGGCGCGTCGCGAGTGCCGGAGCCTTTAAGGACGAAGTCGGCGCGTCCTTCGAGGGAGAGGCGATTGGAATGGATCTGCCGGACATGGGCGAGGTCGAAATTGTTACCCGCAAGGTCGAGCTGGAAGGCGCGGGTGGAAGGATTGTAGGCGGCGCTTCCGGTGATGACCGAATCGTCGTGGAAGAGATGGATGTTATCGAAAGCGAGTTCGCCCTGGGCGACATGGAAGGTGGAATCGAATTGCCGAATGGTCTCACCGTAGGCGGAGGCGTTGCTGAGATGGATCTGTCCCTCACCGTGAGGATCGGAGAGGATACCGGCGGCTTGCACAGAAAGATCGGTTTTGCCGGAGACGGGATAGTTGTATCCGGCGAGAACCTGGAGGGCGGCGAGGTCCGCGTTGTGGAGGTGGGCGCGGAGGGTGAAAGTGCTGTCGCCGGTGAAATGGCCGTGCTGGAGGGTGGCGGAGGCGTCGAATCCGGCGAAAGTATCGTCACGGCGCAGAATGGCGTTGCGAAGAGCGATGGCACGGAAGGAAAGCTGGATCGAGGCGGCAAGCGAATCCCAGTGAGTTTGGAGTTCATGGGTGTTGGCTGTGGCGGGGAGGGTGACGCCGAAATCGTCGACCAATAAAGTGCCGGCAAGTTGAGGAGAGGAGAGTGAACCGCTCATACTGCCATTGAAGGTGGCGCTGCCGTCCAGCACAACGGGAAACAGCGCCGGACCGCGAATGACGGAGAGAAAGGGTAGCCAGTCAGCGAGACTGGACGTGGAAACCGAGAGGCGGACCGCGGACGTGGAAGACAGTCTGCCCGAGGCCTGAACGTGGGAGGTAGGCGTGGTTAGGGTGAAGCGCGGCAGATCAAGAGTGTCGCCGGCGGCGTGGTAGACGCCGTTGGTATGAGCGCTGAGTGGTAGTTGCGCGGGTGCGGGGTGCGCGGGAGGACTCACATCCAGGGCGAATTGGATTTCCGCGTCGCGGCGAGTTCCCTTCCAGCGAGTTTCGAGCGTGCCGGAGGCCGATCCGGCAGGATGGAAGCGCGGGAGCGGGTGCGCGGGAGCGTTAACAGCGGCGGCGAGCTCTTCCGCGGAGAGGTCGTGCAATCGAAGAAGGACGAGCGCGCTTTGGATTGCCGGTGGCTTTGGTTTAGCGGTTTTCTCGCTGGACTTGTTCAGGGGCGGGGCCGCGGAAATGACGGCGGTATCAAGTTTCTTTCTAGCGGCGGGCGAGAGGTGCTGCGCGGGTGCGAGCCACTGATCGAATTCGGCATCGCCCGTGATGCCGCCGCCGAAAATCCTGCCTTGCAGCTTGGAGAGTTTGAGTTGCCGGTCGCTGACAGAGTAGTCGGCGTTGAGAGAGGCTTTGGAGAAAGAGATCCGAGCGTCCCGCCAAGCGAGGTCGCGAAGGGTGAGCAAGCCGTTGGCGGCGAACCGATCGAGTGACCAGTCGCCGTGTCCCGAGAGTTCGAGCACACCGGCGCGAAGATCGCGACGCCGGGCGATGGACGCGGCTTCCGTGAGGTCGAGTTGGGCGTCATAGGAAGCCTGGAGATGCGGACGGCGGAAATCCGTGACTTGGCCGCTGGCTGAGAAATGAGAATGGCCCGAGTTCCATTTGAGAGTGGTAACTGCGGCAGAGTTTGGTCCGAGGCTGAATTCCACGGCGGTCATCCAGGCGAAGGGTCGGCAGTCCAGCAGTTTGGTGTCGACCAATCCGAGCAGAAGGCGTCCATCGTAGCGGCCGTGCAGGAAGGAATAGTCCATCTGGAGCGAAGTGTCGCGAGCGGCGAGATCAAGAGCGAAGGCCTGGTCGTCCCAGAGGATCTGGCCGTGGCGGACTTCGAAATGATTGATGGAAAGAGCGAAGAGTTGCTCGACGGCAGTCTTGCCAGTAACGGCGCCGGCTCTTCGCTGCGGGAAATTGGTGGTGCCGTCGGAATAGAAAGCCACGTGGACGACGGGTTGCTCCAGGATAACTTCGTGAAAGGCGAGCTCGGAACGAAGAAGCGAGCTGACCTTCAGGCGAGCGACGATGCGGTCAACGTGGGCGAGAGGAACCTCGGCAGCGGACTCGCGCCCGTGGACGGTGATATCGCGCACGTCGGCCCGGATGCGAAAGGGAGCGGTATGGATGCTGCCGATTTCGACTCGGCCGCCCGTGACGCGCTCCACTTCGGCGATGAGGCGGTGGCGGACCAGCGACTGGAAAGAGTCCGTGTTGACGTAGACGAGCAGGCCGAGAGCGGTGAGGAAGGCGGCGGCGGCAATAAAGAGCAGATATTTCCACCAGCGGCGGGCGGGCTTGGTGGAAAGTTCGGTCACTGCGATTGGACTTCCCGGCCATTGGCGGAGGGCGTAACACCGGGAATACGGACTTGCCCTTCGGAGCGCAAAGTTTGCAACCAGGAGACGAGCAACTCGCTGACCTTCTTCTCGGTAAGCAGCTCGCGAATCCTGGCGGAAACTTCTGCGAGCGGAACTTCGGAGGCCCCGGACTGCTTCAACTTGGGAACGAACTGGTCGCGGTAGTAAGCCTCGATGGACTTGGAATCGATCTGGACGGCGGGGCGGAGGCGGGCATCGACGAGGCGCATCACGTCGATCTGCTGCTGGACATGGGCGAGGAGATCTTTTTCGGTTATGTGGTACTGGGCGAGAAGAGACTGCCAGGCGTCATCGGAGGCGGCTTGAGGATATTGTTTGCGGGCGGCGGCGACGCGGGCGGCGACCTCGGCGTCGGTGACGTGGGGAAACTCGGCGGACTTCATCTGCTCGCGGAGAAGTTCCTGATCGATGAGTCGGTCGAGAACGGCGCGGCGGTCGTCGTCGGTGAACTGAGCGGGGGTGCGGTTGGTGAGCAGAGCTTCGTAGCAGAGGGCTTCGTCCCAATCAGACTGCAAAATAACGCGGCCGTTTACGGTAGCGATGATGCGGTCGATCACTTCGGCGGCGGCGCGCCGGGGGGGAAGGAATAGTGCGGCGAAAAGCAGTACAAACGCCGCGAGGGTCACCGTTGTGTGGACATGCAGTTTGATGATCAAAATGGCTGGCCTATGCTGAAAAAGACGTTAAAGGGCCGCAGACGCTGCGGAATAAACGCCGGCGGCGTTGGGACTTGTTGCGTACTCAACGTGTAGCCAATGGGATACGCCGTTGGATTCAAATTGTACCCGAAGTCGAAGCGTAAAGGGCCGATGGGTGTCTTATAACGCAATCCAATGCCGACGGCATGAGAAGTGTAATCGTAGCCTGAATTGTTGAAGCGGGCAACGCAATCGTTGTATAGCGTCGCCGTCGTAGCGGGACTGAATTGCAGGCACTGCGAAGGATCGGGCTGGTGCCAGCGCATCAAACCCTTGAGCATATCGTGACCGGCGGTAAAGACGTTCCCCATATCGTGAAAGATAGCGAAGCCGAAGCCTGCTCCGAGGTAAGGCAAGCTGACAGAGGGGAAGCGCAGTTCCTCACTATTTACGAACAGGGCTGAGCCGCCAACGGGAAAACCGGAGTCGGGATCGCGGGGTCCCGCTTGATTTAACCCGAAACCGCGGTGAGAGTTGCCTCCGCCGGTGAAAAATAGCTCGGGCAGGGGGATGATGGAAATGCTTTGCTGACAGGCGGTCTGCAAGTTATTGAGAGGACAGAACCCTGGTGGCAGGATTCTGGTACCTCGATAGACCTGTTCCAGACCGACGGTAGTGGAGCGAGCGAAGACAAACTTGTGCTTGGCACGCCCGAAGGCATAGTAGGTGGAATCCTGGGCGAGAGCGCGGCCAAAATCGGCCTGAGAACCGAAGTAACTGGACGCGGCGAAACCATCGAGGGTGAAGTATTGGCCCTTGGTGCTTTCGAGAGGATTGTCGCGTTTGTCGCGAATGAAGGTAAAGCCGGGACCGCCGATGCGCGCGGGTAAAGAAAACAAATTAAATTCGGCGGGTGAAAAGTCGGCAGCGAAGTTGCTGGCTTTCACGCGGCGATAGTCGAAGCGGTAGGTGATGGAAGTGGAGTGATTCGGTTGCTGCTTGCCGATTTGCTGGCGGAGATCGATCTTTCCCTCCAGCCGCTGCGAAGTGAAGGTGGAGACGTCGAGACTATTGTCGTAAAAAATGGTATAGAAAAGTTTGAAGCGGTCGTTATTGAAGAGCTTGGGAATTTCGTAACTGATGAGGCCGCGTTGCTGGAGGCGTCCGACGTGGGACTGGAAGGTCAAGGTCTGGTCCCGACCGCCGACATTGAGGCGGGTAATATCGAATCCGACGCGGGGACTCACGCCAGTAGAGCCGGTGGGAGCACTGGTCCCGGAGGGCAGGCCGGTTTCGAATTCCAGTCCGAGGCCATACGTGAATGTGTAGCGCTTGGCTTCCTGCACCTGGACGAGAACGTTTTTCTGAGGGTCGGAGCCCTCGGGATTCTGGACGGCAGTATCGACCTGGCTGAAGATGCCGAGGTCGTAGAGCTTGCTTTGCGTCTCAAGGAGGTCCTGCTGGCTGAGAGGCTGGTGGGCAACCACTTGAATCTCGCGCTGCACGACGTAGTCGCGGGTGTGATCGAGCCCGGCGGCCATGACCTGGTTGACGAAGAACTGTTCGCCCTCCTGGATGGAATAGGTGACATCTTCGCGGTCGGGCTGACCTGCGGAAGGGTTAGTGGTAACGTCGAGAGTCGCTTTAGAAAAACCGTGATTGAAGTAGTAGTTGAGGATAGCCTCGCGATCATTGGCGAGATTTTGTTCGGAGTAGGGCTGGCCTTGGGTCGTATTGAGCTCAGGAAACGACCTGGCGTCCATCTTCTGGTTGCCGACCATATGGAATGCGCCGACGAGAGTCTGCGGGCCTTCTTCAATCTGAATGTGAACCGCAAGGTGGTTCACGGCATGGTGATAGTTGTCGTCGATTTTAGTCCGAATCTTGGCCTGGCGGAATCCGTTGGAGACGTACAGGGCCTGCAGACTGGCGACATCGTTCTTGAGCAAGGCTCCACTGTAGCGTCCGTGAGAAAACTTGCCGGCGGCCTGAATCTGGAGGCGGGCGCGAAGCATTTGCCTGGAGAAATACTTGTTTCCCGTGATCTCGATGAGTTCGAACTTGTGTACAGGACCGGGATCGATGCGGTAGGTGACTCGGATAGTGTCGGGAACGGTTTCCTTCTGAACTTCGACGGTGGCGTCGAAGTGGCCGCGGCTCTGGAGATAGTCGAGGAGGTTGCGCTTGCCCTCGTTTAGGAGGTCGTCGTCGAGAGCGTTTTCCTCGTAGACCGGGACTTCCTTTTTCAGGACGCCGCGGCTGATGTGAAAACCCTGGGCGTAGACAACGACTACGGGTCCGGGCTCGATCAGATAGGTATAGTCGACGGCGTTGGATTCGGGTTGGTATTTCTGCTCGGCAATGGAAACCTGAGCGAGAACGCGCTGTTGTTTCTGAAACTTCTTGCGCAGGTGCTGAAGCGAATTTGTAACACGGGCGGCTGTGACGCGATCGCCGGGGTGCATCCTGGCGATGTCCTGAAGCTGGTCCTGGGAAAAAGCTGAGTGGCCGGTGACCTTGACTTCGCCGATGTGGGCCGGCTCTTCCGGGGTGATGTGGAAGAGGATATTGACCTGCTGGGTGGCGGCATTGGAAGTGCTTTCGGCGGTGACGCGCGCGCGGTAATAGCCGTTCTCCTGCAGAAGTTGGCGGATGTTCCGCAGGGCGCGGTTGAGTTTGTCGAGAGTATGAAGTTCGCCTAGCTGGAACTTGGAGGCGTTGACGATCTGGTTGTAGTTGGGGCGGCTGGGAGCACCTTCCACGTCGACGGCGCCGACAAAAAAGTTGAGCGAAGTGGTGAAAGTGAGCAGGACAGCCGTGCCGGAGGGAGTGACTTCGGCCTGGATGTCGGCAAAGCGTCCGGTGGCGAAAAGGACGCGGATGCTGTCGCGGACTTGGTCGCGGTCGAGCGGCTGGCCGGATTTCTGCGGGAGCATTTGGAGCAAGTGGTCGCGGTCCGGCACGCCGGGCAGTTCGATCAATTGGACGGTGCGTCCGGCATAAGCCGACATGGCGGCGACAGTCGAGGAGGGTTCGGCGGTTTGCGGTTCCTGAGATGAGTGCGGAGAGTCGGGTACCGACGATCCCGCACGGGCGGCTGGGCCGAGCGAAGCAACGATCAAGATGACGAATGACGCGTGCCGTCTCAGCAAATAGTGTCCTTGGACCCGTGGCATACATTCGATGAAACGCGAGAGGCCCATGTTGTATGCATCCTAGCGACTGAAGCAGTCCAGACACTTATAATAAAGGTTTTGAGGTTGAAAACTGGTGACCTCCTTGAGGCGGGGTGTGGAGACAGAAAAGTTCGAGGAACGGTACTCGCGACAGATTCTGTTTCGCGGAATTGGAGCGGAGGGTCAGCGGCGGCTGGCGGCGGGGCGAGTTGCGATTGTGGGATGCGGAGCGACCGGGTCGGCGCTGGCGTCATTGCTGGGGCGCGCGGGCGTGGGAACGCTGCGGATTATCGATCGCGATTACGTGGAGGCGAGCAATCTGCAGCGGCAGTCGCTGTTCGAGGAAAGGGATGCGGTAGAGTCGTTGCCTAAGGCGATTGCCGCGGCGCGAAAGATTGCAGCCTTCAATTCGGAGATTGCGGTGGAAGCGCGGGTCGAGGATGTGGTTCCGGGGAATATTAATGTGTTACTTGAGGGGATGGATGTAATCCTCGATGGCACCGATAATTTTGAGACTCGATACCTAGTGAACGATTATGCAGTTAAGAGCTCCCTGCCGTGGATTTATGCGGCAGCGGTGGGCAGTTATGGGGTAACGTTGAACGTGTTGCCGGGTAAGACCGCATGCCTGGCGTGCATCTTCCCGGATACGCCGCGCGGGATGGTGGAGACTTGCGAAACTTCGGGCGTATTGAATATGGCGGTCAATCTGGTGGCCTCGATCGCGGCGACGGAGGCGGTGAAGCTGCTGGTAGGAGGTGCGGCGGCGCAGCAGCTGCGCAAGACGCTGTGGTCGTATGATGTGTGGACGAACGAGCAAGCGGAGATTGCGGCAGCGCATCCGCGGACGGGCTGCCGGACGTGTGGGGAGAGAGATTTTGTGCATCTGGCGGGCGACGGTCGTCCGCGTATCACGATGTGCGGACGAAACTCGGTGCAGATTCACGAGCGCGCCAGGCCGATTGATTTTGCCGAGATGCAACGGCGGCTAGAGGCGCACGGCGTCGTGCGGCACAACGAATTCGTTCTGAAGTTCTGGCGCGACCCCTTTGAGATGACGCTGTTTCCCGATGGGCGGGCGATCATCAAGGGGACGACGGACACCGGGGTTGCGCGCAGCGTGTATGCGCGGTATGTGGGCAACTGAGGGCTAGAGGCCGCCGAAAGATTTGGCTGCCCCCCAGGGATTCGAACCCCGATACCCTGCTCCAGAGGCAGGTGTCCTACCGTTGAACGAGGGGGCAGTGGTTTTGGTTGGAGCCAACTGATCACCGGCTTATTCTGATTCTATGGTTGAGGCCGAAGCGCGGTCAACAGCATCGGTCTCTGCCGATGTTCTCCTCCTTTAATATGCCAGATAGGAGTGGCGGATGCGAGGAGCCTGAGACCGGGCAGGGCGGTCTCGATGACCTTTCTTCCGCCGGGGTAGAATTGGCGTTGAGACTTGCCCGTGAGGAATCCATGTCACCCGCGTTCGAAAACGTCTGCGCGCCCGCCGCCGATTATGCCCAGGCCGTCCGCCAGCCGCTGGAGGCCGAACGCTGCGGCCTGCTTGTGGTGGACATTCAAGAAAAACTTCTGCCCCCGATTTTTCAGAAGGAACAACTGGTGCGCAACTCGAAGCTGCTGATCCGCGCGGCAGGTGTGCTCAAGATTCCCACGATCGTGAGCACGCAATACGCGAAGGGACTGGGCCAAACTGTGCCGGAGGTCGCTGCTCTGCTGCCGGAAACCGAGGCCATCGACAAAGAGCTTTTCTCCTGTTTCGGCAGCGGCGTTTTCTGCACGCTGCTCAAGCGCTTGCCCGGCAGCCGCAACACCTTGCTGTTGTGCGGCATGGAAAGCCACATCTGCGTGATGCAAACGGCGCTGGCGGCGCTGCGCGAAGGCTATCTCGTGCATGTCGCTTCCGACGCAGTAGGCTCGCGGACCGAATGGAACTGGAAAATCGGTCTGGAAAGAATGCGCGCCGCTGGCGCCGTGATTTCTTCCACCGAGATGATGATCTACGAACTGATGCGCTCCTCCTCGTCGCCGGCGTTCAAGGAGATGCTGCCGCATCTGAAGGGATAGAAATCCGTCCGCCGACGTTCCGCTAGCCTGCCTCGGACTCCTTCTTTTTTACCCGGACGACGGTAATCTTGGCGAAGCCCTCTTCAAACGCGGGCGGCTTCAGCTTGGCCGCCATGCGGCGCATCACGTCCTCAGGAACTACCCGGTCGCGGCGCTGGTGGCGCTCGAGGCAGATATCGAGTGGGACATCGAAGAAGATGGCTTGCACTTCGTACTGATAATCCTTGGCCAGTTTTATCCAGTGTTGGCGTTCCTGCGGCGTGAGGTTGGTCGCGTCCACATAATTCGTGGGACGCTTGGCGATGAGCCTCGCTTTGAGCATGGAGCGCAGGTTGGAAAATACGAGATCCTGAAAACGCTGCTCGCGTACATCGTCAAAGAGTAACGAGCGCACCATGTCGCTCGAGAGCGGCACCACGTTGTGGCGCTTGAACCACGAACTCTTGCCGGAGCCCGGCAGCCCAATCGCCAGCACTACGACGCCTTTCGGCGCGCGCGCCGCCGCCGGAGTTGCTGGAACCTTCGGCGCGGCCCCAGCAAGTGGCGCAGCTGGGGTTTGCCCTTCTACTTCTCCAGACTCTCCAGTGTCAGAAAGCTCCTCCTCCGCCGGCTCTACGGGCACCACCGGGATGGAGCCCTTCACTGCGGCGGGGGTAAAGGCTTGAGCGACCGCCTGCTCGCGCCCGCGGCCACCCCGTCCGCGCCCACCGCGACGACGGCGGCTGCGGCCCGCCTGTCCGGAACCACTCGGGGCAGACTGCGGGGTCGCGGGTGGTTCTTCGAGCGGCTGTTCCTGGGACGGCTGTTTCTGGGAGTTAGAACGCGTCCGGCGAACTGGTCGACGTTCCGGCACAGGCGGAGGCGGAGTTGAGATTTCCGATTCGGTGTTGCCGGTTTCCGGAGCCGAACTGGGCTGCTGCTCCGCGTCAAAATAGGCCGGCTGCAAGGGCGGAGGAGCAGGCTGATCGGACGGCTCGGCGGGCGTCTTTTTGCGGCGCGTCAAGCGCTCGCGCATCCATTTGCGCATGCAAGGCTTTTAACACAGAAGAGAGGGCGGGATCAATCGGCCAAGCCTCCGGACGAACCACACGCGACAGGATCAGACTCCTAGGATTCCGTATAGGAACCGAAGTCCTCCCAATCCAGCGAGCGATTATTTACGCCGGTTCCCTGTCCTGCTAACATCTGTCTGTATTACCGGCTCAGAATGATTTCTGATGTCGCATTCATAAACGACGGAGAAACCATGGCAATCAAAGTTGGCATCAACGGCTTCGGGCGCATCGGCCGCAACGTTCTGCGGACGTCACTCAACGACCCCACCCTGGAATTCGTTGCGGTCAACGATCTCACCGATCCGAAGACGCTGGCGCACCTCCTGAAATACGATTCGATTCTCGGCAACCTGCCCCACAAGATTAGCGCCGGCGCCGACAGCATCACCATCGATAACAAGACCATCAAAGTGTTCAGGGAAAGAGATCCGGGCGCGCTGCCCTGGGAGTCGGTGGGCGCTCAGGTCGTGATCGAATCGACCGGACATTTTACCGACGCGGCGGATGCCAAGAAGCACCTGCGCGGTTCCGTGAAGAAGGTGATCATCTCCGCTCCGGCGAAGAATGAGGACATCACCGTGGTGCTGGGTGTGAACCATGAAAAGTACGATGCCGCCAAGCATCACATCATCTCGAACGCTTCCTGCACCACGAACTGTCTGGCGCCGATCGCGAAAGTGATCAATGACGAGTTCAAGATCGTCAGCGGGACCATGACCACGATTCACTCCTATACCAACGATCAGGTGATCCTGGACTTCCCGCACAAAGACTTGCGGCGAGCGCGGGCGGCGGCGATCAACATGATTCCTACGTCCACCGGCGCGGCTAAAGCTCTCAAGCTGGTGATTCCCGATCTCGCGGGAAAGCTCGATGGCTTCGCTATGCGTGTGCCCACGCCGAACGTTTCGGTGGTCGACCTGGTGGCGTGGGTGGAAAAGAAGACAACCAAGGAAGAGGTAAATGCGGCGCTGAAGAGAGCATCCGAGACCGGGCCGCTGAAGGGCTACCTTGGTTTCGAAGAGAATGAACTGGTTTCCTCGGATTTCAAGGGCGATCCGCGCTCTTCGATCGTCGATGCGCCCATGACCCTGGTGGTGGCCGGCAATTGCGTCAAGGTGATCTCCTGGTATGACAATGAATGGGGATACTCCTGCCGCGTGCGGGACCTGATCCATTACATCGCGGGCAAGGGCCTGTAGGTTCTGTAGTGCCGGCAATTTTGCCGGCTGTCGCGCCGGCGGGGATCGCCGGTGTAGGTGGGACGCCCGCGCGACAGCCGCCGGAACCTGCCATCAGCGAAGTCGAAGGAACGGCGGCGCTACTTTTGTATATCGCCTAATGAAGGAGGACCAGCCAATGTCCAAGCTGTCCATCCGCGATCTCCCGCTCAACGGCAATCGCATCTTCATGCGCGTCGACTTCAATGTTCCGCTGGAAGACGGACGCGTTATGGACGATACGCGCATCCGCGAAACCCTGCCTTCCATCGAGTACGCCCTGCGGCACGGGGCCAGGCTGATTCTGGCCTCGCACCTGGGGCGTCCCAAGGGCAAGCCCAACCTCAAGATGAGTCTGAAGCCCGTTGCCGAGCGGCTGCGCATGGTCCTCGACAAAGAGCTGGCTCGCGGCGAAAACGTAGGTTTCTGCCCCGATTGTGTGGGGCCTGAGGCGGAGGAGGTTGCCACGCAATTGGAAAAGGGTCAGACGTTGCTTCTTGAGAATCTGCGGTTTCATGCCGAGGAAGAAGCGAACGACGAGACATTCGCCAGGCAGCTGGGAAGTCTGGCGGACTTCTACGTCAACGATGCGTTCGGCACGGCGCATCGGGCTCACGCCTCCACCGTGGGCATTACCAAGTTCGTGTCAAAATCGGCGGCGGGCCTGCTCATGGAGAAGGAGCTGCAATATCTGGGCAAGGCACTGCAAAATCCCGAGCCGCCGTTTGTGGCGATCCTGGGCGGGGCTAAAGTCAGCGACAAGATCGGCGTGATTCGGAACCTGATGGGCAAGGTCGATTCCCTCATCATCGGTGGCGGCATGGCCTATACCTTCCTGAAGGCTCAGGGACAAGAAATCGGCAAGTCGCTGCTTGAGGCCGACAAAGTGGACCTGGCGCGGCAACTGCTGGAAGAAGCGAAGAAGCGGAATGTGAAATTTCTGCTGCCCATCGATCACGTGGTGGCGACGAAACCCGAGACCAACGCGCTGGTGCAGCAGATCGGCGAAGGCCAGCCGATTCCGGCCGACCGCATGGCGCTGGATATTGGACCGAAGACGATCGAATTGTTTTCGGAGGAGATTTCGAGAGCACGCACCATCGTGTGGAACGGGCCGATGGGGGTGTTTGAGGTTCCTGGATTTTCGCGGGGAACTTTCAGGATCGCTCATGCCGTGGCGGAGAATGCGGGGGCGATTTCGATTGTGGGCGGCGGCGACACGGTCGCAGCGGTGCACGGCGCCGAAGTGGCGGACAAGATGACGCATATTTCCACCGGTGGCGGAGCTTCGCTGGAGTTTCTGGAAGGGAAAAAACTGCCGGGAGTTGAGGCGTTGACGGACAAGCGTTGATCGAATTTGAACCGCTGAAAGGAACTGATGCCGCGCACTAAGCTCATCGCCGCCAATTGGAAGATGTATAAAACGCCCGAGCAGACCCGGGAGTTTTTCCGTGATTTCCTGCCGCTGGTCTCTGGGCACAGCCGCGATGAGATTGTGGTTTGCCCGCCTGATGTTGATCTGGCGTCTGCGCTGGATTCGGCGAAAGGATCGAACGTGGCCGTCGGCGGCCAGAATGTGCACTGGAAACAGGAAGGCGCGTTCACGGGAGAGACTTCGTCGGCAATGCTGCTGGCGTTGGGCGTGACTCACGTCATCGTCGGGCACTCGGAGCGGCGGCAGTACTTTTGCGAAACTGACGACACGGTGAACCTGCGGCTAAAAGCCGCGTTGGAAGCCGGCCTCACGCCAATCTGTTGCGTGGGCGAGGTGCTCGAAGAACGCGAAGCGGGGCTCACCGACGACGTGCTGCGTCGCCAGTGTGTCCGAGCCTTTCATGCGGTCTCCGCCAGGAAAGCCTCGAAGCTGGTAGTTGCCTACGAGCCGGTGTGGGCGATTGGTACGGGCAAGACGGCGACGGCGGAACTGGCCGCCGAGGCGCATGCCGTAATCCGCCGGGAGGCGACGGAAGTATTCGGCGAGGAGTTCGCATCGAAGCTGCGCATTCTCTACGGCGGATCGGTGAAGCCGGAAAACGCCTCGACGCTGATGGCGCAAGAGGAAATCGATGGCGCGCTGGTGGGCGGGGCGTCGCTCGATGCGAAATCGTTTGCGGCGATTGTGAAGTACTGAGCGGAAGCGCTGCAGTCAACGTGTCTGATGCGAAGTACTCTTTGATCTGCTAATCTTCTCTGCCTGTGACTCCTGGGAGTTCAATCTGCCCGAAGACGGACGAGCGCGGATGACGGAAACTGTGCGTCCTGAACCGAGCCGCCTGTACCGGTGGCTGGTTTTGATCTTTGTCAGCCTGACCATGTTTGGCAGCTACTACGTGTACGACGCTCTTAGTCCTCTCGCCGACGTGCTCAAGCAACAGCTTGGATTTTCCGATCTGGATATCGGGTTTCTACAGGCGATCTACAGTTTTCCCAACATTTTCACCGTGGTCATCGGCGGTTTCATCATTGACCGCATGGGGCTGCGAAAATCGCTGATGATCTTCGGCGTGCTTTGTTTCATTGGTCCGGCCATCACCGTTGCATCCGGTCACCTCTCGATCATGGCCACTGGACGGCTCATTTTCGGGATGGGCGCGGAATCGCTGAACGTTGCCGTCACCACCGCACTGGCCCGCTGGTTCCGAGGCAAAGAACTCAGCTTTGCTTTTGGATTGAACCTGACCGTATCGCGCCTGGGCACCTTTGCGGCGCTCAACTCCCCAACCTGGGCGCGTGCGGCCTATGCCAGTTGGCGAACTCCTTTCCTGATCGCATTGGCCTTCTCGGCTCTGTGCGTTGTGGGAGCGGTCATTTACTGGTTCATGGAGGAATGGGCCGAGAAGAACTACAGTCTAGGAAAGGTTTCCACCGACAAAGTAGTCTTCGCCGACCTGTGGAAGTTCGGCGTGAGTTACTGGCTTATCGTCGCTCTTTGCATTGTTTTCTACTCGGCCATCTTTCCGTTCCAGACGTTCGCGGTGAAGTTTTTCATGGAGGCGCACGGCACGTCGCGGGAATTCGGCGGGTTCCTGTCGAGCATGCTTACGCTGTTCGCCATGATCGCGACGCCGCTATTCGGCCTGTGGGTGGATCGCGTGGGCAAACGCGCGCTCTTGATGATGTTCGGGTCCTTGCTCCTGATCCCGGTGTACCTGATGATGGCCTACACGCAGGTCAGCTTGTACGTTCCGATGGCGATGATGGGGGTGGCGTTTTCTCTGATCCCGGCGGTGATGTGGCCTTCGGTGGCCTACATCGTCGACCAGTCGAAACTGGGGACGGCGTATGGATTAATGACGATGATCCAGAATATCGGGCTATTCGGCCTTAATTTATTGGTTGGATGGGCGAACAACCATGGCCACGCCGATGCCAGCAATCCGGCGGGATACCGGTTGGGCATGTGGATTTTCTCGATCCTCGGGGTTCTCGGCGTGCTGTTCGCCTTCCTGCTCCGGCAGCGGGAAATTGGGCCCCACGGGCATGGGCTGGAAACCATTACCACGGCCAAAGGCGCGGCGTAGTGTCACAAACTACCGATTTTCGAAGATTGCGACTGTTCGTTTCGGCTGGGGTTTGAAGTCTGGGGTATGCGGAGCCTATCCAAGCCTTCGAATGCAAAGGCTTTCCGGCATGGCCGGGAGCGGCATTGGGCTGTGCCGCGCGCCTCCGAAGATCGGTAGAAATACTTTAATATGTTGGAACTGCAAAGGCTGCTGCCATCACGGCAAGCCGCGCAAACGATACAACACAAACTACTTATGCCGCATCCCAATGTGTGCGGCCGGAACAGGCGACTTGACCGAGCCACGACAGCAACCGGGCACCGAACTTAGCGAAGCCGAGGCTATCGAACGGGCCAAGCTAGGGGATGCGGAAGCGTTCCAGGTGCTCTACGACAAGCACAAGCGCCGGGTGTATTCGCTGTGTCTGCGAATGACGGCGAACACAGCCGAGGCCGAAGATCTGGCACAGGAAGCGTTCTTGCAGCTCTACCGCAAGATCGCGACGTTTCGCGGGGAGTCGGCGTTTTCCACGTGGTTGCACCGGCTTTCGGTCAACGTCGTGCTGATGCACCTGAGGAAGAAAAGTCTTCCGGTGGTTTCCTTGGAAGAGACGACACAAGGTACCGAGGAAGACTCCCCGAAGAGGGATTTTGGGGCGGACGATGTGGCGCTGGCCGGATCCATTGATCGAATGCAGTTGCAGAAGGCAGTGGACAGTCTCCCTCCCGGCTACCGGACAATATTTGTTCTTCACGACGTCGAAGGTTACGAGCATAATGAGATCGCCAAAATCGCGGGATGCTCGATCGGCAACAGCAAGTCGCAGTTGCACAAGGCTCGCATGAAGTTGCGGGACCTGCTCAAGATGAATAGAGCCGAAAAGGCCGGAAAATCTCGGACGGGTTAGGCGGCGTTTCAGACAACGAAATAATAGTAACCCGGGGCGGGGACGCAAGGGGTTGCGGCGAGTGTTTGGGCCGCGGAAGACTTGGGGACTTGGGGAGAGGTTATGAATTGCGTTGAGCTGCAGCAGAGCTTGGCGGATGCGGAAGACGGCAACAGTGTGGAACAGCGCGCCCATCTGAGGGCGTGTCCAGCGTGCTCAGCGCTGGTGAAAGAATTGCATCTGATTGTCGCGGCGGGGAGCCAACTGCAAGCGGCGGACGAACCCAGTCCAAGAGTCTGGAATTCCATCGAAATCGCATTGCGGCGAGAGGGGTTGATCCGTCCGCCACGCGCGCGATGGCAGCTTGTGCCCTTGTTCAGTACGCAGTGGAGGACGGCACGATGGCTGGTGCCCGCGGCGGCGATGTTGTTGCTTGCTCTCGGAATCTATGTGCGGCATGAGCTGCTGCCCACTCAGTTGGCCCAACAGGCCTCCGTGGCCGTGCCGGTAGCGAACCCATCCGATCTGGATGACGGCGACTTGATGCAAGAGGTTGCGGCTAGCGCTCCGGCGATGAAGACGCAATACGAAGAAAACCTGCGGCGAGTGAATGAATCCATTCGCGATGCGCAGGGCGTGGTGGACGAGAGTCCGAATGACCAGGAAGCGCGGCGGTCGCTGATGGATGCATACCAACAGAAATCCATGCTTTTTGAGATGGCGATGGCCCGTTCTCTGCCATAAAATGTTCGAACTTTTTAGCGGTGCTGGGGGGAGTCGCATATGTTGAGGAAGCGCGCGGCAAAACTCGTTGTGATCGGCGTGATGGTGGCGGGCACGCTGGTGGCCGAGAGCAAAAAAGAGTACCACTTCGTGGTGGGGCCGAAAGCGGGCGTGTCGGTGATGAATCCGTATGGCTCGATTACGGTCAAACCCTCGCTGAACAATACGGTCGTGGTGAACGCGATTTTGCACTCCGACAAGGTTGAAGTGGATAACAGCCAGAACGGGAACCGTGTGGATATCCAATCGCACCTGCTGGCCGGCGCCGACGCCGACTCGGGACGCGTGGATTATGAAGTTCTGGTTCCCGCCGATGCCAGCATCACCCTGCATTCCAGCACTGGATCCCTGCGGGCCGAGAAACTGCACGGCGACGTTAGCCTGGAGGGTCCAGGAGCGGCAGTAGAGGTTCGCGACGTTTCCGACGCTCACGTGCATGTGAAGACGATGAACGGGTCCGTGAATCTGGACAACATCCAAAACGGGCACGTTGAGGTCGACTCGTTGAGCGGAGAGGTTACGCTGAAGGGCGTGAATGGCCCGCTGGTGCAGGTGGTTTCGACCAGCGGCAGAATCAACTACATTGGCGACTTCGGAAACAGCGGCGAATATCGCCTGACCAGCCACAGCGGCGATATCGACGCCACCATCCCGGAGTGGACCTCCGCCGACGTGAGCGCCCGCTCCGTGCGCGGAGAAGTGCGCGACGACATTCCCCTCCAACCCAAGACCCACAACTATTTCCCGATCGACAAGGGACGTGCCTTCGCAGGTACCATGGGGAGAGTGGCGGTGTCCTCCACGGTAGTACTGCGCACCTTCAGTGGTAAAATTCATCTCAGAAAACGCTCCGAAAAACAATAACCAAAGCGAAGAGCAAACCGGATCGGCGCAAACGGCGCTCTAAAAGACCGTCCAAAACGACGGGGGCAGGTGTGTTTAGCCGCAACTCCGCGGTAAGCGGCCACCCGGACGTGGCACGGGCCGTAGTCTTGATCGGCTTCATGGGCGCCGGCAAGAGCAGTGTGGGCCGGGCCTTGGGCGAACAACTGGGCTGGACGTTCGAGGATCTCGACGAGCGGATTGAACGGCGGGAGCGGAGGCAGGTGCCTGAAATCTTCCGCGATTCCGGCGAATCTGGTTTCCGCCGGGCGGAACATGCAGCTCTAAGAGAATTGTTGAAGGAGTTGCGTGCCGGAGTTGAGAGAATCGTAGCCCTCGGCGGTGGCGCTTTTGTGCAGAAGCACAACGCTCGGCTGATCGAAGCCGGAGGCGTCTCCACAGTCTTCTTAGACGCGGGCGTGGAGGAATTGTGGCGGCGTTGCCGGCAGCAGGCCGAGCGGCAAGGAATTGAGCGTCCATTGCTGGGTAATCTGGCTAGCTTTCGCAAGCTTTACGAGGCGCGGCGGCCGCGCTACTTGAAGGCATCGTTTAGGCAGGCGACTGACGGGAAGACCGTTGGGGATATTGCGGCAGAGGTGGTTCAAGCTCTGGGCCTGGTTCGAAGGCGTAGAAGGCGAGGAGAAAAGCAGTGACTCTGAGTGCGCGGATGCGATGGGGGCCGGTGGCGGTTCTGGCGTGCGCGGCTGTACTGCACGCGAGCGACAAGAAAGACAACCCGAAACCAGCGGCCAGCCAAATGGTCGATTCAGGTTCGTTTGGGGTTTTCGTCAAAGGTCAGCGTGTGGTAACCGAGAATTTCAGCGTGCAGCAGGATAACGGTATCAGCATCGTTAAGTCACAACTGAAGGAAACCGCACGCCCAACCACGGCGGGCCAAAGGTCGGAACTGCAGATGACCAACAGCGGGGAGTTGGTTCGTTACCAATGGACCGATGGCAGCGGGTCGCTCGTGGTAACGCCCAACAATGAATTCCTGCTCGAAAAGATCACGACTGCTGCTTCCTCCAAGCCGGCCGAGCGGCCATTTCTCATGCCCAGCACGGCAGCGATTCTCGACAACAACTTTTTTGTGCACCGCCAGGTGTTGGCATGGCGCTATCTGGCAACCAACTGTCACACGGAGAACGGTACTCAGAAATGCCTGCAGGGAGCGCTGGATTTCGCCGTACTGGTGCCGCAAGATCAAACGTCGATGAGCGTGCGTATGGAGTTGGCAGGGCGAGAGAAGATCACAATCCGCGGAACCGAGCGGGAACTGTTGCGGCTGAACCTGAAAGGCGAAGCCTTCTCCTGGGCTCTTTGGGTGGATGAGAAAGACCAGTTCAAGCTGATGCGGGTGCTGATTACCGACGATAATACCGAAGTGGTGCGGGACTAGCGTGACGCGGTAGTCGCGAAACTTGATTCGCGCAGTGGGCGGGGTAACGATGCCGGTAACGGATGCACGTACGGCGCGGGTTCTCATCACGGTGCTGCTGTTTGCGCTGGGGCTGGGGTTTCTCTACGTCGCCCGGCAAACGCTGATGGCCTTTCTGTTTGCCGTTTTCTTTGCCTACCTGATGAGCCCCCTGGTTTCGCACCTGGAAAAACTCCTGCATGGGCGCGGCCGCGCCATCGCGGTGATTTACCTGTTGCTGCTTGGCTTGGTGGTGCTGTTTTTCGTTTCCATGGGTCCGCGGATCGGCCGCGAAGGGGCGCGTTTGAGCCAATCGTTGCCGGCCCTGGCCCAGCTAAGTTCCGGGCAGATCGCGGAACAACTGGGACAAGAGCATGGCTGGAACGGCAAGGCGGTCGATCTGCTTCGGGACTATCTCGCCAGCCACGGCGACCAAATCGCAAAACTGGCGCAGAGCGTGGGACTGCGCGTGGCGGAAGTGGCGAAACAGGCATGGCTGCTGGTGGTGGTTCCGCTATTGTCGATTTTCTTTCTGAAAGATGGCCGCGCCTTCAGCGAAATCCTGCTTGATTTGGTCCAGTCGCGTCCCCAGCGCGAACTGCTGCAGGGCGTACTCAGCGACCTGAACCAGATGCTGGCCCATTTCATTCGGGCACAACTGACCCTGACTGCGCTGACGTTCGTCATGTTTTCGGCGGTTCTAGCGATGATGCGAATGCCGTACGCGCTGGTGCTGGGGACGATGGGCGGTTTGCTCGAATTTATTCCGGTGGTAGGGCCGTTGGTGGCCGCAGTGATTATTTTGGGCGTGGCCTTGTTGATGAGTTTCCCGCACTGGCTGGCATTGATCGTCTTTCTCGGCATCTGGCGGCTGGTTCAAGACTACGTAACTTCGCCCCGCATCATGGGCCACAGTATGGAACTGCATCCGCTTGCGGCAATTTTTGGCGTCATGGCGGGCGCCGAGGTCGCCGGCATTCTTGGCATTTTTCTTTCCATCCCTGTAATGGCGAGTTTGCGGATAGTATTCCGGCGCTGGCGGCTGTACGCGGAGAAGAGAAAATTCGGCCCGCTGAATGAGTATGTACTGGACAAACAGAGTGGGCGGCCGAAGTAGACGAACAGTTCTCAGTTCCCTTCTTACTTTCGGCAGCGCATGTTCCGAACTCAGCCGCTCGTGCGGCGAAGACGCCTGCTCCCGCCGTTTTTTCTGCGCTTCCTAAGCTGGCGTGGAGTGAATGTCATTCCGGCATTTTGCGGATTTTTGGTGGGTGTGGACCTTGAGCCGCCCCTCCTTCCGTAAATAGAGGCTGTTGTAGAATCCAAAGTACCTTCTTATGAGCAACAAACTTCCTGTCGGAATTCTGGGCGCCACCGGCGTGGTTGGACAACGATTTATCCAGATGCTGGAGCGGCATCCTTGGTTCGAAGTGGCGTGGCTGGCCGCTTCCGATCGTTCTGAAGGCAAGACCTATTCCGAAGCCGCGCGCTGGCGGCTGAAGACGCCGATTCCGGCAAACGTGGTCGCGATGAAAATCTCCCCGGCCACGCCGGAGGGCGCGCCGAAGATTATTTTCGCCGCGCTCGAGGCTTCGATTGCCGCCGAACTGGAGCCGCGCTTTGCCCAGGCCGGCTGTGCCGTGGTTTCCAATTCCAGTGCGCTGCGCATGCAGACCGATGTGCCTCTGGTAGTCCCTGAGGTCAATGCCGGGCACATCAAACTGATTGACGGGCAGGCGTGGCGGAAGAAATCTGGCGGCTATGTCGTGACCAATCCCAACTGCTCGGCCATCGGACTCGTGCTGGCGTTGGCGCCATTGCAGCAGCGATTCGGCCTTGAAGCTGTGATGGCCGTGACCATGCAGGCGGTCAGCGGCGCGGGTTACCCCGGCGTGGCTTCGCTCGACATCCTGGGCAATGTGATTCCCTACATCCGCAATGAAGAAGAAAAGATGGAGGAGGAAACGCTTAAGCTCCTGGGACAACTGAACGGAACGAAAGTTGTGCCGGCGGCGTTCGCCATGAGCGCGCAATGCAACCGGGTTGCGGTGGAAGACGGGCACACGGAATCGGTTTCGGTGCGGCTGAAAACGAAGGCCACGCCGGAGGAGATCGTCGCCGTGTGGAACCACTACCGCAGCGAGCCGCAGGAATTGAAGCTGCCCAGCGCGCCCGAGCGTCCGGTGGTGTACCTGGACGCGAATGACCGACCGCAACCGCGGCTTGATGTTGACATGGGAGCGGGCATGACCACTGCGGTGGGGCGGCTGCGGCCGTGCGGCGTGCTGAATTGGAAGTTCACCGTGCTTTCGCACAACACCATCCGCGGAGCCGCCGGCGCGGCGGTGCTGAATGCGGAATTGCTCAAGGCCAAGGGCTATTTAGGATGACGAGCGGTGCCAATGTAGCGCCGCCGTCCCGGCGGCTGTCGCGCGGGCGTGTCGCCCGCGCACGCGATGCATCCAGGTCTGCCACCTTTCTACGAAGGATCTCACGCCGATGATCGTGATGAAATTCGGCGGCACTTCGGTGGAAGACTCCAAGGCCATCGAGCGCGTGGCCGCGATCGTCAAAGACCGGCTGCGGCACAGGCCGGTGGTGGTGGTCAGCGCCATGGCCGGAGTTACGGATACGCTGCTCACCATGGCGCGCGCCGCAGGAGCCGGGGAACGCAAAACCGCGCTCAAACTCTGCCGCTCCCTTCAGGAACGCCACTACAACACCGCCAGCGAACTGCTGGGCACGGCGCTGTTTACGGACTTCCACGCGGAGCTGGGAAGCGACTTCGAGGGGCTCGACGAACTACTGCGCGGCATTTCCGCAGTCGGCGAGGTAACCCCGAGGACCACGGATCATGTCGCCGCCTTCGGGGAGATGCTTTCCAGTAAGATTGTAGCGGCGGCGTTTTCGGCCCTCGGCGTTAAGGGCACGCACGTGGACGCACGCGAAGTTCTGGTCACCGATAGCAGCTACATGGAAGCTGTGCCGCAGCAGGAAGAGACGAATGAGCGCCTGCAAACGAAAGTGAAGCCGCTGCTGGAGGCCGGCCAGGTTCCCGTGATGGGCGGGTTCATCGGGGCGAACCGTGCGGGCGTGACTACGACGATTGGACGAGGCGGCTCCGATTTTTCCGCCGCGATTGTGGGCGCCGGGCTGGGCGCCGAGCGGATCGAAATCTGGACCGACGTGGACGGGATTCTGACCACCGATCCCCGTGTTTGTCCGGACGCGCGGCGGATCAAAGTGATCAGCTTCGACGAGGCGGCTGAACTGGCATACTTCGGCGCCAAGGTGCTGCATCCGGCGACGGTGCTGCCCGCCATCCAGAAAAATATCCCCGTGTACGTGCTGAATTCGAGAAACCCGTCGTGCGAAGGGACGAAGATTACAACCCGCGCCCCCCAGGGGAAAAACATTTTCAAGGCGATTGCTGTAAAGAAGCGCATCACCATTGTGGACGTGGCAGCGCCGCGCATGCTGCTGGCGCATGGGTTCCTGCGCGCGATTTTCGAGGCCTTTGACCGGCACAAAGTTGCGGTCGACGTGGTCTCGACCTCTGAGGTAAGCGTTTCGCTCACAGTGGATTCGAACCATGCGATTCCGGCGCTGGCGGCCGATCTGGCCAAGCTGGCCGACGTGAAGTATGAGGGCCGCAAGGCGATCGTGTGCCTCGTGGGCGAGAGCCTGCGCGATAAGCCGGGTGTGGCGGCGCTGGTGTTTGGTGAATTGAAAGATAAAAAGATTCGCATGATCTCGCAGGGCGCGTCGGAGATTAACTTGACCTTTGTGATCGAGGAAGACGAAGTGCCCGAGGTGGTTCAGCGTTTGCACAGCACGTTTTTCGCAGACCTCGACCCGGAAGTGTTCGCGTAGTTTGGGAGGCGTCCCGAAGATCGCACAATGAACATTCTCCTTCTGGGTCGCGGACAGACCGGATCGCTGGTGGCGGAAGTGGCGCGGCAGCGCGGGCATAACATTCGGGTCGCGGGCGCCGCTGAGAACGCCGGCGGGTCCGCTCTCACTGCAGAGAAGCTGCGCGGAATTGATGTGGTGATTGATTTCACTGTTCCTTCCTGTGTCGTCGCCAATATCGAAGCCTGCGTCAGGGCGGGCAAGAACATGGCAGTCGGCACCACCGGATGGTACGGAGAACTGGATCGCATCCGGAAGTTGATCGAGAGCCACGGCACAGGATTCGTTTACGCGGCAAATTTCTCCGTGGGCGTGAATCTGTTCTTTGACGTTGCCCGCGCGGCGGCCGCGGCTTTGAGGCACGAGTACTCCGGACAGATATTTGAACGGCACCACGTTCATAAGAAAGATGCGCCGTCGGGAACGGCCATCGCCATCCGGCGCGCGATCCGCGAAGCCAGCGGCAAGGACAAAAGCGAAGACCTGGAAATCACTTCATTCCGCGAAGGCGATGTCGTGGGCATGCACGAAGTCGTGCTCGAATCCCCTGCTGACAAGATTTATCTCTGCCACGACGCCAAGTCTCGCCAGGGATTCGCCGATGGCGCAGTGCGCGCGGCGGAGTGGCTCGCCGGCAAGAAGGGCTTCTACGACTTCAAGGATGTGTGGCGGGAGTTGTAGTTCAGCCACCCGTTCCCACGCAAGCCCATTCGCGCTATCTTATTAGCATGCAACTCCGTGGCTGCGGTACCGCGCTGGTCACTCCTTTTCATCAGGATGCCTCTATCGATGACGCCGCCCTGCGCAACCTGGTGGCCTGGCAGGTGGAGTCCGGTATAGATTTTCTCGTCCCCTGCGGAACTACCGGCGAGACGCCCACGCTCACGCACGACGAATGGCTGCGCGTGATCGACACCACCATCGAAGTGGTGGCGGGGCGCGTGCCCATCCTGGCGGGCGCGACGTCGAACTCCACGCACGATGCCGTGGAGAAGGCCAAAGAAGTTGCCGCGCGGCCTGGAGTTGACGCCATTCTCACCGCTTCTCCGTACTACAACAAGCCGACTCAGGAGGGCCAGTACCGGCACTTCAAGGCGATCGCCGAGGCCGTGATGGATAAGCCGGTCATTCTTTACAACGTGCCCGGCCGCACGGGGGCGAACCTCGAACCCGCGACGCTGGCGCGGCTGGCGGAGGTTCCGAACATTGTGGGCGTGAAGGAAGCCAGCGGCAACATGACCCAGATCGCCGAGGCCATCAACTTGGTGCCCGAAACGTTTCTGGTTTTCTCCGGAGACGATTCGGTCACCTTGCCCGTGATTGCGCTGGGCGGCGTGGGGGTCGTTTCGGTGGCGTCGAATGAGATTCCGCACGAGATGGCAACCATGACGCGGGCTGCGCTCAGCAATGACTGGACCACGGCCCGTAGCATCCATCGCAAGTATTTGGCTTTGATGCAGGCGAACTTCATCGAATCGAGTCCGCTCCCGGTGAAGGCCGTGCTGGCGATGATGGGCAAAATCGAAGAGAACTACCGTCTGCCGCTCTTGCCCATGCGCCGCGACACGCGATCAAAGCTACAGAAGGTTGCGACGGAGGCTGGGCTTATCGCGAAGCCGGCAATACCCGCGCCGGAAGCGGCGGAATTCTACATTTATGAAAACTGGGCGGCGGGCCCGCATAAGATCGTGCTGCACCGTGGATCGTGCGGGCAATGCAACCAGGGCAAAGGCCGGCCCGCGGGGCACGACGCCAACCGCGCTCGCTGGCATGGACCGTATGTGACGCTGGCCGTAGGGCGCGACACAGCGCATGGCATGACCGGCGTGCTAATCCGCAGCGAATGTAAGTGCGTGTGAGCGCAGAAGTAAGAAGTCAGAATGCAGAAGTAAGAATGGGGTTCACGGTTTTACTTCTGCATTCTAACTTCTGACTTCTGCATTTCCTTTATACTTTTCCCGCATGCAATCCTTAAAAACTTCCATCGAGCGCCTGGCTGCGCTGGGCGAGGTCGAACACAATCCCGAAGCGCGGGCGGTGTTTCTCGAATTCCGCGACGCACTTACCCAGGGCAAGATCCGCGCCGCCGAAAAGATCGACGGCCGCTGGGTGGTCAACCCCTGGGTGAAACTCGGCATTCTGCTGGGGTTCCGGCTGGGCGAACTGGCCGAGACGGGCTGCGCTGCGCTCACCTTCGTGGATAAGGACACCTTCCCCGTCCGGAAGTTTTCCGTGGCTGACCGGGTGCGCATCGTTCCGGGAGGATCGTCGGTGCGCCTCGGGGCCTACGTTGCGCCGTCGGTGATCTGTATGCCGCCGATGTTCATCAACGTCGGCGCTTACGTCGACGAAGGCACTATGGTCGACTCTCATGCCCTGGTGGGATCGTGCGCGCAAGTCGGCAAGCGCGTGCATCTGAGTGCTGCGGCGCAGATCGGAGGGGTGATCGAACCGGTGAATGCTGCGCCCGTGATCATTGAAGACGATGTGCTCGTTGGCGGCAACTGCGGAGTGTATGAAGGCACGCTGGTGCGCACGCGAGCAGTGCTCGGCGCCGGAACGATTTTGACGCGCTCGACGCCGCTCTACGACCTGGTGCGCGGCGAAGTTTACCGGGCAACGCCGGAGTCGCCGCTCGAAGTTCCCGAAGGCGCTGTGGTTGTGCCGGGGTCGCGCGCGGTGAAGAAGGGCGCGGCAGCGGAGTTGGGAATCTCTCTGTATACGCCGGTAATTGTGAAATACCGCGACGAGAAGACGGATCGTGGCATCGAACTCGAAGATTGGCTGCGATGATTGTGTCGCCACTGATCGAAGATGAGACTCGGGCGGCGAACTACCACGCCGCGCTAACGGATCCGCGCCGGCAGAATCAGCGGCCCCGGTGGCGCCAAAGTTGCCTCTTGGGCTTGCTGGCGGAGTTGCAAATGCCGCTGGCGGAAGTGGGCTTTGGCGCGCTCGCCCCAGGCGCGAACGAACCAGTAATTTAAGCCGGCGCCAAGGGCGGAACTGACGAGGGGAATCATGCGGCCCGCCCACTTCTCCACTACCTCGGCGCTGGCGCGGGCGGCGATGCGCTGAATCACGCGCGGCACAAACCTGTTGACCACTTCCTTTTCCAGCAGTTCGCGGCTGATGTCGACCCCGGCCGCGCTGGCGGCGGCGATCCAGAGTTCGGCGATTTCATGATCGGTATTGAATTGAAAGCCGTAGACCAGGCTCAGCTTCTGGATGGTGCGCATGGTGATGGCTGACAGAATGCCAAGGTCGGGCAAGATCGTGATCAGTCCGCCCAGGCCGAAGCCCGCGCCCTCGACGGCAGCAAGTTTCATACCGCTGCGAATCAGGTTGTCGGCTACATCGTCGAGCTCGCCCATCTCCAGCGAATAGACTCCGTGATAGCCGCTAATGGGCAGCCGGTAAGCGGTGCGCAGTTGCAGCAGAAACTTCTCCGGATTGACCTGCACGGTGGAGTAGGCGCGCGTGAGCCCTTTCACCAGCGTCTTCTCGACGCGGCCGCGAAGCCAGGATCTGGATTCGGCAGAGGCCATGGATTCAACCTTAACTCAGCGAGCCGGAGAATGCTATCCGTCCATCGTTTGACATCGGTTGGAAGTGGATGGAATCCGCGCTGGTTACGGCGCGGAACGCAGTCTGTGCTAGCATCATCAGTATCTAATGCCAACTGGAAAACTGCAGATTATCCCTCTGGGAGGCCTCGGCGAGTTCGGTATGAACTGCATGGCCGTTCGCTGGGGCGACGACATTATAGTGATCGACGCGGGCCTCATGTTCCCCGAGGCCGAGTTGCTCGGCGTCGACATCGTGGTCCCCGATATTTCCTATCTCATCGAGAACCGCCAGCGCATTCGCGGGATCGTCCTCACCCACGGCCACGAGGACCACATCGGCGCGCTGCCGTGGTTTCTCTCCGAACTCAAAGTGCCGGTGTGGGGCACGGAGTTTACCCTGGCCTACGTGGAAGACAAACTCGACGAGCACGGATTGCTCGACGACGCCGACCTGCGCGAGATGCGCGCCGGCGAGCGCTTCAAGGCCGGCGTGTTCACGATCCATCCGATTCGGGTAACCCACAGTTTGGTGGATTGCGTCGCGCTGGCAGTTCACACTCCACTCGGCGTTGTCATTCATACCGGCGACTTCAAGGTCGATCCCACGCCCACCGATAACCACCTCTTCGATCTGCACGCTTTCGCCGAATACGGCAAACAAGGTGTGCTGGCGCTGTTTCAGGATTCCACCAACGTTGAGCGCAAGGGCTATACGCCCAGCGAGCGGGCCGTGCGTCGCAAGTTTGACGAAGTTTTCGCCCACACCCAGCGGCGGCTTTTCATTTCGTGCTTCTCTTCTTCCATTCACCGCATCAAGCTGGCACTGGAACTGGCTCACCAGCACGGGCGCAAGGTGGCCTTCATCGGCCGCTCCATGAATAACTCCTCCGAAATCGCCGAAGATCTGGGCTACCTCGAGATTCCCGAAGGACTCGTGATCAACCCCGGCGAGATGAAGAATTTTTCCCCAGAAAAAGTCTGCGTGATGATCAGCGGAACCCAGGGCGAGCCCATGTCCGCGCTGTCGCGCGCGGCCGTGGACAATCACAAGCACGCCAAGATCGAGAAGGGCGACACGGTCGTGCTCTCGTCGCGCATCATCCCCGGCAACGAGAAAACGATTTACCGCATGATCGATCACCTGTTCCGCCGCGAGGCGTACGTGATTTACGAAGACGGCACGTCGCCTCCCATCCACGTCAGCGGGCACGCCAGCCAGGAAGAACTGAAGCTGATCATCAACCTGGTGAGGCCGAAGTACTTCATTCCCATCCACGGGGAGTACCGTCAGTTGAAATTGCACGCGGAAATGGCTGGCGCCATGCACAGCTCGGTGGGCAAAGTAATCCTGATCGAGAGCGGCGACATTCTCGAGTTCGACGAACACAACGCGCGCAAGGCCGGACGCGTCAACGTGGGCCGCGTCTGCATCGATTCCGGCTCGCGCACCGACGTGGTTGAGGATTTAATTATTAAAGACCGCCGTCACCTGAGCGAAGACGGCATCGTGTTGCCCATCATCGCGATCAACAAGCTCACAGGCCGCGTGGAAACTGCGCCGGAGATCGTAACGCGTGGCTTCAACCCCGGCGACGACGGCTTGATGGACGGCGCCCGCCGCATCGTCGAAGACACACTGGCGCACTCCAGCGAAGAAGAAAAAGCGGACTACGGTGTGATCAAGGAAAAAATCCGCGCCGACCTGAAGCGCTACATTTCCCGGCAGACGCAGAAACGGCCGCTGATCATGCCGGTGATACTGGAAATCTAAACTCCGCGATACCCGCGCTAAAGTCATCCCGAGCGCAGCATTGCGATTGGCCTCATCAATCGCAATGCGAAGTCGAGGGACCTGCTTGTTCTTCCGCCGCGCCGGGGGCATCTTCGATGCGACTGTTTGCGAAGGAGAAATCCCATGACCGGAATTCAGTTCATCACCGACGAAGCGGGCCAAAAGACGGCAGTCGTAATCGACCTCAAGAAGCATAAAGGTCTCTGGGAGGACTTTGAAGACGTGCTGGTTTCGCGGTCGTTTAAAAAGCATTTCCTTTTAGCCCACCGTCGTGAATCATCTTCCAGTTCGTCCCAATAACAGCAGCCTCATCACCCGCATAAATCGGGCCGAGCCGCGCGGAACGGGCGCCTAAGCCAGCGGGCGGCGAGAGTGACGTCTTTTTTCCTTCTCTTCCACCAGGCGCACTTCCAGACGAGCCCCCAACGCCTGGGCCAGGCGTATGAGCGTGTCGAGTTGGACGTTGGCCGGCCTGCTCTCCATCCGGGAGACCTTGGGAGCGCTCACGCGGGCGCGGGCAGCAAGCTGAGTCTGGTTCATCCGGTGCTTGGCGCGCAGTTTGGCGATCTGCACGCCAATGTCAAGGCTCGCGAGTTCCTTCTCCACCAGTTCCCGCATGGCAGAGTCTTCCATTTGCGTACGATAGTAGCGGTCGAATCTGCTCACGACGTTTTTCCTCTGCCCATCTGTTGATTGTGCCGGGCCATTCTGGACTCGGCCTTAGCCAGTTCGGATGCCTCCAGTTTGGCCGCCCGCTTCACGAATCCATGGAGCAGAATGAAGGTTCTTCTGGCATCTGCGAAGTAAAGAATCCTAATCTTGTCCCTGCCATATTGCGTCCGTAATTCGCGGATCTTCCCCGCCGCCTGCGATGAATACGGGAACGGCAGACTCGGGCCATGAATCTTCAGCGATTGCAGCAGCGCCAACGCCTTTGCCCTTCCTTCGGGGCGCAGCGAATCGAGGAACTCTTCTACCGGAGCCTTCCCATCGGCTTCCTCATAGAACTCAACCGCCCACTCGACCATATACAGTATACCATTAAAGATAACTCGCGGGGCAACTTCCTACAGCCGAAGGTATTGCCGCTTGTTCCCGTTACTCCAGCGGGTTCTTCCACCTTAGCCCCGGAAACCGGGCAAAGTCCCTATCCGCGGTATACAGCACACCGCCGTATTCCACGGTCAGCGCAACCAATTCCGCGTCGCTGACCAACGGCCCTGAGGCCCGGCCTTCAACCATCATTCGTTTTAGCACCGACCAGTGCTCATCCCCGGGCGCCAGTATGCGCACATTCGGCTGCGCCAGCCACTCTTCTACAATTTCCGCTGCCAGTTCAACCGTCAAACGCGATCCCGGCAGCTTTCGATTGGTAATCACTCGCAAGAAGGCGCACACAGTTTGCCAGGGCAATCCCACAGGCTCTACGTCCGAAAAAATTTTCTCGACCCAGGCACGGCTCTTCTTATGGTGGGACGAATCGCTATCGTAGGCATAGATCAGCAGGTTGGCGTCGACAACGATCACCGATGATCCGGGCCTTCAAGAAGTTCGAGCAATTCCTCAACCTTTTCGAAGTGAGGTAGTCCCAAATTCATCGGCTTCACAACAAACGGTTTTCGGACAGGTTGCTTCGCCGCCGTCAAGCCCAACCGCAGAAGGCGATTTACGACCTGCTTGAAAGATTCGCCGGACTTGCGGGCTTCCTTGTTCAGGAGGTTGGCGACATCGTCGTCGAGGGTAAGAGTGGTTCGCACATCATGATGCTACACTCCTGGGCATCATGATGTCAAGACACCTGTCTTCTCCTGTCGCCGGGAAGTGGATCATAATAGCAGAACACCATGGTCACTCTCGCCGACATCCACTTCGCACAAACCCGCATCCGTGGGGTTGCGGCCCATACGCGTCTGATCGAATTCAATCATCCCGAGTCTGCTTCCCGCCGCCTCTTCCTCAAGCCCGAAAACCAGCAACCCATTGGCGCCTTCAAACTTCGCGGAGCTTACAACAAGATCGCTTCACTGTCGGAAGAGGACCGCAAGCGCGGCGTCATCACCTACTCCAGCGGCAACCACGGGCAAGGCGTCGCCTACGCGGCGCGGGCGCTGGGCGTGAAGGCCGTCATCGTAATGCCGGACAACGCTCCGGCGATCAAGCGCGAGGCCACGGCGGCGCTGGGCGCGGAAATCGTCATCGTGGGCCCGGGCAGCGCCGAGCGCCAGCTTAAGGCCGAAGAACTCGCCGCGCAGCACGGCTACATCATCGTGCCTCCCTACAACGACGAGCAGATCATCGCCGGTCAGGGCACGATGGGATTGGAGATTCTCGAAGACATGCCGGAGGTGGAAACGGTTCTCGCGCCGGTGGGTGGCGGAGGCATGATCAGCGGCGTGGCTACGGCGATTAAGTTGAGCAACTCTTCGATCAAGGTAATCGGCGTGGAGCCGGAACTTGCGGCCGATGCGCAGGCCAGCTTGCGCGCGGGAAAGATCGTTCAGTTCCCTGCCGACGAAGTTTCTCGCACCATCGCCGACGGGCTGCGCACGCAGAGCATCGGCCCCATCAACTTCGAGTACATCCGCCGCTATGTGGACGATATCGTTACCGTAAGCGAAGACGAGATTCGCGAAGCGGTCAGACTGCTGGCGGCGAATCCCCAAACGGTCGCCGAGCCCAGCGGAGCCGTGGCCGTGGCCGGCTTCCTGTTCCGCCGCGACCAGTTGCCGAAGACGAAACTAAACGTCGCCATCATCAGCGGCGGCAACATCGATCCCAAGATGCTGGAAAAGATGCTGGAAGAATTTCGCCGCGGATCGGCGCGGTAACGCGGATAGGCGCGGTAAGAAGACCACTGCCAGATCACTTTGCGCGCGCTGCCAACGCCCAGCGCCGTATCGCGACCAGAGACCAGACAGCCTCGACCAATCCGAACGGCCAGGCTCCCTGCAGAAAACCGTAGACCGAGCCGAGCAGGCAAGCTCCGGCAAAGGCCAGGATGAACCATCGGCTCCGCGCTTCCAAGGCGTAGCAGACGAGCATCGCGGTTACCGCGAACAGACCGAATATCGTTAGAGATGTGATCGGAAGCCGCATGCCCGGTCAGCAATCCTACCAGTTGTTGTCCATTCCAAATCGGGTCAGCCGACCTAGCTCCTGCAGAGGCCCGATTCTGCTTGACCGGCGCGAAACACGAGCACTAACCTGTAAGCGTTGAATATCCAGTGGAGACTGCGCGAAATAAAAGCTAACTGCTTTGCAACCGCGTTCCACCCGCGCCCATTCTTAGTCACAGATCAGCTTGACCATACTCCAACATGCTGGAATGCTATGAGACAACTTGCTACGATTGCCGCTCGAACCGTCACCGCAACCATCCTCCTCTCTGCCACATTCGCCTTCGCCGCCGCCCAGCGCGGAACGCTGGTGCACGAAGAAACGATTCGCGTCGCTCCCAGCGCGGACGCCGCCAGAGTGGGCGACGCTGGACGAGGTCATGAGTTAATCATCATCGAGACCAGCCGCGACTGGGTTCATGTGGAAGCGATTCTGCGGGCGCCAAGCCATGAAGAAGGCGCAACCGAAGACGAAGAGGAAGGCAAAGCCATCACCGGCTGGGTTCCTAACAAAGCCCTGGTCACCGCCGCGACGCAGGACGGTGACCGGATCATCTTTGGCGAAGCGGCAGACTCGGAAGACCAGGCCAGCCGCCGCCGCGGCCGTCGCGACGCGGCGCAGGACGCGCTGCGGCTTTACTACCGAGTGTATGATCTGATGCCCACTTCGCCTCTTGCCGCGGAATCGCTTTATCGCGCGGCCGATATCCGCTGGCAAATCGAGCGGTCCGACATTATGACGCGGCCTTCAGGGCGCGCGCGCGAAGCCTACATGCGCGGCCAGATGAATGAAGAGTGGATGAAGTTGACGATTAAGAAATATCCGGGCACGAAGTGGGCCGATCTGGCCGGCTTTCGTCTGCTCGAGAATAAGCTCTGCGGCGAATGGGAAGGTTTGTCGAAGTGTCCAGACAAAGAAGCTGAACTCTACGAGAATTATGCCAAGGAACACGCGCAATCTCCCGCCGCTGCTGAGGCCTTGTACAACGCGGCCTGGCGCCGGGCGGCGCTGATCGAGATTTACAGGACAGAGCCGAATCAGAAGAAAGCCGCAGAATCGAAGGACCGCGCCCTGGCGCTGGCGCAGAAGGTCATCAGTCAGTATGGGCAGAGCGATTGGGCCGCCCGCACGCAGCGGCTGATTTTCTACATCCAGCAGGGCATCCCAACCTACGGCAACGCGAGTGACTAAGCATTGCTCTAACGACTGCTAGAGCTTTTCTGAGATACTGTTCCCGTATTTTCGGAGGGTGATTGAACGACTATTTGCTGTCTCTGCTGTTGGGAATTGTGGAAGGCCTGACGGAGTTTCTGCCGGTCAGTTCGACCGCGCATTTGAGGCTTTCTGAAGCGCTGCTGCACATCAGCCTGTCGGACGGCTATTGGAAGATGTATTCCATCGTGATCCAGTTGGGCGCGATTCTGTGTTTGCCGGTCTATTTCCGCAGCCGCATCGCAAAGTTTCTCTCTACGTTTCCGCGCGGCGAGCGTGGCGACCGGACGCCGCTCACGCACCCTCTGGGATTAGTCGCCATCGCTTTTGTGGTCACGGCGATTCCTTCGTTCCTGCTGACCAGGGTGATTGGTAAGCACTTGGAGAACTTGTACATCATCGGCTGGTCATTGTTGATTGGCGGAATCGTCATGTGGATCGTCGACGCAATGAATGCGAAGTCGGAAGCCGCGGGACCGACCGCGGGCGGAGGCCGCATCCACACCTGGAAGATGGAAAACATGAGCCTGGGACAAGCCATCTGGATTGGCTTCTGCCAGATCTTCTCCGCAGTATTTCCCGGAACGTCGCGCTCCATGGCAACCATCGCCGGCGGTCAGGTTGCGGGAATGTCGCGGGCCTCGGCTCTGGAATTCTCATTCTTCTTGTCCATTCCAACCATGGTCGCCGCTACGGGATATACGCTGTTCAAGTCGGTCCTGGGCAAGGGCGAGAATCCGATTGGGGTTTCGCAAATCGGCGCCCATGGATGGATCGTGCTGGCCATCGGCTTCGTGGTCTCCTATCTCGTCGCCTACGCATCGGTGGCGTGGTTCATGGCGTACGTGCGCAAGCGCGGCTTCGCGCCGTTCGCGGTCTACCGCATCATCGTGGGAGCGTTGGTGCTGACGTTCGCGGCCAGGTTGGCGGGATGAGGCAGCTATCGGAACATCGAGCCTACTGTTCCCATGGGAACATTTCACTTTGCAGAATTCTTGTGGCGTAAGTTGTTGATTCTTCGATTCGGCTTTTGGGCGGATCAATAGATGCAAGGGGTTAGGCTGTGGAAGAAATGTCTACTTTCGAGGACGCCGAATGACTACGAAAGTAGACTTGACAATCGCGTCCTGTACTTTATACGGTACGTCGCCGACGGTGGCGTAGTCGAAACTGGAGGCTGCCGGCAGCATCGTGCCCACCCCTTTCGCACAGAACGCGAAGGGATGGGGCAGCCTGTTCGGTGGCACTGCAAGCGTGGGCCATCCCCCTTAGGCGTCAGGACTAGCTACATCTCAGGCTTGGCGCGTGATTGGTACGCAGCAGCCCGGAAGATAGACTCTGGTCAGTGCCTTAACGGCTCTCAGGAGGATGGAATGAACCTTTTGCGTATTGCTGCCCTACTCGTCGTGTGTGGCGTCGCGCTAACTGCGGTCGCAAAATCCAAAATGCTGCAGGAATCTGGTTCCAAACCAGCCGCCCAGCAGGATGACGTTTCCCAAGTCAATCGCCGACAGCGTTAGCGAAACGCTCCAGTTCGCCGAAGGAAATTTCCTCGGCGTTGCTGAGGCCATGCCTGAGAACAAGTATTCCTTCGTCCCCACCGACGGAAAGTTCGATGACGTCCGCAGCTTCGGCGAGCAAGTAAAACACGTTGCCTGCAACCAGTTTGCCTTCTTCAACGAATTCGAGGGCAAGAAGCCGCCCGAAGACTGCGAAAAGGGCGGGCACGAACCGGCAAAAACAAAGCCAGAATTGATCAAGTACCTCAGGGATTCGTTCGACTACTCGAACCGCGTCCTAGCAACGCTCACGGCGAAAAACGCGCTCGAACGCGTCCAAGGCCGCTACGCCGCACCGAACACGAAGCTGGGCATATCAGTCGTTGCCGTTTGGCACATCACAGACCACTACGGACAGCTTGTAGAGTACCTGCGGATGAACGGTATCGTGCCCCCAATGACGCAGAAGCACCCACTGAGAGTTCGGTGAATGAGACGATCTGCCGGTGGAACACGGTCCTTGAGCGGCGGTAGATCGTCTGCGTCATTTTCGGCCAAGGGGCTGGCCCACCTTTGGGCCACCACAAATTAGGCTGCCCCACTCGTCGTCGGTTTTCGACGGGTGGCACCACGAACGCAGGCACGATCAGGATGCTGTCATTTCCCTCACGAGACCGCAACGGTCTCGACCAATGCACCCAGAGGATAGGTTTGTGGCACCCACCCTTGCAAAAAACGCAAGGATGGGGCAGCCTGATTCCTGATGATCCATGAAACTATCGCGCAGGAAGGGTGGGCCAGCCCCCGGAGGTCATTGCAAATGTTCAAACTAATTAGGCGCACCGATAAATTCCTGCTCTTTTTTGTTGCGCTAACAATTGCAGGTTCGGCGATAGGGTGCGAATGGTTCCCCGAGTCAACCTTTGAACTAGCGAGTGAGTCGAGGTTGCCGAAATGGATTACCCTTCCACCGGGACTTACCCGCGCCGACATTTCAATTACGATGAGTTACTACATTAAGCCATGGGGTAGCAGTGCGACATTCATATTAAAAGACACGAAAGGGCAAATACGGACAAAGGTAGCTGGCAGGGTGAAAGGCTTAGAGCCTCTCCAACTGAAACATCCTTCCCCTGGATTCCCTCCTGGTTATCCAGCCTACGAAATAATCACTGTAAACGGCATAACTGAAATTATCGAACACAGAAAAATGGAGCCGATATTTTATATAACGGATGACCCTGCTGTTTGGAAAGAACTGGGCGTAGGGCAAAAGTAAAAGTGGAATTCCGGCACAAAGCCCGAGCCACTGGGCTGAGGAGATAACCGTGTCGGCTCTGACGTGCCCCTGCTTTCATTCACGTAAGAATACGACAAACTTGTTCGGTTCCCTCTCCGGTTTGAGCCGGGATAGGCAAGCTTGATCCGGAAGCATGGATCACGCGTGGAGCTTGAAGTTCGGGCGCGGCGACTGCGAGAAGCCGTCTCATAAATCCCGGGCGTTGGAGAAAGCGAGGACCTCAGGGGCTAAAGCCCAAGTCTTTATTGGCTCCGGGCGGCACGACTGAACAGGCTGCGGAAGAACTTGGCGTGGACGCAAAATGCGACCACTGGGGCTAAAGCCCGCGCTGATTTTAGAAGCTTTACGCGGCGCTGAAGNNCCGCTCTTCCACGGTACTTCACCGATTTGCGAGTTTTTCCGCAGCCTGTGAAGTCGCGCCCTTCCCGAGCCATTTATCAGGTAGCTCCGAACAAGGCCCGCGTTAAACCAGCTCCAGACGAACTTGACGTCCGACAACGGCTGCGGCCTTTTGAAGCGTGCTCAGGGTAATGGCACCATTCTCGGGATCAAGGAGCCGGTCGAGGGCGGAACGGCTGGTGCGCATCCGCCGCGCCATTTCGACCTTGGTCAAGCCTCTTTGGCGCATGGCGGCCTCAACCTGGCGCGCGACGACTCGCTTGATGGCGGTCGCGCTGACTCTTTCATAGAGGCCTTCCTCACGAAGCCAGCTATCGAAAGTTGCGCCAATGTTTTTTTTCTTCACGTTCCCAGTCCTTTCTTCCGTCTGATTGCGAGATCAATCTCTTGGTTGGGCGTCTTCTGCGTTTTCTTCATAAACCCGTGCAGGAGCACCCTACAGTCTTGTTCAAAGCAGAAGAGCACGCGGGCGATGCGGCCGTGCGGCAGGCTGCTTCGGACTTCCCACAGTTCCCGGCCGAGCGAACGTACCAGCGGCATCCCAATGGGCCAGGAGAATTCGACGTCTTTGATGTCCTCACCGATGATTCTGCGATCTTCAGCATCCAGGCTTTTGAGCCACTCTCGCACGGGTTCTCGTCCGCTATCGGAGCGATAGAACCGCGCTGGCAGCCGCTTCAAACCTGTGTTCACATATAAAGGTACCACTATTGGTACATAGTAACAAGAAGCGTTTCCCGTAATGGTTTGGAGCCTATTGTTGCGGTGATGAGGCAATAGTCAGTCAGGCGCTTCATCTACCGGGAAACCAACTGTACACTCCCGGTGAATTCTGGCGTTGCCGCCGCGTTCGCTTCTTGGCATAATGATGAGGCTCTGGCCGATTTGCGGCACGGGACGGTTCGTCCGGTGTGAACAACGGCCCACATGCGTTTTCTGGCAAGCATCTTTGTCCCCACGGGCAACCGGCGGCTGAATGAGCTGATCGGTTTCCTGATGTGCGTCTCCGCGCTCCTCCTCTTCCTCGCGCTGGCTTCGTATTCGCCGCTGGATCCTTCGCTGAATAGCGCCTCCGTGCTGACCGGAACACACGCTGCCCGCAACTGGATTGGGGTGGTCGGAGCGCTCGTCTCGGACCTGGCACTCCAGTTCTTCGGGATCGGAGCATTTCTGCTGCCGGTATTTTTCGGCGTGTTGGGAATTCGCTGGTTTGCTTCGCGGAAGGTTCAGTCTCCGGTGGCGAAAAGTCTGGGCGGAATCTGGCTGATCGTTTTCGTTCCCGCGCTGCTGGCGTTGCTGCCGGGCCATTTGCGCTGGCTGAACGTGTTGCCGATCGAGGGCCTGGTGGGGCGGGTTGTGGGCGACGTCCTGATTCACTACTTGAACTTGGCGGGCGCCTACATCGTGTGTGCCAGCGTGCTGGCGATCGCGCTCTATCTCTCGACGGCGTTCTCGTTTTCGTCAATCCAGCTGTGGGCTCCGACGCGATTCGCGTTTCTGACGGCGCTGTGGAATCGCTACCAGGATTGGCAGGAGGAGCGGGCCAAGCGGCAGCAGCAGAAGGAACTCGACCAGCGCCGGATTTCAAAGCTAGCGGTAAGGACGCAGTTAATTCCATCGCGGCAGGCTGCCGAACCAGCGGTGCAGTCGAGGGTTGCTCCGGAACCTCGCCGCACTGGCATTGAACGCATGCTGGAGCCTGAGGTCACCGAGGCTGCTCCCGCGGCGACACGCGGGATTCTGACGGAGTCTCTGTCTTTGGCCGGAGCCGAAGCCGCGGTTGACCCGGAAGTGACGCAACGGGCCGACAGCGATCACAAGCCGAAAACAACGATGCCACGGATCGCGGGTGGCTACAAGCTGCCCTCGAGCAGTTTGCTGCAGCGTCCTGACGAGCAGCAGACTGTGGATGCCGACGAACTGAAACTGCTGGCGCAGGTGCTTACCGAGAAGTATGCGGAGTTCGATGTCCACGGGCAGATCACGCAAATCAATCCCGGCCCCGTGGTCACCACGTTCGAGTTCAAGCCCGATGCCGGAATCAAATACAGCCGCATCACCAACCTTACCGACGACCTTTGCCTGGCGCTGAAGGCCGAGAGCATTTTGATCGAACGCATGGCGGGGAAATCGACCGTGGGCATTCAGGTGCCGAACCGCGAGCGCGAGATCATCTGGCTGCGGGAGAACATCGAGTCGCAGGAATTCATGGGCTCGAAGTCGAAGCTGACAATGGCCCTGGGCAAGGACATCAACGGGCGTATTGTAGTGGCCGACCTGGCCGGGATGCCGCACTTGCTGATTGCCGGATCGACGGGCGCGGGCAAGAGCGTGGCCATCAATGCCTTCATCATGTCGATTCTGTACAAGGCCACGCCGGAGCAGGTGCGGTTGATTCTGGTGGATCCGAAGCGACTGGAACTGGGCAACTATGAAGGCGTGCCACATCTGTATACGCCGATCATCACCGAACCGAAGCTGGCGGCAAACGCGCTGCGCAACGCCGTGCGCGAAATGGAACGGCGGCTGAAGCTGCTGGCCGCCAAGGGCGTCCGCAACATCGACCAGTACAACCGGCTGTTTGACAGCGGCGGGACGCCGAGCCTGTTTGAAGAGGATTCCGACGACAAGCCGATTCCTTACATCGTGATCATCATCGACGAATTGGCCGATCTGATGATGCTCGATTCGTCGAACGTGGAAGAATCGATCACGCGGCTGGCGCAGATGGCGCGCGCCGTGGGCATTCACCTGGTGCTGGCGACGCAGCGTCCGTCCGTGGACGTGATTACGGGATTGATCAAGGCAAACTTCCCGGCGCGAATTTCGTTCCGCGTGGCGACCAAGGTGGACTCGCGAACCATTCTTGACGCCAACGGGGCGGAGGCCTTGCTGGGCAAGGGCGACATGCTCTACCTGCCTTCGGGATCGGCGCGGGTGCATCGCTTGCATGCGCCGCTGGTCACGGAGAAAGAGATCGCGGCGGTGGTTGAGTTCTGGAAGCAGCAGGGCTCGGCGGAATACCAGCAGCAATTCCTCGAAGCGCCGAAAGACGAGCGCGAGGCTGGGAGCAGCGGAGGCGGCATTGAGGGATCGGAGGGCAGCAGTGAGGACGATCCTCTGTATCAGGATGCGGTGAAGCTGGTAGTGGAGTTTGGGAAAGCCTCCACTTCCCTGCTGCAACGGCGGCTGCGCATTGGTTACGGGCGCGCGGCGCATCTCATCGATCTGATGGAGCAGGACGGAATTGTAGGCGCCGCGGATGGTCCCAAGCCGCGCGAAGTGTTGAAGCGTCCCAACTGGATCTCTGAGATTGAAGAGACCATGCGGTAGTTATGCGTACTGCGTAAAGCGCGCCATGCGGAAACGCAATCTCCGAGTGCTGAAATGGCTTGGGATCCTCCCCGCGATTGCAGTCTGCACGCACTGCAACCGCGAGTTCAGGGTTCCCCTGGATGCGTTGAAGCGCGTGGCCGATGCGCAGGCCAACCTCAAGAGCCAATTCGCGGCGCACGAATGCAAGCAGGATGAGGCCTTTTCGTCCCTCGGGTAGAATCGCCTGTATTCAGGAGTAGGGCGATGAAAGTTCTGACCGAATACCTAAAGTTTCATACCAAGACCCATCGGGCGTATGTGCACGTGACGCCGCAGGTAGAAGAAGTCGTGCACAAGAGCGGAGTCAAAGAAGGCATGGCGCTGGTTTCCGCCATGCACATCACGGCGGGCATTTATGTGAACGACAATGAGAGCGGGCTAATCGAAGATATCGATCAGTGGCTGGAACACCTGGCGCCGTTTCGCAAGAACTACAAGCATCATGAAACCGGCGAGGACAACGGCGACTCGCATCTCAAAGCGCTGCTGATTCATCACGAGGTAATCGTGCCTGTCACTGCCGGTAAACTCGACCTTGGGACATGGCAGCGAATTTTCTACGCCGAGTTCGATGGACAGCGCGACAAGCGGGTGATCGTGAAGGTGATGGGAGAATAGGAGCTGCCAGTTTCGCGGTTGTCAGCGTCGAGTGTAACCATCGAAAGTCGAGAGCCGCTTGCTCTGAGCATCGGGAATCCGTACCATCGACAGTTTGCGACCGGGTTCTTGCCGGCTGAGCATCTGGGGGATCAATGATCTGGAGGGTCAATGAGTGACGAGCTGCAAGAACTGCAGGAGAATGCCGAACATGCGCACCACAATCCCAGCCTGGCGCCAGTATCGCTGACGATGGCGGTGCTGGCAGTATGCGTGGCGGTGGTGTCGCTGCTGGGACACCGGGCGCACACCGAGGAAGTGGTGTTGCAGGCCAAGGCGTCCGATCAATGGGAGTATTACCAGGCCAAGAATATTCGTCAGCACGAGGACGAACTGTTCGCCGATCTGGCCACGGTGGTGGGCAGCAAAGACGCTGGCGAGATGGTCAAATTCCATGAAAAGTCTGCGCTGGAAGCGGAGCGTTACAAACACGAGAAGGGTGAGATCCAGGATGAGGCGCGCAAGTTGGAGGGCGAGGTCGCGATGGAAAGAAGCCGTGCCGACCGGTATGACCTGGCCGAGGTGTTCCTCGAGATTGGGCTGGTGATTACGTCCATCACGCTGCTTTCCGGGCGGCGAATCTTCTGGCACCTGGGGATTGTGCTGAGCGTGGTAGGAGCGATCGTGGCGGTTTCGGGGGCGATCATACACTGAGCGCAGAGTCGCGGCTAAAGAGGAACAAAGTGCCTAAGAAATCTGATTTTGGGTGGGGCAGCGCTTCCAGCGCTGCGTTAAAGATGTTATTTTCAGACCGGTTAAGGGTTGTCAGTGAGTGTAATGGCGATATTTCAACCGTTGCGCTTGGACGAACCCTATCTCCACAATGCCTCGCCGTAAATGCCTACTAGAATAGTGCCATGGCAAAAGTTCCTGTCGCTGGGGAAATCGCGAGGGGCTTCGAGTTGCTGGACTCGACACGTGCGCCAAGGCGGTTGTCCGAGTTGGTCTCCCAGGAGGGGCGCCTGGTTCTGCTCTTCTATCGCGGGAATTGGTGACCGTTTTGCCTCCGCCAGTTGGCGGATTATCGCGAACACTATCCGGAAATCAGGTCGGCGGGCGCGAGCCTAGTGGCGGTTTCTGTGGATTCGTGCGAATCATCGGAGGCCTTGCGAACTCAGCTCTCATTGCCGTTTCCGATTTTGTGCGATACGGAACGACGCGTTGTCAAGGACTGGGACATCTACAACTCGCGAGAAAGAGGCGGCATCGCCAAACCGGCCGTCTTCGTGATTGATCCCAACCAGGTAGTCCGTTCCGCTTCGGTGGACTCGGTCGCGACGCGCGTTCCAGCCGTCGAGATTGTCCACTTGCTACAAAGTGCTGCCAATGCGCAGCCGATTCGACGGAGAGTTCACATCCCCATGTTGTCGGAGTGGATCAGGGCGATTCGGAATCACTTTCAAGGTTAGGCGGAATGAATTCGTCAATGAGTGCAATGGCGATGTTGCGATGACAATCGCCAGTCGCATAGTTTCCGGTTTGTCCAAGAGACGCCCCTGACTCCAGATGAAGATCATTTCGCGACGTGGCGAACAGCCGAGATTGGTGTAGACTGAGTGCCGTTTTTATTCAGAAAGGAGATTCTCAATGAAGAGCAGCAGGATTTTCGCTGGTGTGTCGGTGGCTCTCCTCAACGTCGCCCTATGCACTGTCGCCGTTGGCCAGGACAGCGCAACCGCACAGGAGGTCGTCGCCAAGGTGAGGGAAGCTGCCAGCACCCTAGCGAAGACGCGTGACTTGGCACAGTTTAACGAGAAGCAGGGTCCGTGGGTGTGGAAAGACACTTATATCTTCATCCAGGACTGCGACAAGAAGGTCATGGCGGCTCACCCGATAAAGCCGGAGATGATAGGCCAAGACATCTCGTCCGTCAAGGATGCAAAAACGGGAAAAAGCATCTACCCGGACTCAGTAGCTTACTGCAAGATGGTTCGGGATTCGCCTTCTGGCGTGTGGGGTGACTATTGGTGGCCGAAGCCTGGCGAGAAGGAGCCGTCACGCAAGATCACCTATCACCTGAGCGCTAAAGGAACCCCGTACATCGTGAACGCTGGAATCTACAGCGACACGGCAACCGTCAAGGAACTGTCAAAGATGAGCAGCAAGAAGTAACCGTCAGCCCTCACTCACCACGCCCATTAGCCTCGCGAAAGTGCACTTCCTCCCGCGAAGGAGGAGGGGCATTCCCTTCTTACCTCAACCCCTTTTACTTCGGCCGGTGGAGTGAATCCTGTCGATTGGACCGTTTTCAAGCAAGAGATTGGACATACAGTTCGATGGCGGAGGAGCAGCACAGACAAGTTCGGAATTTCGAAGAAGTCTGAGAATCGACTCACTTAAGATGAAATGCACCGCCGCTCCATTCTTCGGGAGCGACATCGGTGATGGTCTCCGTAAAGTCCCAGCGGTGGCCGCAAAAGTCCTGAGCGTTATATTGGCGCTCGCCATAGGGTTGGTCTTGGGGTTCCGTCAGGATGATGGCACCGTTCTGTCGAGCTCGCTCGCAGTGGCCCTTAGCATCTTCGATGCGAACCTGAACGATGTGCGAGTTGTTGGGTATCGCGTTGCCTTCGGCGATGGTGAAGCAGCCATCGCCGGCTTTCATCTGGACGCGGTGATTTGCGATGCGGAGACGGATGGCAAAGCCAAAAGCCTTTGACAGCCAATCGGCCGCTGCTCCGGGGTCGGGGTAAATGAGCACAGGAATTACGACACAGGGCGGCACGGATCGGTTTGATCGCATCTGGACACTTTATCATTCAGCGTTCAGAGATAGATCAATGTCGTTAACAGGCCATTACACTCATTGAGACTTGGTCGATTCCGACCACTCGACCTACTGTTAGCCTTGTTCAGACGGTATTGCCTGGGACCTCAACCGACTTTTTTCGCGAGCCGTTCAGGCCCCGCGCCCTTTCAAAACGCAATCCCCTTCTCCGCTAGGGCAGAAAAGCCTTCATACAAGACAAACTGCCGCCGGACTTCTCGAACTCTGACGTGTCGACGATGACGGGCGCAAGGGCTTCCTTGCGAAGGATGGCTTCAAGGTGCGGCGTGACGTAGGGAGTGAGATAGCGTCCGTTGGCGACGATGCCGTTGCCCATGAATTTGTGGGCTTCCTCGGCGGTGAGCTCGTGAACGCGCTTCCAGAATCCACGCAGGGTGGCGAGGGATTCGGGAGCGTAGGCGCCGGGATAGACGAGCACGGCTTCGTGGTTCAGCGGGCAAAAGCAGGTATCGAGGTGATAGCAGTAGGGGTCGACTAGATGGAGCGGGACGACCGGGATTTCCAATTTGGACATGGCATCACGAAACTTTTCGACACCAGCACGGGTCGACCGAAAGCCGTAGCCGGCATAGATACGGGACCAGTCAGGATGCCAAAGAAGGTCGCCATGGCCTTCCAGGTGGTCGGGGCCGAGATCGACTTCGATAATCTTGAATCCGCGCTGGCGGTACCAGTCCACATAGAAAGGCACCTCGCGCTGCCTTGAAGCGTGCACCATGCGGCTGGGCACGACGAACTTGCCTAGTCCTTCGTGAAAACCTACAAAGACCTGGTTGGCGGCGAAGACCATATCTTCGAGGCCTGGCGCGGGAGCGATGGTTTCGACCTGGCAGCCGGCTTGCTCCAGGGCGGAACGCAGAGCCTGCCATTGCCGCTGGGCTTTCTCGCGATCAATCGAAGCCTTCTCTGACATGTAGGGGTTTTTCTGATCGACGACGTCGAAGTAGGCCGGTGGACACAACAGAACATGCTTTGCCATTTCCTGAAATGGTAGCGAGGTACGAGACTTGAGGCAAGGCACGGAAGACGAAAGTTCGTCACCGTGCCGATGAGTCGGCACGGAGGGACGAGACACGGGCCAGAGAGTGGGCATCGAATTCAAGGAATTGACTGGGGAGTCTTCCGCACGGTCTGGTATTGCACATGCATGCGCCGTGGAATCTGGCCGCTCTTGCGAGTCTCAGGGATCGAGTCCCTGCGTTGCAAGTCTGAGCTTTAACAGAGCAGTCCAGCGGAGGACACGATGCTCAGCCACTGTGCGAATTCGCAATGTTCAAGACCGTTTCTTCGACTACGCCAAGGCAAGCTGTTCCTGGTGGAGTCGGAGTGTGTGGCCAAGCCGGGAGAGGTGACAGCTCCGCCTTCTCCTCATATGCGGCAACATCCCCGGCGGGTGGAGCGCTTCTGGCTGTGCGATCAGTGCGCGGAGGTTTGGACATTAGTTCACGACCGGAACCAGGGGATCGGGTTGGTGCCGTTGCCCCAGCCGCCCGCCGGCGCGAGGGTCGCAATGGCGGAGGAGTACAGAGAAACTGCGTAGAGCCAGCGGCCGGATTCCCAGAATGGTCTAGGCGCCGCTGGCCCGGCGATGCGGGGCCCGGTATCCCATGCCCATGGAGATGTGGCGGGCCGCGTCCTTGAGCGCTTCGAGAATGCGTGGCATGGTTTGCGGACTTACCTGCTGCGTGGTGCCGCTCAAGCCCAGGCTGGCCTCGATGGAACCGCGCTCATCGAAAATCGGGGCGGCGACGCAGCGCGCACCCAGGTTGTTCTCTTCATCGTCGACGGCGCAGCCCTGAGTGCGCACTCGTTCCAGTTCCTTGAGCAGACGCGGTAGAGTGGTGATGGTCTTGGGCGTGCGCTTTTCCATACCGTTCTTGCGCACAATCTGCTCCAGTTGCTCCCGAGGAATATGGGCGACGATCGCCTTGCCGACGCTGGTAGCGTGCACGCGCATGCGGCGTCCGATCCAAGTGTCCATGCGGATAAAACCCTCCGGCTCGACTTTCTCGATATAGACGGCGTCAGGACCATCTAAAACGGCCAGGTGGCAGGTGAGGCCGGTCTGGTGCGTCAAGTGGCGCATGATGGGCAAGGCCACTCCGCGAACATCCAGGCCGCCCAGCGCTCCCCGGCTCAGGCTCAGGATCTTCAGCCCCACGCGGTACTTTCCGGACTCCCCGTCGCGCGTCAAGTAGCCCTGGGCCTCCAGAGTGCGCAGAATGTAACTGGCGGAACTCTTTGGAATGTTGAGTTTACGGCTGATTTCGGCATTGCTTAAGCCCTCGGACGCTTGGGCGACAGCTTCCAGCATGGCCAAAGCGCGTTCGACGGCGGCGGATGGAGAATCGGGCGTAGCAGGCACGGTCGGACTCTATGGTACCAAACATGGCCAATAAAATGAATATATGTTCGCCCTATTGAACAGCAGGCTTGACCGGGCATGGAAACTGACATACGCTTCGCCAGTATGATGAATGTGTGTTCGGTATATTGAACATACAATTTGTGAGCCCAGAATTTGTGAGCCCAGGAGAATACGCGAATGCCCGCCAAGGAAAACGGAACCAGGAACGCGACCCAACAACATTCTCCCTCCCCCTCAATGAGCGAAGAAGAGAAGCGCGCAAAGAACGCACTGGCGCAGGATTGCCTGAACTACGAGTGGGCAAATAACCCGCGATGGAAGGGAATAGAGCGTCCCTACGCGGCCGAGGATGCGCTGCGTCTGCGCGGTTCAGTTCAGATTGAGCACACGCTGGCACGCCAGGGGGCGGAGCGGCTGTGGGAACTTCTGCAGACCGAGCCTTACGTCAACTCGCTGGGCGCCGTGACGGGCAATCAGGCGGTGCAGCAGGTGCAGGCGGGGTTGAAGGCGATCTACGTGAGCGGATGGCAGGTCGCGGCCGACGCCAACAATGCGGGCCAGATGTATCCCGACCAGAGCCTGTATCCGGCGGACAGCGTTCCCAATCTTTGCCGGCGCATCAACAGTGCGCTGCAGCGGGCCGACCAACTCCATCACGCGGAAGAAAAAGTTTCTTCCGTGCAAACCTGGTTTGCGCCACTTGTGGCCGATGCGGAAGCTGGGTTTGGCGGCACACTGAATGCGTTCGAACTGATGAAGGCGATGATCGAGGCGGGTGCGGCTTGCGTGCACTTCGAGGATCAGCTTTCGTCGGCGAAGAAGTGCGGACACCTTGGCGGCAAGGTGCTGGTTTCAACCACCGAAGCCGTGCAGAAACTAGTAGCGGCACGGCTGGCCGCCGATGTCATGGGCGTACCGACATTGGTGATGGCGCGGACCGACGCCAACAGCGCGCATCTGCTGACCAGCGACATCGACGCGCGGGACCGCGAGTTTTGCACCGGCGAACGCACCGCGGAAGGCTTCTTCCGCATCCGGGGCGGGATCGAGTCTGCAATCGCGCGCGGCCTGGCCTACGCGCCTTACGCGGACCTGCTCTGGTGCGAAACTTCGGAGCCCAATCTGGAAGAGGCCCGGCGCTTCGCCGAAGCGATACACGCTCGCTATCCCGAGAAGATGCTGGCCTACAACTGCTCGCCCAGTTTCAATTGGCGCAAGAAGCTCGACGAGGAAACAATCGCCCGCTTTCAGACGGAACTGGCCGGCATGGGATACAAGTTTCAGTTCGTGACCCTGGCGGGATTTCATGCGCTGAACCTGAGCATGTTCGAACTGGCGCGGCATTACAAAGAAACGGGGATGGCCGCTTACTCGGCATTGCAGGAGAAGGAATTCGCCAGCGAACGCGAGCATGGATACCAGGCGGCGAAGCATCAGCGTTTCGTCGGCACGGGATATTTCGATCGGGTGCAGCAGGTGATAAGCGGTGGACTGACGTCGACCATGGCCCTGGCCGAATCCACGGAGGCGGAGCAGTTTTCGGCGGGTGAGACTCCGGCTGCGCGGCCGCAACGCAAGCCCAAAGCAGTCACTCCGGAGCAGCCGTTTCCGGATATGCCTCAGGAGGAAATGCTGCAGCCGTCGGGAGATTAGCATCGCATCAGGCCGACAGCCTGTAGCGGCGAGGCTGAGCAGAATCGTTCTGCTATAATCAAAGCGCCTTCGGGGTGTTGTTCACATCCGTGCGGAAGTGGTGGAACTGGCAGACACACCATCTTGAGGGGGTGGCGCCGAAAGGCGTGGGGGTTCAAATCCCCCCTTCCGCACCATTGCACTCATTCTGAACGATTTAGGACCTCTCGACTCCATGATCATCCTTGTCACCATCATCCACGTGATCGTTTGTCTGTTTCTGACTGTGGTTGTTCTGTTGCAAAGCGGTAAAGCCGGAGACATCTCGGCGGCCTTCGGCGGACAGGGCAGTCAGGCGGCGTTTGGCCCGCGCGGCGCAGCCACGGCGCTCTCCAAAGCGACGACCATTTCGGCCGTTCTGTTCATGCTAACGTCGGTGACGCTCTCCATCTACTCCATCCGGCACAGTGGGCCAAGCTCCGTGTTGCAGGGAGTGAAATCGGCGCCTGTCAAGACGCAACCGGCAGCGCCAGCGCCAATCCCGGCCAATCCGTCGGTGCCGAAGTAGAACTTCCATCCCAATCGCGGTCGTAAGAACAAACGAAAGAGCTTTGCCGCTGCAATCTTCCGCTAGCAGCCTACTTGGGGGCTTGCCGTAATTGTGTTTCCCTGATGCGGGTGCTAACATCGGATTATCGGCACTTATGGCCGGGAGGTCTCTGTTATGTCGGATCGCGAGAACAATAGTAGCAACAGTCTTGTGTGGTTCGTGGCCGGGTTGGGTCTGGGGGCGTTGGCGGGCGTTCTCTACGCGCCAAAGTCGGGTAGCGAGACGCGGGACGCCCTCCGCGCTCAAGCCGAAGAAGGACGCGACTACGTGCGCGGCCGCGCGCGCGAAGCCCGCGAGCAGGCTTCGGAGTGGGTAGACCGCGGCCGCGAAGTCGTGAATCAGCAGAAGGATCAGTTCCGCGCCGCCTACGAGGCTGGCCGGCAGGCCTATCAAGAGGCGACAACGGAGACGACCGGAGCACCCAAGAACCTGTAAACCGCCTGGAGCCGGCGGGTCGGCGGCAGAGTTTTGGACGTTGGCAGGTTTGGACAACGGCAGGTTTGGACAACGGCTCAGGAGAGCGCTCTATATGGAAAACCTCACTCCACTATTCATCGCCCTGACCGGAGCCGCGGTAGTTCTGCAGGCAGGCATTCTTGCGGCTTTGTACCTGGCCATGCGCAAGAGCAGCGCCCGCATGGAGGCGCTGGCCGTCGAAGTCAAAACCAAGGCTATGCCCGCGCTGGAGACGGCACAGGCCATGCTTGCCGAACTGCGCCCCAAGCTCACGGTGATTGCCGACAATCTGTCGGAGGCGACATACTCGGTGCGCTCGCAGGTAGAACGCATGGATGCCACGGTGAATGACGTAGTCGATCGCGCCCGCCTGCAAATCATTCGCGCCGATGAGCTCCTCAGCCGCACGCTCGATCGAGTGGAAGAGACTTCCGATATTGTGCATCGGACCGTGGTTTCGCCGGTGCGCCAATTCTCCGGCCTGATTCAGGGCGTTACGGCTGGCATCGAGTTCCTGGTCGGTGGCCGCGGCCGCCGAAACGGCGGCAGCCGCGAAACGCGGCGGCCTGTGCCGCAGGACGAGATGTTCATCTAACGCGATCTCATAAAGTTGACGAGATGTTCGTCTAACGCGATCTCATACACTTGACGAGATGTTCATCGGAAGCTATCTCTTAAACTTGTTTTGGGAAGGGCACGGCTTCAGCCGTGCCGCTCAAAGCCAAGAAAGACGTGGGCTTTAGCCCCTGAGCTAGCCGACGAGTTAGCTGGTTCATCATCTGCTTGAGTCATCCGGCAGACGACACTATTCCCATGCGCTATCTGGTTCGAGCCCGCGTCAAACCCGGCCGCGAAGGCGATCTGCTTCAAGCCATTGAGGACCAAACCCTCGGGCAAGGCTCCGTTGCCGAGGGCGAATATCGGCGCAACATGAGCGAAGCGCGGCTCGGCGCCGACCAGACCGTGCGCTGGGTGGAAGTCTGCTACTGTCCAACGCCGCTGCAGGAAGAACGGTCTTATTGGGAAGAATACTTTGACCTAACGCGGGTGCAGGATGCTCACGACCGCCGCAAGTGCCGCGACGAGAACGGGAGCGAGCCTTGGGCGTGTGGCGACTGCGATTGCACCGCGAGGCTGGAGCAGAAGTTGAAGGCGGTTGGCGCGGAGTTTGTCCAATCCCACGGCGGGAAAAAGCAAGAGGATCCGCCACCCGGGCAACCGTCAGGCTGTGACTAGGAAGCTCTGGCAAAAGTCGTCGTAGGACAGAATTTTCGTATCCAGACCCGCAACGGAGGCAACCTCACGTAGGCACTTCTCCTGTGCACCATTCTTTTCCGCTGTAACGAACCAATCGCAGTAAGGCAGATACACACTCATAAACAGGTCGTTGCTGCCCGCATTCAACTTTTTTCCCACAACATGATCCCGCACTGCATTGTTGTACCACGGTATGAACATCGCATAGACAAGCGCACGGAATGGCGGACAGACGCGCATGAACTCCCCGATAGTTGCTTCGTCGGTCCCAGTCTTAGCGACGTGGTCATAAAACCGCTGGCCCACAGCCCATACTGAACTGCCCTTTGCGTTCTCTAGCCGAGAAATAGCGAGACGAAAAGCGGCGGGTGGTTCCTCACCGTGCTCCTCAAATACCGCTTGAATCTTCGGACGAAGCGAAACACGTTGTCGCTCATTCTCCCGCCTGCCGATGTTCCTCCGCTCGCGTTGGAATTCCCGCTGATCCTTCGAGTCTTGCTCATCAGCAAAGAACTCGGGATTGCGGATTGCCCTCTCGCAATCTGACCATCTGACGTTCACGGTCTTCCAGTCAAAGGCTGCGGGTTTGTTGGAATGACCCAACACCAATTGCTCTATCAATAGGTTAGTAGGAAGAAGGCACTCGTTTGGGCCGTTCTGGAGGCGTCGGCAACTGGTGAAAAGCTCCTCGCGCTTCGGGTCACTGCTGGCAGACAACTCCTCTACACTCAACCCTGCGAAACGGAACCACAGTTCCGAGTTTATCTTTGTGAGTATCGGCTCAGCGCGAAGGCCGTCATCAACCAACCGATTGTGGGCGCTTGTGTCAAACGTAACAATAGGGAAATCACCGATCATAAAACTGTCCTCATCTTCGCTCATGTTACCACGCTACAATCAGAGGAAAATGCTACGTCTTGAAAGCCCTTGTCAAAGATAGAATCAATGATCAACCGCATCAAGCACTGCGTCGAACGCGCAGCCCATTATCGGGATGAGGTTCTTAAAGAAATCAGCAAGCAACCGACTGCCGATACCAGCGATTCGAGTTGACCAGCGACAATTCCTCGCGCCCATGGCCATAGAACTGGACATCGCTTGGTGCTAATATTTCCACAACCCCCATGTGACATCTGACCTTGTGCCGCCATGGAATTTGCGTAATCATGGTCGAGGCCGTGACGGTCGGGTGAACCCGCATCGCCGCGCCGCTAAGTCCTTTGTTTCACGGATTTTAGTATCTAAGTTCTTTGACATCCGGATTTTACGGGGAATTTCCTGCTAACTCCATGATTCCATTAGACCCCAGGGGGGAGGGGTATCGAGGTTCAATCATGCCGCGCATGCCAGCAGTCGCACTTCGGCGGCCCCGACCAAGAATTTATTTCGGTGAAGATATTCACAACCACAGAACTGGGGTTTGTTCACCGTAAAGACACGCACGACTTCCTAAGCGATCCAGCCGCCGCCGACGACGGTGTCATCGTCATAGAATACCGCAGCCTGGCCTGGAGTGATGGCGCGCTGCGGCTCATCAAAGGTGGCGAGAACCTCGTCGCCGCCGACCTTCTCAAGCATAGCTGGAGCGGCCGCGTGGCGGTGACGAATCTTCACGGAGACGCGCATCGGCTCGCGCAAGTCGTCCACCGAGATGAGGTTCATGCGCCGGGCGCGCAACGTCCGCGAATAGAGATGCTCATCGCCGCCGACCACCACCTGCTTGTCGGCTCCATTAATTTGGATCACATAGAGCGGCGATCCCGTTGCCAGACCCAGTCCCTTGCGCTGACCCACGGTGAAGTTGTGAATGCCGCTGTGCTCGCCGATCACTTCCCCGCTTGCGGTTACCAGCTCGCCTGTAGTGTCAGGCAGAGCCTCGCCACTCTCGGCGAGATAGGCATCAATAAAACGCTTGTAGTCGCCGCCCGGGACAAAGCAGATCTCCTGCGAGTCGGGCTTCTCGGCCAGAGCCAAGCCCTGCTTGCGGGCCAGTTCGCGAACCTCGGGCTTCGTCATTCCGCCGAGTGGAAAGAGCGTGCGGCTGAGCTGCTCTTGGGTCAGGCCGAAGAGGAAGTACGTCTGGTCCTTGCTGCGATCCGTGGGACGCTTGAGCAACCACCGTCCGCGGGCGTCGTCGTACTCCACGCGGGCGTAGTGGCCGGTAGCAATGCAATCCGCGCCAATCTGCTGCGCGACGACGAGCAACTGATCGAACTTCAGATGATTATTACAAAGGCTGCAAGGGATCGGCGTTCGTCCCGAAAGATATTCGGCGACGAAGGGACGCACCACGTCGCGCTCGAAGCGGTCTTCGTGATTGACCACATAATACGGAATGCCGATGTGCTCGGCCACGCGGCGCGCGTCGTAGACATCGTCGAGCGAGCAGCAGCGGCCGGTTACCTGCTCGGGCATGCCTTCGTGTCCGGCGAGGCGGCGCTGGTTCCAGAGCTGCATGGTCAGGCCGATGACGTTGTGGCCTTCGGCGCGGAGCACGGCCGCTACGGTTGAGGAGTCCACTCCTCCCGACATGGCGACGGCGATGGTTTCGGAATTCAGCATTTAGCACTTAGCATTTAGCTCAAACCCAACCCAAGTTTATCTCGCGAGTTTGCGGGACACCACGCCAGCTCCGGCCCACACCGGCGACAACTCCCGCAACCGCCCCACCGTTTCCGGAATCAAGCCCAGCGCGAAGTCTACCTCCTCAGCTATATTTTGCTTTCCGAGGCTGAACCGAATGCTGGCCTTGGCGCGGTCGGGACGCAGGCCCATCGCAGTCAGCACGTGCGATGGTTCGATTGCTCCGGAAGAGCACGCCGCGCCGGTTGAGACCGCCAGTCCCTTCAAGTCCAGCGCGATGACCAGCGCCTCGCCTTCGATGCCATCGAAATAAATGTTGGTCGTATTCGGCACGCGCGGCGCGCCTTAGCCGTTTATGCCCGTGGCTTCGATCTCGAGCAGTTCCCTCTCCAGGTGGTCACGCGCGGCCGCCATTTTCAAGTCGTCGCCGCGCTCGAAACCGGCGCGGGCCAACTCGGCTGCCTTGCCTAATCCCACTATGCCGGGGACGTTCTCCGTCCCGGCCCGGCGCGAGCGTTCATGGCTGCCGCCATAGAGCATCGGCTCCAGCTGAGTTCCCTTCCGGACGTAAAGCGCGCCCACACCCTGTGGCGCGTGAAGCTTGTGGCCGGAGATGGTCAGCAGATCGCACCCGATTTGGTTGACATCGATCGCGATCTTTCCCGCTGCCTGCACGGCGTCGGAGTGGAAGTAAATGTCGGCTTCGGCGGCAATCTTTCCAATCTCCGCGACCGGCTGCAATACTCCAGTTTCGTTGTTGGCCATCATGATCGAGATCAGCTTTGTGTTGGGCCGCAATGCCCGGCGCACATCGTCGGGATCCACAAGGCCGCGGCCATCGACCGGAACGTAACTCACATCGCAGCCCGTTTCCTCAAGATGCTTGCAGGTAAGCAGCACGGCATGGTGCTCGATGCTGGAGGTAATGATGTGGTCGCCCGGGCTGGTCAATCCCGCAATCGCCAGGTTGTCGCCCTCGGTCCCGCCGCTGGTGAATACAACTTCCGCGGCCCGGCAGCCAAGCAACGACGCCACTGAATCCCGCGCCCGCTCCACCGCAGCACGGGTCTCCTGCCCATGATGATGGATCGACGAAGCATTGCCAAAGCGCTCGTCAAAATACGGACGCATGGCGTCGAACACTTCCGGCAGAACCGGCGTGGTGGCGTTATTGTCGAGGTAAAGGCGGAGCATAGCTCTTTTATTCTACCTGCTTTCGTTGGATGTCCGTCCGATTCGTTTGCGGAAAAAGGAGATGGCTCCCGAGAGGCTCTTCAGGGGCTAAAGCCCGCGTGTTTATTGGCTCGAGACGGCACGGCTGAAGGCGTGCCCTTCCCAAGACGATTTGCGAGATAGCTCTTAGAAGATCACCGGCTATCCATGGCCACGTAACGGTTGGGATAATCCGGTCCAAGATACTCTGCGCGCGGGCGAATTAAGCGATTGTCGTCAAGTTGCTCGATGACGTGCGCGGCCCAGCCGCTGATGCGGGAGATGGCGAATACGGGGGTGAATAGATCCTCATCGATACCCAGCAAGTGGTAAGTGGAAGCGGAGTAGAAGTCCACGTTGGCGTTCAGTTTCTTTTCCGCCTTCACGAACTTCTCGATTTTTTCCGACATGTCATACCACTGCGGCTGGCCGCTGGAACGACCGAGATCCCGCGACATTACGCGCAGGTGCGTAGCCCTGGGATCCTCGGTGTGGTACACGCGATGGCCAAAGCCGGGAACCTTTTTCTTCTGCGCCAGCATGTTGCGGACATGCTCGACGGGGTCGGATTTCTGGCGGTCAATTGCTTCCAGGATGCGGAAAACGGCCTCGTTCGCCCCGCCATGCAGCGGTCCCTTCAGCGCGCCGATGGCCGATGTGATGGCGGAATGCATGTCCGACAAGGTGGCGGCGGTAACGCGCGCCGCAAACGTGGACGCATTCAGCTCGTGGTCCGCATGCAGGATGAGGGCAATATCGAGCGCCCGCTCGGCCGTGGAAGAAGGCTTGGCTCCATTCAACTGCAGCAAGAAATTGGCGGCGTGCGAGAAGGAGCGGTCGGCTTCGACGACCGGCTTGCCCTTGCGAATCCGGTCATAAGCGGCAACCATCATCGGAATCTGCGAAGTCAGCCGGATGGCCTTGCGAACGTTGGCATCGTGATCGTTGTTCTTCTCGTCCGCATCGTAAAAAGCGAGCGCCGACACCGCGGTGCGCAACACATCCATGGGCAGCGCGGTCTTGGGTGCGTTGCGGAGAAGTTGAATAATCGCCGGGTCAAGGAGACGCGCTTGCGCCAGACGCTCCTGCAGATCCTTCAACTCGCTCCGATTCGGCAAGCGCCCAAACCAAAGCAGGTAGCAGGTTTCTTCAAACGTGGAATGGTCGGCCAGTTCGTGAATATCAATGCCGCGATAGGCAAGAACACCGCGGTCGCCATCGATATAACAAATGCTGGAGTTGGTGGCTACGATGCCTTCCAAGCCTTTGGGGGCAGGAGTGGTGGTCACGCTGGACATAGTCTCTCGCTCAATTGGATTAATTAGCCGTTGCCGGAGCCGCGCGAGGGGATACGCGAGGAATGCAACTTTCTTTTATACCCCAAAAAGCGCCTACATTCCAGACGGTGCTGCCTTTGCCGGGCTCCGGGCGGAGCCACGGACGTATCGTTTGTGCGTATCGTTTGCCACGATCTTTTCTCGCGGAGTATAGTGAAGGGTCGGTTCATCGTTCGCCGTGCAACCTGTAATCGCTGCTCACAATCCCCTCCTGGAGGAATGCTGTGAAGCGCTTTTCATCGATTTGCCTCGCCCTGTCCTTTCTCTTTTCCACTGTGGCTTCGGCCGACGAGGGCATGTGGCTCTACAACGAGGCCCCGAAGGACAAGATCAAAGCCAAATATGGTTTCGAACTGACCCAGCAGTGGCTCGATCATGTCAGATTGTCTTCGGTTCGGTTTAACAATGGCGGTTCGGGCTCGTTCGTTTCCGCCGACGGCTTGACCTTCACCAACCACCACGTCGGAGCAGGGTGCGTGCAGCAGCTTTCCAGCGAAGGCCACGACTACATCAAGACCGGCTTCTACGCCAAGACTCAGGCCGAAGAGGCGAAATGCCCGAATCTCGAGCTCAACGAACTGGTCGGGGTCGAGGACGTAACCGATAAGGTTAGTGCCGGCGTAAAGCCGGAAATGTCGGCCGCCGACGCAGGGCAGGCACAGCGCGCCGCAATGTCGCAGATCGAGAAGGACTGCGCGACCTCCACCGGGCAGCGCTGCGATGTGGTCACCTTCTACTCCGGTCAGGTTTATAACCTATACAAGTACAAAAAGTACACCGATGTGCGCCTCGTGTTCGCGCCCGAGTTTGACGCCGCGTTCTTCGGTGGCGATCCCGACAACTTTACCTATCCCCGCTACGATCTCGACGTCACCTTCTTCCGCGTCTATGAAGACGGGCACCCCGCGCACCTGGAGCACTATCTGCGCTGGTCCCGGAAAGGTGTGAAGGATGGCGATTTGATCTTCGTTTCCGGCCACCCGGGCACTACCAACCGCCTGCAGACGAGGGCTCAACTGGAGTTCACGCGCGATGTGGCCTATCCCATGACCCTGGCCACGCTGAAACGCCGCATCGCCTTGCTGCAGGACTTCAGCAAGCAATCGGAAGAAAATGCCCGCATCGCCAAAGAGGATATCTTCGGGATGCAAAACTCGCAGAAGGCCCTCACCGGATTCGAGTCCGGCTTGCTTGATCGATCGATCATGGACGCCAAGGCTGCCGACGAGACGAAACTGCGAACCTCGTACACGACGGACGCCAGGAACGTTAGAACGGCCGGGAACGTTGGAACGGCCGATCCATGGGATGAGATTGCGCAGGCCATGAAGGTGCAACGCGGCATCTATCCCCAACTCGCATACCTGGAGCGCTTGCGCGGATTTGCATCGGGTTTGCCACAGATCGCACGGGTTCTGGTGCGGGCAGCGACGGAGAAACCAAAGTTGAACTCGGATCGCCTGCGTGAGTTTCGTGATTCCGCGCTGCCATCGCTGGAACAGCAATTGTTCTCCACGGCACCGGTGTACAAGAGTCTCGAAACGGTTCTTCTGGCGGATTCGCTCTCTGAGATGCAGGATGCGCTGGGGAAGGACAACCCCGACATGCTAAAGGTTCTGAACGGCAAGACCCCCGCCGACGCGGCGAAAGACATAATTGCAGGCACCAAGGTGGATGAAGTTGCCGTGCGCAAACAACTTTATGAAGGCGGCGAGGCCGCCATTGATGCCAGCAATGACCCGCTCATCGTCGCCATGAAGGCGATCGAGCCTGATGCCCGCACCGCCCGCAAGTCGTTCGACGATAAGATTGACTCGGTCGTGCGCCGCGACGGCACCCTCATCGCGAAAGCCCGCTTTGCCCAGAGCGGCTTCGCCCAGCCGCCGGATGCGACCTTCACCCTCCGCCTGAGCTATGGCGCAGTGAAAGGCTACAAGGAAAATGGGAAGGATATTCCTTACTTCACGACCATGGGCGGCGCCTATGAGCACGCGGCTGAACACAAGAACCAGCCTCCCTACAATCTGGCGGAAAGCTGGATGAAGTCGAAGTCACAACTGGATCTGAAGACTCCGCTGAACTTCGTTTCGACTGCCGACATCATTGGCGGCAACTCCGGTTCGCCCACGATCAACCAACAAGGCGAGGTTGTAGGCATCATTTTCGATGGCAACATCGAGTCGCTGCCGTGGAACTTCGCCTACAGCGACGAGCAGGGCCGCGCCGTGTCCGTGGACTCGCGCGGAATTCAGCAGGCGCTGCGCAAGATCTACGGCGCCACCGCCCTGGCTGACGAACTGTCGAGTGTTAAGGGAGAAACTGTGAGGGCAGTCAAGTAGAGGGCGAACGGTGCCTCCAGCCTAGACCGGCCAGAGGCTCAGAGCAGTCTTGCTCAGAATCTGCCGCTGCATCTCCTCGTCCAGCGGCAACGCGCGGAATTCATCGAGATTCTTCTTGACGTCCGGCACGCCCGGACCCGGCCAATCTGTGCCGAACAAAGTCTTGTGCGCAATTTCCTCGAGGCGGGGAAAGTACTTGAGCAACATCTTGGGCGGGATGCCGCTGATGTCGAGATACACGTTGGCATGACGGCGAATTAGAAAGAACGCTGTCTGCATCCAGAGCGGACGGCCACCGTGCGCCAGCAGGATGTTGAGCTTGGGAAAATCGACCGCTACGTCGTCCACATACATAGGATCGCCGTACTTGTTGCGCGCGCCGGGAAAGATCGACGTTCCCGTGTGAAACATCACCGGCACGCCGTTGGCCTCGGCAGCGCGGTAGATGATTTCCAGTTCCTTGACGCCGTTCAGGTAGTCGTTGGGAAACAGAAGCTGGTGCGGAGGATGGATCTTGATCATGCGGATTCCCAGCCGCAGGATCTGCTCCATGTCGGCCAGAACGTTCGTGGTGTGCCGCGGATGGAGGCTGCCGCAGGAGAGCAACCGCTGGGGATCTTGCTTGACGTAGTCGGCAACGAATTGATTTACACCGTTGGTGAAGCCGATCACCTCGGGCGCGACATAGTTGATGAGCACAGCGCGGTCGACGCCGCAGGCGTCGAGATATTTCAGGAATGCCTTGGGCGAACGGCAGAATTCGGCAATCTGCTCGAAGTTCGGCCGCTTCCGCTTCATGAGTTCCAGCGCGTGCGGCTTGAACATCTCCATCGGCTGGATATGGATGTGGCAGTCCGTGATCATTCGATGCGGCTCGTTTGTTGGCCTCAATTGCTCGCAGCAGCCAGCACCGCGCGCTTGGTGAAGACCCGAATCATTTCCCGCCGATACTCGGGCGTGAGCGCTGACGTCGTCAGAGGCTTCGCGGTTCGCGCAGCGAGATCGCCCACGGCCTCAGCCAAAGCTTCATCGACAGTTTTTCCGATCAGCATCTCGCCCGCCCGCCGCACCAGTAAGGGCGCGGGATTCACGGCCGTCATTGCGATCCGCGCATCGGTCACCTGTCCGCTCGACCGCTTCATCACGACCGCGACGCCCGCCAGAGGATAGTCGATGGATCCGCGAACCCGCAGTTTGCGGTAAACGCCGCGATAGCCCGCCGACTCCGCAGGCAGGAACACGCTCGTGACCAGTTCGTTCGGCAGCAGCCGGCGATAATTTACGCCGTCTCCGGTGTAGAACTCCTGCAAAGGAATGCGCCGCGTACCATTCGGACCTGCGATTTCAATTGCCGCATTCAGGCAAAGCAACGCCGGCGGCGTATCCCCGGAAAATGCGGCCCAGCATTTGGTCCCACCGGGAGCGACGTGGCAGAGATCGCCATCTTTCTTGATGCAGAACCCGCAACCCTTGCGCCAGGTAAGCGACTGGTTGTACCAGAGGCAGCGGGTATCGAGACAAATGTTTCCGCCGATCGTGCCCATGTTGCGCAGCACGGGCGAAGCGACGGTCGCCGCCGCCTCGGTGAGTACGGGATAATGCCGGCGCAAGTATGCCGACTTCTCAATCGCGCTGAGCGTGGTCGACGCCCCGATTTCGGCTGCGCCGTCGGACTTTGGCCGGATTCCGCGTAGCTCCGCGATGCCGCGCAGATCCAGCACATACTCCGGCTCAAACAGCTTTTGCCGCATCGACGGAATCAGGTCGGTGCCGCCTGCGAGCACGCGAATATTGCCCGCGTGCTTCGCCAGGAAGCTTACTGCCTCCTCCGTCGAACGCGGCCTCAGCAACCTGAATTGCGGAAGGCTCAATCTGTACCTCTCGCGGTAGCTGGCGCTTCGCGGCGCGCCGGATCAAGCGCATGGCGCTGCGGTCCTTTGCCGTTGAAGCAAAGCGCCCCGCCATGCTCGCGAAAACGCGCGGGCGCCGTTGGATCCACGCCCTCGGTCAGGTTCAAAGCCTTGTCCTTTCTCTTCGCCCGCACTGCCGCCAACACGCGCTCCGGCGTGAACGGGCACTCATGCAAGCGCACGCCGACGGCATCGTAAATCGCATTCGAAATCGCCGGGATGGTCGCCGCCAGCGATCCCTCGCTGCATTCCTTGGCGCCAAACGGCCCTTCGGGGTCGATGCTCTCCACGATGATGGGCTCCACTTCGGGCGACTCCACTGCCGACGGACTGCGATATTCCAGCATTCCGGGATTCATCAACATGCCGTCTTTCCAGACCATTTCTTCGGTCAGCGCCTGCCCCATGCCCATCCAAACCGAGCCGATGATCTGCCCTTCCACCGAAACCGGATTCAGCGCCCGCCCGCAATCGTGCGCCGCCCAAACTTTGTGCACCGTCACTTCTCCGGTATCTTCGTCCACGCTGACTTCCGCCACCTGCGCCGAATACGAATAGGCCGGAGACGGCCCCACGCCCGCGCCCTTGTGTTTACCCCCGCGCGCTTCCTGCGGCGGAGCGTAAGAACCTGTGCCGGTGAGAGCGCCGTGGAAATCGATGGCGGCGACCACGGCTTCCTCGAAGGTCATCCATTCTTTCGGACCTTCTTCTTTTCGCTTCTGCTGCAACGATCCCCGCAGAATCTGGCCTTCCACGCGTCCGCTGACCGAAGCGCCGGCCTGCGTCACTTCCGCTTCCTCGATCTGATCCTTCTTCACGACCGGCAGCGCACTTCCCTTCTTGAAGACGAGATCGTCGCGGAACGCCAGGTCTTCCGTCGCGCAATTCATCTTCTTCGCCGCCGCCGCCGCGATTCTCTTCTTCACGTCTTCCGCAGCTCGCAGCGTCGCATTACCCGCCATGAAAGTCACGCGGCTGGAATACGACCCGATATCGATCGGGGTGAGGTCCGTGTCAGCCGCGATTACTCGTACGCGGGCCAGCGAGCATCCCAGCACTTCGGCGGCGACCTGCGCCGTCATCGTGTCCGATCCCTGCCCGATTTCCGACGCGCCGGTATACACGACGACTCCTCCGTCGCGGTCGATCTTGATGTTCACCGTCGAGTGCGGCATGTCGGAACGGATAATCGAATTGGCCGCCCCGCTCACATAGTGGCTGCAGGCGATGCCCAGTCCGCGCCCCTTGGGCAGTTTGCCTTTGCGCTGTTTCCAACCAGAGCGCTCAACCGTCTTCTCAATGCACTCCGGTAGCCCGTAGCTTTGGACGCGCAAGCCGTTCACGGTAATACACGGAGGCTTGAGCAGATTGCGCTGCCGAATCTCCGCCGGATCCATTCCAATCGTCGCGGCGAGTTCGTCCAGTTGCGATTCGAAGGCAAAGCGTACGTTGACGGTCCCGTGGCCGCGCATGGCGCCACACGCAGGCTTGTTGGTCAGGACGCGATAGCCGTCATATTGAATGTTCGGAATGTCGTAAAGCGCGCCCAATAGCGCTCCGGAGTAAAGAATCGTGACCACGCCGTAGGAGCAATACCCGCCGCCATCTTGCACCACGCGCGCTTTCACGCAGGTAATGCTGCCGTCGTTCTTGATTCCGGTTTTGAGATCGATGATAGTGCGCGGACGCCCGCGATGCGCCCAAAACACTTCTTCCCGCGTATAGGTAATCTTGACGGGAGCCTGGGCCTTGCGCGCCGCAACCGCGGCGATGATCTCCAGCGGAATGACTTCACTTTTGCCGCCGAAGCCTCCACCCACCAGCGGCTTGATCACGCGAATCTGCGCCATGGGCATGTCCAGCACCAGCGAGAGCTTGTGCTGTAGGTAGTAGGGAACTTGGGTTGACGACCAAACCGTCAGCCGCCCCAGCTTGCCGGTATGCGGATTAAGCTCGAACGAAGCCAGCGTGGAATGCGGTTCCATGGCAGCATGCGTCACTTCATTCGCGATGAAGCGCGCCTCAGCCACGTGATCCGCTTCGGCAAAACCTTCGTCGGGATTGCCGAACGCATGGTGATAATCCTTTTCCAGATTGCCCGGCTTGTTGTCGTGGATGAGATCGGTCTGCGCCTTCATCGACTCTTCGGGATCGAAATAAGCGGGCAGCACTTCGTACTCCACATTGATGAGTTCCAGCGCTTTCTCGGCGACAGCCTCCGACAAGGCCACCACGCACGCCACGTTGTCGCCCACATAGCGGACCTTGTCGAGCGCAAGCGCGTGCTCATCGTGACCGACGGGAAGAATTCCGTAAGGATTGGGCGCGTCGCTGCCGATGACCACGGCCACGACGCCATCAAGTTTCTCGGCGCGGCTGGCATCGATGGACTTGATTCGCGCATGCGGATACGGCGAATGCAGAATCTTTCCGATCAGCATGCCGGGCACGCTGAGGTCGTCAGTGTATTTGCCGCCGCCCGTGGTCTTTTCCGCCGCGTCGATCATTGCGGTGGGCTTGCCGATGATGCTGAAGTCGCTCATTTGCTTTCTCGGTGCTCACTACTGGGGGCTGGGTGCTCCCTGGCGTTCCGCCGCGATCGCCGCCCGGATCGCCTCATACATCTGGCTGTAGCCGGTACAGCGGCACAGATTGCTACTCAGGGCGCTGCGAACCTCAGCTTCCGAGGGATCGGGATTCTCCGCCAGCAGCGATTTCACCGTCATCATGAATCCCGGGGTGCAAAAGCCGCACTGCGCTCCGCCCCAGTCGCCGTATGCCTTTTGAATCGCAGCCAGACTGCCATGCTCGGTCACGCCTTCGACAGTCGTGATCTCCTGCTCCTGACAAGTCGCCGCCAGCAGCGTACACGACATCATGGCAACGCCATCCACCAGCACGGTACACGCCCCGCAGGACGACTCATCGCAGCCGCGCTTCGAACCCGTGAGCCCCAGATCCTGACGTAGCACGTCCAGCAGCAGCGCGCTCGGCTCGATGGCCAGCTCGTGGGTGCGACCGTTGATTTTGAGTTCGACGAGTTCTTTCTTCATGAAATCTAAGCAGCTAGCAATTAGCAATTAGCATGCTCGCTCCCGTAGGCTCCGGTTTGGCTAATTGCTAACTGCTAATTGCTTTAGTACACAGTTGGCAAGCTACTTCCCCACCCACTTCGGCGCGCGCTTCTCCATGAACGCACGGATGCCTTCCTGCGCGTCCGCCGTCTTCATCAACTCTTCCAGATAAATCTTCTCAGCCCTCGCCAGGCCCTCGTCGAAGTGCATCGCATCCCATGCGTAGAGGGCTTTCTTCGTCACCGCCAGCGCCGCGGGACTCAGCTTGAGCAGCTCCTCCACGATTCGACTGACTGCGGCATCCAGTTCTTCATCGGGTACTGCGCGGCTGGCCAATCCCATCGCCGCCGCCTCGGTGCCGCTAATCGTCCGCCCGGTCAGAATCAATTCCGCAGCCCGCTTTTGCCCCACCAGCGCAGCCAGCGCCGTACACGCCACCGGCGGATAACAGCCCAGCTTGATCTCTGAAAATCCCCACTGCGCGGAAGCGGTGGTGTATACCACGTCGCAAACCATCGCAAGCTCCGCGCCACCGCCCAGGCAATGCCCGCGCACAGCGGCGACTGTCACTTTCTTGCTGGCAACCAAAGCCCGAACTACAGCATGGAAATTGAACAGCATCGCCTCAACTCTGTCGGGAGTGTGCGCCGCCACATCGACGCCCACCGAAAAAGGCTTGCCCTCGCCGCTCAGCACGACTATCGAAATATCCGCACGCGCTTCGATCTCTCCCAGCGCCTGCGCCAATTCCGCCATCATGGGAGTATTGATGACGTTCAGTGGCGGATTGCGCAGCACAATTCGCGCTACCGGCGGATGAAGCTCGAATGTAATCCGCGCAAACTTCGTGATAGCAGGCGTTGTAGTCATTGGATTCGCGTTCGTTCGTGATCAGCCGGCACTACCTACAGATTGATCGCCGACTTCCTGACCTCACCGATGCTCGCCAGCGGATCGCGCGCGCCGACCTTCTCCGCAATCCATTTCTTCTCGTTCCCGATGATCTCCAGCAGCAGCTTCTTGTCCTCCGGAGAAGGCATGTAGTCCTTCACATGCTGCTCATAGGGACGGTCATCGAGCGGCTCGCCCGTCTGCGCGTGAAACTTCTGTCCCGCCCAGCGCCCAATTTCGCGATTGAACTTGATGTGGGGCGCGTACAGTTTCGGTTGGCCCGGGTTCAAAGCGCCGTTGAAGCGTTCAATCAACCCAGCCACCTCGTCGCGATAGAGGTTCCGGTTGTAGTCGTTCAAATCGTCGAGGTCCGGCGCGTGCTCGTTCTTGGGCTCGTCGTAGCGACCCTTCACGCCCCAGACATAGGCCCAGTGCGCCGACGAAGAATGGTCGGTGCCGAAGAGGTCGTAAGAACTCGAAATCCATTTGTTGAGATACTTCTGAATCAGCCAGCCTGGAATCACGCCCGCTTCCACGATGCGCCGCAGCCCGTCGTTGCCCGTGCCCATGTGAAATGCCTCTTCGCGCAGCATGTACGACATGGAGCGTCCCAGCGGGGCGAAGGCGGAATGCTTCAGCATCTGCAACTGGAACTTTCCGTCCCGATCAACGAAGTCCGTGTAGGTGAAGAAATCCATCCAGTTGTCGACCTCGACGTTGAACGCGCCCAGCAGCCGCTTGTTCTCGAAGGCGCGGCGCTCCAGCATTTTCTGCGCCTCGACCTTGCCCGAATACCCGAAGTGATCCACCAGCAAGGCGCACATCTGCCATCCGTGGCGCATCTCTTCAATCATGACGCGAGTAATGGCGCGCCGGTCCCAGTCAGTGGGCGCATTTTCGAGGAGATTGCGCTGCTGCTCGACGCTGGCGAACTCGGTGTCGCCTTGATAAACGATCATATTCATCAGCGCGTCGCGCATCTGCTGCGTAGGAATCTGCCGCAGATTCTCCCACTTCCGCCGGCCCTTGTATGCGCCGAATTCGATCTCTTGGGTATCGATCGCGCCATAGAGCGTGTCGAAGTGGAAGGCATCGATTTCGTTTGTGTTGACGCCAATGTCTTTGCGCCAGTCGTTGAACATGCCCACCCAGTCACTGAACGTTCCGATTTTCGCTACTTTGCCTGGCATAATGCCGCTCCTATCCCATGTTCAACCAAACCGTCTTCAACTCCGTGTAATGCTCTATCGCGTGCATGCCCAGTTCGCGGCCAAAGCCCGAACTCTTGTAGCCGCCAAATGGCAGCGATGCGTCCATCAAGCCGTAAGTGTTGATCCACACCGTACCGGCCTTCAGCCGCCGGGAGACGCTGTGAGCTTTCTTTACATCGCGTGTCCACACCGCCGCCGCGAGGCCGTAAGGATTATTGTTGGCCTGCTCGATGACTTCGTCCACGTCGTCGAAGGTCAGCACCGAGAGCACCGGACCAAAGATTTCTTCCCGCGCGATCTTCATATCGTTCTTCACGTCGCCAAAGATTGTCGGCTCGATGAAGAATCCCTTGCCCCCGTCGACTGTCACGCGGTTGCCGCCGGCCACCAGCTTCGCGCCATCCTTTTTGCCAGCTTCGATGAATCCCAACACCGTCTGCATCTGCTCCTGGCTGACGATCGCTCCCAGCCGCGTCTTCGGATCGAGGGGATCGGCAGGACGCATCCTGGCCGCGCGCGCCACCAGCTTTTCCGTGAACTCGTCCTTCACCTTGCTTTCCAGAAACAGCCGCGAGCCGGCGTTGCAGACTTCGCCCTTACCGTAGAAGATGCCTGTGATCGCGCCCTTGACGGCGTTGTCGATGTCGGAGTCGGCGAAGACAATGTTCGGCGACTTGCCGCCCAGTTCCAGCGTGATGCGTTTCACGGTATCGGCCGCGCTCCGCATGATTTCCTGGCCAACGGCGGTCGAACCGGTGAATGCGATCTTGTCAATTCCCGCGTGCTTCACCATTGCCCGTCCTACCGCCCCCGGACCGGTGACAATATTAATGACGCCAGCGGGCACGCCGGCTTCGACCGCCAACTTTCCGAATCGCAACGTGCTCAGCGACGTCTGGCTTGCCGGCTTCCACACAATCGTATTGCCGCACGCCAGCGCCGGACCAACCTTCCAGGAAGCCAGCAGCAACGGGAAGTTCCACGGAACGATCAACCCAACCACTCCCACCGGTTCGCGAAGCGTGTAGGTAAATGCAGTTTCGAGGGTATTGACCGTTTCGCCGTGAATCTTGGTCGCCAAGCCGGCGTAATACCGCAGAACATCAACCACCATCGGCATGTCGACGTAGCGCGACTCAAAAATCGGCTTTCCGTTGTCGAGGGTCTCAAGCTCGGCAAACTCGTCGATATTCTTTTCTAGCAGGTCGGCGAGCTTCCAGATCAGACGCCCGCGTTCGCTGGCCGAGAGCTTTCTCCACGGGCCGTTGCGATCCTCGAGGGCACGGCGGGCGGCATCCACAGCCCGATCAATATTCGCGGGCGAAGCCTCCGCGATCTGCGTCAACACTTCGCCCGTAGCCGGATTAATGGTGTCGAATTTCTTCGCGCCATCGATCCATTGTCCGTCGATCAGTAACTGCCCGGGTTCAATCCTCACCTTAGCTGCCAGCATTCATTCTTCCCTGTAGCGCCGGCGTCTCGCCGGCTGTGGGGCGGGTTGCCAGGTCCCGCCCGCCCCACTCGGTACTAGATACGCGGTACTATTTCGCTTTGAAAACCGCTGGACGCTTCTCCACATATGCGGCCAAGCCTTCCTTCGCGTCTTCACTCTGGAAGAGTATCTGCTGATTCTCGCGCTCCACCGCCAGCGCCGACTCCATGGGAATCTCCCATCCGGTCTGCACGGCGCGCTTGATTCGTCCCACGGCTTTGGCCGCCTTGTTCGGCGGACAGAACTGCTTGGCGTACTCCATCATGTTTTCCATGAAGCCATCGCGCTCGTAGATGTCATTGATGATGCCGAGCTCTTGCGCTTCCTCAAATGAGAAGGTATTACCCGTGACCATCAGTTCGATCGCCTTGCTCTTGCCCACCAGCCGCGAGAGCCGCTGCGTGCCGCCGGTGCCGGGAAGCACGCCAAGATTCACTTCCGGCAGACCGATCTTGCCCGCATCTTTGCGTGCGATGCGGATGTCGGCGGCCATCGCAATCTCCAGACCGCCGCCCACGCAGTGCCCGTTGATCGCCGCAATCACCAGCTTGGGCGTGTGTTCCAGCCGCAACAGCATTTCGTTGGCGTGCAGGCAGAAGTAATACTTGAAAGTCGGATCGACGGTAGAAAGCATCTTGATATTGGCTCCGGCGGAGAAGAACTTGTCGCCGGCTCCGGTCAGCAAAATGACATAGGCATCATTGTCCATGCGCGCGCGGAGGATGGCCTCATCGAGCTGCCGGTTCATCTCGTAGGTATAGGTATTGGCTGGAGGATCGCACATCTCGATCACCGCTACGCCGCCATCCCTGCGGTAGTTGATAAGCTGCTTGGTGGTTTCGCCGGTCGCCGGCTGCATTGTGGTCGCCATGTCTGTGACTCCTTTATCCTGATAATCTTTAGATTAATCTTCGGATGTAAAACCTAACCCTGATCTTAGTCCCCGAACCCGTCCATCGCCCACTTCCGAACTCTTGTCCTGCCTATCTGCGGCCCTTACCACCCATCCTCACGCCGCACAGAAAGATGTCGCTCATCTCGCGCGCGAGTTGCCCCGCATCGGCATCGACGCGCGAGTTATGCCAGGTGTAGATCCAATTCATCATGCCAAACAGGCTGAGCACCGCGATCCGCGTGGAGAATTGCAATCCGCGGTTGCTCTTCAACTCATCCAGCAAGCTCACGCAGATGCGGTAGTATTCGCGCTTGATAGCAGCGACCTCCGAGGCGAAGTCGTCCTTCAGTGCCTCCGCCTCGTGCGACAGCACCTTCATGGCCGACTGATTGGCCAGGAAATACTCCAGGTGATTGAGAATGAAGATGCGGATTTGCTGTTCCGGATCGTTCACCCCCTCCAGCCGCGCTTTCAGCCGCTGCACGATAGTCGTGAACGTGTGCTTCTGGATCAGGAAGAGCAGCCGCTCTTTGGACTCGAAGTAGTAATAAAGCCCGGCCAGCGACATGCCGCTGGCACGCGAAAGGTCGCGCATCGAGGCGCCTTCGTAGCCTTTCTTGCAGAACACTTCCGTGGCGTGGGTGAGTATCTCCGCCAGCCGCTTGTCAAAACGTGTCGCCGGCACAGGGGCGGCGCGATGCCGCCGCGGGGACACTCGTACTGCTGTCGATGGGCTCGCCATGATCGCGGAAAGATAAACGCTAATTCGAACGTTCGTTCGAATCTAGTATACGGCAGTCCGATCCTCGATCACAAGTCTTGGGATTCCTGCCGGGGATCAACTCCGCTCTTAATTCCTTGTGTCCCCCAGCAGTCGCTCCACTTCGCCCTTCCCGTCGCCGGTGAGCGGCAGCAGCGGAAGCCGCACTGGGCCGCCAAAGTAGCCGTTGAAGTCCATGCCGTACTTCACGCCGGGAATCCCCAACTCGCCCACCACGCGTTGCGCGGCGGGAGCAATGCGTTCCTGCTTCAGCCGGGCCAACTCGGCGTCTCCCTCTTTCCACGCCGCGTAAATCTCATAACACGACGTTGGCGCAAGACAGGCGAACGCGAGAATCGCTCCCACTGCTCCGGCATCGAGCGACGGATGCAGCTTCTGCGCTGCCCCCACCAGCACCTGGAATCCGGCTTCCTTCTGCCGGGTTTTCATCTTGCCAACTATCGTGACCGCCGTCGAAGACGCTTTCCCTAAGAACGGCTGCGGGAGGCTCGTCCTTGGGCTCTTGGCCAAGGTGGGGTCAGTCTCCGAGATCGAACCCGTCAATGCCGCAACCTGTACCAGTTCGGCGGCATTTCCACTCGATCCGGCAGTCGCACCCGCAAGCATGCGCGGCGTAACCGCGTCAAACGTCGCCGTCACGGTGGCGCTGCGCCGGATGTGCCGCGTGCCCTCCACCATCTTGCGGACTTTTTCCACGTCTCCGCTCGATTCCTTGATCCCGATAACATTCGGATGCTCCGCCAGTTCGATCACCAGTTCGGCGGAAATGTCATAGCCCGTAGCCTGAGGAAAGTTGTAGATGATCACCGGCAGCGGCGAGCGGTCGGCCACCGTGCGGTAAAACGCCAGGATGTTCGCCGGCTGCATCTGCTTCTTGTAGTAATGCGGCGTGCGCACCATGGCAACGTCGTAGCCGAGTTCGGCGGCGTATTCGGTAAGCCGCAGCGTCTCAATCGCCGACTCGATCCCGGTTCCCGCAATCAGCACCTTATTCGGCGCAGCCGCCTCGCGTGCGGATTTCAGCACCCCGCGCCGCTCCTGGTCGGAGAGCAGAATGGCCTCCCCGGTCGAGCCGAGCACAACGATGCCAGCACAGGGCGCGCGGGAGTAGCGCTCAACGTTGCTCTCGAGCTTTTTGTAGTACACGTTACCGTCGGGATAGAACGGCGTGATGATGGGAGGAAAAATCCCTTGGAGTAGCATGGCGAGTCAAGCGTATCACTTCTTCGGCGGGCTCAGAAGAGGGATGGCTTCTCGCTTGTTCCGGCGGTAGACGCGAAAGTCATCTTCGTCGACCGTGATGACCGTGTGCCGTGGGTAGAGTTCGCTCATGCGAATCAAACATAGATCGGCGAGGTCGGGATGCCGGTCTGCGTAGCGCGTCGCGAGATCGTGAAGATGTTCGAGATGGCTCGTGCAATCGAATGCAACGCGAACCACATTGTCTTTCAACATCCCAAGCACTCTCTCGCTTGACCGTAAGTGAAATGCGGTCTCAGCGAGCACTGCCTCGCAAGTCAGGACAGGCCATGTGATCTGCTCTGCTATCTCCATGGCCCAATCGTGATGTTGGTCTTTCTCTCTTCCAAGAGCCACCAGCAGGCCGGTGTCTGCGATGGCATTCATCCGCGCGAGAACCCTTTGCGGGAGGAAACATCCGGCGGACCGCCCTTAATCACTCCGGCATACTTCCTCCAGGGCTGCCCTTTGTCCTTGGAAAGCGTGGTTTCCAGCGACTCACGAACGACGCGACCCACTGGCAGCCCAGTGCGACGAGCCACTTGCCGGAGACGATCCAGAAGATCGGCAGGAAGGCGAACGCTAAGTGTGTTACTCATGCGGATGTATTGTAACACAGACCGCTGTGCAGCATGTTTGCGATGGTCGCTCGACGCCACGTCCGAACCTCCGAAATCCACATTACGGTCTCGGGATACAACGGCGCCGACAATGGGCTATCGTCTCACCGCTCTCTCCGCGTGCAACTGCTGCAGCGCCCGAATGTTCACTTCGCCGCGTTGCAGCGCCGCGATGCCTTCCGCAGCCGCCCGCGCCGCCGAGAGCGTGGTAATGGTGGGAATGCGTGCCGTCACTGCGGCGCGCCGGATCGCCCTTTCATCGAACCACGGCTCAAGCCCTGTGGGCGTGTTGACGATGAGATGAATGCGCTGACCCTTGATCAAGTCCACCACGTTCGGACGGCCCTCTTTTACTTTGTACACGCGCTCCACTTTCATGCCAGCGGCTTCGATTACATCGCCCGTGCCTGAAGTCGCCACAAGCCTGAATCCCATATCCACAAACTTGCGCGCGACTTCGGCAACCAGGCGCTTATCGTGTTCCGTAACGCTGAGAAACACCGTCCCTTGCGTCGGCAGCTTCTGACCCGCAGCTAACTGGGCTTTCCCGAAGGCTTCTCCAAAGCTGTCACCCACGCCCATCACTTCGCCGGTGGATTTCATCTCCGGTCCCAGCACCGTGTCTACGCCGGGAAACTTGTTCCACGGGAACACCGGCGACTTCACGTAATAGCAGCTTCCCGTGTCGAGATCGGCGCGCCGGTCGATATTTTCCGGCAGGAATTCGCGCAGCTTGCGTCCCGTCATCAGCCGCGCCGCAATCTTCGCCAATGGAACCCCCGTGGCCTTGGAAACATATGGCACGGTACGCGAAGCCCGCGGGTTCACCTCCAGCACGTACACCTTTCCTCCCTCCGCGCCATTCCCCGACCCGCTGCCGTTGCCGCGTGGGATGGCGAACTGAATATTCATCAGCCCCACCACCTTCAGCGCCCGCGCCAGCTTGAACGTGTAGTCGCGCATGCGCTCCATGAGCGGTTGCGGAATATCCACCGCCGGCAGCACGCACGAGGAATCGCCGGAGTGAATGCCGGCCTCCTCGATGTGCTGCATGATTCCGCCGATCACCACGTCTTCGCCGTCAGAAAGCGCATCCACATCCACTTCAATCGCGTCTTCGAGAAAGTGATCGATCAGCACCGGACGATCGTGCGAGTACTCGACCGCCTCCTTCATATACCGCATCACGGATTCCTCATCGTACGCGATCACCATGGCGCGCCCGCCCAGCACGTAGGAGGGCCGCACCACCACTGGATATCCAACCCGCTTTGCTCCCTCAATGGCTTCTTCAAGTGACGTTGCCATTACGCCCGCCGCCTGCGGTATTTCCAATTCTTCCAGTAGTTTGTTGAAGTGCTTGCGATCCTCGGCCAGATCAATCGACTCCGGAGACGTGCCGATAATGTTCACGCCCGCAGCCTTGAGCGGCAAAGCCAGGTTCAGCGGTGTCTGCCCGCCAAACTGCACGATTACGCCCACCGGGGCGCCCTTCGACGTCTCGTGCTGATAAATCGCCCATACGTCTTCAAACGTCAGCGGCTCAAAGTAGAGCCGGTCGCTGGTGTCGTAGTCCGTCGAAACGGTCTCAGGATTGCAATTGATCATGATCGTCTCGTACCCGTCTTCGCGCAGCGCGAACGAAGCGTGACAGCAGCAGTAATCGAACTCAATGCCCTGTCCGATACGGTTGGGCCCACTGCCCAGGATGATGATCTTCTTCTTGTCGGTCGGTGCGGCTTCGTCTTCGTCTTCGTAAGTCGAGTAAAGGTAGGGCGTGAAACTCTCGAATTCCGCCGCGCACGTGTCCACCCGCTTGTAGACCGGCAACACGCCGTGCTTCTTGCGCAGGTGGCGCACTTTCTCTTGTCCCTCCAGCCGCCACACGCTGGCCAGCCGCCCGTCGGAGAAGCCCATGCGCTTGGCCTCGCGCAGCACCTCGGTGGGAATCGACTCCATCGGGTGCTTCTCCAGTTCGAGCTGCATGTCGTTAATTTCCTTGAGCTGATAGAGGAACCAGGGATCCATCGAGGTCATGGTCGCGAGCTGCTTCACCGTGTGCCCCTGCCGCAGCGCGTACTGAATGTATGCCAGGCGCTCCGGATGCGGTGTTACCAGCCGTTGCGTCAGGATTTTTGGCTCGATCTTCTCGCCTCCAATGCGCTTGCCCGTGTCAAGCGAGCGAATGCCCTTCATCAGCGCTTCTTTGAAAGTGCGGCCGATCGCCATCACTTCGCCGACCGACTTCATCTGAACCCCGAGGCTCTCGTCGGCTCCAGGAAACTTTTCGAACTGCCACTTCGGAATCTTCACCACCACATAATCGAGCGTGGGCTCGAAACACGCCGGCGTCTTGCGCGTGATGTCGTTGGGGATCTCGTCCAGCGTGTAGCCCACGGCGAGTTTCGCGGCAATCTTCGCAATGGGGAAGCCCGTGGCCTTCGACGCCAGCGCCGACGAGCGCGAGACGCGCGGGTTCATCTCGATCACCACCATGCGCCCGGTTTCAGGATTTATTCCAAACTGAATGTTCGATCCGCCCGTATCCACGCCAATTTCGCGAATCACCGCAATCGCCGCATCGCGCATGGCCTGGTACTCGCGGTCGGTGAGTGTTTGTGCCGGCGCCACTGTGATCGAATCGCCGGTGTGCACGCCCATGGGATCGAAATTTTCGATGGAACAGATGATGATGACGTTGTCCTTCGTGTCACGCATCACCTCAAGCTCGAATTCCTTCCATCCCAGCACCGACTCTTCAATCAGCGCTTCGTGTACGGGGGACATATCCAACCCGCGGGCAAGAACCTCGACTAACTCTTCGCGGTTGAAGGCGATTCCACCGCCGGTGCCGCCTAGCGTGAACGAAGGCCGAATGATTACAGGAAAGCCGATCTTGCCGGCGAACTCCAGGCCGTCTTTCGTGCTATTCACCAGCGCCGATTTGGGCACGTCAAGCCCAATCTTCTGCATCGCATCCTTGAAGAAGAGACGGTCCTCGGCTTTCTTGATGGCCTCGACCTTCGCGCCGATCAGACTCACGTTATACTTTTCAAGAACGCCGCCGTCAGAAAGCTCAATCGCGAGGTTGAGCGCAGTCTGCCCGCCCACCGTAGGCAGCACGGCAAAACCCGCGCCCGGCGNNTGATGGTCGCCGGATTGGAGTTGGCCAGAACCACTTCATAGCCCTCAGCCTTGAGCGCCTTGCAAGCCTGCGTGCCGGAGTAATCAAACTCCGCCGACTGCCCAATGACGATGGGCCCGGAGCCGAGAATTAGAATCTTCGAGATATCAGTGCGTTTGGGCATTTACTATGCGATCTTCTCAGGTTTGTTTTGATCGGCAATACTGCTTCGACTTGGTTTGCCCTGATCGGGCTTGCTTTGAAGGGGCGCGGCTTCAGCCGCGCCGCTGGGCTTCCTGTTTTGAAAGGGCGCGCCTTCAGGCGCGCCGTTCGAGCCCTCCAGAAGAACGGGTTTTAGCCCCTGAGGTACCCGGTCTAGCTGGATACCGGCTGCTGCCGACGAATACGGATATTCCTCAGCGCGGCCGCAAAGGTTCTTACGCACCGGATTTTGCCGAATGTAGTCGACGTGCCGCAAATAGTCTCCCGCGTCAAGAATGCGATGGTCCGAGAATCCCTTCTGCCAGACTTCCATACTTGAACCAAGCTCTCTCTTCGCTCGATAGGAGAACCCGCCCTTTATGAACTGGACGGCCTTCTCCAGGCTCGTCTTGGGTGTGAGCAGAATGTGAACGTGATCGGGCATGATCACGAACTCGTGCAGCAGATAAGCCGACCCGCGGTAATGGTAGAGCGTGTCGATGAGCAGAAGCGCCCAGCGCTCGTTTCGAAAGAGAGATCGCCGCTCCCAAGTAGCTGATGTCGCCATGTATGTTTGACCGGCGTTCGTGGCGTGCTCTCTCGTTGGTCTCATCGATGCTCCTACCGCGTTCGTGCTGCTCCTGGCGCGTTCGTGCTTTGAAAGGGCGCGGCTTCAGC
>PKVW01000045.1 GCA_003131585.1 Acidobacteriaceae bacterium
GTCTCATAGAAGCCGCTGAGGAAACTTCATTCTCGCCTGCGCGGAAGGCCATGCACCTCTGGAGAATCGAAGCCCACTGCGTAATAGTGCCGCTCCGGTAGTAACTTGCGGCCCGTGTGACTTTCGCCTTTACTTGAACAACAGTAAAGAATTCCCCCCACCGAGGGGAGAATCACGCTTGCGGGAGCGTTTCTTGGCCGAGGATCTTAAGTTTGAGTTAGCAATCCTGGCGACGGTCCAGGGTTTCTACCAGAAGCTGATGCGAGACTCGCTCGGCGGCGACGTGCCCATTCCGAGCGGACTCGATGAGTTCTCGCTTCGCCACTCGGAGGGGAACCTCCCGGAAACTCTCTCCCGGATGTATCGCTGGCTGCATGTGCTGGACATGGCCATCACGCCTGCGATGCTGCGGCAAGAGCTCACTCCAGACACCGATTCGGAAGTCGCCGAGGCCCTGCTTCGCTATTTTGTGCGGCGCCGGGAACCCAGCCACGTCAACCGCGATAAAACCGATCTGATTTCAACCTTCCTTTACCGCCATCCCCGCGTCCCCGGCCAGTGGCAGCAGCACGGCTACGGACTGGACGGGGCGCTGCCTCTTTCTCCGTTCGAAATTGCCCTCATCGAGATTCTTGCCGATACCGACGTGCCCTCGCTCCCGGAAGAACACGTGCAACTGCTTCGAAACTTCGACCCGTTGCGGGAAGAGATTGCCCGCTACCGGGATTTCAATGCGCTCATCGACTCCGGCATTGTTTCGCGAGTGCGCGAGTTGAAGCGCTGGCTGGATTCTTCCTTCTATCATCCCGGCGTGCTGGCCACGGTCGCCGCCCACAATGCCGCGTTCGGCGCTCGCTTTGACCAACTCTTCACCAAGGCCCTCGGCGAGATCAAGCAATTCGCCCAGGCCTTGGACGAAATGGGAGGCAGCATTCTGAGCACTGTGGACGGCGTGGAAGTCACCGTCGACCACGTGGCCGCGATCGAGCAGAAAGATATGCTCAAGGCCGACTATAGCAGTGCGCTGGAAAAATTTCGGCGCGTCTCCCGGTTGAAAAAGGAACTGGACCGGCGCCCACCCATCCGCAGGTCGTTGCTCGCACCTGCCGCCAGGCACACAACCCAAACCTCTGGCGGAGCGGCCGCTGCCGCCAAACCCGCACGGGTGACCGCCGCAACAGCGCCCGCTCCCCCTCAGGCATTCCAGCCGCCGGTCATAACGGAGCAACAAATCTCCGTCGAAGAGGGCAAGCTGCGCCGCGTCGAGGAATCAATCCGAGTCTTTGTCCGCGTGGCCGATCCCAAGTACCGCCAGATTGTGCCCATGCGCTTTTTCAATCTGACGCTGACCGCCCCGGAAGTTGACGCCTACAATGCCGGCTTCCTCGAAGAGAAGAGCCTTCGCGCCGATGTCGCCCGCACGCTGATCCGCCTGGTTTCCTGCGTGGCGCGGGTCAACACTGAGCTCGAAGAACTCAAACGCAGCCAGAGCATGTCGTCGCTGTGGAAGCTCCACGCCGACGCGCTGGTAGTCTTGCTCGACAGAGCCAGCGCCACAGCGGAGGACGCGGCGAGCGTTGCCACGACAGCCGAAAATAGCGATGCCGCCTCGGCGAAAGCCATTTCTGAAACCGTGCAGAAACTCCGCGACCGCTCCGATCTTGCCGTAAAAGCTCTGGCCGCCTCGGGAAACTAGGCCGATCTCCGACCACTTGGATCACGAACTGCGAGTGTGGTTCCTACAATCCTCCGGGCAGGTCGAACTTGTCTAATTCTTCCATCGGAAAATCTTTGCGATTGTCAGTCATCAAGATACAGCCACGATCCAAACGCTTTGGGAAGATGGCTGTTTACCTTTTTGTAACGGGTGGTATACCCCCTTCCCCCCCCGATCTATTGGAATCATCGGCTTAGCGCCAAAATCGGGTTTAATCTATGGGGCTCAACAGCTTGCGGGCAAAATCTTGAGCCGTAAGGAGTTAGGCGGATGGAGCGGGGTGTCAAAGAGCCTGGATGAAGCCTCTAGTTTTGGCAAGAATATACTTGCCTCGCCCACTTTAACAGAGTAACATGACCCCGCAGAAAAGGCGACGACTCTGCTGCGCATTCGGAGGTGTGCTCCTGCTCAAGCATTGGCTGTTTGGCGACTACGGGCCACTAGACCGCCTGTTGGAAATGACGGTCGTCGCGCTGATTCTGTACGAGATCATCGCGGAAGTGATTCGCCGTCGAGCAGAAGCTAGGCACAAACTATTTATCCATGAGCAGACCCTCGCCCTCATGCAGCGTCTCACCAAAGGCGAACGCCTACACGGCGGCGTGCCAAATACCACTAACTCGAATCAGCAAGTAGCCGACCGCGACAATGGAGTATGGATTGAGCAAGTTCGTGAGTGGGTTGCAGGGACTAATTCAGTTCTCTCCGCTCACTCGCCAAAGGCATCGTCGGAATTTATGTCTCTCGCTGACGCAGGCCATGTGAACCTTTACGTTGGCAACGCCCCTCACGGGTTTTATCTTAGAGGAGAGTCGGCGGGGTGGTATAAGGCCTTAGCGATTCACCTTGAAAACCTACGCCGCATTGTCGGCACGCCGGAGGCCTACTATTGAGCACGGACAATCAAAATACCGAAGCGCAAAAATTTGACGCTGTGATGCGGAAGATTCTCACCGTCTCGAAAGAAGAACTGAAAAAGCGTGAGAAGACATGGAAGCGTAAGCGAGAGCGAACAAAGAGAAAGCGGGCTCTTTCTTAGCCCGCCGTCCTCGGCCTTGCCGTCGAGTGGCCCGTGTCTGGGTAGTCCTTGCTCAATTCGGTTTGCCAGTGAGTTGAGCAAAAGTGATGCGCTTTCCGACGATCTGCCGGATGGCGAGATCGAAGCGGCCAGCGTCATCAAGTTCTTTGCGATTGTTGAAGCGAAACATCTGTTCGTCAAGGTAACGGTGAAGATGAAACGGTTCGACCGAAACATACGTGCCAGAGATACCGCGCTTGAGAAGGCTCCAGAAATTCTCAAGGCCATTCGTGTGTACGCGGCCATCCACACATTGAGTCGCATGGTCAACGACTTGGTGCGCGTAGTCCGCTGCTAATCCATCGTAGGACATGAGCGCATCACTGTAGAGCGCAGCACCAGCGGTGACGTGCTTGCGAACTTCCTCTTGCAGGACGGTCTTACGACGGCTGGGAACAACGGCAGCGCGAACCTTCCCGCCGCGCTCAAGGATTCCCATGACAGCGGTCTTGTCTTTCGTCCCTGTGCCAGTGATGCGGCGCTTGCGCTCGCTAACGTGCATATTCCGAGCCTTGCCGCCAATGAAAGTTTCATCTACTTCAACTTCGCCGCCCAACTTGGAGCCGAAGAAATCGTCCTGCATCGCAAGGCGAATCCGTTGAAGCATGAACCATGCCGACTTCTGGGTAACCTTCACGTCTCGGGCGATCTCGTAGCTACTCACGCCGTTCTTGCAGTTAGTGAGCATCCACGTTGCCGTAAGCCATTTGTCCAGCGACATAGGCGAGTCCTCGTAGATCGTTCCCACTTTGATCGAGAACTCACGCTTGGGGTGATGACTGCCACACTTCCAAGTGCGACGGTTAGCGTTGAAGCTAGCCTTTGTGGCTCCGCAACCGGGGCAGACTACGCCCTCCGGCCAGCGCCGGACAGCAATGTAGTCAATGCAGTTGTCGGGATTCGAGAAGTAAACAATCGCTTCTTGAAGGCTCTTAGGTTCCTGTTCCATGACTGAAATATATCAAAAACAAGTGGGCGAGTCAAGTAAATTATTACCCTAGTTTTCGCTGATGAGAGGTTTACGTCAAGTCTACTAAAGTAGGTAGCGGTCAGTTTCTGGCTTGCCTATTCAACCGCTCCGCTGCGAAGCGAAAAGCTAAGCCGCCGGCGGAGTCATTACGAGCTTTTTTATCTCAGCGCCCAGCAGATCGAAGTGGCGCACATTCCACGTGTAGAGATGGTCTGCGCCTGCCTTGAGAGCGCATGCCGCGACTAGGCCGTCATAAACGGCGCCACCCACGATTCCCAGCCGTGCCGTGCGGCGGATGGCGGCGCAGTACTCATCGCCGTAAAGCCAAACCAGGGTAAACCGATGCTCAATTCCCTGCAAACCCAAGCTTGCAGCTTCGGCGCTCATCCGCTCTTTTCCGGGATAACGGGTGTGGGCCGCACAAGCCGCTTGCTTGCGAGTCGCAGACGCAAACGCCGGGAAGCTGCGGGCATGGTGTGGATGGGCAACCACGCGGCCGGTCCCACGTCGATGGTCTGGTTCAGGCGTGCCGTTCTTGTGGCACGCGCTGGCGTTGGACCTTAATTTTGCCCTCGGCTTTCCGGGCCTGCGCAAGATCGTAACTCGCCTGCATGCGTACCCAGGTTTCTGCGGTGCTGCCGAACGCCTTGGTTAGCCGTATCGCCATTTCGGCACTAATGCCGGACCTGCCGTTGACGATTTTGGTCAGGGTCTGCCGGGTGACACCTAGAATTCTTGCACCCTCAGTAATCGACAATCCCAAAGGCTCAAGGCAGGCGCTTCGGACGATGCGTCCGGGATGGGCGGGATTTTTCATGGGCATGGTGTTTCTCCTTGGCTGGTTTGTCCTGGTTAGTGGTAGTCGATCAATTCAACGTCAAATACATCGGTTTCTTCAAAACGAAAAATGATGCGCCAGTTGGCCCGCACGGTCAGGGACCAGAACCCTTTCAAGCCGCCTTTGAGCGAATGCAGACGATAGCCGGGAAGATTCATGTCCTGCGGAGTCGTTGCATCATCCAACACGGTCAAAATTTCCTGGACCCTATCCACCAAGTCGGGACGTATGCCACTTCGGTCGTCACGTTCAAAAAGCCGTTTCAGGCCGCGGTGCTTGAAGCTTCTGACCATCAGGATACACTGTAACCCGTATATTGTCAGTTGTCACATGGAGTCTGGTAAATCGCCCGCAGGACAGCGGGGGGCGGATGTCCCCACATGGGCACTGATGGCTGACGGCTGATCGCCGACGGCTGACAAGCTAGTTGATATCGAACTGCTCCTGGTGCAGCGCGGGATCGCTCTTCACGATGACGGTGCGCTTGGTGAGCTCTTCCATCTCGTTCAGCAGGCGGCCATTGTTGGTCTTCAACTCCTTGGCCACATCCGGATTCACGCGCAGCATAACGTCTTCGCGCTCCAGATGCTTGGCGATCTTGCGCATCTCCACATAAATCTCGTTCACGACCGTCGTGAGCGACTTTACGTAGCCGGTGGATTGGCAATAGGGACAAGGCGCGCCGATGGTGCGTTCCAGCGATTGCTTCACCCGTTTGCGGGTGATGGCGACCAGCCCGAAATCGTTGAACTGCAGCACCTTCGACGGCGCACGGTCGTGGCGGAGTTCCTCTTCGAGGGCCTGCATCACGCGCTGCCGGTTGCGGCGCTCATCCATATCGATGAAGTCGATGATGATGATGCCGCCCAGATCGCGCAGGCGAATCTGCCGCACGATCTCCTTGATCGCGTCCACGTTGGTCTTGACGATCGTGTCTTCCAGTCGTGTCGTCTTGCCCACGTACTTGCCGGTGTTAATGTCGATGGCCACCAGCGCCTCGGTCTGGTTGATCACGATGTAGCCGCCGCTCTTCAGCCATACTTTGGATTTGAGCGCCTTGTCCATCTCTTCTTTCAGGCCGAACTGCTCGAACAGCGGCGTTTCCTTGGTGTAGAGCTTCACCCGCTTGACCAGCGCCGGCTGGAAACGATTGAAGAAGCGCAGAACACGCTCGTACTCCGGCTCGGTATCGACCCAGATCACGGAGAAGTCGGAGGTGACTTGATCCCGCAACACGCGTTCGACAACGTTGAGGTCGTGATAGATCAGCGCCGGCGGCTTGGAGCTTTCCGAACGAGTCTTGATGTCGTTCCAAAGGCCCTTGAGGAACCGTATATCGGCCCGCAGCTCGTCTTCGCTCGCGTTCTGCGCCGCTGTGCGGACGATGAAGCCGCCATGCCCGTTTTCGCGCTCGCTCATCACGATGCGCTTCAGCCGCTGGCGTTCTTCGTCGGAGGCGATCTTGCGGGAAACTCCAGTATGGTTCACCGTCGGCATGTAGACCAGGAACCGTCCCGGCAGCGCGATGTGGCTGGTGATGCGCGCGCCTTTCTTGCCGATGGGCTCCTTGGCAATTTGCACCAGGATTTCCTGGCCTTCCTTGAGCAAATCGCTGATCTTCGGAACCTCCTGCGACTCGCGTCGGGGGAAACGGCGCCCACTCCCACGGCGTCCGCGCTGGCCGCCGCCCTGACGGTCGAAACCGGGGCGCGGGCGGGGCGCCCGCTGCGTATAACCAGCCGTCCCCGCCGGAGCGCGAACCTCCGCCCGGGCGTCGACCGCGCCGGTACCGCGGGCTTCCGCGTCGAGCAAAGCTTCGGCTTCGGCTTGCGCCTCTTCAAGTTCCAATTCCTCGGAATCGTCCTCGCCCTCCGCCGCGCTGCCTTCCGCAGCCGGCGCCACACCGGCCTCGGCTAATGACGACATGTGGATCTCAGCGACGGTTTCGCGGACATCGGAAAGCGCGCGCTGCCCCATCTCCGAACCGGGCTGACCCGCCGCCCGGGTCTCTTCTTCAAATTCGTCGTATTCCTCATCGGACGATTCTTCATAACGGACAGTGTCCGCTTCTTCCTCGTCGATGGTCTCTTCCTCCAGCGTCCCCGGGGCTGCAAAAACCGGGGCTTCCGGCTCCCCAGCCGGAGGCGCTGACCGATCCGAATGCCCGCGCGGAGTTACCATCCGGTCTTCTTCCTCTTCGACAACTTCTTCTTCCCTAGTCTCAGCGGCTTCGCGGGCCACAGTGGAAGCGGCCGCGCTGGCCGGCTCCGGCCGGCGAAATTCGCGGTTCCAGTCAACTGAGGTTGACACCACCGAAGTCGACACCACCGAAGTCGAGGCCGCTGCGGCGCGATGTTCTTGCGCGGATCGTGAGTCGTCGTGCCGCGGGCGCGGCATTTCGGCAACCGGAGCGGCTCCGGCAAAGATCGGTTCATCGTCCGGAAAAACCGCGGCGCGAGGCGCCGCGGGCTTTGCGATGGACGGAGAGATAATTTCGCTTCCGGTGTCCTGGGGACGCCGCTCCACCACCGGTGGCTGGACTAAGCCCCGGTACTTAGAAATCGATTCTCCGGGAAGCAGCATCGGCTGATATCCCGCCGGCGGTCCAAACTGCTGGGTCCTGACTGATTCCTGGGCACGGGGAGCGGCAGGAGGAGCGGCGCTCTCGGTCGAAGGCCGTGCAAAACGCGGCTCCGAGGCCCGATCACGTCCGTCGCCGCGTCCACCACGGCGGCGGCGGCGTCCCCGAAAACCTCCCCGCTCACGGTCTTGGGCGTCCCCGCCGCTGGAACCCTCTGGCGCAGCCGAGGCTGCGACCGAAGGTTGAGTCTGCGAGGGTTCTTCGGTTTCGTCGAAATCCTGGCCAGAACCGTTCTCGAAGTTTGCCTCCGGCGCGGCCGCGTCAGCTCGCGCGGGCGATTGCACCCCGGCCGACGGAGACTCCGCCCGCACCGGTAGCGTCCGCAGATCCTGCACCCCACGATTCGCCGGCACAATGTCCGTCACATCCTCGTCGTGCTCTTCCAGTTCCATAAAATCGGAAACATATAGGAAGGCATCGCGCTCCAGGCCGACGTCAACGAAGGCAGACTGCATTCCGGGCAGTACCCGGGTTACGCGGCCCTTGTAGATGGACCCCGCGAGGGTGTATTCATTTTCGCGTTCGAGGTAGATTTCCGCGAGCAGATCGTCTTCCATCAGCCCTACCTTGGTCTCGTGCGGCGTGGAAGAGACAAATAACTCTTTGTTCATGGACACTCCGGTCCTGCCCTGACTAATTTAAGAAAGTCGGGCGGGCTTCACCGGGGCGGAGCGAGGAAGGAAACGGGAGGATCGAGCGTCGCGATGCGGCCCCGGATTGGGGACGGCTGGGGCTGGGGAGGTTTCTCCCTGGCCGAATCCGCTGCACAAGCTTGGGAATCTTTTGCACTGTTCGCTTTTGCGCCTGCCGGGTTTGTGACCGCACTCTCAGACCGTTTCCAGTCGGGGGGCCGTTTCCCTGCCAGCAGCGTTATAGCTTCAATCCTGCCCGGCCTTCTACCGCTCGACTGACCGGTGAAATGCCCCCTTTACGCGAGGGCGATCGATATTTTTGGGGCTGCGCCTGCCGGCACAGCTACTTTTCCCTGCCGTCTTCCCAGTTCAAGAATCATGAACCCGGCCTATTGAAGCCTGTTCCCTTAGCTGGCTCTCTTAAAAGTATCCCATTCACCCAGCTAGTTCACAAAGCGGCGCATTCGAACGTTCATAACCATCCCCAGCGCCAGGAACATAAACAACACGGAAGACCCGCCGTAACTCATCAGCGGCAAGGGTATTCCGGTGACCGGCATAAAACCGACCACCATGCCGACATTGACCAGGATATGGAAGCTAAGCACAGCCACCACACCCATCACCACGAACGTGCCAGCGCGGTCGGGCGCTGTTTGCGCGTTCTGGGTCAAACGCATCAGCACTACGAAGTATAACAGCAGAACCCCCAGCGCGCCGACGAATCCATGCTCTTCGGCAAACGCCGCGAAAATAAAGTCCGTCTGGGGTACCGGCAGGAACGCACCGTGTGTTTGCGAGCCTTTCCCGCCCCACAACCCTCCCGAACCCACCGCAATCTTGGATTGCTCAACTTGGTACCCCGACCCCTGAGGATCGGCTTCCGGCTCAAGAAAGCTGGTAAGACGCTGCTTCTGGTAAGACTTCAAAACGTGCACCCGCGGCGTGAAGAACACCGCTCCCACGGCCATCGCCGCCAGCAGGACGACCACGAGTGCTTGTTTCCACTGCATTCCGCCTAGAAATACTCCCATGACGGCGACGGGCACATAGGTCAGGGCGGTTCCAAGATCGGGCTGCGCCAGCACCATCAGCATCGGAATGCCGACAATGGCCCCCGCCTTCAGGAAGTCCGGCCACGAGAGTTCGCGATGCCGCAAATCGGCAAAATACTTGGCCACCGCCAGGATGAGGATCAGCTTCACCCACTCGGAGGGCTGAAAGTGATTGCCGCCGGGCATTTTGATCCATCGCCGCGCTCCCAGATACTTCTGCCCAAACACAAGCACCGCCATCAGCGAGGCAACCGCCGCAATATAAAACCAGTGGATTCGGTCCAGCAGCGCCTGGTAGTTCACCGCGCTGATCACAAACATCGCTCCCACACCGCCAAAAATCCAGTAAACCTGCCGGATGTGGGAGCCGGCAAACTTGGTGTGCATCGTGGCGCTGCGGATCTCCATCACCCCCAGCCCGCAGATCATGAGCACAAAGCCCAGCAGCAGCCAGTCGAAGTCGCGGAATGAAACGTAACGGCTCATGAGTTGCGAGTACCCAGTATCGAGTACCGAGCGACCGCCTCCCGGCGCATTTTACCGAATATCTTCATTGCACTTTCCCGGTACTCTGTACTAAGTACTCGGTACTGGCAATTCCCGGAGCGGCTGTCGCCACAGCCGCCGGCTTCTTCGGTAATTCCACGAGGAAGCGCCCGCCCTGCAGTTTGTCGCCATCGCCATCGGGCGTTGTCCAGAGAGCGCCCACGTCGACTCTGCCACCGCTCTTCGGTTCCCCCGCCATCTTGTTGGGCGTGCGCCGCTGCTTGTCGACATAGGCCTTGAGCACCTGCGTCGCCAGGCGCGCCGCCAGCTTCCCGTGCTCGCCCCCCTCGAACAGCACGCAGACAATGATGTCAGGATTACGCCGCGGCGTGAATCCGACGAACCACCCATTCTGAGCGAGAGCTTCACTGTTCTTGAACTTCGCGCGAGTAGCCAGCGAGACAATCTGCGCCGATCCCGTCTTGCCGGCGATATCGATTCCGGGAACATGCGCCGAGGGGGCTGTGCCTTCCGGCAGCAAAACTCGCGCCATCGCGTCGGTAATGAAGTTCCATCCGTTCGGATCGATCGGAACGTTCTTCGTCTCGGTGACGTGGCTCGCCTCGACGTATCCTTTGGGAAGCCCCTCCGGGTCGACTACATGAGGCACCACCAGGCGGCCGCCCATCGAGATTGCGGCGACTGCGCGCATCAATTGCACCGGCGTGATTGCGACCGCTCCCTGTCCGATGCCGACCGAAATCGTTTCTCCGGCGAACCACTTCTGTTTGAAGTTGCGGATCTTCCACTCCTCCGAGGGCATCACGCCGCTCACTTCGTTGGGCAAGTCAATGCCGGTTTTCTGTCCCAAGCCAAGGGCGGTGGCGTATTTGGCGATGCGGTCGATGCCTAACTTTTCCGCCAGGGTGTAAAAGAAAACGTCGCAAGACTGGTAGATGGCTTTCTCCAGACTGACGGCGCCGTGCCCGCCTTTCACCCAGCAGCCGAACCGTCGTCCGTAAAACTCGGCGCTGCCCGTGCAGTTCACGTGGAGAGTCTGCGCAATTCCTTCCTGCCAACCCGCCACCGACATGATGATCTTGAACGTCGAACCCGGGGCAAGCTGCGCCTGAATCGCCTTGTTCAGCAGCGGCTTGTCGGGGTCGGTCACAAGCTTGTTCCACTCGTCGCGCGAAACCCGCACCGAAAAGTCGTTGGGATCGAAAGTCGGCCGGCTCACCATGGCCAGGATTTCGCCCGTCCGCGGGTCCATCGCCACGATGGCGCCGTTCTTGCCCTCCAGCGCCTCTTCCGCCGCGATCTGCAAGTCGATATCCAGCGTCAGCTTGAGTTGCTTTCCCGGAATCGCCGCGGTTTCTCCCAGCAGTCCCACTTCGCGGCCATGACTGTTCACCACCGCGCGCCGCGCTCCGTTGGTGCCCATCAATGCGGTGTTGTACTGCCGCTCCACGCCCGAGACTCCCACCACATCGCCGGGGCTATAGAACTCGAACTGCGGCTGGTTCAGCATGTCTTCCGTCACTTCGCCCACGTAGCCGATCAGGTGCGCCATGAATCCGTTGCGGGGATACAGGCGCCGGTGCGCCATGATCGTGTCCAGTTCCGGCAGTTCGTTGCGATGCGCATCGATGAAGGCCAGCTCATCGGGCGTGATGTCTTCTTTCAGAAAGATCGGCTGGTACTGCGGCGTCGAGGCGAAGTGCCGGACCCGCGTGCGCACTTCGTTCGCGTCCAGGTGCAGGCCTTGGGCAATCAGGTCCGCGTCCGCATTGAGGTCGCGTGAGGAATCGCGCAGCAGCAGAGCCGAGAACGATGGATAGTTGTCTACGATGATGCGCCCTTCGCGGTCCAATATCTTGCCGCGGGGCGCGAGGATCGGCACATTGCGGATACGGTTCTTCTCGGCCGCCGAGGCATAATAACCGCTCTCCATGACCTGCAGCCGCCACAATCCGTAAGCCAGCACAAGGAAAATGGCCAGGATTATGTATTGCGCCGCCGTCAAGCGGATTCCCGATACTTTGTCGTCGCGTCCGAACATCAGTTCTCGGGCTTCGGGCTTCAGGCTTCAGGCGCGCGCGGGCAACCTGGTCACAGAGGCGGAGGCCTTTTTATCCTCTCAGGGAATTGTCTTCATTGTAATGCGTGGCTAGCTTCAAAGGGCTCGATTCTGATAACCAAGGTCACTGGCAAATTCGCTCTGGCTTGAGCGGAAGCCCGAAAGCCGAAGCCCGAAGCCCGCTTTCAAGTTCTCTGCTTAAACTTGTCCAACGCAAAGTACAGGCCCACGCCGAGAACTGCATTCGCCAGTCCAGCCAGGATTCCATGGCTCCAGCTCCAATCCAGCGTCAGGTTGACCATGCCTCGCGCCACCATGAAATACACCGCGGCATGAACCAGGTAAAACCCCAGCGTGACCAGCAGACGCGCCCCGGCGTTTTCCACATCGAGCTTCGCTCCGAGCGACGACGCCCCATAACCTACGACCGTCTTGGCGATGCCGTAGAGTCCGATCGGATAGGGTCCCAGCATGTCCTGCACCAGTCCAATGGCGGCTCCGGTCAACAGCCCGGAAATCGGATTGCGCCGCGCCATGGCGAAGAAAATCGTTACCAGCAATGGCAAGTCGAAGATGGAAAAGAATGGAAACCGTCTCGGCAGGAACGCCTGCAGGAACAGCGCCAGCAACGGCACACCTACCGTCACCGGAATGCTGAACCGGTAGACCTCAATCTGCTCCCCCGATGTGTAAGTGATGGGCACGCTAGTGGGGATTGTCTTCGGTCGCAGCGGGTTGCGGATTGCCCTGCGGACCCGAGAGCTTGAGCCGCCTCGTTGACGCTTTCGCCGGAGAATTCGCCGAGTTCGAAGCAGGGTTCGAAGTTGGGTTCGAAGTTGGGTTCGAAGCAGAGTTCGAAGCAGAGTTCGAAGCGGCGCTCACAGGCGCCTTCGACCCTGCCGCGCTCCCGGCCCCGCTTTTTGAGCCGGAATCGCCGGAAGCCCCCTTCTGCGCAACTTTTGTCAGAACCTCGCCGGTCGCCGACGGCCCAGCGACGACCACGCTGTGCGCAGCGCCCGGGCTTGCGGCATTGCTGCCCGCCGGAGCCGATGCCGCCGGAGCACCGCCCGCCAACTTCGTCCCAGTTTCGGTCCCAGGCTGGCCCGCGCCATTCGGGTGCGGCTTCGCGCTGGCGCTCGAGCCCTCTCCAGTCACGCCGCTGCCGGTACTTCCCTCGGGAGCCGCGCCCACAACCGTCGCCGGCTTGTCCGGCACCGAAGGCAGCCGCTGCGCCAGAATGTCCGCCGCGCGCGCCCTGCCGCCACTTTCCGCCACCGGCTCCCGTTCCTGCTTTTCGGTGACGACCAGCACTTCCTCCAGCCGGCTCAGGTCTGCCGCCGGCTTCACCTTGATGCTCAGAAACATTTCTCTTCCCGGACTTACCTTGCTCACCGTGCCCACCGGCAGTCCCTTGGGAAAAATCTGATCGCCTCCGCTGCTCTGCACCGTTTCTCCCGGAACCACTTGCTCGTCACTCATCACCCGCTCCAGAATCAACTCGCCGTTGGGCGTTCCGCGCAGCACGCCCTGCAACCGCGACTTTTCCAGAAGCACGCCCACGCCGCTGCTCTGGTCGTTGATCATCAGAACCAGCGAGGTCGAAGGATACACGCGCAGCACCTTTCCCACGATGCCGCCCGCCGTAATCACCGCCATGTCCTGCGCAATGCCATGGTTCGAACCCTTGTCGATATAGATGGACCGGGAAAGGTCGCTTGCACTCGACCCGATTACCTGGGCCGGCACGGTTTTAGCGATGACCTGCTCCTTAAAGGCCAGCAGGGACTGCAACCGATGTGCCTGGGCGGCATCTTCGCTCAACCGCACCTGCTCCAGCCGCATCCGCTCGATCTCCTCCTTAAGCTGCCGGTTCTCGGCCCGCACTCCGCGCAGGAAACAATAGTTGCGCCAGAGATTGCCGCCGCCGTGCTGCGCCCAGACCAGCCCGCGTTCGAAAGGAGTAATTGCGCTCACCGCCCAGATGCGGATCAGACGCGTGTTCTCCGCGTCGGCGCTGCGCTTGACCTGTATCGCCAGCCCCAGCACCTGCAGAAACAACACTCCCACCAGGATGGTCAGGTTGCGGTAACGGCCAAGTACGGATTCCATAAAAACAGTTGATAGTACCGAGTACCCAGTACCCAGCAAGAGTGTGCGGTTTGTTTTTCTCGGTAGTAGGTACTGGGTACCGGGTACTGTTTCTACTCGATCGAAATCTTCCGCAGCAGCTTGAAGTCGCTGAGCATCTTGCCCGTGCCCAGCACCACGCTGCACAGCGGATCGTCGGCGATGGAGACCGGCAGGCCGGTTTCTTCGCGGATGCGCTTGTCCAGATTCTTCAACAGCGCACCGCCTCCGGTCAGCACAATGCCGCGGTCGCTGATGTCGGCGGAAAGCTCCGGCGGCGTGCGCTCGAGGGCCACGCGGATCGCGTTCATGATCGTCGAAACGCACTCGCTCAGCGCCTCGCGGATCTCGCCATCGTCCACCGTGATCGTCTTCGGCACGCCTTCGATCAGGTTGCGCCCTTTGATCTCCATGGTCATCGGCTTGTCGAGCTGGTGCGCGGAGCCGATCTCCATCTTGATCTGCTCGGCGGTGCGCTCGCCGATCAGCAGGTTATATTTCCGCTTCAGATAATTCATGATGGCTTCGTCCATCTGGTTGCCGGCCATGCGCACCGAGCGCGAGTAGACGATGCCGCTCAGCGAAATCACCGCGATATCCGTCGTGCCGCCACCGATGTCCACCACCATGTTCCCGCTCGGCTCCGTAATCGGCAGTCCCGCTCCAATCGCCGCCACCATGGCTTGCTCCACCAGGTGCACTTCGCTGGCCTTGGCGCGATAGGCCGAGTCCATGACCGCGCGCTTTTCCACCTGCGTGATCTCCGACGGCACCCCGATCACGATGCGCGGATGCACCAGCATCTTCCGGTTGTGCGCCTTCTGAATAAAGTAGTTCAGCATTTTCTCCGTGACCTTGAAGTCGGCAATCACGCCGTCCTTCATGGGCTTGATGGCCACGATGTTGCCCGGCGTCCGGCCCAGCATTTCTTTCGCTTCTTTGCCCACGGCCTCGACTTCGCCCGTGTTCTTGTTGATGGCGACAATCGAGGGCTCGTTGACCACAATGCCCTTGCCGCGCGCATAGACCAGAGTGTTGGCCGTGCCCAGATCGATGGCCAGGTCGCTTGAGAACAAGCTGAATAGTGACCTGAGGTTGTGAGAACGTGAAGAATGAAATCCGTTGCTTGACATGACGAAGTCTTCTCGCTATCTACCTGACTCGAACCGCACTCTTTCCGGGCGAACCCGGGTTGCGCCATCCGGCGCGGCGGCATCCTCCCTCTAGTCTATGAGAGGCTCGCAGCCCTGCCGGGACCGAAGGTTCCTCGTACTCTTGGCCGGAACCCCACTTCTGGCTTCCGCCTTACCGATTGCCTAACTCACTTTGCCTAACTCACTGAATGATGATTTTCTTCTGCTGCGTGTTTACTCCGCCCTGTGCCGTCTGTGCCGTCACAGTAATCACCGCTTCGCCCGTCGTCAGCGGCGGCGTGAAGTAATGGAACGTCCCGTCGGTCGATATCATCGGGACCTCCCGCCCATTCACCATCACTCGTGCCCCTACCTGAGTCTTCCCCGCCACTTCGATGACGTGGCCATGCTGAATGAACGGATCCAGGTCCAGGTCGATGGCCGCCGTCTGCTTTCCCTTGGGAATGATGGTAAAGCGGTTCTTCTCGCTCTCCACCGATTCCTTCCCCGACGCTTCGTACGACTGTACCACCCAGTAGTACGCTCCTTCGCCGAGGCTTGTAACCGTAACATCGGCCGTGTTGACTCTCTTGTCAACCAGGGTAGAGGAAAAGTAGGGGTTCCTCGAGATCCGCAGCCGGTAACCCACCGCGTTCGCCATCGGCGACCAGGAAAACTCCACTTGCTTGCTCGTCTCCCCGGAGGTGAAGATCGGCGCCATGTTCGCCGGAGAAATCGGCGTCGGCGGCCCCGTCCCTTTGGCCTTCTCCATACGCGGTTCGGCCGCCTGGAAGCTGACTTTTTCCCAATTGGCCAACTGCACCGTTTCTCCGTTTCGCGTGACCTCGCTGGCGCCCTTCTTCATCAGGATCTCGTGCCGGTCCAGCTTGGGATCGTTGTGTACTTGCGCCGTCGATTCCGGAGCCAGCGATGCCGTCGCTCCCGCCACGATCACCTGCGATTTCGAGCCCTGCGAATAGGTCGCGGTCGAGAGATCCACGGTGCCAGTGCTGACCGCCACCGCCACGTTCGTCTGCTGCTGATCGTTCGACGAATTTTCTTCAATCACGATCAACGAATCCTGCTTCACGGTATAGCTGGTGCCGTCGTTGAACACCACCTTCGCCATGCCTTCCGAGCCGGTCTGCACCACATCGCCCTTTTCCAGGGGAATGTTGTAGTCCCCTGCTACCCAGCTGTTGCCTTTGCCCTTCTTCACCCGCACCGTGCCGTCGAGCGCCGTAAAGTGGGCCTGCTGCGCCGTGGACACGCCGCCGCCCGCCGCCGGCGCCATTCCCGCCACCCGCTCCAAAGCTTTGTTGGCCACGCTTCCGGCCGCCTTGATGCTGCTCTCGGTAAATTGCGGGAAGGTCAGCCGTATCGCGATCAAAAACACCGCGGCGCCGGCCACGATCAGCAGTGCCACACTGCGATACGTGACCGTTTTCCACGCGATGTGGATGCCCGGTTTGCGAGTCTGCGAAGACACGTGGACCAAAAACCTTATTCAAACCTATTGAATATGCGGTAATTTCAACGTTACCACAACCCCGCCGGCGCCAAAACGGGTAATCAACAGGGAACGTTACCTTCGTTTTGCTTTCACGAAGGTGAAGATCACGGGTCATGCTGGCAGAGCCACTCCGCTGTCCGCGAGGCGAAGGTCCGCTACGTGCATTGCGTGCAATGTACTTCTTCGCTTCCTCTATGGAAATCGTTAGGTTGACACCCCGATCTTCGACGGCGATAATCGTCGCGTTCGGTCGCCGCATCCTTCCCTCGCGGTGTCCAATATGACTGAGCGCATTTTTCGGCTCTAGGGGAGTAGTTTTGCCATCTCAGGTTTCGTGGATTCTTGCTATATCTTAGGGAGAGCTTTAACGCAACCAGTTCGAGCGAGCCTCGTTCTTTCGCTGCTCCTGACACTCTGTCTGTGCGCGGCGGCACTCGCACAACAACCCGCGACCACCTCCCCATTCGGCTATCCGGCGGGCAGGCTCGAGTCCATGAAACTGCTGACCCCGGAAGTCGGCTGGGCTGCTACTCGCTCTCATCTTTTCTGGACCGCGAATGGTGGCAAACAGTGGAGCGATATCACTCCGCGACCTGCGATCCCGGGAGAGATTATCCCCGCGGTCTTCTTCCTGGACGCCTCGACGGGATGGGCGCTGCTTGCCGGAAGCAACGAAGCAGGCCAAAACCGATTTGATCTCGCCTCCACGGTGGACTCGGGGGCTCATTGGTCGCTCTCCCGAGTGAAGACCTCGGGGCTCACTCCGGCAGAAGCATCCCTCACGGGCGACGGCTTTATGTACTTCCTTGACCTGGTCCACGGCTGGATCAACCTCAGCGTAGCCAGTGGCTCTGCTTTCCATCCCGGCGCAGCGGTGGTGACCCAAGACGGGGGAAAAACCTGGAATTGGGTGCCGAAAGGGTCGGGTTCAGCAGGACCGATACTGTTTACAACTTTGAAGGATGGTTGGATTATGAGCCCAGACCACACCGAACTGGACGTCACCCACGACGGCTCCAAGAGCTGGCGGGAGGTCTCATTGGAGGCCCCACGATCCTTCTCCCCCCAAGGGTCATCCGGCTCTGGGTTTGAGCTCCCGAAATTCGAGGATGCTCGAGATGGCTTTCTGACGGCGAGCTTCCCGGACGTGGACCGACTCGTCCTGTTCACTACCACCGACGGCGGTCTAACGTGGAAGGCGGACCGGATGCTCCCCCCTACGGAAGGGGCCGGCGTTGGGATTGAGGATTCCACTTGGATAGCCGCCTCGATCCCTTTGAAGGTCAACTCTCTGACGCTCACAACTATCTCCCTTAAGAACGCCGCGAGCCGACCGGCGTCCGTTACCGCGGACCTGAGCCGCATCGCAAAAGCTACGTCCTCTGCATGGCGTGGACTCCCTCGATTTTACGGATGCGACGCATGGCTGGGTCTTGGCGGGCGATTTACTAGCTACCTCCGACGGAGGCGCCACGTGGACCGACATTACCCCGACCGCAGCAATGGCGGTTCGACGCCCCGGCCCGACGACCCCGATCTCGGATATGACTGCCGCGCAAGGACTGTCCCCCACCAGCGGCGAGCCAAGGGGTACCGCCCCGACAATTCATCCGAGCCCGTCCCCCGGCGTGCAGACCGCGCTAGGTTTCGACATAGGCCAGGTCTTATGCAAACCCTATCCAAACTGTAGTACCCAACAAAGCATTAACAATATGCTGGCGTGGGCGAATAGCGGACCTTATCTTGCAACCAGCCTCTATCTCCCCTCTCCGAACCACTTAACAGACCACTACCTAACCTCAACATGGGTCACCGCAATTCAGCAGCAAGGCTGGGGACTCATACCGATATGGGTCGGCCGGCAATCCCCCTGCGCGTGTAAGCCGAACTCAGGAACCTACCCAAACTGCAGCTTGTTCAACCCACTAATCGGTCCGGATGTCGCTGGCGCTCAGTCACAGGGCACCGCGGACGCGACCACTGCGGAAGGGGTCGCTTCAGGGTTGGTACTCAGCGGCGTCGCAATCATTTACAAGAATCTCGAAAACTACGATCCTGCCTCCGTCTTGCCCGGTGGCGCAACCTGTGGCAGTGTTGTCAATGCTTACCTGAGCAGCTGGGACACAAAACTGCACGCCGACTTCTACTCCGCTGGCGTCTACGGTAATCCTATCCCCGCCGTGGATTGGCAGGCTCATGTCTCGCCGCTGCCAGACGACGCATGGATCGCCCAATACCCAGCTACCGGCAAGGCGCCCGCGGTCACCATCTGGGGCATTGGCACCGCGTACAAAATGACCGACGCTATGTGGCCCTCGTACCAGAGAATCCACCAATATACAAACACGCATAGCGAAGCTTGGGGAAACACCTCATCGTTCGGCATCGATGGCGACATCGTTAATGCTGAAATTGTTAGCAATAACAATATGACTAACTACACCTACGGATACTCGAACATCGACTGCACAAATCTCGGGGCACTCAGTGTTAGCCCCGCAGCAATCAACGACATGAGCAATGGTACCTTGATCACGGGCCCCGGACAGATGGGAACGATTGTGGGATCGTTTAACGACTCAAACTACCACTGGCACGGATTCCAAAACGTAGGGGGTACATGCTCTTCTATCGACTTTCCAGGAGCCATGGATACATTCGTCTATGGAATCAACAACCTCAGCCAGATCGTAGGCTACTGGTACGACGGAACCAATTATCACGGCTTCTTGAAAAACCCTGGCAGCACGCCCACCCAGTTAAACTGCCTCGGCGGGATCTCGACGTTCTATGGCATCAACGACGCCAGCCAAATTGTGGGCTTTGCCCAGTTCTCCAACGACGTGGGTCAGGCGTTCTTATATTACAAAGGCCAGTGTTACCCGGTTGGCTCGAAGAGTGCAACCGGCTACACTCTGGCATACGGCATCAACGGAGATGCGACGGTTACTGGCGACGCGCCATATAGCTTTGAAGAGTCCCTCCTGCCGCCCTCTTGGACTGGCACCGCCACCCCGGTCGTTCCCGGAGGAAACTCTTCCGCGTATGCCAATGCGATCAACGCTAACAACGAGCTGGTTGGGTATTACCCCTCGTCAGCGTGCATGAACACCGACAACGTATGCGGCTTTCTTTCGACCGACAATGTCGTATTGACCCTCCTCACGTACGGCAACTTTCCTGTAACCAACGCATTCGGCATTAACGACTTTGGGCAGATTGTCGGGTTTTATCAAGACTCGCTTGGAAACGAGCACGCGGCCCTGTGGGCCCCCCAGTAAGCCTTGGAAACGCTGGCGTTGGCCTACAAAGCATCTCTCGTCAGTCTTGTTCCCTGCCCTAACTTTTCTCTATTGCCGGACATCCCGCTTGACATCGCAAGACGCCCTCATCAACAATTCAGCCGCACTTCAAACCGGTTAGGAACGTTACCTTCGTTTGCAATGAAGACAAAGCCAAGCGCGATTCACCGCCGGAACAGATAGCTGACCTTCACAAAGAACACGCGGCCATCGTTGATCAATCGGTTGCCGCGGACCAGCCCGCTGCCATTGGGATCGCATCCCACCGATTGTCCGGCTACCGGCACACAAAGGCTCGGGATCAGGTTCTCCAGGTTGCTGTTGTAGCCAATATAGACCGCCGTGCCGGGGTGAACGAGATAGGTGATCAGGAAATCGGAACTCAGGTTCTTTGTAGTCTGCAGCGAGCTGTAGTTGGGATTCGCCAGCAAGCCGTTGTACTGCACGATAGCGCGCAACGAAAGCGCCCGCGTGAATTGGTAATTCCACTGGCTGCGCGCAATGTGATTGTTGAACGAGGCGTGGTGCGCCGCGCCGTTGAGAACGCGGTCGAGAATATAAGTATTGTCCACCTCGAGGTGTCCGGTGGGCTTGATGCTCATGGTCTGATTGATAAAAGTCTCGCTGCCCGTAATCGGCAATTGCCCCGTGGGCACGACAATCAGTACTGTGCCGTCGCGAATAATTTGTGTGCGCCAGGTAATCAGGCGCGTCGGACTGCCCCCCACCACCAGCCCGCCGATATCCTGCACATATTTGTGATCGTCGGGCAGTCCGGCGAAGTCGACCGGGCGCAGCACGTCCGTTTCAATGCCTCCGATCAGAGCGAAAAAAACGTTGTGCCGGAAGTCAAACACCCAGTCGCCGTTGTAGTTGTGTAGCAAACCGATGCCGTTGTGATCCCAGATGTCGTGCGAATTCAGCTCGGGCCCGTGAAATACCAGGTGCTTGCCTTCCGGCCGCCAGTAAAAATGGTAGTACTGGGCCACGTTGCGGATATCGGTTCGCGGGACGAAACCTGCGTCCGTGTGGAAGTTCGGAGTTATCTCCTGAAACAGCATGTCATACTGGAAGCGCCGCCCGGCACCGTTCAGAACAGCCTCGTAGTCCTGCCCGAAGGTGTAACCAATCGCTGGCGGAGCAATCGTATTGCCGGAATTACTCGCCGCCGTATTCACCGCGGCCACAACGTCGCTCGTGGCATAAGTTGAGGAGACCAGTCCGCGAGACCACGCCGTCCAGTTCTTATCCAGGCGAAGGTTAGTATCGATCCCGCCCACGCGGTTGAAGTTGCCGTCGTACTCGCGGTCTACATAGACCGCGCCCACGCTGCTCTGGTCGCCAATGTCATGACTGACGCGCCCCACCGCAAAATAGGCGCGAGTCCCGCTCAGCGGGCTGTTGTCAGGAACTTCAAGGCCCGGAGAACGGTCGTCGGCCAGAAAGAACCCCAGATTCCACGGTCCTTCCTTGCCCGTTAGGCGCGCCCCGAAGCTAGGCTCGATAATCCGGCGCGTAAAAAGCACCTTTGAAGTCTGATACACGCCAATATTCGTATCGCTGAAGAAATTCGAATTCTCCAGGAAAAATGGCCGCTTCTCCGGGAAGAACACCTCAAACCGCTGGTTCACCGTGTTCTGCGGCTGGTCGGACTCGATTTGCGAGAAATCGGGATTGATGGTTGTATCCAGCACCAGGCTGTCATGAAAGACGAACTTGGAATCGAGACCGATCTTGCCCTGAAGATTCCGGTTGTCGAATCGCGGCTGAATCGGATCGCGGTCGTCCAGCGTGTGCAAGCCGTTCAGGTATCCGTAAGGATTGAACTGCATATTGCGGCTGGGTGAAACGTCGGCCACACCGGTGATGACGCCTTCCTGATTCAACCGGCCCGAAATGCGGCTGGAAACCCGTGGCCAGTAGTCGCTTTCATCGGTGCGCGGACTGTAGCGCATCAAGGTCACGCCCCACACCTGTTCTTTTGCAGGGTGGAAGCGAATGCTGCGGAAGGGGATCGACATCCATACGAGATAGCCTTTCGAGGTCACCTTGCCGTTTGTGTCCCAAACCGTGTCATAGGAGTAGTCGGCGCCACTGTCCTCCGACCACAGCGCGTCAGCCTGAACTCCCCTGGGATTCACGTCGAAAAGGAACCCATGACGCTGATCGTGAAAAGTGTCGAGCGTGAGCTCAACGTAATCGTCATCCGGAGGAGTAACCGCTTCGCGCCGCGTCATGTGCGCGCGAATCGCGTGCGGATCGGAATCCCAGCAAACCCAGACCAGGTACAGGTTCGCCGTGTCATAACCCAGGTAGACGTCGGTGCGTTGAGTGGCGGGCTTGCCATCGGATGGCGATTGCTGGATGAAATCTGTGACCTTCGCCAGTTGCGCGGAATCGCCGCGAGGGCTCATCTCCGCGAAATCCTCCAGCCGTGGCGGGCTTGACACGCGCGGGATCCGCACACCCGCAGCAGCGGCGGCGGTGTGCACGTTGAATATCAAGAACATGCAGCACAGGGCTAGAGCGAGCCGAACCATCAGCCGGTGGATGAGCATCGGATCCTTTGAAACTGTGCGTTCTCGAAAAAAGTCTTGAACAGGGTCTACACCGTGACTTAGACCGAGCCGCAGGCAAAACGTTAGTCAGATGTAGAACATCGAACGCTACCTGCGAAGCCTTTATTGGCGGACAGCCGCCCCGGCTGTCCGCCGGGCGAAGCCCGCAGCCGCCGATGCTCACTTCTTATTCCTCTGAAACATCACAGAAACATCTCGGCTTGTTGAATCCCCGCGAATTTTTCCCGCCTCGCGCTTGACATCGTCAGACGCCTCATCAACAATTCGGTGGGCGCTTCAAACATCAATTTCAAATCGTTCCACTCAGCTGGAAAATTCTCCACGAGGTCCTTTCATGTTACTCGCCACACGAATGGCCATCTTCCTCTGTCTCCCTTTGCTTCTCGCTGCCGTCCTCTCCGCTCAGAGCGTCACCGTATCCCAGCCCACAATCTGGGCCTCCAAGCCCGACGTCGCCGCCTTCGAAACAATCGAGAACGACCGCCTCGCCGCCGGACACCGTTCCATCGAGACCCTGCTCGCCGCGAAAGGCCCGCGCACCATTGAAAACACTCTCGTTCCCCTCGACGAAGCCTTTCACCAAATCAACTCCGCCGGCTACTTGGCCGGGCTCATGGAGCAGATCCATCCCGACGCCACCTTCCGCGATCACGCCACCGCCATGCTCACCAAAGCCAGCGCCGCCCAGACCGCAATCACCCTTAATCACGACGTCTACAATGCCCTCGCCGCGCTCAATCTTTCCCAAGCCGACCCCGCCACTCGTTACTACGTCCAGCGGCAACTCCTCGAATTCCGTCTCGCCGGCGTCGATAAAGACGACGCCACCCGCGCCCGCCTCAAGAAACTCAACGACCAGGCCACCGAAGAGCAGTCCATGTTCGACCGCAACATTTCCGACGGCCAGAAAGTGGTCGAGGCCGATCCCTCCGAACTCGACGGCCTGCCCCAGGATTACATCGACCGTCACAAGCCCGACGCCAGCGGCAAGATCCACATCACCACCGACTATCCCGACTTCTTTCCCGTCTTCAACTTCGCCAAGAGCGATTCCCTGCGCCGCCGCGTCACCATTGCTTTCAATACCCGCGCTTATCCCAAGAATCAGGAGGTCCTCACCAGCCTGATGAAGACCCGCTACGAGATCGCCACCCTCCTCGGCTATTCCTCCTGGGCCGACTTCAACGCGGCCGACAAGATGATCGCCAAAGGCCACAACATCGCGGACTTCATCCAGCAAGTGAACGACGCCTCCCGTCCGCTGGCCAAGCGCGAATTCGAGCTGCTGCTCGCCGAAAAACAGAAGACTACTCCCGGCGCCAAAGAAATCTGGGACTACGAACGAGCTTATCTCTCCGAACTAGTTCGCCGCTCTAAGTATGATTTCGACTCTCAATCCGTTCGTCCCTATTTTCCCTTCATGCAGGTAAAGCAGGGCATCCTCGACTCCGCCGCGGAACTTTTCCACGTCAGCTTCCAGCAGGAGCCGAACGTCCCGTCGTGGGATCCCTCCGTCGAGACTTGGATCGTTACCGACAACGGCAAGCCCATCGGCCGCTTCTATCTCGACATGCACCCGCGCCCCGGCAAGTACAGCCACGCCGAAATGGTTCCGGTGCTCGACGGCATCCGTGGCAAGCAACTGCCCGAAGCCATCCTCGTCTGCAACTTCCCCGCGCCCACCGCCGCCGACGCCGGCCTCATGGACTACGGCGACGTCGAAACCTTCTTCCACGAATTCGGCCACCTCATGCACCACATCCTCGGCGGCCAGCAACCGTGGGCCGGCATCAGCGGCATCACCATGGAATCCGATTTCGTCGAAGCTCCCTCCCAGATGCTCGAAGAATGGATTCGCAGCCCGCAAGTCCTCGCCAAATTCGCCCACCATTACAAGACCGGCGAACCCATCCCCGCCGACCTCGTCGCCCGCATGAACCGCGCCTCCGCCTTCGGACGCGGCGTCTGGGCCGACCGCCAGAACTGCCTCACCGCCATGTCCTACGACATTTACAAAACCAAGCCCGAGTCGGTCGACCTCGACAAAGTCACGCTCGACGACAATCGCAACTACACTCTCTTCACCCCGCTGCCGGAGACCCATATGTGGGCCTCCTTCGGCCACCTCGGCGGCTACTCCAGCGCCTACTACACCTATCTCTGGGACAAAGTGATCGCCGAAGACTTCTTCCTGCAATTCGACCACAAGAACTTGTTGGCGGGCGACGCCCCCATGAAGTATCGCCGCGTAGTTCTCGAACCCGGCGGCTCCATGTCGGCAAATGATTTGGTGAAGAATTTCCTGGGCCGTCCGCAGAACATGACCGCCTTCAAACACTGGCTAGGCGAAGAATTCGACGCAAATGCGGGAAGCGCGAAGCCCGCAGGCCAGTGATTCGTGTGTAGAGCGGGCGCCCCCGCCCGCTGCCTTTGACTTTGCTTTTGACTTTGCTTTTGACTTTGCTTTTGACTTTGACTTTCTTCCGCCGCCATCTCGCACCCCTGCCGCGGCAGGGATTGGGAAGGGCACGGCTTCAGCCGTGCCGCTAAGAGCGCAAAACGAAATCGGGGCTTCAGCTCCTGAGGTTCCCTGCTGGCAAACGATTGAGTTTTTCAGCAGCCTGCTACGCGAACAGACCAAGACTTCGCCGCGTGGTACCATTTTCCCGTGCCCATCACCGACACAAGCCGCGCGGCGCAAGCAGTGCAACTGAATATTCATCGCTCGATGTCGGGAGAGCAGCGGCTTCTTCTGGCGTATGAGATGAGTATGTTTGCCCGTGAGCTGAACCGGGCGCGGCTGCTTCGCGAGCATCCGGAGTGGACGGAGGCAAGCATCGCCCGGGAACTGCTCAGGCTCGCCTTCCTGCCCGCGCCACTACCCGCCGGGCTGCGATGAGCTTCCTTGAAGTTTTGCAAAGAACCACGGCGGCGCTCGACCGTACCGGCATCGCCTACATGCTTACCGGATCGTTCGCCAGCGTCTATTACGGTTCCCCGCGCTCAACCCAGGATATCGACCTCGTAATCGCCGCGAATCCAGCGCAGTTGCGAGCGTTCATCGAGGCCCTGCCCGGCGCCGAATACTATGCGGACCTGGATGCGGCGCTCGAAGCGCACAAGCGTGAGTCTTTGTTCAACATCATCGACCTGAAGACCGGCTGGAAGATTGATATGATCATTCGCAAAGCTCGTCCCTTCAGCCAGGAGGAGTTCGGCCGCCGGCAACTGCTAAGCATGCATGGAGTTTCTCTCTTCGTCGCCAGCGCCGAGGACGTAATCCTCTCCAAGCTCGAATGGTCAAAGCTCGCTCAATCGCAACGTCAGATTGAGGACGCCGCGGGAATTTTGAAGATACGCGCGGATTCCTTAGATCGCTCGTATCTGGACAAATGGATTCGCGAATTAGGGCTGACGAAGGAATGGAACGAGGCGCAACGGATGGCCGAACTTTCTGACCCCGACGATCTGGACGGAAGTGAGTAAAGAGGGCTGGCCCTCGTTTTGCGGGACAAAATGCGGAATGGATATTCAGTGCTGGGACGGCGGGACGTAAATCAACACACACGCCGTCAGCGCACCATCGAGAGTCACCGCTGGCACGGGCGGCGGGGGTTGCGGAACAACGAAGAGTCCGACGAACAGAGGAGCATTGGCGGTCGTCGCTGTGAACATAATGCCTGAGTCTACCACAGGCTCGCGCGCTTACTTCTTGTCCCGACTGCTGGGCAGATATAAATCGTTTACAGCCGTCAACACGCCGACAGTCGCTTCCTCCGCCCAAATCGCTGGATGTAGATCAATGTACTTACACACCGCATCCGCAATCCCTCCCTTCGTTCTGGGCCACAGCACCCCCTTCTCCAGGCTTCCTTTTGAGGCGTAATTCGCCATGAACGCCACGCCCGAGATAAAACCAATGGCGTATGCGCGCTTGACTTCATTGCTACTCTGACAGTCCGTGTGTAGATCGGCTATTGTTTCTTCGTTCTGCCCGAACGCTGGAAAGCATAGGGCCAGCCCAAGCAGGACGACGATTGCAATCACTCGTTTCATTTTGTCCCTTCCTCCTGAGGGAATGAGGCGGGTTTGGGATAAAAACCTTTGTGGCCTCTGTCATGGGTATGTTGGCGCGCCGCCGCTGCACCCCTAAATTCCTCGCGGCACTCCCTGCAGATTAGAGGCAGGTTGGTTTCTTTCAGTCTCGTGAGTTGTTCCGTCATGTTTTTTTTCCTTTCTTCTCCAATAGTCTTTGAGGACACGGAATTCTGAAAAAGCATACCGCACTACGGGCACCTGGGAACAGACAGGACGATCCGTAGGCGGCCCCACCCTTCGTTTTTTGAAGGGTGGGATTCCACTGCCGCATCCACCTCTGATTTTTCCTTCCGAAATCACAGCAACGAAAATCCACAAGCCTCGTGTGACATCTAACCTTGCGCTCCATTCGCAATCAGTCCATCATGGTCAAGGCGGAGGCGGTCAATAGAGGCGGAGCAACGCGGGGCGTAAGTCCTTTGTTCTCCGGATTTTGACCTCTAAGTCGTTTAGGCTCCCGATTTTGCGGGGAATTTCCTGCTAACCCGATGATTCTAATAGAGAGAGGGGGGAGGGGTCCTATCGAGACTTTCCAAATCAGAATCACAGAACCGACCCAACAAGCGCAATCCAAATTGAACCCGACAAAAAATATTTGGAGGTGAGATCCACAGCCCAGAGTCGGACGCGCCCGAAACAGCGAGAGGCCGAAGCCCGAAGCCCGCTCCCTTGCCGCACCTGCAATGCCCGCTGTAGCATCAATATTCAGGCATTCATAAGGAATAGGAATTTAAGGAGCAATCATGGCGACCGACACGCTCGCTTCCCCGGCAACTCTGGGCAGCCACACTCCAACCAAAGTCTTCAAGAACTTCATCGACGGCCAGTGGGTCGAATCCTCGACCGGAGAAACGTTCGAAGATCGCAATCCCGCCGACACGCGTGACGTAGTCGGCATCTTCCAGAAATCCGCCAAGGCCGATGTCGACGCCGCCGTGGACGCGGCCAAGCGCGCCTTCCCCAAATGGCGCCTCGTCCCCGCGCCGCGCCGCGCCGAGATGGTTTTCCGTGCCGCCGAAATCCTCATCGAGCGCAAAGAAGAGTGTGCCCGCGAGATGACTCGCGAAATGGGCAAGGTGCTCGCCGAGACTCGCGGCGACGTGCAGGAAGCGATCGACGCCGCCTACTACAACGCCGGCGAAGGACGCCGCCTCTTCGGCCCCACCGTTCCCTCCGAAATGCCGAACAAGTTCGCCATGGCTGTGCGCCAGCCCATCGGCGTTTGCGGGATGATCACGCCCTGGAATTTCCCCATGGCGATCTCTTCCTGGAAGCTGCTGCCCGCCATCGTCTGCGGCAATACCTGCGTCATCAAGCCCGCGCAGGACACTCCGCTCTCCACGTTCAACCTGGTCCGCGCCCTCACCGACGCAGGCCTGCCCAAAGGCGTCATCAACATCGTCGCCGGATTCGGCCCCGCTGTCGGCACGCCGATTGCCGAGCACGCCGACGTGCGCGCCGTCTCGCTCACGGGATCTTCCGCCGTTGGCCGCATCATCGGCGGCATCGCCGCCAAAAGTTTCAAACACTGTTCTTTAGAGCTAGGTGGGAAGAATCCCATGATCGTCCTCGACGACGCCAACCTCGACCTCGCCATCGAAGGCGGCCTCTGGGGCGGATTCGGCACCACCGGCCAGCGCTGCACTGCGACCAGCCGCATCATCGTGCAGAAAGGCGTCTATCGAGAGTTCATCGAGCGTTATGTTGCGCGCGCCAAGAAACTCAAAGTCGGCAACGGCCTCGACGAGACGGTTGAGATGGGTCCGGCGATCAACGAAAAGCAACTCCAGACTGACCTCAGCTACGTCGAGATCGGCAAGAACGAAGGCGCAAAATTAATGTGCGGCGGCCATCGCCTCGATAAAGGCGATTACCAATACGGCTGGTTCATGGAGCCGACGGTCTTCACCGACGTCGATCCTAAGATGCGCATCGCGCAGGAAGAAATCTTCGGCCCCGTTGTTTCGATCATTCCCTGTGACGATATGGAAGATGCCATCGAGATCGCCAACGGCATCGAGTACGGACTTTCCTCCGCGCTCTACACCAAAGACGTGAACAAGGCCTTCGCCGCCATTCGCGACCTCTATGCCGGCATCACCTACATCAACGCGCCCACCATCGGCGCCGAGGTGCACCTGCCCTTCGGCGGCACCAAGGCCACCGGCAATGGCCACCGCGAAGGCGGTATCGGCGCGATCGATTTCTACACTGAGTGGAAGTCGGTGTATGTGGATTACTCGGACAAGTTGCAGAAGGCGCAGATCGACAGAGCGGATTAGCGGAGAATTCGGGCTGGAGACTATCATCTGCTTGTTCACGACCCGCTAGGGATAGTAAAGAACCGAACAGGTTCGGAGACGACCAAATGAAGAGCTCACGAGTAGTTGTCTTGCAGCGGCTAGCTGCAGCCCTGTGCGCGTCCACACTTCTCTTCGCCACCGCCACGGCCCGAGCGGAACAGCGCCCCACGATGACGAGTCACGTCCCCGAGGCAGTCGCCAACGGACTCGCGCCGCTCGTCGGTCATCTTCCCAACGCGCAGCGTCTAAGCCTCGCAATCTCTTTGCCGCTGCGGAATGAAGCGGAGCTCGACGATCTGTTGCAGCAGATCTACGATCCGCAAAATCCCAGCTACCACCAATACCTCAGCGTGCAGGAGTTCGCCGGCAGATTCGGTGCCGCCGAGGCTGACTACGCAGCCGTGCTCCGTTTCGCGGAGGCCAACGGCCTGGCGGTGATCGATACCTCCGCCAATCGCATGGTCGTGGATGTCGAAGGGCCGGCGGCAAATATCGAGAGCGCCTTCCACGTGACCCTCGGCGTCTATCGGCATCCCACCGAGAATCGCACGTTCTACGCTCCAGACCGCGAGCCCTCGCCTGATCTCGATGTGCCGCTGTTGCACATCTCCGGCCTGGATAACTTTACGCTGCCGCATGCCAAGAACATCAGGTCCGCTCAAGAACGCGGCCAGGAACCGGGCAGCGCCAGCAAGACCACGGGTTCCGGCCCGGGCGGCCAGTTTATCGGCAGCGACATGCGGGCCGCCTATTACGGCTCCGGCTCCCTCACTGGCGTGGGCCAGTCGGTCGGACTGTTTGAGTACGCGGGATACGAACTCAGCGACGTCAAGCTTTACTTCAAGAAAGTGAAGCAGCCGCTAAATGTCCCGGTTCACGGCGTGGCGCTGAATGGGGCCAAGCTGGGCTGCCCGCCGAAATCGTGTGACGACAGCGAACAGGTCCTCGACATCGAGATGGCGATCTCCATGGCCCCAGGCCTGAGTCAAGTCGTCGTTTACGTGGGGAACCGCGATGTTTCCATCTTTAACCAGATGGCCGTGGACAATACTTCCAAGCAACTAAGCTGCTCCTGGGGATGGAGCGATGACGAGAGCAGCCTGGACCCGATCTTCAAGGAAATGGCGGCGCAGGGACAGAGCGTATTTGTAGCGACCGGGGACAACGGTTCCAGCACTCCCGGCAACGTGGTCTGGCCAGCGGATGATCCCTACGTTACCGCAGTCGGCGGGACAGACCTGACGACCAATGGCGCGGGCGGCTCCTGGAAGTCGGAGACAGGCTGGGTCGGCAGCGCCGGCATGCCTTCCAAGAATAAAATTCCTATTCCCAGCTATCAGAAGCTCGCTGGGGTTATCAACTCGCACAATCATGGGTCGAAGACCTTGCGCAATATCCCGGATGTCGCTGGCGAGTCGAATACCAACCAATACAGTTGCTACGACGGCGCCTGCAGCGGCGGCAATGGAGGAACCAGCTACGCCGCTCCGCAATGGGCCGGCTTCATCGCAATGGCGAATCAACAAGCCGTTGCCGGCGGCGGATCGGCTCTCGGGTTTCTCAATCCCGCAATCTATAAAATCGGAATAGGCGCGAGTTACGACAGCGACTTCCACGACATCCTCCGTGGCAGCAACGGCGCGTATTCGGCAGTGGCTGACTACGACCTGGTGACCGGCTGGGGCAGCCCCAATGGCCCAAACCTGATCAACTCACTGGTGGGGTCTGCGAGATAAAGGCGACCTCGCTTCGCTCTGCGTTAGTTCGAGTGATAAGTCAGAAGTCAGAAGTCAAAATGCNNGCATTTTGACTTCTGACTTCTGCATTTTCGGCGTTGCTTTTGACTTTGTTTCCCGTCAGAATGCCTCGAGGATTGAGTCTTGAAAATGCCCGTCACGCAAGCCCGCGAAGTCACCGCCGCCAAGCGTCTCGACAACGTCCGCTATGCGATTCGCGACCTGGCCTGCGTGGCGGATGAAGTCATTCGGCAAGGACACAAAGTTCTCCCGCTCAACGTCGGCGATCCGCTCAGTTTCGATTTCCAGACTCCACCGCACATCGTCGAAGCCGCCTGCAAAGCGATGCGCGACGGCAAGAACGGATACGCGCCTTCGCCGGGCATCCCCGAAGCGCTCGAAGCCATTCGCGGCGAAGCTGCGCGCAAAGGCATCACCACTGTACGCGACGTCTTCGTCACCTCGGGCGTGAGCGAAACTGTCGATCTGTGCATCAGCGCGCTGGTCAATCCAGGCGAAGATATTCTCACGCCGAAACCAGACTACCCTCTCTACTCGGCTGTGCTGTGCAAGCTGGGCATCGCGATCAACGCTTACGATCTGAACGAAGACGATGCCTGGCAGCCCGAACTGGCCGACATCGAACGCAAACTCACGCCGCGCACCCGCGGCATCGTGCTCATTAATCCTAATAATCCGACTGGTTCACTGTGCTCGCGGCAGATGCTTGAACAAATCGCCGAGCTGGCGCGCCGCCACAATCTGGTCGTTTTCTCCGACGAAATCTACGACAAACTCATTCTCGACGGCACGCCGCACATCGCGTTCGCCGCAGTCGCACCCGACGTTCCCTGCATCACCTTCGGCGGCATGTCGAAAAACTATCTAGTCCCGGGATGGCGCATCGGATGGGGCATCGTCTCCGGAGATGCCGTGGCGGTCAAGCCCTATACCGAAGGCATTCACCGCCTGCTGCGCGCGCGCCTCTGCGCCAATCATCCCGAGCAATACGCCATCAAGCCCGCGCTCGAAGGCCCGCAGGATCACCTCGTCGAGGTGCAACGCAAGCTGCGCTCCCGCCGCGATCTCACCCAGAAGTGGTGCGAGTCCACGCCGCGCATAAGCTGTGTCGCGCCTCGCGGCGCCTTCTACGCCTTCCCGCGCATACGTTTTCCAGAAAGCGACATCCCCGAGAGCGACGAAGTCTTCGTCAAGGAACTCATTCGCCAGAAGCACGTCATGGTCGTCCACGGCTCCGGCTTCGGCCAAAAGCCCGGCACGCAACACTTCCGCATCGTGTTCCTTCCGGATGAAAAAACGCTGACGAAGGCCTACGCGGCGATTGCGGAGTTCATTCGCGAGAAATATGGAAACGGGTGATTGCCCATTGAGTGGGGTCCGATCGATCAAGTGCCTTTACCTTTGCTCTGTGCGGTAAGTGTGCGCCGGAGGACTAAGCGTGTATCAGATGACCATGGTATAATGACCATGATCGAAAGGAATTGTTCGATGAAAACAATAGCGGCAGGATCGTTCAAAGTCCATTGCCTGGCAATCATGGATGAAGTTCAGTCGAAGCGCCAGGCTGTGCTGATTACCAAGCGCGGCAAGCCAGTGGCGAAGCTCGTCCCCGTGGAAAGTGCGAAGGACGACATATTCGGGTTTATGAAAGGCAAAGGAAAGATTGTCGGGGATGTTGTCTCTCCCATCATCAGCCCTGAGGAATGGGGGGATCTCTATTGATCCTCGTCGATACGCATGTCGTGGTTTGGCTGGCCTTTGAAGAAGCTCGAATCTCAAAGCAGGCGGGATCGGCGATTCGAAAGGCGCGGGAGAATGGCGAGGGCCTGGCTATTTCCGGCATCTCTCTTTTTGAACTGGCCAGAGCTTTCAACCGGGAGCGCGTCCGCCTTGCAATCAGCATCGAATCGGCCGTGGCGGAGGTTGAACGCCGATTTGCTGTACTTCCAATCACCGGGCAGATTTCCTTACGAACGCTTTCCCTTCCTGAGGCTTATCCCAAGGATCCGGTAGATCGAATCATCGGGGCCACTGCCTTGGTCGAAGGCATTTCTCTGATCACGGCAGACCGCGAAATCCGAAACTCTGACGCGCTGTCCACGATCTGGTGAACAAAGATCTTGGATTTTCCTCTGTGTCCTCTGCGGTGAAACCCTTGACTTCGCTTATCTCTGACTTTCTCTTTCCCCGCGAATCTGCTTAAATCAAATCAAGGCGCAACCCCGGTCGCGTCTCTGTGTTTCTACAATCGTGGTCGACATTCACTCTCATATTCTTCCGGAAGTAGACGACGGCTCCAAGTCCTGGGAAACCTCTGTCGCGATGTGCCGCATGGCCGCGGCCGACGGCATCACGCACCAGGTTGCCACTCCTCATGCCAATGACCGCTATCACTACGACCGGGCTTATCTTCAGGGACTGGTCGCGCACCTGCAACAACTCGCCGGCGATGCGCCTAAGCTCAGCCTGGGCTGCGACTTCCATCTCTCGTACGACAATCTGCAGGATGTGCTGGCCAATCCCGAACGCTATGCCATCGAAGGCTCGCACTACATGCTGGTCGAGCTGAGCAACTACAGCATTCCCCAGCAGACCACCGACTGCTTTCTGAAGCTGGGCGACCGCGGCATTACGGCGATCATCACTCATCCCGAGCGCAATCCGATTCTGCGCGAGAGTCCGCAGCGTGTGGTGGAGTGGGCCGAGCAGGGTTGCGTGATTCAGATGACCGGCTCAGCGCTCACCGGATTCTGGGGAGAACGCGTGCGCCGCGCCGCCCACTGGCTGCTGGAGCACGATGCCGTGCATGTGCTGGCCACCGATGCTCACGATACGGAGAAGCGGATCCCCGTGCTCTCCACGGCTCGCGAGGCCGCCGCGGAAATCTGTGGCGAGGAAGTAGCCGAAGCTCTCGTCGAGGCCAACCCGCGAGCCATCATCCAATCGCACCCTCTTCCTTATTTTCCGCGACCGGTGACGGGCAGCTACCGCAAAACGCCCGGAGCTTAGCGGAACGAAGCAGTTGGCAGTTAGCATTTGGCAGTTAGCCTTTGGCAGTTAGCATTTAGCGAGGCGGAGGTGTTTCGTTGGAAGTCCGGAGACACCCGAGGCTTCATGGGATGCGAGCAAGAAACCGGCGGACTCAGTGCCAATTGCTAATTGCCAATTGCTAATTGCCAAATGGCTTCACTGCGGGCCCGGCGCATCGTGGCCTGAAGTTGGCGCTGGCGCCGGATCGGCTGACGGAGACGGGCTCGTATTCATACGCGCTCCTGGATCGGCGCTGTGCGACGCGGGAGTCAAAGATGCAGCGCGCGGCGGAAATGGCCCCGTGGTCATCGCACTCTCCGGGTTCAGCAGGTGGTCATGGCTCGGGCCCAATCCGAGGCTGATCAATGCCCGCGCATCGGGCACGGTCTTCGATTGCCAGCCATGGTCGGCCTGATAGCGCCGCATGGCCTCTTCACTGGATTGATTCCAGGTTCCAGCCGCTTCGCCGCTCAGGTAGTGTTCGTGGATCAACGCTTCCTGAATGGCCTGCGCCCGCTCGGGGTCAATCTTCTGCTGGCCTCGGGCGGTCGTCTTCTTCTTGTTGCTGTTCTTCCGCGAGTTCGCGCGCTTCGACTTGCTGTTGTGAGCCGCGGCGGCTGCATTCGATTTTGGATGCTTATCTGCCGCGGGATGCGATGCCGGATGCGGCCGCCTGGGAGAAGTGGTTGTGTTTGCCGCTGAATCGTTGGCGGCAGCTTTCGCGTGTTTCTTCGGGTTCGCTGTCTTCGTGCCGGTCTTCGTCGCGCCAGTCTTCGAGGTAGAAGCGGAGGTCTGCGCGAGCGCTCCGCGCGGCGAAACGCAGGCATACATCAGCGCCAGAGCGCAGCCTGCACCCAGCCATCTCCGCATCTTCGCGCGACCCTTCCGCTTCGGTTCCACCGCAATCCTCAAACTCAGAATGCCGCGCCGTTCTGCGCCAAAATAAAAGCCCAACTGGAGGCAGCATTGTAATCATCCCCCGTCGAAGGAGGCAATGCCAGCTCCCGTTGGGCCAGTCCCAGGTTACGGAAGTGTTCCGGCCATGAAGATGGTTCCGTCCTGACGCGACGAACCCCGCGGGCGCACCAGGAACACCACATCCTGACCGCTCTTCAGGCTCGACTCCACCTTGGCGAAATCATCTTCGCTGTTCACCGACTGCTTGTTGACTTCCAGGATCACGTCGCCGCGGCCCAAATTGATGTCCTCGGCAAACGATCCCGGCTTTACGTCCTGCACGATCACGCCTCTGCCGGACGGAACGTCCAGCCGGTCGGCCATCTCCGGCGTCAGCTTGCGAACCGTGACGCCGAACTTGCTCTGCTTCGGTGAGCTCTCGTCGTTGCCGCTCTCGTCGTCGCTGAGGCGCGCCGCGAACAGCTTGGCGCGGTCCGCGATGGTCACGGTCGTATCCTGCTGCTTGCCGTTGCGCAGGAAGCCAACCGCCACCTTCGCTCCCGGCTTGCGCGAGGCGATGTCCGCCACCAACTCCGCTCCCTTGGTTACTTTCTTGCCGTCGATGATGGTAATGGTGTCGCCCACTTTCAGGCCAGCCTGGTCGGCCGGACTGCCGGCCACCACGCTCGACACGGTCACTCCCGAACCCGCGCCATACACCCGCGTGATGGCGGGGTTCTCCACCGCATCGAACATGATGCCGATGGAGCCGCGCGCCACGCGGTGGTCGGGCCCAATCAACTGGTTGTAGACTTGCGCCACGGTGTTGGAGGGAAGCGAGAAACCCACGCCCGCATAGGCGTTGGTCTCGCTCAAAATCGCCGTGTTGATGCCGATCACTTCGCCGTTCATGTTGACCAGCGGGCCGCCCGAATTCCCCGGATTAATCGCGGCGTCGGTCTGAATGAACGTCTGGAACTGGCGGTTGGGCACGATATCCCGGCCCTTGGCGGAAACAATACCGGCGGTTACGGTGCCCACTTGCCCAAACGGGCTGCCGATGGCCAGCACCCAATCTCCCACCTCCATGCCGTCGGAGTTGCCCAGCTTCGCCGAAGGTACGGCGCGGTCCAGATCAATCTTGATGACCGCCAGATCGGTTTCCTGGTCTTCCCCGATCACCCTGGCGTCATGCTGCACGCCCGGCGGATCGTCCTGCAGGCGCACCCGGATGCGGTCTGCCTTCTCCACCACGTGCCGGTTGGTGACGATGTAGCCTTTCGAATCCACGATCACGCCGGAACCCAGCGAGCGCTCGTGAATCGCCCCATCCCCGCCGCCTGGGCCGCCTTGCCCGCCAAAGAAGCGATTGAAGAAGTCATCCATCCCGCCGCCGCCATTGTCCTGGTCCTCGGGACTCTGCCCGCCGCGACGCCGGTGCGGACTCTTGATGGTCGATTCCGTGTTGATGTTGACCACGCTCGGCCCCAACTGCTTGGCGATTTGCGAAAACGCATTGGAAAGCTGCTGCGGCGCAGGAACCGAGAGCGGAGTCGCATCGGAAGACTTCTGCCCTTCCTTGCCCTTCACTCCGAAAGAAACCACTGTGCCGATCAAAATACCCAGCGCCAGCGTAGCCACAATGCTGAACGAATAAACCCACCGACGGGTCTTCAAACGCACCCAAATTGCCCGCGAATCCATATGCCTGCTTCCTCCGAAGAACTGTGCGAACCCTTAATTATACCCGTTTGCAAAGCCCCGGCCACAGCGCCGAGGCTCCCCGGATATGAGATCACAGTACGCGATCACAATATGTTAGACGCACGAACCGGGCATTTCGTTTCATGGGAAGGCGAGAAATAACTACGGGCTAAGATCGATAGTGCCGAACGATAGTGCCGAACGATAGTGCCGAACGATAGTGCCGAACGATAGCACTAAACGATTTAGCCGCCGGATTGCCGACTCACGCAGACCGCAATTTACCGTACGCCTACTTCCCCTCGTACACCGTCTTCCCGCCCACCACCGTCCGAAGCACCTTGATCGCCAGCACTTTTTCCGGCGACGCCGCCGTCACATCGCGGTCCAGCACCACAAAATCCGCCAGCATTCCCGGCACCAGCTTGCCCTTTTCTTTCTCCTCGAATTCGGCGAAAGCCGAGCCCGTTGTGTAAGCCGCGATGGCCTGATCCATGGTGAGCTTCTGCTCGGGGAAAAATTCCTGCTTGCCGTCCTCACTCTTGCGCGTGACCGCGGCATAGAGCCCGCGAAATGGCGTCACCGGCTCCACCGGATAATCCGTACCAAAGGCCAGGGTCACGCCCTTGTTCAGGAACGCCGACCACGCGTAGGAAGTGGCGGCCCGCTTCGGCCCCAGCCGGTCCTGCGCCCAGCGCATGTCGGTGAGCACGTGACTCGGCTGCATGGAGGCAATCACCTTCAACTCCTTGAAGCGCGCGATCTGTGTGGGCGTGGTGATCTGCGCATGTTCAATGCGCAGGCGGAAATCGTCCCCGCCATTCGCGGCCTTCACTTTCTGCTCGCGCGCGGCTTTTTCGGCTTCGGCGAAGGCATCGAGCGCCATCTGCACGCCTTTGTCGCCAATCGCGTGAAAACCAAGCTGGAAGCCTGCCAGCACGCGCTGCGTGGCCATTTCGTTCAGGTTAGCTGCCTCATACTGGGGCAGGCCGGACGTATTGGGATCATCCGCATACGGCTCCTGCAGCGCCGCCGTGTGACCGCCCACCGAGCCATCCATAAAGGCCTTCAGCATTCCCGCATGCAGCATCAGATCCGACTGTGCATGCGAGTCGCGCTTCTTTTTCAAATCCTCGATGGAATCGTTGAACGGCAGCCATTCGGAAATGCGCGCCGTCAGCTTGCCTTCTTTTTCCAGTTCCTCATAAATCTGAAAATTCTCCCAGTCCGGCGAATAGTCCTGCGCCGAAGTCACGCCGTGCTCGGCCAGGTCCGCGAGCGCAACTTCAATTCCCTGCCGCCGTTTTTCGTGCGTCGGCCGCGGAATCACCGTCCGCACGGCCTGCTTCGCCGTCTCGCGCAGGATCCCGGTGGGCTGTCCGTTCGCATCGCGGTCAATCAGACCGCCTGCGGGATCGCGGCTCGCAATAGTGACGCTCGCCAATTGCAGCGCCCGCGTATTGGCCACGGCAAGGTGCCCATCCACGCGATCCAGAAACACGGGATGCCCGCCCGAAACCTCATCCAGATCCCAGCGGCTGGGCAAAGTCTTCACCGGCCATGTGGTCTCGTCCCAACCTCCGCCCACAATCCATTCGCCGGGCTTGGCCTTCTCCACTTTGGCTCGCACGCGCTCGCGGAATTCATTCAGCGTCTTCACCCCAGTCAGGTCAACACTCAACTTCTGCAACCCAGCATCGGACAGGTGCAGGTGCGCATCGTTAAACCCTGGCATAACGAAGTGCCCGCCCAAATCGATGACTCGCGTCTGCGGCCCCTTCAGCTTCTGGATGTCCACATTCTTGCCCACCGCTTGAATGCGGTCGCCGCGCACCGCGATTGCCTCCTGGCGCAGGATTGAACTGAACTGCGCATTCGCCGGCGCGCCCGTATAAACATTCGCGTGAACGTAGATGGTATCTGCCTTGGGGTTGGACTCAGACCTTGCGGGAGAAGAATCTTGGGCTGGCGCCTGCGCGATTGAAAAGATGGCTACGCAACTGATTGCAGCGAAGACCCAGTCACGAAGTGACGGCATGTGAAAGCCCGGCACGGCAGTGCCGGGTGTAGCCGTAGAGACGGAACCAATCCCGTAGAGCCTGCCCTGAGCGAGCGAGGCGCGCTGAAGGGGACGGCACGACTTCCCCGGCCATCTCTTCAACGCCTCCGGCTGTAACGTCGCGAATCTCCCCATCATTCCCCCCCCCCCCCTCCCGCCAGCGCGAGCAGCGTCAGCAGAATCCGCTTCAGCCCCAGCTCGCGTCCGTTGCTGTCGAACCACTCCTGCAAAGTATGCGCGCCCCCGCCCGAACCGCCGCCACCGATCGCAATGGCCTCAAGCCCCAGCGACAGTGGAATGTTCGCGTCGGTCGATGCCCGTTGCACCTGCGCCGCGTTGTTGAGCTGCGCATCCACCGCCCGTATCACATGCAGAATCCGCGCGCCCACCGCCAGCTCTCCCGCCGGACGGTTGCCGATCGCCACCACTTCGCAATTCACTCCCGAAGGTCGCTTCTGCACCGGCGACCGCATCTCCGCCGCCATCGTCTCGTCTTCGACGGCGCGATTCAGCGCCAGCCGCAGCGTCTGCTCCAGCCGCTCCATCTCGGCCATCGAGGTCGAGCGGATATCCACCTTCATGCTGGCCGACTCGGGAATCGAATTCACCGACGTGCCGCCGCGAATCACTCCAATGTTGAAAGTTGTCTTGGGCGTGGCCGGCACCGGCGTTGCCGTAAACGTATCGACGGCGCGCGACAGAATCACAATCGGATTGGGCGCGCCAAAATCGCTCCACGAATGTCCGCCGGGACCGCGCACGATCACCTCAAAACGGCGGCTGCCCAGGGCCTCGGCCACAATCGTATCCGCGCCCGCACCGTCGAGCACCACGCTGTAGGCGATCGAATCCTTCCAGCGCGGCGTTGAAAAAATGTGCCGCATGCCGCGCAGGTCGCCCTCGCCCTCTTCGCCCACGTTGCCGATGAACACAAACGGCAGCGCATGCCGCAGGCGCACCGCGCGCAGCAGCGCGGCAATCGCAAGCATCGCCGTCACGCCCGCGCCGTTGTCGGAAACTCCCGGTCCGTACAGACGGCTGCCCTGCTGCCGGATATTCAGCGGCGTGCCTGCCGGAAACACGGTATCAATGTGCGCGCTCAACGCCACGTACCGCTGCCCAAACCCGGGATGAATGCCAAACACGTTGCCCACATCGTCGATGCGGACGTCATCGAGCCCGGCTTCGCGAAAGCGCTCCGCCAGCCACGCCCCCCGCGCCGACTCCCCAAACGGAGGCGCCGGAATCCGCGCCATCTCCATCTGCCACTGCGCCAGTTGCGGCTCCTGCGTGCGCAGCCAGTTGAACGCCGACCGCACCTCCGGCGCCGCCGCCAGCCGCGCCACGTCCTGCTGCACCGTAGGCGCAACGTCCGGCAGATCCGCGCGCGGAGGAGTGGGGCTCATGGGAAGTATTGCGCCATCTTACAACGCGGGGAGAGGAATGGGGATTGCCTAGAACTGGTCCCACTGTGAAACCCGCCCTTTCGCCCAGTCGATTGACTTTACCTTCATATGTTGTAAGGTTGGCTTGTGGTTCCTCGTCAGATCGTTAGCAGCGCCTCGCAGCTTTGTATTGTGACCGTGTCGAATTGACGCCGGAACCGCACCTGAACTTTCTCGAAAACAAGCGGCAGCGGCGCAGAGCGAAGAGTCGAGTCCCGCTGGACTCCTTCGAGAATGCTATGGACTTCCTAACGAAAACCGCGTTCGGAGCAGCAATCCCATGACGGCAGATCACGGTCGCGGATTGATCGCCCCCGGCACCCAGTTAGCTCATTACCAAGTCATTTCCATGCTGGGAGCAGGCGGCATGGGTGAGGTCTACCTCGCCCACGATACGCGCCTCGGACGCAAGGTTGCGCTCAAAGTGCTTCAGCCCGAACTGACTCGTGACGAGCGCGATTTGCGCCGTTTTGAGCACGAAGCTCAGGCGGCCTCGGCGCTGAACCACCCCAACATTCTCACCATTTATGAATTTGGGCAGGTTCAGGAGATGCGTTTTATTGTTTCTGAATATATCGAAGGCTTAACTCTTCGCTACAAAATGGCGAGCGGCCGGTTAGAGCTAAGTGCGGCCATCGATATTGCCGTCCAGATTGCCAGTGCTCTGGCTGCCGCCCATGCCTGTGGAATTGTCCATCGCGATATCAAGCCCGACAATGTGATTGTTCGGGCCGACGGAATCGTTAAGGTGCTCGATTTCGGAATTGCCAAGCTGGGCCAGAAGGAAGCCGGACGGACAAGTAGAAGTGGAATGACGGTGACCTCCACGGCCAGCACGCCGGGAATGGTGTTAGGCACGGCTAAGTACATGTCGCCGGAGCAGGCTCGTGGAGCGGAAGTGGACGGACGCAGCGATATTTTCAGCCTGGGATCGGTGATGTATGAGATGGTCACCGGCAGACCCGCATTCGAGGGCGAGACCGCGAGTGATCTCATGGCGGAGATTCTGAAAGTTGATCCCCCGCCACCGGTAGAGTTTGCTCCAGACGTGCCGCAGGAAATCGAGCGCATCATCGTCAAAGCGCTGCGCAAAGACCGCGAAACGCGTTTCCAGGCGGTGCGAGATCTGTTGATCGACCTGCAGGACTTCCGGAAGGAGGCGGAGTTCCAAGCCAAGCTGCAGCGCTCGACCGGGTCCCAGACGGCCAGAATGCGATCGGCAAGCAGAACGCCCTCCCGCGCAGTGCCTGCCCTCACCCCGGACCAAACATCTTCCCCCGCAACATTGCCAAAAAGGCGGCCGGGCAGATGGCTCTGGCAACTCGCGGTATTGTTGGTTGCCGTTGTTGCCACCGGCTACTTCTATGCCAGAAAATCGAATCCGCCGCCAACTTCGGCGCAGCCACGCACCCTGGCAATTCTTCCCTTCCGCAATCTCAAGCAGGATCCGCAGACCGATTTCCTCGGATTCTCCCTGGCGGATGCCATCATCACCAAGCTTGGCTATGTCAACGCGCTCACCATCCGTCCATCCTCTTCCATCGACAAATACCGCAATCAGGTCATCGACTCCAAACAAGTTGCGGCGGACTTGAACGTGGATACGCTGCTCACAGGCAGCTTCATTAAAGATGGCGATGACCTCAGGATTACCGCCCAACTCATCGATGTAAAGCCGGATAAGATTCTCTGGCGGGATTCCATCGATCTGAAATACGACAAACTGCTGACGGTTCAAGACCGGGTGTCGCAGCAGATCATCAAGGAGTTGGAGCTGAACCTCTCGCCCCGGGAAGCTGAGAACCTGAAACCCGAGAAACCAATCAGTGCGGTCGCTTACGAATACTATCTGCGCGGGATCGATCTTTACTCGCTGAACGAGTTTGCAGCGGCGATTAAGATGCTGGAGAAGTCTACCACGATCGAACCGAACTACGCGCCCGCGTGGGCCCATCTGGGAAGAGCCTACACCACCAATGCGTCGCTTCACTTCGGCGGGCGAGAGGACTACGGCAAGGCTCAGGCCGCCTACGAGAAGGCCATCGCGTTAAATCCCGCGCTGGTTGAGCCCCGAATCTATATGGCCAACCTGCTCACCGATACCGGCAGAGTGGAACAGGCCGTTCCCTTGTTGCGGTCGGCCTTGCGAGATAGTCCCAACAATGCCGAAGCGCACTGGGAACTGGGATATGCCTACCGCTTTGGCGGGATGTTGGAGGATTCGGTGGCGGAGTGCGCAAAAGCTCGCCAGATCGACCCCTTGGTCAAAATCAACAGCTCGGCGATGAACAGCTACCTTTACCTGGGCGAATATGAGAAATTTCTGNNCTGCGCCAATACGAAAAATTTCTGCAGAGCCTGCCGGCCAACGATTCTGTTTACATCATCTTCTACCGCGGCTTTGGTGAGTACTACTTGAACGATCTTGACCAGGCCGCCAAAGACTTTGATCGTGCCTTTGAAAAGGACCCTTCTTTGCTTCCTGCAAACGTAGGAAAAGCGCTCAGCTACTCGATCAAGCATGACAACGCAAGCGGCGTGAGACTCCTGAAGCACACGGAAAGCAGGATCGAAGAGCGCGGAGTCAGCGACGCTGAGGGCATCTACAAAGTGGCTCAAGCCTATGCAGTGCTGGGGGACAAAGTTTCAGCCTTGCAGATGTTGCGTCATAGCATCGAGGGCGGATTCTTTTGTTATCCCTACTTCGTGCACGACCCTCTGTTGCAAAATCTTCGCGATGAACCAGAATTTCAGGCACTGATGACCCAAGCCCTGCATCGGTACGAGCAATTTAAGACCGCGTTCTTCTAGCGACTCGACAACGCACGGCAAGGAATGGGGGATTCACGCAGAGTAAACCGGCCCGCTGCCGTGATCTCTGGAGGCAAGAATGAAAGCATCTATGTTTTATCGGATCGCTGCTGTTCTTCTCCTGCTATTTGCCGGCGGACATACGTTTGGGTTTCGCCAGAATAATCCGGAATGGGGAGCGGACGCGGTTCTTGGGTTAATGCGCTCCGTCCACTTTGACGCGCAAGGGTTTACCCGGACTTATTGGGATTTCTTCAGCGCGTTCGGGCTTTTTTTCTCCGTGTTTCTTTTGTTCGCGGCGGTATTAGCGTGGCTGCTGGGCGGACTTCCGGCAGAGACTTTGGCGCGCGTGCGAAGCATTGCCTGGGCGCTCGCCATTTGCTTTGTAGCAGTCACAGCTTTGAGCTGGAGATACGCCTTCACCACCCCCATCGTTTTCTCAACCCTGATTACAGTGTGTTTGATTGCGGCGGCATGGCTTTCACCGAAGCAGGTTTCCATGCCTCCATTGCGATCGTAAGGTGAGAGGATTCAAACTGCACCACTACCGACCGGGGGTTCGCGCTTTTGACATTGCGAACCACTGAGCATAGAGTTTCGCCGACAGAAAATCTCGCTCCAGGAGGCGTGCCGTGCGAATCCCAATAGTGTCTTTGGTTGTGAGCTGCCTTTGCGTAGCTTCGTCCTTTGCCCAAACCGGTTCCAGTGCAGCATCGAACACGCAAGAAATCAATGCGCAGAATGCCAACAATGTTTGCCGTATTTACTTCTCCATGCCAAAGCCCGGCGAAGGTCAACAGTATGAAGCCGGACGAAAAAAACATATGCAGTTCCATCACGAACAGAAAGACACATGGACATGGAACACCTTTGCGATCGACACCGGCGACAACGCCGGTATGTACGTTACTTCTTCGTGCGGACACTCCTGGAAAGACTTTGACGAATGGGACGCACGCATGGGAAAGGCCGATATTGCCGATGGAGCCACAAATATGTCTCCCCATGTCCAGAGTGGCCGCAATGGTTTCTACGTATATCGTTCGGACATGAGCCTGGCTCCGGCGAATCGGCCTCCAGCGCCCATCACCGCGGTGACGATCTACGTTCTTCACCCCGGAGCAACGCCCGACTTCATTGCCGCGATAAAGAAGATCAATGATGCTTTGGGCAAGCAAGCGGACTGGCCCAAAACCAGTGGCTGGCTGCAGCTAGTCAATGGAGGCGAGGGGCCCACGTTCGTTCTGCTCAGTAACCGAAAGAATTGGGCGGATTTCGCGGCGTTACCAAAAACTGTGGCAGACGTGCTCAACGATACCTACGGGAAGGAAGCGGCCGATGGGATCCAGAGGACCATGCGCGACTGCACCGCTCAACTGTACACGGAAGCTGCCACTTATCGTGCGGATCTCAGTTATGCGCCCGGAAAATAGTACTCATCGTTTGCATTAGGAGCACGCACCCGCGTGCTCCTAATTTCTTGCAGTCAGCGCGGTGGAAGAACACTAGTTGAGGACGATCAAATGAGGACGATCAAATGCCTGCCTGGCTCGCCCGAGTTCTTCCCGCTTGTGATACCCTTCCGCCGAAACGGTTTACGTGAGCTGCGGGGTGACTGTCGTCCCGCGCGCCCTGAAGTAAGAAGAACGGAGTTGGCTCAGATGCGCACTTCCCTCTTAAGAACTCTGCTTTTGGTTGCTCCAATGGCCAGCGCGCTCGCGCAGACACCGGCGCTGCAAGTGAATGTGGTTTACGTCTGCAAAGACGGCCAAAGCTTCAAAGTCTTTTCGTGCGACAACTCCACCGGCGCTTGCGATTTTCAGAACTACAAGAACGGCCAAGCCAACCAGCGCGGCCAGGCGCTGCGCGTTCAACTGGCCGCTTTGCTCCCGGCGAAATGCCACGCGCAAACGCCCGCCGAAGCGCAAGCCGACCCTCACCGCGGCGAGATTCCGGCTGCGCCTTCTCCGTTTAAGGCGCGTGCGGCTGCTGGCGGCAACGGTTCTGGATCTGCGGATGCCAATTCGCAGACAGGCGGAGGCGGATTCAAAGTCGGCGACACGGTGCGCGTTCTAGTCGACGGTTGGCAGGAAGCCAGGGTTACCCAGGTGCACGGCCGTTCTTACGTGGTTCATCTGCCGAATGGGATTGACGTTTCAAAACTCTGGCCGCTGGAAGTGCGCCGGCTCGGAAAACTCACGGCGCAGGATCACGCGATGGGGCAATACGATCTCCACGATCGCGTGCAGGTGCTGGTGAATGGCCGGTGGATGGAGGGTGAGATCCGCGGGCAGAATCTCAACATGTACGACATAAAAGTGCCGGGGGTCGATACGGGCCTCGGCTCTGACATTGTGAACACCACCCCCGAGAATATCCGCATGACGACTACGCCGCCGCCTGCGGCTCCCGCTCAACGGGCGGCCGGGCAAGCTCCCAAGCCGGGGCTCGCCAGCTGCGCCGGAAAATNNGCTCCCAAGCCCGGACTCACGAGCTGCACCGGCAAGTATGAAGGCCGGTGGGAGCACGTCTCGGGCATGGCCGGCATGAAGGTCGTTTTCCGTTCCGGCAAGGCGACGATTACTGAGGGATTGGGCGGTGAGATGCCGTTCGATTGCTTCACCGGCGACGGCAAGGTCGTTTTTTACAAGGCCGGATCGTTCACGCCGTTTTCCTATGACTTCGACATCAACAACGACGGAACGCTGCAGACGCCCCTCGGGGCAATCAAGAAGATGGGTAACTGACAAACCGCCCGCCCGCAGGAGCGGTTTCCAAAAAGTGGAAACGCTGGGTGCCGTTCTCTAACGCGTTCTTTGCAGTGCGTGCCAGAAAACTGTGCCAGGAAAACAGCGAAGGAGCGCTGCGACTCTACGGTGGGCGCACTCGCGCGACACGGGTCCACTTCGCCGGTCCCTGCCCCACCTGGGGATGCAACGCTTTCACGCGCCGAGTCTGGTTCCCGCAGCGAGGCTCATTGTTTCAGGTCAGCGGGCCAGTTGGTGATCAGGGTGAGCGGTTCGGTGATGGATTGCGGAAGAACGGTGTTCATCACGAATTTCTTCCCATCGGCGGAAACGGTGTAAGGTCCCGAGGGACTGGCCACTGTATTGACCTTGAACAGGGCGTGGGGCGCGCCCAGTTGCAGGCTGGCGCCGTTCTGGTGCACGTCCACCCCCATGATCTGCTGGTCCAACGAAAAGAAATAAAGTTCTTTGCTGTCCTTCCGCCAGTTTGGTCTCGCTCCTCCGGCGGTTGATACCTGCCAGCGGCCGGCACCGATGGGGAATGGCTGGATGTAAACCTCCATGCGGCCAGTCTCATTGTTGGCATAGGCCAGCCACTTGCCGTCGGGTGAGAATGAGGCTGTGACGTCCTGGAAATTCGTGGCCACCACCGGAAACGGTTTTTGCTCGCCCGACTTATCCGGGAACATGGGGAGCACCCAGATATCCCGGTTCGTATTCGATTTAGGATCCAGCCGCCCGTAGGCGATGTACCGGCCATCGGGGGAAACGGAAGAGGGGCCGTTGAATATACCGGGGGTTTCCAGCAGCTTCTCCTTGCTGCCAGTGCCGTCGGCGTTCTGCCGGTAGATGGAGTCCGGCGTGCCGTTGGGGCCGTAGCCGTAGACGATCGATTTTCCGTCGGGCCACCAGACGGGGTTGCCGCTGTAAAGTGGGCCAAAGGTGACGCGGGTCTTGGTGTGGCGGGCGAGGTCCACCACCCAGATGTCGGCGATGCCGTTGGTTTCGAGGGCAAAGGCTAACTTGCTGGCGTCGGGAGAAAGCCTGGGCCAGTAGTAATCGGCGGTGTCGGGCAGCACGGGCTCACCCTGCTTGCCGGATGCGTCGTACCAGACCAGCTGAGAGCCGCCGCCGACTGCGCCGTGCTGGTACAGCAACTCGCCGTTGGCCGACGCTGTCAGGACGCTTCGCCATGTGTCAGTGTTGACCGCGACATGGTCGGCCACGGGCTTGGCTTCGCCCTCCAATGCGAGGCTGCGTGGGTTGAACCGTTGCGCCTCCAGAGTGTTGTCGCGCACGAACAACAGATATCCCGGGGCTGCGTAGATGGCGTTGGAATCGTTGTGTAGCAGCAGCTTGCGCTCTTTGGAATCGAGCGCAGCCAAATAGATGCCGCTGTCCCCGCTCGTCGAGCCGCGGGCGAAGTAGAGAAAGTGGTTGCCATCGGGAAGAAACTCGGGCCAGCGATGGGAAGTCTCCTTGGTGTCAATCGTGGTCAGGGCGACGCGCGTGCCCCCAGCCGCATCGACGCGCGCCAGGCCCGCAGTGGTATCCGGCGCGAACACAATGGTGCCAGCACTGCCCCAGGCCCCTCCCCGTCCAGCGGGAGCATCGCAAAGGGCCTGTGGAGGACCGCCGCTGGCGTCCAACTTGTTCAGCTTGCCCGCCGCGAAGAACGCCACGTAGTGGCTGTCGGCGGACCAGAACGGATAGGTTGCACCCTCGGTTCCGGACATGGGCTGCGCGACTGCCGAGTTTAGCGGCCGGATCCAAAGCATTTGCTTGCCGTCCGCATTCTTGGCTACGAAGCCGATTCGCAGCCCGTCCGGCGAGAGCACCGGCGGTCCGGCGGTGTTTCCGGTCAGCAAAAAAGTGGCCTTCTCCGGCGCCAGGACATAGGAGTGAACCGAAACCTGCGGTGCGCGCGGGGATTGTAAGTAAGCCAGCGCGAACGCGATGGCGGCAATGGCAAGCACTCCGGCCGCCGCCCACGGCAGCCAACGCCGGCGCGCAGTTACAGCGACGGGCTCCTGGGTTGTAGTTAGAGGCGCCTCGGCAATCCCCCGCAACTGGAGCTTCAGATCGTGCGCGGTCTGGATGCGTTCGTCGGGATCTTTATCGAGACAGAGGCGGATGACGCGGTCCAGACCCGCCGGTGTCTGCGGGCGCAGCGTGCTCACCAAGGGCGGGTCCACGGCGAGAATCTGCCCCACGATGCTGGCCTGCGTCTTACCCTCGAACGTGCGTTTGCCCGTGACCATCTCGAACAGCATCACGCCGAACGAGAAGATGTCGGAGCGCGCATCGGCCTCGATGCCTTGGAGTTGCTCGGGCGCCATGTATTGGACGGTCCCGATCACCGCTCCCGCGGCGGAAAGCGGTCCGGCGGGTGAAGGGGAGGGAATGGTCTGCGTCAACGCCGCGGCAAAAACGGAGGGCGACGTACCGCTTCCGGTCCCGGACGCAACCGTAGCACCGAGCGGCTTCGCCAGACCGAAATCGAGAAGCTTGGCGCCGGACTTGGTGAGCATCACGTTGCCCGGCTTCAGGTCGCGATGCACGACTCCGGCGCGGTGCGCTTTTTCGAGAGCATCGGCAATCTCGATGGCGATTCTCAACACTTCTTCAGAGGCGAGAGGCCCCTTCCTCAATCGCTCGGCCAGAGATTCCCCTAGCAGGAACTCCATGACCAGGTAGTCGATGGGGCCTTCGTTGCCCACATCGTGGAGCACGCAGATATGCGGATGCTGCAGCTGGGAGATGATCTTAGCTTCGCGTTCGAAGCGGGCGCGCAGTTCAGCGCTAGCCACCAGTTGCGCGTTCAAAACTTTGATCGCAACCGTGCGCTCCAATCGCGTGTCGCGAGCGCGATACACCTCGCCCATGCCACCCGCGCCGAGCGGCGATTCGATTTCGTAAGGGCCAAGTCTCGTGCCAGAGGTCAGAGCCATGCGTGGGCGCAATTATAGCTCTGGTTGGGACTGACGAATACCTACTACCCGCTTGGCATCACCTCCGGCCCGCCTCAGCCTCCGCCAGCCAGCCCCTGCGTAGCGTTTCGGATGGAGTACTGGACAGCAAGGGTTTGATATCGAGAATCGGCGTCCCGTCCAGCATATCGACCCCCCGAACATGCAGCTCGACGCCTTCGCGGCGAAGCAGTTCAACAATGGTCAGCCCAATCGGGTTCGGACGCCGCGGAGACCGCGTCGCAAACACCCCATGCGCCCGGTTGTCGGAAGGCGGCGTCCCCAGCAATTCGAACCCTTGAGCCCGATCAAACTCCCAGAGCACGACGAGATGCGAAAAGCCCCCAATGTCGGTAAGCCCCGCCTCAAACTCGGGCAGGATCTTGAGCACTCCATCCGCCTCGTGTTTCGCCCCAAGCCCTTTAGGAATCTCGCTCGCGTCCTTGTACGGACTACTCACAAATCCAATCGCTCGCGACGTAAACATAGGGAGATGCCTCCGTTCCCATATTACTGCCGGGCCGCCACAAGGCGTGGGGAGGGATGCGGGATCGGCTCGCGCCGGATCTAGACGAAGATGGAGGAAGGGTGAAGAGCGGTCATGTTGCTGTAGCGCTTGAAATCGTCCGTGTTGAACGTGAGGATGCTCTCGACGGAGTAGACGTTCATCGTGGCGATTAAGCGGGCATCATAGACTTTGACGCCTTGGACTTTGTGGTCCCTTACGATCTCTTTCCAAGCTGTGTAGATTGCTGGAATGTCCGGCAGCAGAGAGAATAACCTTTCGATGCTGCTGACCTCCTGGAGCGCTTCCTCGTGCGATAGCCCGAGCCCGTTCAGGTGAGCGGGACGCGTTGCCACATTCCAGAATTCAGCGATGTTCTGGGAGCAGAAGAAGACGGCATCCTTTTGCCGGATCAGCCTCGAAACCGCTCGCGTGGATTGAGAGCAAAGAGGATGATTCGGTTGAGCGCTCCGGAGAAGAATATTCGTGTCAACCAGGACACGCATCAGCAGTCGCGGCGCTCATAGATGCCATCGCGACTGACGGCGTAATCGGACAGGGGCGCCGTATTGCGATGGCTGGCAGACCACGCCTCAAATGCCGCGGCTCGCTCCTCTGCCGACAATGTTTTCTGCGTCGCGGGAAGCACAGCACCCTCAACCACGGAAAGGACATATTCTTCCACGGTCATCCCGCTGGCTTGCGCTTGCGCGATTAGCCCGGCTTCCAGCTCCGGCTTCAGATTCAGGGTAACGGTCATCGCTTACTACTTAGTTTACAGTGTGCGTCAAGCCCTTACCCAAGCACGAAGGCCTCAAATTGTCCGTCAGGAAGGTCGCAAAGCGATGCGACGACGAACACTTGTCATGGTGGCTCATTCATAGAACAGTGCGTTTTCCACAACCCCGGTGTGACATGCAACCTTGCCCTCGCCATCCAATCGCGCGATCATGGTGAAGGCGGACGCAGTGCCGCGCTTTTCATAAGAGCACGAACTCTTTCACAACTGAATATCCCCCAGATAACCCCTTATTCCACAATATTTTACAAGCAACTCCTTTGTCATCAACGATTTAGGAGGGGCCCGACAGGGCTCCGCCGACCCACGCTGACTGATTCCAAAGGACTTAGCGAAAGCAGCACTCCGCTAAACCATTGATTGCAAAGATTTTACCGCTAAGTGCTTTAGAACACGTATTTTAGCGGGATCGTTTTTGCTATGTGATTGATTCGAGAGATTTTACCCAGAGTTGATCTGTGTTTTTATTTTGATCTGGATCTCAGGCCAGAAGACTCTCACCGCCTGCTCTTTGTTCCACCGCAGCCACCAGCTTCTTCGTCGCCGGGACCTCAATCCCATGCCGCCGAGCGACGCGCAAGATCGGCCCTGCGATGGCGTCCAGTTCCGGAGTCTTATGCTGTTCAACGTCCTTTTGCATGGAGCTGCGCATATTAGTGGGCAGGGCCATCATCCCGGCGAGGATCGCTTCAGGATTAACCTTCGCACCCTCGGCGGCGGCAACCGCGCAAGCTTCTCGAAGACACGCCTCCATCTGACTTCTCCAGGATGGATCGGAATCGACCTCGCCTTTTGTCTTGTCCCCAGCGCTGGTGGTCAGTGCATAAGGCGCCAGAAAAACCAGCTTGCTCCACATCAGGGTTGCCTCATCGTCGACGAAGCGGCACGCAAAGCCGATTTGCTGAAGCTGATCGAGCGTGCTCCCCAGCGGAACCCGCCCCGCCGAAGACACATAGAGACGGGCAAACGGAGAGCGATGGACGATGTGTCCAGGGCTGACACGTTCGGTCTCGACCGCAATCGTCGCCGGAATGACACGGCCAGCGCCGTATCTGGCGCGCAGCAGAGAGATATGGTCAATGCCATTGAGCAATGGAACGATCGCTCGCACAGCTTCAGGATGCTTGACCGCAGTGAGTGCCGGCTCCAACTGTGTAGCCTTCACCGTAATCCAGAGCGCATCAACGGGCGGCACTTCCGCAGCGACCGCAACGTCGACCTCGAAGTTGCCGAAGGCACTTTCCAGATGAAGTTGTCTGGGATACTGCTCAAGCGCCTCGCGCCTTACCACCAGTGTGACGGACGCTCCAGCATGCGCCAGACAAGCGCCGATCAGGCCTCCCACGCCCCCGGCCCCGAGAATCGCATGTCGCATGGGTTCGGAGAATGTTTCGGGCATCGGGTCTCAGCTCTGCTTGGCCGCTTCGGGCACGCACTCGAGGATCTCGGCCTCGCTCAATGTATGGTCACTCGACTTTGCGCGAGAATAGATGCGGTCGACCACATCGTCCGTCGCTGGGATGCCGCGCCGCTCCAGCCAGAACAGCACATTCGACTTGCCGCTCATCGGCCCGATGTCGATGATCTGCTCCAGCCCGAACAGATGCGAAGGCACTCCGGAATATACGGTGTTGGCCAGTTCGATGTCATTTTTCTTGAACGCCTTGATCACCGCCGCCGCATGCACGCCCGTAGCCGTGCGAAACGCGTCGTCGCCCACCACCGGATAGTTCGCCGGAATGGGCACGCCGGTGGCCCGCGAAACCGTCTGGCAATACTGCTTCAACTTGGTGAGATCCTGCTGATCCCAAGGCGCAATGCCCATCAGTTTCAGGTTCACCAGCATTTGATCCATCTGCGTATTGCCCACGCGTTCGCCAATCCCGATGGCGCAGGCATGCACGCAATGCGCGCCCGCCATCAGCGCCGCCATCGAGTTGGCGATGGCGAGCCCGCGGTCGCTGTGCCCGTGCCAGTCCACGCGAATCTTCTCGCCGGAGGGCTTCACCACTTCCTCGACCACAAACTTCACCAGCGCGAATGCGCCCACGGGCGTGGCGTGCCCGGCGGTGTCGCAGATCACGATGGCCCGCGCGCCGCAACTGATCGCCGTCGAATACAGCCGCTTCACCGTCTCCGGATCGCAGCGGCTGGTGTCTTCGGTGACGTACATCGGTTCGAGGCCCAGAGAAACCGCATACTTCACCGCCTTCTCGGTGGTCTGCAAGAGAAAATCGTCGGACCAACCTTCGGTAAAACGGCGAATAGGACTCGACCCAATAAATGTTGCGGCCTCGATCGGCAGGCCGGTCTTCTGCACGATCTCGGCAATCGGACGAATATCGTTCTCGTGCGTGCGCGCCGCGCAGTTGGCGCGAATCTTCATCTTGTGCGCGACGATTTCCCGCGCCAGCGCCGTCACGTGCTCCACCGCGCGCGCTCCCGCGCCCGGCAATCCGAGATCGAGCGAGTCGATCCCGAGCGCTTCCATCAGATGAAGAATTTCAATTTTCTCGGGAATCGAAGGATCGCGCACCGAAGGCGACTGCAAACCATCGCGCAGGCTCTCATCGTTGAGCAGCACCGGCCCCGGCGGCTTCAATCCCGGCGGATGATTCTGGTTCCAGTCGTAAATGAGTGCGGAAGTGTTCATGGAAGTTTCGAGTACCCAGTACCGAGTCCCGAGTCCCGAGTGAACCCGCGCCGCTTCCCCGTGGCTCGGCACTGGGTACTAAGTACTAGGTGCTTTGTCTTTCGGCGGCAACGTCAGCCCAAAAACTGAAATCATTCCCTGCCCCGCTACATTCACTTTCGCTTCCGCGGGATTCGGCAAATAGAGCGTCTGGCAATGCTCGCAGCGGTATACTTCGGCATCCGGTCCCCAAGCCTTTTCAGCGTCGCCGCAAGCCTGCTCAATGACATCCTCCGAGTAGAACCAGCGCTTCAAATGGCCACCGCAGAATTTGCCTTTTTCGTTTTTCTCATTGCAGGCGCGCTGTCCGGCCTTCTTGATTTTGACCTTGTGATGGGGAAGCTGCGGAGGAGCTTGCGTTCCCCAAGTGGTGATTTCGCCAGTCGCCAAAGGCTTACCCTCGTTCGCGCGGCGCTCGCGCCGCCGGATTCGGCCCTACGAGCGTCATTGTAACCGAAGGCGAAGGCGAGGCCAAAGCCCACGATGTCGTATGCTAGGCCTGTCGTTGCAACCGGTGTGGCAGCACTCGAGTGAGCGTCTTATGACCCATGAGCCGTTTCCCGCAAGAAAGACTTTCCTGACTTGTGCGGCAATTCTTGTTCCGCTGGCATTTCTGCTCGGCCAAACCAGCGCCCAGACGCCGCATAAGAAAATCGGCGTTCCAAGCAACGTGCAACAGGAACTGGTGCGCACCGAAACCGGCTTTTTCGAAGCCTGGAAAACCAAAGACCAAACCTATTTCCGCGAACACATTCCTGAGAACGGAGTCTTCTGGGGTGAGTACGGCACGTTTTCCCGCGACCAACAACTCGCGGAGCAGCAAACTTCCGCGAAGGTCTGCGCCGTGGAAGGCTATGGCCTCTCCAACTTCGGAGCGCTCCCGCTCGCCACCGGCGCCTACCTGCTCACGTACAAAGCCGAGCAGTACGCCACCTGCAACGGGGAAAAAGTGCCGGTACACATGAACGGCAGTTCGATTTATATTTTCAAGGCCGGCCGTTGGCAGGCCATTTACCGGGCGGAAGTGCCACTCAAGAATCCGAGTTAGCTCCAAAGCCGCCGAACTAGAACTCCTTTTTCGGCGGCGTCTGCTCGGCTCCCACATGCCCGACCGAAATCTCGGCGGCAAAATAGTTCTCACTCTTCACTGGCTCTGCGGCCATGCGCCGCAGCATCGCGATCTGGCCCACGTGAGTCAGCGCATCTGCAATAGGCCCCTGAAACAGGCGCTCCATCGGAGCCTGCAAGGGCTCACTGGAAGCCAGGAAATCGTCGAACTTCTTCAGCGCCGCGAAGAAGCGCTCAACCTCCTTCTCCCACGCCAGCGGCTTGGAGTCATGCCATTCGCGTTTTCCATTGGCCATGGAGAGCGCCCAATCCAGCAAGTCGCCGATATGCGCCAGGATCTGCCCCGGCGCCCGCACCCCCTCATCGGCGTGAAACACGGCAAACCCCTCGGGCGCATTGCGGATCGCCTTGCCCCCGCGATAGGCCAACGTCGCCAGGGTATGACGCAGCAACTCGCGTTTCGGATCTGAATTAGACGGATTGCTCATAAAGCACCTTTAAGTTCTCAGTTCCCGCAACTCTGGACTCATAGTTTCTTGCGCGTCGCCGCGCCGACCGCGCGCAGCGCGCCGCGCAGGCGCTCCGCTAAACCTCGCGCAAACTGGAAATCGATAAACCCTTCCATCTGCCGCGCAAAGCTCGCGCCGTAGCCGTACCACCAGACTTTCTTCATCCCGGGCATGCGGTCCGAATCAAGATACTTCAGCCGCACCATCTCTTCCAGGCCGAAGCGTCCGTGAGCGCGGCCGATGCCGCTCGACTTCACACCGCCGTGCGGCGCCTCGCTGATGCCGAAGCAGGAAACCACATCGTTCACCATGACGGTACCTGCGTGAATGCGCCGCGCCAGGCGTTCTCCGCGCTGCCGGTTACGGGTCCACACGCTCGCCGCCAGTCCATATTCCGAGTCGTTGGCCAGCCGCACCGCTTCCTCGTCACTGTCGAATGCCATGACCGGCAGCACCGGGCCGAACGTTTCCTCGCGCATGATGCGCATCTCGTGCGTCACATCGGCCAGTACCGTCGGCTTATAAAAATTCTTTCCCAGCTCCGGGAGCCGGCAGCCTCCGGCCAGAACCCGCGCCCCGCGCGCTACCGCATCCTGCACGTGCGCTTCCACTATCCGCAGCTGCCGCTCGTGAATCATGGGCCCCACATCGGTCTCGCGATCCAGTCCATGCCCCACGCGCAGCTTCTTTGTTTTTTCGGCGCACGCTTTCAGGAACGCTTCATAGAGACTGCGGTTCACATAACAGCGCTCCACCGACAAGCAAGTCTGCCCGGCATTCACAAACGCTCCCCAAAGCGCCGCGCTCGAGGCTGCGTCGACATCGGCATCGTCGAGCACGATTATGGGATCTTTGCCGCCCAACTCCAGCACCACGGGCAACAGCCGTTCCGCCGCGGCCGCTGCAATGCGCTTGCCCGTCACCACACTGCCGGTAAATACAAGCTTGTCAATCCCGGTCTCACCCCGCGAATGGATCAGTGCGGCTCCGGTTGCGCCATCGCCCACCACAACCTGAAAAATATCGTGCGGCACGCCCGCCGCGTGCAACAGCGACTCCAGTTCCAGCGCCACGAGAGAGGTAAGCTCCGACGGCTTCAGCACCACCGCATTTCCCGCCACCAGCGCCGCGAGCGCCTCGGTCGCGGGAATCGAAAACGGATAATTCCACGGCGAGATGATCCCCACCACGCCATAAGGCTCGCGCAGCAACCGCCCGCTCTTGAGCTTGACGGCAAGATTTCCATGCGGAACCGACTCGTCGCGGAGCAGGCGATAGGCGTTTTCGATCAGGAACCGCGCCGCGTCGAGCACTACCAACACTTCGGTGGTCAGGGCTTCGGCCACGGGCTTGCCCGCTTCGCGCGCGATGGCCTCGGCGATCTCGGATTTCTTTTCATGCAGCCGATGTTGAAACTCGCGCAGCACCGCGATCCGCCTGCGCACGCCAATCTCAGCCCACGCTGCCTGCGCAGCGCGCGCCCGCGCCACCGCCGCGCGAACTTCAGTCTCGCCCGCGCATTCCAACTCGCGCAGAACTTCGCCTGTCGCCGGATTCACCGACGAAACCTTGCCCGCCGCGATTTGCAGATCAGTGCCCAAGTTCAGTACTCCACATTCACAAGATACAATCCGCTGGCCGGCGCAGTGGCTCCGCCAGTCGACCGATTGCGCGCCTCCAGTATCCGCGTAACATCATCGTTCTGCAGCGTTCCTTTGCCCACCAGAATAAACGTCCCCACAAGGTTTCTCACCATGTGGTGCAGAAAGCCCGATCCCTTTACCGTATACAGGAATTCGCCTCCCTGCCGTTCCCAGCTGGAAGAAAAGATCCGCCGGATGTTCGAGACTGGCGTGCCTTCGCGTTGGGCGTTCTCGCTATCCGCGAAAGCCGGCGGGACGCCGGCGCTACGTTCCGAAGCCGGCGGGACGCCGGCGCTACCTTCCGGCTTCGCCGCGGCGGTACCCGGCTTCGGCGCGGCGCCGGCGCGACGCTCCGGATCGACCGCGGCAAACGAAGTGAAATCGTGCTCGCCTTCGACGCGCCCCGCCGCCCGCGCCATCGCCTGCTCATCCAAAGGGAACGGATAATGCCAAACATACCTGGCCAGAAACGGCGGACAGATGGCTGCGCGATAAATGCGGTAGCGGTAAGTCTTTCCCCGCGCCGACTTGCGCGCGTGAAAATCCGCCGCGGCCTCTTCTACTGCCAGAACTCGCACCGACGCCGGCAAAACATCGTTCAGCGCCTTCACGAAATTCGCCGCCGGGACCGAAGACTCCGTGACAAATGTCACCACCTGCGCCAGCGCATGCACGCCCGCGTCCGTTCTCCCCGAGCCCTGCGGCAAAACCTTTTCGCCGGTAATTCGTCCAATGGCTGAGGCGAGCGTGCCCTGCACCGTCATTTGCTCGGGCTGCACCTGCCAGCCGGCGAAATCCGATCCGTCATAGGAGAGAATCAGTTTGAGATTGCGCATGCCATCTTTTAATTTCGAAGCCGCGAGTCCCACCCCAGCGCCGGTTCATCCAAGTCATTTCATGCATCAGACTTTGCCGCGTAACCGTGTGATTCCGCTCGCGGGGGGAGACGCTCGACCATCGCCAGCACTTTATCAGTTTCGAGTCGTCGCCGCCGCGCCGAAAGAGAAGCCGCCGCGTCGGATATACTGGTGCGTTTCACCAAACTTTCGTCTCGGGAACGGGTTTCTCGTTCGGCCACTGCCGGAAAAACCGCCAGAGAGAGCCAGAATGGCAATTGTGAGAGCGGGTTCCGCACATACTTTTCCGGAGCCCTCGTTTTTCAGGCGCTTTTCAGGAACCCAGGTGCCGCGGGTTGCGTATCTAATGACTGAGTAGGACTTTCGTTTTTGCTAAATCCGGCTCTCGCGTTACAACCAAGTGTTTTTGCAATGTCTTATATGGTCTTAATGTCTTAATGCTCTTACTGAACGGAGATGAGTAGATGCCATTCGCACGCGTAGCCTCAATCATCCGGCTGACCGTGGCCGCAGTTTTATTCGGAGCGTTGACGATCACATGTTGGGCTCAGCAACCGCCCGCCGGGCCGGTCCCGCAAAACACGCCGGAAACGCGGCCGGTTCCCGTCCTGAATTATTCCCAGCCGGTATCGCATTTTCCCAACCCGATTGGGCCGTACACGCCGCGGCACCTGGCGGCGCCGAACTTGGCCAACACGGCGCGCATCGATTCCCTGATGCGCGACGGCAAGCTCTATCTGTCGCTCAATGACGCCATCGCGCTGGCGCTGGAGAACAATCTCGACATCGCGATCGCCCGCTACAACCTGAACATCGCCGACACCGATATCCTGCGTGCGAAAGCCGGCGCTCAGACCCTCGGCGTGAATACCGGAGTGGTGCAGAACACTCCTGGAGGCGGCGTGCTCGGCCTCGGCGGCCAAGTCGGCTCCGGCACCGGCGGAACCACTCTGGGTGCGGGCGGAGCGGGCGCCGGCGCCGGCGGTTTGGTCGGCTCCACGCTCGGCCTAGGATCGCTCATCACCAGCTTCGACCCGGTTCTCACCGGCACCCTGCAAGAGGACCGTTTCAATATCCTTCCAGCCAGTACTTTTAGTCCCGCCTCGCCCCAGAACACCACCACCGGAAACTTCTCTTACCAGCAGGGATTCTCCTGGGGTACGAACCTGTTGGTGGGCTTCAACAACACTCGCGTCGCCACCGGGAATGCCCCTTTCAGTCCGTTAAGCCCACAACTGAACTCCAGTTTCAGGTTCCAACTCACGCAGCATCTGTTGCAGGGGTTCGGCCTTGCGGCCAACCATCGCTTCATCAGTATCGCCAAGAATGACCGCGAACTGTCCGACGTGGCCTTTCGCCTGCAAGTGATTACCACGGTGAATCAGATTCAGACCATGTACTGGGATCTGGTCTACGCCTACGAAAACGCGCGCGTGCAGAAAGAATCGCTGGCCTTCGCCGACAAGACGCTCTCCGATACCAAGAAGCAAGTGGAAATCGGCAGCCTGGCGCCCATCGAGGTGGTGCGCGCCCAGAGCACCGTTGCCCAGGACCAGCAAGCCCTGACGATTGCGCTGACGAACCTGCAGTTGGAGCAGTTGCTCATGAAGAACGCGCTCAGCCGCACGCTGCGCGATCAGACTCTGGCGGGAGCCGATGTGATTCCAACCTCCACCATGGAACTTCCAGACAGCGAGCCGATCCAGCCCACGCAGGACATGATTGCCGATGCTCTTCGCCATCGGGCCGATCTGGTGGAATCGCGCATCCAGCTCAACACCACGGAGATCAGCAACAAAGCGGTGCGCAACGCCCTGCTGCCCACGCTGGATCTTTTTGCTTACTACGGGGGCTCAGGTCTCGGAGGATCACAGAACCCAGCCAACCTTTGCAGCAACAACGGCGATCAGTTCGGTTGCGCCGCTGCCAATCCTGTACCACCACTGCAAGGCCCGATCGCGACTCCGGTCGGCTACAGCAGCACTCTCAACCAACTCATCAACTCCACCGCTCCCGACAAGGGCGTCGGAATAACCCTGAATATTCCTCTGCGCAACCGCGCGGCTCAGGCTCTGCAGATTCGCTCGGAGCTGGAATACCAGCAGGCCCAGATGCGCTTGCAGCAGATCGAAAACCAGATCAGCATCGAGGTCCGCAACGCCCAGTTCGGAGTCGAGCAGAACCGCGCCAGTGTAGATTCGGCCAAGGCCGCAGTGGACTATGCCCGGCAGTCGCTCAGTGCCGAACAGAAGAAATATCAGTTCGGTACTTCGACCACCACGTTGGTCCTGCAGACCCAGAGCGGGCTGGCCACGGCGGAGTCTACCTTGATGTCCGCCATGGCGGCCTACGAGAAGGCGCGCATCGAACTCGACCGCGCTACCGGCGTCACGCTCGACCATGCCGGAATCAGCGTCAACGATGCTGCCAAGGGCCAGGTCACAAGCATGCCCAATGTGCCTTATATCGCGCCCCGCAAGGAGATGCCCTCCGTGGCCCAGCCGGCGCCGCAGGCGCCGCAGCAGCAGTAACAACCGCAGTGGGTTCGTAGCGCCGCCGTTCCTTCGGGATGCCGGCCGGGATGCCGGCGCTACAACGCACTCCGACCTTCGTGTTGCCTTTCCTAACAATTCTTTACAATCTGCGCCCACTTCCCCCGCTCCCTCCCGCTAAGATGGAGTAACGCTTTTATGTGTTCCGCATCCAACGTTCGAAATCTATCTTGTCCTGCACCATGCACGACCGTTTCTACTCGTTTCTACTCAAGGAGACGAACCATGCCTTTGCCTTTTCCCCGAATGATCGCGGCCAATTGGCGGCCCGCTTTGCTGTTGACGGCCTTTGCGACTCTGGCCTGCACGCAGTGGCCGCCGCTCTTGAGCGGTCAGGACGTCCCCGCGGCTCCAGCGCCGCAAACCGTGCCAGCTCCCGCGCGGCCGCAGGCGGTTCATTTGCAGGATTACTCGAAGCCGCGCTCGGCCTTTCCTCGTTTCCTGCAGCCCTACCGGCCGCAGGAGTTGGCGCAGCCGGACCTGGCCAACTCGCCGCGCATCGACTCGCTGATGCGTGACGGCAAGATTTATCTTTCGATTGACGACGCCGTCGCGCTCGCACTCGAGAACAATCTTGACCTCGATATCGCCCGCTACAACCTCAACATCGCGGCGGCGGACCTGCTGCGCGCCAAGTCCGGCGCGAATATTCTCGGAATCAACACGGGCATCGTGCAGAACACGCCCGGTGGCGGCGTGGGCGGTCTGGGCGGGACCGTGGGCTCAGGCACGGGCGGCACCTCGGTCGCCGCGGGCGGCGCCGGAGCCGGAGCCAGCGGCCTGGTCAGCTCGACGCTCGGCATCGGCTCGCCCATCGTCAGCTTCGATCCGGCTCTAACCGGCACGCTGCAACTCGACAAGAACGATACAGAGTCCGTCAGCAGCCTCAGTCCAGTGCCCGTCCTGGCTCAGAACACGTACACGACCGATTTCGGCTATACCCAGGGATTTCAGTGGGGCACCACTCTTACCGCCGGGTTCAACAACACTCACGTCGCCACCAACAGCCCCACAAGTCTGCTGACTCCAGACATAAGCTCGAATTTCCAGGTAAGGATCACCCAGAACCTGCTGCAGGGCTTCGGCTCTCTGCCCAACACGCGCTTCATCCGCATCGCCAAGAACAACCGGGAAATCTCCGACGTCGCCTTCCGCCTGCAGGTCATCACCACCGTCGACCAGATCGAAAACATCTACTGGGATCTGGTCTACGCCTATGAAAATGTGCGCGTGCAGGAGGAATCCATCACCTACGAGCAAAAGGCGCTCGACGATGCGAAACGCCAGGCCAAGGTCGGCACCATCGCGCCCATTCAAATTGTCAGTGCGCAGAGCATACTCGCCACCGGCCAGCAGAACCTTATTTTGGCGCAGAACAACCTGCAACTTGAACAGTTGCTCATGAAGAATGCGCTCAGCCGCAGCATCGAAGACCCGCTGCTCGCCGAAGCCGACGTGATTCCCACCTCCACCATGCAGCTTCCCGAGCAGGAACCGGTCATCCCCACGCAGGATCTGATCAATGAGGCCCTCGCCCACCGCGCCGAACTGGTCGAATCGCGCATCGATCTCAACTCCCGCGACCTCAGCAGCAAGGCCGTCCGCAACGCGATGTTGCCCACGCTCGACGCCTTTGCCTACTACGGAGGATCGGGGGTGGGTGGGAATGTCAACCCCGCCCTGCTGCCGCCAACTTGCGATCCCACGATCTCACGGTGCTTTAGCGGGTCCACTGCGCCTCCACCCTTTGCCAATGGCGGCCCCGTAGGCTACGGCAGCACGTTGCAACAACTCGTCAACTCGACCGCGCCCGACAAGGGCGTCGGACTAACGCTCAATATCCCGCTGCGCAATCGCGAAGCCCAGGCCAACCAGGTGCGCTCGGAACTGGAATACCGCCAGGCTCAGGTGCGGCTGCACCAGCTGGAGAATCAAGTGCGCATCGAAGTGCGCAACGCGCAATTTGATGTCAAACAGAATCGGGGTGCGGTGCAGGCCGCGCAATCCGCGGTTGACTTGGCGCGGCAGACGCTTGACGCCGATCAGCAAAAACTGAAAGTCGGCCTCACCACGCAAACCGCAATCTTGCAGGATGCTTCGACGCTCACCACTTCCGAGTCGAATCTGGTCTCCGCCAAGGCAGCCTACGAGAAATCCCGCATCGAACTGGACCGCGCCACCGGGCTGCTGCTCGATCACTCCGGCATCGACGTCGCCGACGCCACGCGCGGCCAGGTCACGCACCTGCCCAAGGTGCCCTATGTCGCACCGCGGCAAGACACTCTACCGGCAGGACAGGCTGCGCCATCGCAGCCGCCCCCAGCAGGCCAACCTTAGATCCCGCGAGCCAGATTCCGCGAGCCCACGGATAGGATTCGCCTCGCCGCCAGTTCTCTCTGTGTGGCCCGGCGTTGTATCCTTCCTTCCGTGACCTTGTCTGTTGTCATCATCACGCATAACGAGGAAGCCAACCTTGGCCGAACGCTCGAAAGCGTGTGGCCGCTGGTGCGGGATGGTAAAGGAGAAGTCATCATCGTCGACTCGGGCTCGACTGACCGCACGGTCGAGATCGCCAAGTCATTCGGCGCGAAAATCTTTATCGAGGAGTGGAAGGGCTACGCGGCGCAGAAGAACTGCGCAATCGGCAGGGCAACCGGGGATTGGATTCTTAGTTTGGATGCGGATGAAGAGGTCGACCAGAAACTGCTTGAGGAAGTTAGCTGGCTGCTCGGAGCGATACCCGATTGGGAAAAGAATGGATTTCCTGTCGACGATGATTCCCGGTCAAGAGAACTGCGCGACCGCGGAACCAGATACGGGTTGGATGAAGAAGATTTGAACGGATTCCTAGTACCTCGAAGGAATTTCTTTCTAGGTCGATGGATGAAATATGGTGGCTTCTGGCCGGACTCGAAGCTGCGTTTCTTCCGGAGCGGAAAAGGGAGATTCCAGGATCGAGCTGTTCACGAAACCGTGCAAACGGAAGGCGTCACGAGCGCAATGCGGCGCGGCGCCCTCCTCCACCACTCCTACCCCACGCTCTCCGACTACATCGAGCACATGAACCGCTACTCGTCGCTGGGCGCGGAGATGGTCGCGGCCAAAGGCAATGACAAGGTCAATGTGCGGTTTAGCGTCGTCAACATCGTCCTTCGACCGTTGGCGACATTCGTCTACAACTACTTCTTCCGCCTCGGATTCCTCGACGGCCGCGAAGGCTTGTTGCTGCATCTCTACCATGCCGTCTACGTCTCGTGGAAATACGCCAAGGCGTGGGAGCTATCGCGCAAGCAGCCGCGATAGCGGGACTGTCGCACACCCACTGGACCGGCCGTTCTGGCCTGCGCCCGCCTTGCCCGCTGGCGCTCGCTTCCCTATCATGACAACAGAACACTGGGGTCATCATGCCGCAGAAGAAGCCGACCAAGCCGCACGTTGCCGAAAGTCCCGTCGCCGACGTTTTTGAAAACCGCCATCCCTCCGCTGACGAAAAGACGTGGGCGGAGAAGACGCTCGCACCTACAATCGAGAAATCTCCCGAGCGGCCGATTGGCGCGGCCACCGGCGTGAATCTCGACGAGAACGGGCACGCCCGCTTCACGACGATTTCCGGCGTTCCCGTCCGCCGCCTCTACACCCAGGCCGATCTCCCCGCAGACTGGAGCGAGGAAAAGTATCTCGGATATCCCGGCGCGCCTCCCTTCACCCGGGGCATTCACGCTACGGGATATCGCGGCAAGCTCTACACCATGCGGCAGTTCTCCGGCTTCGCGTCGCCCGAGGAGACCAACCAGCGCTACAAGTATTTGCTCGAGCACGGCGGCAACGGGCTCTCTGTCGCATTCGACCTGCCCACGCTGATGGGCTACGACTCCGATCACGCAGCCAGCGAGGGCGAGGTCGGCAAGTGCGGCGTGGCGATCGACTCGCTCGAAGACATGGAAATTCTTTTCGGCGGCATCGACCTCGAAAAGACTACGGTCTCGATGACGATTAACTCACCCGCGTCGGTGCTGTGGGCGATGTATCTGGTGGTGGCGGAGAAGCAGGGCGCGGACTGGAAAAAGATTTCCGGCACGATTCAGAACGACATTCTCAAGGAATACATCGCGCAGAAGGAATATATCTATCCGCCGGCCACTTCGATGCGTCTGGTGATCGACACCTTCGAGTTCGGATCGAAGTTCACGCCGCGCTTCAACACAATTTCCATCAGCGGATATCACATTCGCGAGGCGGGATCGACGGCGCTGCAAGAACTGGCGTTCACTTTGTACGACGGCATCGAGTATGTGGAGTGGGCGCGGCGGCGTGGTCTCGATGTGGACGATTTCGGTCCGCGCCTCAGCTTCTTTTTCAACGCGCACAACGATTTCTTCGAAGAGATCGCCAAGTACCGCGCTGCCCGTAAGATTTGGGGCCAGGTGATGAAAGAGCGGTTCGGGGCGAAGAACCAGCGCACCTGGCTGATGCGTTTTCACACCCAAACAGCGGGAGTGTCGCTGCCGGCGCAGCAACCCTTGAACAACATTGCGCGCGTTGCGTTGCAGGCTTTGGCCGCGGTGCTCGGCGGCACGCAGTCGCTGCATTGCGACTCCTACGACGAAGCGCTCGCCCTGCCCACCGAAGAGGCAGCCCGCATTGCGCTGCGCACGCAGCAGATCATCGCTTATGAATCGGGAGTGACGCAGACCGTCGATCCGCTGGGTGGGTCGTATTTCTTGGAAACCTTAACGCTGGAGATGGAAACCGGCGCCTTCGACTACTTCGGCAAGCTGGACGCGATGGGTGGCATGGTGAAGGCCATCGAGCGCGGCTATCCGCAAAAGGAGATTGCCGAGGCCTCCTATCAATATCAGCGCGCCGCCGAGGCGAAAGAGAAGATCGTCGTGGGCGTGAACGAATTCGCGATCGAGGAAGCGTCGCCCCACATTCTCTACATTGACGAAAGCGTCGCCCGTCAGCAGACAGCCAAGCTGAAGGCACTGCGGGCGCGGCGATCGAATGACGAAGTACGCCGCGCGCTCGACGCGCTGAAGAAAGCCGCGGCGCAGGAACCAAAGGCAGGCACGAATGGAAACATCTCTCCCGCCAACACCATGCCCTACATCGTGGACGCCGTGCAGGCGTATGCGACGGTGGGCGAGATTTGCGCGGCGCTGCGCGAGGTGTATGGGACGTATACGGAAGTGAGTGTGACGTAGCGGAACGGAATCAGTCAAACCTTGGGGCTGGCTGGGGTCTCCCGGAAGTTATACTCAGCGCGGGCGCTGAGGGTTAGCCCTTCGCCTTGCCCGCCGGAAGCTGGAATCCAAGGCGGACGTGCGGCGCTTCCTCGGGAACGCTCGAAAGCCACGCTACAATCCTTGCTTGACCCAGGTAGAGTCGATTCGTTTTCCATCCGCCTGTCGTGGATGATTTTGTGTTAAACATAGAAACCCATGCGAAGAGCCGTCAGCCATCTCAAGAAGTCCGATCCGGTCATGCGGGCGATCATCGATCGCATCGGGCCGTGCCGCATGCGGTTTGGGCCGCCGCAATTTCACAGTCTGGCGGAGGCGATCGTCTACCAGCAACTGAACGGCAAGGCCGCGGAGACTATTTTCAAGCGATTTGCGGCGCTGGCGGGCGAGCCGCTCATTCCGGAGGGCATCCTTAAGCTGAGCGACGAACAGATGCGCGGCGCGGGACTGTCGAAGCAGAAGTCAGCCTACTTGAAAGATCTGGCCGCGAAGACGGCTGCTGGACTGCTGGATTTCGTTCGGCTGCCGGAGTTGCCGGATGCGGAGGTAGTCGAGCATCTCACCCAAGTGAAGGGCATCGGCGTATGGACGGCGCAGATGTTTTTGATGTTCTCGCTGAAGCGCGAGAACGTGCTGCCGACGGGCGACTTCGGAGTGCGCATGGCGATGTACGAGCACTATCTCGACGTGCAGCGGGCGAAGGCAGCGAAGAGGCCCTCCGCGGCAAAGAAGCCTGCGCCCGCAAAGAAAGGCCCCAAGATCAAGCTGCCGAGTCCGGAGCAGATGGAAAAGATCGCAAAGAGTTGGGAGCCTTATCGCAGCGTGGCCTGCTGGTACTTGTGGCAGAGTCTGGATGTGAAGACGATCTGACCACAGAAGGTGTGGCTTATAATACCCGCATGTTCGAGCAACTGGAGGACGTGCGAGAGAAGCCCGCCATCACGCGCGGGACTGTGATTACTTTCTTGCTGATGCTTTTCCTGCTCGGCGTCATGGTGGGAGCACAACTGACAGACCTCGTCTTGCGCCGTAGGTGGAGTACGGTCGGCATCGGCGAGACCTTCCTGGTGTCCGTGCTCCTTTGGAAGTTATCCGTGCCTCTGCGCAAGGCGTTCAAGTCTGTGAAGCTCGATCAGGACATTCATGTCCAGTGATCCCAAGATCCGCGTTCTGGTGGCGAAGCCGGGGCTCGACGGGCATGACCGCGGCGCCAAGGTAATTGCGCGGGCGTTGCGCGATGCCGGCATGGAAGTGAT
>PKVW01000005.1 GCA_003131585.1 Acidobacteriaceae bacterium
CGTGTTGGCGTGGCAAGCCGCGGCGCAGGCCGCCGCCATTTCATCGGCGTTTATGTTGTAGTATTCGCCGTCGGCGCCCAATGCCATCGAAGCCAGAACCGGGATTCCTCCCTGCTGCCACAGCGCTTCGATCCAAGACGGCTCTGTAAAACAAATTTCGCCCACAAATCCCAGGTCGCCGCTGTGAACAAACTTCTTTCGTGCGCGGAACGTCATGCCGTCGCCGCCGCAGAAACCAATGGCCGGCATGCCCGTCGACTGGATGGCCGCCCCCAGCTTCTTGTTGATAATCCCGGCCAATACCATGAGCGCCACATCCCGTGTCTCCGCATCGGTCACGCGCAGTCCGTCCACAAACTCGCTCTTCTTCCCCATGCGCTCCAGCATCCGGGTCAGCGCAGCACCGCCGCCATGAACCACGGCTACGCGGTGGCCATCTCGCGCCAGCTCGGCGATGGACCGTGCACACTTGCGCAGCGTCGCAGGGTCTTCGATCGCCGCTCCGCCAATCTTCACCACAATCGTCACTGCAAACCCTCCCGCTCTTCCCACCGATACATGAGATTCATGTTCTGCACTGCCTGTCCTGCCGCGCCTTTCAGCAGATTGTCCACGCAGGAAACCAGTACCAGCCGCTGGCCGTCTTCCGCCAGGCAAAAGCCAAGATCGCAGTAGTTCGTGTGCAACGAAAACTGCACTTGCGGCAGCTTCGGCGTAGCAAATACTCGTACCCAATGTTTGCCCGAATAAAAATCGCGCAGACAGGATTCCACTTCCGGCGGTTGCATCGCCCGGTTCAAGCGGACGTAGATGGTCGAGAGAATCCCGCGCAGAATCGGCAACAGGTGAGGCGTAAAAATCAGCTCCGCGTCGCCCAGCCCCAACTGCTCCACCATCTCTCCCAGATGCCGGTGATTGAACACCGAGTAGGCCGAAAGATTGTCCGCCACCGCAACGAAATGGGTGCGCGACGTAGGCGCCTTGCCCGCCCCCGACGCTCCAGACTTCGAGTCGGAAATAATTCCACACTCGCGATCAACCAGCCCGGCCTGAAGCAACGGCGCCAACGCCAGAATCACTGAAGTCGCGTAGCAACCTGGATTCGCCACCAGTTGGGCTGCCGCAATGCGATCGCCGTTTAACTCCGGCAGTCCATATACCGCTTTCGCCGTCAATTCCGCGGCCGTCACTGCGTCCGCATCCTGGAACGAGTAGATGGCGCGATGCTGCGCCTGTTTCAGCCTCCACGCGCCACTCAGATCGATCACGCGCAATCCTTGCGCGATCGCCTCAGGTACAAGAGAGCGCGACGCTTCATGCGGCGTAGCCAAAAAAAGCAGTTCGACACCCTGACGTTTCAGTTCCGGCCACGAGAGCGGCCGCAGCGGATAGCCTCCGTTGCCGGACAACTCGGGAAACAACTCCGCCAAATCTGCCGCGCCGTCGCTGCCGCCCTCCCGCCGCAGCAGTGCGGGCTTCTCCAGCCGGGGATGGCGCTCCAGAATACGCGTCAGTTCCAGCCCCGAATAGCCGCTCGCTCCCAGCACCGCGCTTTTGAGCTTCGCAGACATCAGCCGAGCATCTCCTCGATCCGGACCGCAACTTTCTTGGCAGCGTCCTTATCGGGACAAACGATCAGGATCGCGTCGTCACCGGCGATCGTTCCCACCACTTCCCCCCATTCCTGTTCATCCAACGCCGCCGCCACCGGCTGAGCGCTGCCCACGATTGTTTTCACAACCAGCAGGTTCTGCGCGGGCCGCACATCCAGCACGAATTCGCGAACCAAACGCTCCACCGGGGGCAGAGCCAAACCCGCGCCCTCCCCTTGAGACAGGGTGTAGCCAGCCGCCGTCTTGCTCAGATTCAGATCGCGAATATCCCGCGATAGCGTCGCCTGCCCCACCTTGAACCCTCGCTTGCGCAACGCCCGCTGCAGATCTTCCTGGTTGGCCACGGGCCCCCGCTTCAACGCTTCCAAAACGGCTCTCTGCCGCAGGGCTTTATTCATGGTGAATATATATTCATATAGTTGAATAAATATGCTCACTCTTACAGGCCCGGTGGTCCCTGTCAAGGAAAAACGTAGCGCGGGGGGGATTACTGAAAGTGGGAGCGGCGGTTCATGTCGCAAGGTATGGGCCATCGAGCCATCGCATCCGCCCATCGTCCGTGCGCACCTTGACCGGGATTGGCTCGATCTGGTCGACCTAAGCGGATGTTTCCGGAGCCGGTTCAGCCTTGCCACCCCCAGAACTGCAACTTTGGTTTATGCTGTCAGGTTTGGCTTTGGTATCTGAGGGGGCCCAGTGACCAGATTCCAGGTAGTCCTTCGTTTGTTCGTCTGCGTTTCGGTTTTCCTGTCTATCGGATCGAGCGCCGCACAGCAAATTCCCGAGAACGCATATCAGGAATTGCATTGGCGCATGATCGGCCCGTTTCGCGGAGGCCGCACCCGGGCCGCCGCTGGCGTTCCGAGCCAGCCGAATGTCTTCTACGTTGGCCAGGTCAATGGCGGAGTTTGGAAATCGGACGACTTCGGCCGCACCTGGACGCCCATCTTCGACCACGAGTCTACACAGTCGATTGGCGCCATCGCCGTAGCTCCCTCGAACCCCAACATCATCTATGTCGCCAGCGGCGAAGGCCTGCATCGCCCCGATCTCTCGGTTGGCAACGGCATTTACAAATCGGCTGACGCCGGCAAAACCTGGACTCATCTCGGATTGCGCGATGGCCTGCAGATCCCCGCACTGGCCATCGATCCTCGCGATCCCAATCGAGTCTTTGCCGCAGTGCTCGGCCATCCCTATGGCCCGAATGAAGAGCGCGGCCTTTTCCGTTCCACCGATGGCGGCCAAACCTGGCAAAAAGTCATCTACAAAGACGAGAATACCGGTGCCTCGGACGTCGAGATCGATCCTTCCAATCCCGACGTAGTTTATGCCTCTATGTGGGAAGCACGCGAGGGCCCGTGGGAGGACAACGACGAGGTCAACGGAGCCGGCGGCGGATTGTTTAAGTCCACCGATGGCGGAAGCACCTGGCATCCTCTTACCAACGGCCTGCCCAAGGATCTCGCCCAAATCTACGTCGCGATCGCTCCCAGCGATTCCCGGCGCCTCTACGCCACGCTCGGCGCCGCTTCGGGCGCGCTCGCCTTCTACCGCTCCGACGACGCTGGAGAAAGCTGGTCCAAAGTAACCAATGATCCGCGCCCTTCAGGACGCATTGGCGGCGGCGACCTGGCCATCCCCCGCGTGGATTCAAAGAATCCGGATGTGGTCTATAGCGCCAGCACCGTAACCATGCGGTCTGCGGATGGCGGAAAAACATGGTCCGGATTTCGTGGCGCGCCGGGCGGCGACGACTACCAAAATCTCTGGATCAATCCCAACGACCCGAACATCATTCTTCTCGTCAGTGACCAGGGCGCCCTCGTAACCGTCAATGGCGGAGCCTCATGGAGTTCCTGGTACAACCAGCCCACCGCGCAGATTTATCACATCGCGGTAACCAACTCCTTTCCTTATCGCGTTTGCGGAGGTCAGCAGGAGAGCGGTTCCGTCTGCATCTCCAGCCGCGGCAACGACGGCGCCATTACCTTCCGCGACTGGCATCCCGTGGGCGTGATCGAATATGGCTACGTCGCACCCGATCCACTCGACCCTGACATCGTCTACGGCGGCGGCAGAAGCGAGGTCTCGAAGTTTCACTGGTCCACCGGACAGGTGCAGAACATTACGCCGATCCCGCTTCGCACAGCCAAGTACCGCACCGACCGTACCGAGCCGCTTCTGTTCTCGCCCCTCGATCCGCACATCCTTTATTACGCCAGCAATGTGCTCTTCAAAACTATTGACGGCGGAAACTCCTGGCAGACCATCAGCTCCGATCTCACTCGCGAGAATCCCGGAGTTCCAGTCAGCGTGGGCAATCTTATCCCCAAAGGCGCCGACAAACAGCGCGGCGTAATCTACGCTCTCGCCCCGTCGTTCAAGAACCTCAATACGCTCTGGGCTGGCACCGATGACGGCTTGATCTGGCAGACGCGGGACGGCGGCAAGAAGTGGAACGACATTACTCCGCCGGAGCTGACGCCGTGGAGCAAGGTCACACAGATCAGCGCCTCGCATCTCGATGACGACTCTGCTTACGCATCCGTGAGCCGCTTCCGCATTGACGATGACCGTCCTTACATTTACCGTACGCACGATGGCGGCAACACCTGGAAACTGATCACGGGTGGCCTTCCCGCCTTCGGCCCCGTGGACACGGTACGCGAGGATCCTGTGCGCAAAGGCCTCTTGTTTGCCGGCACGGAGAATTCAGTCTGGGTCTCGTTCGATGACGGCGACCACTGGCAATCCTTGCAACTGAATCTGCCGCACACTTCCATGCGCGATCTCTGGATTCGCGACGACGACCTCATCGTCGCCACGCACGGGCGTTCGTTTTGGATTCTGGATGACATCGCGCCGCTGCGCGAAGCGGCCGGTTCGTTCGCCGCCACTGACGACCATCTCTTCACTCCAGCGCCCGTCTACCGCGTTCAGCGCGACACCAACACGGACACTCCGCTTCCACCTGACGAGCCTGCTGCCGCCAATCCACCCGATGGCGCAGTGATTGATTATTACCTGGCTCACCCCGCTTCTGCTCCGGTCACACTCGAAATCCTCGACGCCCGCGGCCAACTCGTTCGCCGATTTTCCAGCGCGGACAAGCCCGACGTCCCGGAAGCCGACCTGAAGAAACAACTCATCCCTCTCTACTGGCTGCGTCCTTTCCGCGCTCTGCCATCCGAGGCCGGCGTGCACCGCTGGGTTTGGGATTTGCATTATCCCGCGCCCGAATCCACACGCCACGAATATCCCATCGCCGCAATCGCTGGAGACACATCTCGTTCTCCGCTCGGCCCTACGGCTTTGCCCGGCTCCTATACAGCACGACTCACCGCAAACGGAAAGAGTTATACCGCGCCCTTCACGGTGAAGATGGATCCTCGCGTAAAGATCTCGCCAGCCGGCCTCCAGAAGAAGTTCCAGATGGAAGTGCGCCTGGCTTCGCTATTGAGTCTGACTTCCAAGGCTGTATTGCAAGCGGGATCGATTCGCGACCCTTTGCAAAAACTCAGCCAGCAAGCCAGCGGGCCCGCTCACGACTCCGTTCAAGCCTTCCAGAACAAACTCACTGCTGTTCTAGGGCCGCCAGCCGGTTCCGCTGCACCGCCCGCCGACGAAATCTCTCTCCTGAGAGTGAACGGGCAGATCGCCGTGTTATACGGCCAAGTGTCGCAGGCCGATGCCGAACCTACTGGGGCGCAGTCTGAAGCCATCGCGTCGTCCGAACACGATTCATTGGACGCAGTGAACCGTTGGGATGCGCTCAAGACTTCAGATCTTCCCGAACTCAATCGCGCACTTCGCGGCGCGAACATCCCGGAAGTGCGCGTCGAATCGGACTCCCACAAAGAAGAAACTGTCATGGATGAAGAATAACCGGCTGCGCTTCATTCCCTCGTACTCGGAGAGTTCGATCTGCGGACGAAAATCAGTGTTTTGTCTTCCCGCTCCGGCGGCGATATGCAAGATCTTGCAAGCTTTCCCGGTATTCCGCATCTCGCGCAAAATTAATTGTCAAATCTGCGTGACAACTGCATCGGAATCGCCCGCAACCGCGGTATAATCCGGCGGCCTTGAGATTCCAAGCCGAAGCTCGGGCCCAGCAACTTCTCCCTGCGGCGTTGCTCTGTGGAAACACAGCATCAGAATTCACGTTAGATAAATTAAGACACGAGAGGAAAAAATGAAGGCCTTCCGTTCGCTCGCAATCTCGCTGCTGACTCTAATGGCGTGGTCGGCTATCGCCAGCTCCCAGCAACCGGTTACTTCAAAATGGACAAAGCTCACAAATTCCCCGACCTTCGACGCTGACACCGCGCTCCTGCTCACTGACGGAACTGTCATGGTGCATCAGTACCTCAGCTCTGCCTGGTGGCGTCTCACCCCCGATATTGCGGGAAGCTACGTCAATGGCACTTGGACAAGTTTGGCCTCGATGCAGTCAGGGTACGCGCCCCTCTACTTTGCGTCTGCCGTACTAGCGGACGGCCGGGTTGTCGTCGAGGGCGGAGAGTACAACGGCGGTTCCGAGGATGAAATCAACAAGGGTGCGATTTACGATCCCACCATCAACGCCTGGACCTCGATCACTGCACCTTCGGGCTGGACCCATATTGGAGACGCATCAAGCATCGTCCTGCCAGATGGAACCTTCATGCTGGGAAACTGCGGCGTAGCCAACACCATCTGCAGCCCCTTTCAGCTACAGCAAGCTTTGCTTGATGCGACCAGCTTGACATGGACAATAACAGGGGCCAACAAAGCCGACCAAAATTCCGAGGAAGGCTGGACATTGCTTCCCACCGGAGACGTGCTCACCGTGGATGTGTGGAACGGAACGGAGTCTGAACTTTACGATCCAAGCACGGGATCATGGACGCTCGCTGGCAGCACGGTTGCGAAATTGCCGAATACCTCTTGCGTTGAAATCGGACCCGCGGTATTGCGGCCCGACGGCACGGTATTCGCCACCGGTGGAACGAGTAACACGGCAATATACAACACTTCAACAGGTGCGTGGGCGGCCGGTCCGACCTTCCCCGCTGGGCTGGGCATCGACGACGGACCGGCAGCCATCCTGCCCGACGGCAATGTGCTCGTGGACGCGGCACCCATCTCCCCTTGCTACGCTAAGGGCAGCAAATTCTACGAGTTTAACGGCACAAGTCTGATTGCCGAGGCCGGTCCCGCCAATGCCAGCAAAGATCCATCTTATGTGGGCCGAATGCTGGTTCTGCCGACGGGCCAGGTTCTGTTTACCGATGGTACGAAGACCGTAGAGGTCTATGCGACCACCGGGACTTACCAAACTGCGTGGCGGCCTAACATTACATCCGTAGCCAGCACGCTGACCGCGGGAAGCACGGGCAATGTCATCCAAGGCACGCAGTTCAATGGCCTGTCGCAAGGCGCGGCGTACGGCGACGATGCCCAGATGGCTACCAACTACCCGCTGGTTCGGATCGTCAACAAAGCCACCAAGCACGTCTTCTATGCCCGCACGCACGACCACAGTACTATGGGAGTCGCTACGGGCAGCATCGTCGTTTCCACCAGTTTCGACGTTCCTGCGGCCGCCGAAACTGGTCCGAGCATAGTCGTTGTCGTCGCCAACGGAATTGCTTCGAAGGGAAAGCTCGTTACCCTTAACTAAAATTCACGCCGTCACCTCGGGTACTTGGTGACGGCGTGATCGGTAATTCCAAAACTTGCAGGCGCCGTGATTCGCAGCATCGAATCACGGCGCCTGTTTTCTTGTTTCCTGACTCGTCCTGCCGTGTGTTGCTGGGTGCGACTTCACTTCGCCATCACTATAGAGCTTCCACGGCACTCTGCAGGTCCCCTGCGATCTGCGCGGGATCGCTTCCGTCCGCAAAGTTCATCGGCCGGCCAATCCGCACACAAATCTTCCACGGCCGGGCAAACTTCTTGCCCGCTCGCTTCACTTCAAACAATCCCACAATCCGCATGGGCAGTACTGGAACGCCCAGATTATTCGCCAGCAGCCCAATCCCCGCCCGAAAGGGATTCATCTTTCCATCCACCGTATGTCGTCCTTCGGGAAATACCAGCACGCTGTATCCTCGGTCCACGGCCTCACCCGCGTATGCGAAACTCCGCCGGAACCCAGCCTCGCGCGGCAGTGGAAACAAGTTCAGCAACGAAACACCAAGCATCCATTGCGTGCGATCGTAGAGTCTCCCGAAAAACCCTCTACCGGGAGCAGGCGTGCGCAGTCCTTCCAACGCCTCTCCTCCAGCCGCCGTTGCAATCCGATGTCGCAGCCGAGCCGGCAAAGCCGTTTGCACAAATCCCACATCCACATCGGCAATATGATTGCAGACCACCAGCAGCGGCCCACTCCAGCCTCGCAGATTCTCCCGCCCTTCGATCCGCGGCCAGCCCAGCACAGTCATTGCCGGTCTCATCAACAAATAGTGCGCCAGCCATCGCGCCCAGGTCGCCGGCCACTGCAATACCCATCCCGGATAGCGATACTCCACGCGCTGCTGCGCCTCGCCCTTCAACATCTTTTCCACATCGCCCGCCGTCCGCGCCGCGCTAAACCGAGTCTCGCTAAGATCCACGTGATATCGATCCTCCAGCGCGCCGATCAGTTCCACGCGGTCCAGCGAACTCAACCCCAACTCAGAATCGAGCATTGCCTCAGCATTTACCCCCGTGACGCTTCGCCTCGTAATACGGCCGATCAACTCCATCACCGGACTTTCACCCGCACTCGCAACATCCTTCCCCCCGGCATGCAGAATTTGTCTAGCCGCAAATTCGGCAATCAGATTCCGCCGCGGCTTCTGCGTGTTCGTGCGCGGGAAGTCTTCCTGCGGCCAACGCATCCACATCCGCATGCGCTGGAATTCCGCCAGCGACTGGTTCGCTCGCTCCACCACCGCTTCCAGCCTGGCACCGTCGCGCAACCCGTCTCGTAAAATCACCATCGCGCAGGGCTCCGCATTTCCCCCACGCTCAATCCCCACTACCACGCAATCTTTCACTTCCGGCTGGCGCCGCAACGCGGCCTCCAGATCTTCCGTATAAATATTCAGGCCGCCCGGTGTCACGATCACTTCTTTCTTGCGCCCCTTAAAATAAAGATTCCCCGCCGCATCCAGCGCGCCCACATCTCCGGTGCGGTACCAACCCTCTTCGTCCACGACTTCCTGCGGTCGATCTGCCTCCCAATACCCCGCGGCCACTCCGCCGCCGCGGATCAAGATTTCGCCATCTTCCGCCAGCTTCACTTCCCGCCCCGGCAGCACTTTCCCGATCGACCCCTTCCCCAACTTGAAGGGGTGATTCACGCTGATGAGCGACGTAGTCTCCGTCAGCCCATATCCCTGAATCGCCGCGTAGCCCAACCGCCCCCAGAATTCTTCAGTCTCGGCGTCGAGAGCCGCGCCCCCAGAAATGAATGCCCAGAACTTCCAGCCGAACTGCCGGTGAATCGCGCGAAAAATCCACCATCGCCGTAGAAAGTGTTTCCCTTCCGACATCCGGAACCTTCGCCGAAACTTCTCGATATTTCCCCCGCTTTCGGGATGACGATCTTCGAGATCGCGCTCTATCTTCTGTTTCAGCGACTGCAACACCCTCGGCACACTCACCAGTACTGACACTCGTTCCCGCCGGATCGTACGCATGATCTCCGAAGGCTTCAGCTCTTCCTGGAAAATCACAGTCCCGCCCAGCAGCGGAGGCAGAAACATCCCGAGGAATTGCCCGAAGACATGGCTAAGCGGCAGCAAATTCAAAAACCGCACCGGATGCACCCATCGCTCATACTTCAAGTACTGCCGCATCTCCTGCTCCAGCGGACTGATGTTGGCCAGCACATTTCCATGCGTGATGACCACGCCCTTGGGTTCAGCCGTAGTCCCGGAGGTAAACACAATCTGCAGGGTATCGTCGCGGCCGATCGCTACATTCGCAACCTTCGTTGCGAAAGGATGGTCAGCCGCTTTCGACAAATCCTCAAGAACCAACACCGGGACAGCGCGGCGAGACTCATCCGCTTGCTGTGGCGCGTGCCTGCGAGAACAGACCCAGAGCTTGGCCTCGACCTGCGCTGAAACTCGCCCCGCAAAATCCGTAGACGCTCCATCATCCATCGGGACAACAATCGCGCCGCGCATCGCACATCCAAGAAACGCCGCAACCCACTCGGCGCAATTCTCGCCCCACAGCATCACCCGGTCGCCCTTGCCGATCCCCCGCGCCTCCAGTTCCCGGCCGAGCCGAGACGCCATCTCTATGACCTGCCCGTATGTAAACCACTCCATGCGATACCCACGACGCTGCCCGTAGGCACGCTCGCCGCAGTGCGCCTGAAAGTTCGCCAGGAAAAACTCCGTTAGAGATTCAGCCATGGATGAAGAGTAGAGGCGGAAAAGAAATAAAACTGAGACCCTGCCTCTCAAGCAAGTTTAGTAGCAGAAGGGAACAATCGCATACCGGCCCGGCAGATGCGGGCTTTACCTCCTGATGGACCTTTACTTTCCCTCCCGCAACATTTATGGACCAGGCGGCATTAGAGACTACGCGAAACGGCTTCGCGCCCAGCCCGTGCCCATCCCCTGTGCCTACTAGGTCTCCATCTTAGGCGGAACCCCTATCCTCCTTATAGAAACAAGGGTGGCCCAGTCGCCGGTTAATCCCTGATTCCCTTGGTAACCCGTTCGTACACTCCCTTTCGGTAACCCTTAGTAACCATGCGCTGGCCCCATCCAGCCGTACAATTGCCCTTGTCCGACCGGCCATCTCTAAAAAGGAGTTTGGCCACGTGACGTACCCCCGGGCAACACTTCCCCGGAGCCGTCATCAGTTTCTCGGTGCAGAAGTTTCGCGGTGCAGACCAGGGGCTGGAGTTCGCACTCATATGGCGTTCGGTTTCGGGTTCAACAAACAGAAGGTTCTCAGCGCTGCGGAGAAGTATGTCCAGCAGGGCAAGATGCAAAACGCCATCGCTGAGTACGAAAAGGTCCTCAAAGCCGACCCCAAGGATCTCACGGTCACCAATACCGTCGGCGACCTCTACTCCCGACTCGGTGAGGCCGACAAAGCCACCGAATGCTTCAAGAGTGTCGGCGACGCCTATGCCAACCAGGGTTTCACGGTCAAGGCCATCGCCATGTACAAGAAGATCAGCAAGCTCAAGCCTTCGCTCGAGAGCGTGCTGAAGCTGGCCGAACTGTACACCCAGCAGGGACTCTTCAACGATGCCCGCGCCCAGTACCTGCAGGTCGCCGAAGAATTCCTGAAATCCGGCGAACTGGAAAACGCCGTCCGCATCTTCCAGAAGATTCTGGAAATGGATCCGGAAAACACCACCATGCGCGTCCGCCTGGCGGAAGTCTACGTCCGCCTGGGCAAGAAAAATGATGCCTGGCAGATTTTCTCCGCCGCCGCCGAGACCTTGCGTTCCAAGGGCTCGCTGAACGCCGCCGAAGAAGTTCTGCGGCGCATGCTCACCCTCGATCCCGGCAACAGCTACGCCCTGCTCATGCAGGGCCGCAATCTGCTCGAGGCCGGCGATGCCGAGGCCGCCCTCGAATCGTTGCAGAAAGTCTCCGATCTGGATTCCAATCCCGAGGGCCTCCGCGACCTGCTCAAGGCTTACCTGAAGACTGGCCGTCTCTCGGATGCCGGCACTCTGGCCAGCAAGCTCCTCTCCGTCCACAACGATCTGGCCGCCATCTCCAACTTAGCCGATGCCCTCATGCAGGCGGGCCAATACGAGAACGCGCTCCAGCTTTATGACCAGCATGCCGAGCGCCTGCTGGCCGAAGATTCCGACAAAGTTCTAAAGAACCTCCATTCCATCATCGGGCATGTGCGCGACAATCCCGCTTCTCTCGAGAAACTTCTCGATCTCTTCCAGAAAGCCGGGGAATCCACTCACATCACCGAAGTCATCGAGTTGCTGGCCCACGCTTCGGTCCAGTCCGGCGATCTTTCCCGCGCTCGCGATCTCTATCAGAAGCTCGCTGCCATGGAGCCTGGCAATCCCCTGCACATGAACAATTACCAGCAGGTGGTCAACCAGATCGGCGGCGATTCCGCCGCCAGCCTCATTTCCACGGAAGAAGCGGCCGTCATCGTCGATGAACTGGAAGCCATTGCTCCCTCCATCCACCAGCACTATTCCGATGCAGTCGCTCTCGCGGTTCGCGCCGCGCTCACCGATGCGGAACTTTTCATTTCCTACAACATGCCCGCCAAGGCTCTGGGGCCGCTTATGGCAGCTCTGCCTCAGGCGCCCGCCGATCTGCGCCTGAACCAGCGTCTTGCCGCTCTACACACGCGCGCGGCGCGCTTCGCCGAAGCCGGCGTCTGCTGCCGCACGTTGCAGAACGTCTACTCCGAAGCGGGATATCCGGAAGAGGCCACGCGTTACGGCGAACTCGCCGATCGCTACGAAGAGCGCTCGGCAGCTCCCGCTCTCGCTGATTCCATCCTCGAGCACGCCGCTTCCCCGGCAGAACTAGCTTCAGAAAAGATTCCAGTCGCGGCTGCGGTCTCGGCTCCCTGGCCCGCCGCTCCGCCCCAGGCCTCTGAAGAACTCGAATTCGCCGTCGTCGCCGATCAAGACGGCGACCAAGTCAACGACCAAGACCACGATCAGGCGTTGCCCGTCGCCGCATCTCACTCCGCTCCCGCAGAGATCGATCTGTCCTCCGAGTGGGACGACTCCATCATGATCGAACTCGACACTCCGCATGCCGACACCGCGGAAATCGAGATTACCGATGCCGTCGGTAACCATGACGTACCCACCGGCCCGCGCGCCAGAGAAAACCGCGACGACGGAAAGCTCGACCAGGAAAAGACCGCCGAAACCATCGAGGAGATCCGTTTCTACCTCGAGCATGGCATGCCCGAGCAAGCCTCGGCAGCTTTCGAAAAGCTTCAGGCTCTCACCAGCGACGAAGCCACCTTGTCGGTCCTTGAAGCTAAAATCCAGGCCGCCTCGCAGCACACCTCCGCGGTCGAAGAAGTGTCCACTGTCGAAGCTGTCTCTGAGTTCACCATCGACGATCCTTCTGCCGATTTCACCATTGAAGAAATTCCAGCCGCTGCCCGCGAATCCCAGGCCGTCGTCGTACCCTCTGCCGAACGACAGGCACCTGCGGCGGAAACGCACGCTCCACCTGCGCTACAGGCCGAATCTGCCGCGACCAGGCATCCCGTGACCGAGCCGCCCCCGATCGAGCCTCGTAGGTCGCCGGGCGTCCTTCAAGAGTTCGTTTCCGATCTGGAGTCCTCCCTAGGCGAGAGTTTTCTTCCAGGAACGATCTCACACGAAGCCGCGCCTGCCGTCGAGCACGCTTCGGCCCGAGCCTCCACACCCGAGCACCAGGTCCGCCCCGAACTTAAGCCTATCGGAAGCGCGACACCCACTGCCTTCGACGTGCCCCAAACTGAGCCCATGGGCGAGTTTGTAGCCGATCTCGAAGCCTCCCTGGGTGACGATTTCCTCCAGGGTGCTCCCGTTGCCGAACCTGACCCCGCGCCGCAGACTCCGCCTGCACGCCAGATTGGAACTCCTGTCGTCTCAGCTCCGGCGCGGCATTGGTCCGCGCCCGCGCCCGCTCCGCCGGTCAGCGCTCCTATCGCCGCCAGCGCCGCGGCAGGCGCGGCGTCCTCCGGAACTCCTGCAGTTTCACCGCAAGCGCCGGCCCGGGTTCCTCAGCAGTCCGCGCCTCCGGCGCCCCAGCCGCAAATTTCTCCGGTCATTCCCAGCGCGACGCTTTCCGTCGCTGCCAAGTCTTCTCCCTTCGGCGAGGACGCTGGCGTGGATCTCGCGGAAATGTTTGGCGAGCTCAAACACGATCTCGAAGCCGGTTCTTCCACCACCGAGGAAGATCCAGAAACTCACTACAACCTCGGCATCGCTTTCCGCGAAATGGGCCTGCTCGATGAGGCCATTGGTGAGTTGCAGAAGACCTGTCAGGCCGTCGATCGCGGACATCCTTTCCCGCAAGTCATGCAGACTTATACATGGCTGGCTCAATGCTTCCTCGACAAGGGCGTACCCGAAGCCGCCATTCGCTGGTATGACAAGGCTCTTCACGTCCCGGGCATCGACGAAGAAACGCGCACCGCTCTCCACTATGAACTCGCCGCCGCCCATGAGGCCGCCGGCGACAGACCCTCCGCCCTCAAGCACTTCATGGAGGTTTACGGCCGCAACATCGATTATCGCGACGTCGCCGAGCGCATCAAGCCTTTGAAGTCGTAGAATAGCCCGATGCGTTTTGTCCCTCACTTTTTCTTTCGGCGCTCAATAAACCGGCGCTTCTTGAGCACCGGTTTATTGAATACCGGTTTATTCCTCGGCCTCCGCATCATTCCAGCCCGGCTGCAGCGGAGCGCCCGGTGACCACCGATCCCAAGTTGCCCGCCGAAAACGGATGCGCCGCGCCCGTCCAACCGGCGCACGCGCAGACCGGAACCGCTGCCACGCTCCTCGACCCGCCGTCTTCCGCTCCCGTGGCCCAGGCGCACAGCGGCTTGCAACTCTGGCTGCACCGCGCCTCTGTCTTCCTTTTCGTGCTGATTAGCGCCGTCGCCGGCGTCCTGCTCGTGATCCTGCCCTGGACTCCCGAGTGGACCGACAATTATCTTCTGCTCTCGTTCCCCTGGCTTCGTACCTTGGTTTCCAGCGGTTTCTTTCGCGGCCTGTGCAGCGGCTTGGGATTGCTCGACATCTGGATCGGCTTCTGGGAAGCCCTCCATTACCACGAACACCAATAGCTCCGAAGCAGTGCGGGCAGCCTGCGCACAGGGCGCCCTGGGTTTCGTAACCACGATTTTCACAAGGCCTGTGATTTCATAACACCGATTTCAGAATGCCGATTTCAGAACGTGAGTTCCTGACATGATCGATAAGCTCAAACCCGCGCCGCTGGCCTACCAGAATGAACCCTTCCTCAACAGTCCCGACGGACGCATTCTCCGCATCTTGTCCGAGTATCAGGAGCCGCTGGCCCGCTTTCGCCGCGAGCAGATCCAGGACACCGTCGTCTTTTTCGGCTCGGCGCGCTTCCAGGGAGGCGCCGCCGCCCAGAAGAACCTAACCACCGTGGAAAAAAACGACGCGAAAGCGCCCGCCGTGCAACAGGAGGAGAGCCTGAAGCACGCCCTCGCCGCCGTCGACATGGCCCGTTACTACGAAGACGCGCGCCGCCTGGCTTTCCTTCTTACCAAGTGGTCCATTCAGATTCCCGCCCGCCGCCGCCGCTTCGTCGTCACCACCGGCGGAGGTCCAGGCATCATGGAAGCCGCCAACTTGGGCGCCCACGAAGCCGGAGGCAAGACCATCGGCCTCAACATCAATCTGCCGTTCGAACAGAATCCCAATCCCTACATCACGCCCTCGCTCAACTTCGAGTTCCACTACTTCTTCATGCGCAAGTTCTGGTTCGCCTACCTCGCCAAGGCGCTGGTAATTTTCCCCGGCGGCTTCGGCACCATCGACGAACTCTTCGAAATCCTTACCCTCGCCCAGACCGATAAACTCGCCAAGAAAATTCTCGTCGTCATCTACGGCAGCGAATACTGGCACCGCATCATGAACTTCCAGGCCTTCGTTGACGCCGGCACCGTTTCCCCCGAAGACCTGAACCTGTTCAAGTTCGTCGACACCCCCGAAGACGCCTTCGCCTTCCTCCGCGACGGCCTCACCGAGCACCATGTCGGCGGCCTGCCCAAGAAAGAAAAAGAACAGGAAGTCCTCCCCGAAATCGCCAAAACCAGACCGTGAACCTCCTCGAATCTGTCATCCTGAGCGGAGCAAGTGCTTGCGCGTTTAGCGCAAGCACTTGTGTAGTCGAAGGATCTCTGGCCGGCGTGCACCACCTCCGGCTCCGCAAGGCATTTCCATTGCGACTTTACGTTAAACTGCTCTGATGGCTGGATCCCCCTTTACCCTGTGTCCCCTGTGTTTAAGAATTTGTTGTTGCAGGGTTTGGGAACCACGACAACCTTCGTGCCGACCAGTCTTGCCTTAAGCTCCAAGCTGATGCCCAAAAGCTCTCTCTTGTACTACATCACCGACCGCGCCGCCTTCCCCGGCGACGAGCGCCGTCGCCGCCTTCGTCTCCTCGACAAAATCGCCGAAGCCGCAAGCCACGGCCTCGATTACATTCAGCTCCGCGAAAAAGACCTGCCCACCCGCGAACTGGAATCGCTCGCCTATGAAGCCGTTCAAGCCGTCCGCGAAGCAACCCGCACCATTCGTCAGGAAAGAAAACTGGCAACTGGCCGCTGGCCACTGACCACTGCCCTGCTCATCAACTCCCGCACCGACGTCGCCCTGGCCACCGCTGCCGCCGGCGTTCACCTCCCCGCCAACGATGTCTCCCCGGAAGAAGTTCGAGCCGCGTGGAAGTGTGGAGAAGACAAATGTGGCGCGGGCGCCCTCGCCCGCGAAAACTCACCACGAAATCCGCCCATCGCCGTCTCCTGTCATTCCCCACAAGAAGTAGCCCAAGCCGCCGCGAACCGCGCCACCTTCGCGGTCTTCGCTCCCGTCTTCGAGAAAAGGGACACACCCGGAACCACCCCCACCGGCCTCGACGCTCTTCGCCAAGCCTGCCGCGCGAGTATCCCCGTGCTCGCGCTGGGAGGAGTGACTCTGCGGAATGCCGAGTCCTGCCTGCAAGCCGGCGCGGCCGGCATCGCCGCCATCCGCCTCTTCCAGGAAAACGACATCGCCACAATCGTGCGCCATTTGCGCGGCTAACCGTTCTCGGCCATCAAACAAGTACGCCTACAGATCGGGAGGGTCAATGTCACAGGCCGCCTAGGAACTCAGGACGGCCTGCGGTAACGTGGAAGAGCGGCGCTTCAGCGCCGCGTAAAGCGTCCACCATCACTGCGGGCTTCAGCCCCGCTGGCCGCACTTCGCGTCCACGACCCACTCTTTCGTAAACTGTGACGTCCCGTGCATTCACTCGAACTGCTTGCGAAATTCTCCCAACTGCTGCTGCACATCGGCCAACTCCTTGCGCAGCGCAAGCACCTCGGCCTCCAGCCGGGCAATCCGATCCGAGTCGGCGGAGCCGAAAGACGAGGCGGACGCGCGGGCGGAAGTCGGCGACACACCCGCGGATTCCGGCTGCGCGGAGAGCAGGTGCAGGTAACGCGATTCCTTCGTGCCCGGCTGACGCGGCAGCACGGCCACCAGCGGAGGCTCACGCTGGCTGAGCCGGTCGAGCGCCGCATGCACGTCTTCCAGCGTTTCGAATCGATACATGCGCTCGGCTCGGCCTCGGAGTTCACCCGGAGTTTGCGCCCCACGCAGCAGCAGCACGCACAGGATCGCGATCTCGCGCCGATCGAAGTTGAAAACTTCCTGCAGCCGGTGCTCGTACTTCGCGACCCGGCCGTCGGCGCCGCTGGCGGGGCCCGCCAGCCGCTGTCCTTGCAGCGACTCCAGCGCCGCGCGCACCGCGTCCTCGTCGAGCGTCATCGCCGGATCGCGGTTGTTCTTCTGATTACACGCGTTCACCAGCGCGTGCAGCGACAAGGGATAGTAATCCGGAGTGGTGATGTCTTTTTCAATCAGCGACCCCAGCACTCGAACTTCGACGTCACTCAGAAGATCCACGCGCACACCGCCATTAAGAAATGTTGTTGTGGAGATTCTACGGCACAGACGAGTAGCGCCGGCGCCCCGCCGGCTATCGCCAGGTCTCCCCTTTGCGAGAGAGGTACGCAAGCTTGATTG
>PKVW01000058.1 GCA_003131585.1 Acidobacteriaceae bacterium
TGCCCGACCCCGACGGCCCCATGATGGAAAGCCATTCTCCCTGCGCGACGTGCAGGGAGATGTGATCGAGAGCATGAATAGCGCCGCTGCGATTGCCACTGCGATCCGGGTTCTCGTGTCCCGCGCCGTTGGAAGGGTAGAGCTTGGTCACATTCTTGATCTGAATCATTTCACTCTCCCCGCAGGATGACCGCCGGCTGCACCCGGCGTAACAGCGAGATCGGGAGAATCGCCGAAAGCAGCGTCACCACTATGCTACCAGCCAGAACGAAGGGCAGCACACTGAAACGTGGCATGACGGACGCATGGAAGTTAACCCGGCCAATCCAGGCGGCGATGCCGATACCCATAACGAATCCGATCACAGCGCCGGCCGCGCCCAGGGCTGCCGCTTCGGCGGCGAAGAAGCCGCCCAACAGGCGGTCGGAAGCGCCCAGCGCTTTCATGATGGCGAAATCGCGGCGGCGGTCGAAGACCCATCCCATTAGCGTGGAGAGCACGCACAGCGCAGCCGTCAGGATAATGAGCGCTGTAGCGGCCAGCAGTGTGGCGCGAGTCTTGCCCAGAACTCTGGCTTCGCCTTCCATGATTTGCCGCACCGGGCGCACATCGGCTGCCGGCATCGCCTGCTCAAGCTGGCGCAGAATCGCTGTGATCTCTGCCGGCGAACCGGTGGCGGCGACCTCGATGGTGGAAGCTTGAACTCCTGTCCAGGAAACGAAGTCCGCCAGCGAAAGATAAACGCGGCTGTCTTCCGCGGCGCCGGTTCGCACCGTTCCGGCGGACGTGAGGTGGATGGTGTGTCCCTGAAAGCTGAGGTCGAAAGGCTGGTTTTTCGGCGAGACCACAGAAACGGCGCGTACGCCGATCAGCGCCTGTTGCGGAACGGAAGGCCAGTTGCTTACCGACCACCAGCGGTCGAGTTGCCGGACACGATCGAAGTCCGCGCCCGCAACCACGACCGGCTGGCCATCGCTGGCCCGCGCCACCACCAGCGCGAAGGGCGCGACCAGACCGTGACCCGCGAGGACGGACTCCACGCGTGAGAGCGCATCGGCGGGAAGGGAAGCGCCGTCCTTGCGCACGAGGATGATGTTCGCGCCATAGTTGCGGAACTCGCGGCGCAGCTTGGCCTGCACATCGACGTAGAGATTCAGCATTGCAGTGGCGACCGCGGCGGCCACAACCATGGCAAATAGCGCGGAGATAGCGCGTCCGCGGCGAAGCACGGCAGCGCGCACCAGCATCCGAAGAAACATGGAGGTATGCGGGGACTTCGCGCGGTCGACCGCCACTTCCTGTGCGGATTGGGAGACGATCGCGTTCATAGTTCACCTCGCAGGGCGAACACTGGGTCCAGGCGCATCGCGCTGCGGATGGCGGCGGCGCTTCCCGCAAAGGTGACGATTACCGCGATCGCCAGGATCAGCGGCAACAGCGCGGGAGAAATTGTAATCTGCGAATTGAAGATGGAGCGGCCGATCTGGCGGGCGAGCAACGCGCCGGCGGCGAAGCCCACGCAGCCGCCGATCGAGGCAAGCAGCGTGGCTTCCGCAAAAAAGACGGACGCGACCGCGAACCGTCCCGCGCCCAGAGCCTTCATTAGACCCACTTCCGCGCGGCGCTCGAAAATGGCGGTAGCCATGGCGGCGGAGACGGCCAGCGCCGAGGCGAATAGCGCGGCCAACGTAATTAAAAAGAGCAGGCCTTCGATGCGCGTAAGCACAGCGCCTTCATTCTGTGCGACCTGGCGAATTTGCTCGGCGTGAGAGTTCGGAATCGCCTCCTGCAACTGGAAGGCGATCGATTGCGGATATGGCGAGCAATACCAGCGGTCATAAACCGCGCCGGACATGCTCTTGGGGTCGCGGCGGGCGAAAGCATCTTCCGGCTTGGTGAGGGCACTGACGTAGACGCGGCGAACCGCGCCCGGTTTGTCGAGAATCTCCTGAGCGAGAGCGATCGGCCCTACGATCTGGTCGTCTTCGCCGGCACCGGTGGAGAGGACTCCACTGACCTGCAACGTGCGGCCGGAAAGCGTAACCTCGTCGCCGGACTTCGCGGAGAGGCGCGCCGCCAGCCGCTCTCCCAGCAAAACATCGCGGGAACTGTCGCCGGGCCACGCGCCCGAAACCTTCCACCAGGGATGGGTAGATCGCACGCCCGTAGTGAAATTTTCTTTGCCGAAGGAAATCTGCTTGGCGAAATAAGTTCCGAGCAAGGTGAGATTTTCCGTCCGTCCGTCCCGCTGCAGAGTAACATTCACCGGCAACATCGGAGCGAAGCCGGTGATGTTGTTGTGCCAGAAGGTTCCCTTGATCTTAGGCAAGTCCGCTTCGCTCAGAAAGGAGCCGTCGCTGGGCGGCTTCAGGTTTACGCCGCCAATTTCCACGTCCAGCGTGTCTTCTTGAGGAGTGACTAACAGGTTGGCGCCGATGGCGCGCAGCTCGCGATTGATCTTGTCGCCAACGTCGGTGGCGACGGCAATCATCGCCGTGGCCACAGTGACGCCGAGGGTGATGGCCGCGCCAGCCAGCAATTTACGCCGCTTCTGGCGCCGGAAGGATTCGTAGACGATCCGCGCGAACATCCCTACTGCTTCTCGAACATGCGGCTGCGTGCCGCGATGTCGGCCTCCTGAATAATCACAAAGCCGGCAGTTTGGGTCGCTTTGAGCGGAACTGGGTTGCAGCCACCCGCCGAGCCCAGCGACTGCGTATTGATCGGAGCGGCGCAGTTCTTGCACACCACGCCATTGGCTGACTTGTAGAAGCCGACGGCGCCGCAAATCTGGCACGCATCAAAAACGGTGGCGATCTGGCCGTCGGGCTTTCGATAGAGCCAGAAGCGGATCGGAGTGCCACTTTCCTGCGCCTGGAAGCGGTGCAGGTCGCCGTCGGAAACCTGCGCTAGCGGAATCCTCACCTCGCCGTTCGCGAAGCTGACTTCGGTGGCCGGCGACAGCGCGCTTACGCTCTTGGTGTAGATAAACTCCGCCGTGACCAGGGCGATGAAGACGAAGGAGAAGCCATAGACCGAAGCCATCCACAGGCGTTCCTTGCGAGCGGTCCAGGCCGCCTTGCGGCGTTCGGCCGCGGAAGCGGCTGCGGGCACAGGCTCGCGCCGCTTGGCATCAAACAATACCATCAGCGCGGCCAGAGCGAGAATCGTGACGAAAAAGAAGAGATCGTTGCGCACGATCGGCCCGATGATGGCCATTTCGCGCTTGGACGAGGCAATCACGCCGCTTTCCGACAATTCGTGCAAGCCGGCGATTACCAACTGCGCCGCCACCAGAAACAAAATGGCGGTCGTCACCCGGAAGAATTTCTTCAGGTTAATCCGCACGCTGCCTTTCACGAACATCACGCCGAACGCAATGGCCGCCAGCACACCGAGAAGCGTGCCCAGGAAGCTCATCAGTTCGGTGGAGTTCAGAGAGACGGCGGAGAGGATCAGTACGGTCTCCGCGCCTTCGCGCAGCACCATCAGGAACACAAAGAAAAACAGGCCAAGCCACGCGTCCTTACCCGCCAGCAAGCCGACCTTGCCCTCGATCTGGCCTTTCAGCTTTCGCCCCGTCTTCATCATGAAAACAACCATGGTGATGACGAAGAAGGCGGCGGCCAGCATGATCCAGCCTTCGAACGCGTCTTCGTTCCAGTTCAGCCGGGAAATCACAACCGCTACGCCGATGCTGCCGAGAAAGGCGGCGCCCAGAGCCGCATAGACGGCCTTGCGCAGATCATTGCGGCCAATCTTGGCCAGATAAGCCAGCGTGATCCCGACGATCAGGGCGGCCTCGACCCCTTCGCGGAGCGTGATGATGAAAGCCTGAAGCATTTATGAGTTGCCTGGGTTTCTGAAAATGATCTTGAAAATGAATTTCAATTTCAACTTCGAGGATATGCCGGGAGCCGCGCGGGCGTCAATCCGCGGTGTCACAAACGCGCGTGATCGCCATCACACGGGGAAATCTGGGATTAAACGGCTTTTGGGGCGCGATCAGAACCAGCTATCATAGCTCCGGGAAGCTACTCGCGTATGCCGTATAACGGCCGGCGGCTTTCCATCCCTTGAGAGCCGCGTCTAACATATAGTCTTTACCGTCGACAATATTCCCGGGAGCCCCGACATGAAAACAGCCCGTAATCGTCCCTTCTTCGCGCACGCCTTGGCCTGCGCTGCGATCCTATTTCCACTGCTCACCGCGCACGCCGCCGATCCAGCAAAGGAAGATCCGGCGAAACTCGCTCTGCCGACAGGCCCCGCGGTCAAGCTGTCCTACATGGACCGCGCGGTCCGGCCCGGTGACGATTTTTACGACTATGCCAACGGCGAGTGGATCAAACACACGGAGATTCCCGCCGACCGCGCGCGGACGACGCCAGCCCTGCCGCTCGCGGATGAAATGGACAAGCGGGTTGCCGACCTGATCACTGAGGCCGCCAAGAGCGCGCCTGCCGGAGACAAATCGCGCAAGATTGCCGACCTCTACAACTCATTCATGGACGAGGCGGGCATTGAAGCCAAAGGCCTGAAGCCGCTGCAGCCGCATCTGGCGGCCATTGCCGCCATCCACGACAAACGCGAACTGGCGCGGGCACTCGGGGAGACCCTCCGCGCCGACGTGGACGCACTCAACAACACGAACTTCCACACGCCGAATCTTTTCGGACTTTGGGTTGCCCCCGGCTTCAACGAAGTCGAGCACTACACCGCGTATCTGATGCAGGGCGGTCTTCGCCTGCCGGACCGCGAATACTATCTTTCCGACAGCGCTGCCATGAAGGACATCCGCGGCAAGTATCAGGCGCACGTTGCCATGATGTTGAAGCTCGCTGGATTCAATGACACCGAGGCCCGCGCCGCGCGCATCTTCGATCTGGAACATGCCATCGCCGAGAAACATATCAGCCTGGCCGAGAACGACGACATTCACAAGGCCAACAACACGTGGACTCAAGCTGACTTCGCCGCAAAGGCCCCCGGTCTCGACTGGGTCGAGTACTTCCGCGGCGCGGGGCTCACTCAGCAGAAAAGTTTCATCGTCTGGCAGCCCACCGCGTTTACCGCAGAATCGGCCCTGGTCGCCTCCACCGCGCTGGAAACCTGGAAGGACTGGCTGGCTTATCACGTCGTTGACGCCTACGCGATCGCATTGCCGAAGGCCTTCAGCGACGAACACTTCGCCTTCTTCGGAAAAGTCCTCTCTGGCACACCCGAGGAGCGCGCGCGCTGGAAGCGGGGCGTCGGTCTTGTAAGTGATTTTCTGGGCGACGACGTTGGCCAGCTCTACGCCAAGCGTTACTTCCCGCCTGAATCCAAAGCAGCAGTCGAGGCCATGGTGGCTAACATCAAGGTCGCCTTCCGCAAACGAATCGATGGCCTCGCGTGGATGAATCCCGCCACCAAAGCCGAGGCGAAAGCCAAGCTCGACACGCTTTATGTGGGCGTCGGCTACGGCGAGAGCTGGCATGACTACTCGAACCATGAAGTGAAAGCCGACGACCTTTTCGGAAATCTTTGGCGGGGACGCCTCTCCGAATATCACCGGCAGCTGGCGCGCCTGGGTGCGCCGATTGACCGCAAGGAATGGTCCATGACGCCGCAGACCATCAATGCGGTGAACCTGCCGCTGCAGAATGCGTTGAACTTTCCCGCAGGAATTCTGCAGCCGCCGTTCTTTGATCCAAAAGCTCCCGCCGCAGCCAACTACGGCTCCATCGGGGCGGTCATCGGACACGAGATCAGCCACACTTTCGACAACGAAGGCAGCGCGTTCGACTCTGAAGGCCGCGTGCGCAACTGGTGGACTCCGGAAGACCTGGCGCATTTTGAAGCCGCCACCGGAAAACTGGCCGCGCAATACGATACTTACAAACCTTTTCCCGACCTCGCCTTAAAAGGCAAACAGACGCTCGGAGAAAACATTGCCGACCTCGGTGGCCTCGCTGCCGCCTACGATGCCTACAAGTTCTCACTTGCAGGTCAACCCGCGCCTGTGCACGACGGCTTGTCCGGCGATCAGCAATTCTTTCTTGCGTTCGCTCAAGCTTGGGCAGGGAAAGCGCGCGCCGAAGCGCTCCGTCAGCAAGTGTTGACCGACGGCCACTCCCCGGGTCGATACCGCGCGCTCGAAGTCCGCAACCTCGACGCTTGGTACGCTGCCTTCGACGTGCAGGCTGGAGAGAAGCAATATCTAGCGCCCGCGGACCGCGTAAGAATCTGGTGAGGCAGCGGAGTGGGGAGACTCATGTGGGGACAGCCACCCTCGGCTGTCCGGCGGCCCAGGTTCATCGGGCCGCTGTCTCGCCCACGGCACTCCTTTTTGGGGTCGCTTTCCCTCACAACCTCTTCAGGAACGCCTCCGCCGGCGACAACTCCGGAAACAACTTCTCCTCCGCCTGAAATTCCGCCGAATGCACGCACCTCCGGCTCCCGCGCAGCCTGACCGGATGCTTAAGATGCAGCATCTCGTGGTAAACGATATATTCCACAGCGTAGCGCGGAACCAAGAACTGGTCAAAGATGCGGCTGATGACAATCGCATTGTGTGCCGGATCGTAATGGCCCAGGATGCGGCGGGTCTTTGTCGGACTCCAACTCATGCGCGGGCGGCCCAGCAGTCCATGAAAGAAACGCCGGTTCAAATCCTCAAAAACAGCGTCGAGATCGTAGACGCGGCCCTGGGGGGAATGCAGCCGCTTGCGTCCCCGTATCTGCCGCACCACGTGCGCCTTGCTCACAACGGCATGGCTGGCCACATATTTTCGATAACGGGCCGCTTGGCCACGATCGATGGGCTTGCGGTACATTTTGGCCAGCAGAATGTGGGCGATGGCGCGTACAACCGCCTCGGGCGCGCCTTCGAGCAGATCGGAGAGCCGGACCAGAAGCCTGCCCTCGCGCAAGCGAATGGTGTTGTTGACGTTCGCGAAGGCAAAAAACTCGACCTTCAACTCAGGCGGCACAGCGCCGGGACGCAATTGGCGGTGCGCATCGTGGAAAATTTCGAGCAGGCCCTCACGCACAGTGAGCCTAGATTAGCACGAGCACAGATTAGCACGGACTGATAGCGCCAACTTGATTCGCACGAACCGTTCACTCGGACCTGCCGCCGGATTGCTTTGAGTCAGGTTTCTTCCGATGCTTGCCAGCCTCTTCCTGCTCAACCAGGAGCTTGCGATGGTCGCCCGCCGAAGTATCCAGCGTATCGAGGGCGTTGGTCAGAATGAATTCGTATTGCTTTATCTCTTCCGGAGGGACGCCGGTTGCGTCCTTCAAGGCGCGCAGCTTGGCCTGGAACTCGGTATCGGCGTCGACGATCACCTTCAATGGTTTGCGAATGTCGTTCTTGCGATCGATGTAGGTATCGATGTTGTCGTTCAATTCGTCATAGATCAGCAGGAAGTCATCCAGCCGGTCATGCGTTTGTTGAGCGCGGTTCTTCGTCTTGGAATCGCTCCGCATCTGCTCCAGCTCGACCAGGCGGCCACGCGCAAACTTCACGTAGAGAGAGAGCCGTAGTTGGGGCTCCCAACTGGCGTCGCGGATCTGATCGATCTCCGGCTGGGTGAAGGGATCCCGGTGCCGCTGGGCCGAGGCCGCCGCAGCAAAAAAAACTAACAGGCCCAGGCAGGTGCAGGCGCGAAACGAGCGAGCGTTCATTTCTTACCAACTCTAGGGAACATGGCAATCAGCAGATCGTCGCGAATGAGTTGCAGGCGGTCAACGGTGCTCTGCACCTGCTCCTGGTCTTCATGGGAGACGGTATGCTTGAGATCGGCCAGCTTGCGAGCCATCTTTCGGATGGCAATCTCACTTTGTTTTTCGTGCTTGCGTGACTGAATCGCATAGTCGCGTGCCAGCCCGGAAAATGCGATTACGTCGGCCAGCGCGGCCTGCGCTTTCTCGCTGTCGCCGGCGACATAGAATCGGTCGGCGACATCCAGTTGCCGCTCAGATATGTGAATGCACAAGATGGCACGATCCGGGACGCTGGCATTGGTGACACGTTCCTTCAACTCCTCGACCGTAGCTTCCTTACTGCCGGTCAGCGCGAAAGGCACGGCCAGCATTAAGAACACAAAGCCGACCGCCGCCACATGCCAGAATCGTGAATATTCCATTCAAACTACCATGGGTTCCACCGTGCCTATTTCTTGGGCTCGATGGCAATGAGCCGATGTCTCGCCTGCCACTCCTGATCAGGATACTTCCCATTGGCGATGTTGAGGAAGAGGTGAAAGTTGGCGGCGGCCTTCTTGAAGTCGCGCAAGTGATCGCAGGCCGACGCCCTCAGGAAATATGTCATCGGAGTTTCTGGCAGCAGTTTGGCGCGGGCGTCCAGCGCACGAATCACGAGCGGGTAATCCTTGTTATCGTTGGCGGCGAATGCCAGATCGTAATACGCCGATCCAAGGCCAGGTTTGAGCTGCACTGCCTTGAACAACTCCCGCTGAGCTTCCTGGGATTTCTTCTGCCACAGCAGAGCCTTGCCGAGGCAGTGATGAAGTTCCGCCTCGTTCGGGTGAGCCGCGAGCAGCTCCCGGCAAGCGGCCTCGGCTAGGTCATTTTTGCCGGCAGTTGCATACAGATCCGCAAGCTCCCGCTGCGCCGCCTCATCATCGGGCGCGAGTTTCAGTCCCGCCTGCAATTCGGCGATGGCGGCGTCAGTCTTGCCCTCGGCGGCGAGCACTCGCCCCAACTGGATCTGAACCGGGGCAGAGTAAGGGTCTGTCGCCAGCAATTTTCGCAGATAGTCTTCCGCCTCGGGAAAACGGCGGCCGCGCATGTAGAGGTTGGCCAGACCGACGACTGCGTCAGAAGATCGCGGGTCGAGCGCCAACGCCTGCTTGTATTCCTGCTCAGCCTCGGCAAACTCATTCTCCTGTTCAAGAAAGTGACCGGCGGAAAGATGGGGCTCGGCCTCTTTGGGTTGAAGAGTCGCCGCGTGCCGGTAGGCGGCCAGGACTTCTTCTGGCTTCGATTTTTCAGTTGTCTGAGCCAGCGAGAGCCAGGCCCGGTACTGACCCTCGTCGGCATGGCTTGTAGGTTTCAAATGAGTTGCGGCCCGGAGAAATTCTTGCGCATCGGGCTGCCCGGCCTTGGCCAGTTGCAACCCGAGATTCAGGTTTGATTCGAAAACATCGGGCTTCGCCGCAACCGACTTGCGATAGGCGGCGATCGAATCGTCCAGCTTGCCCAGAGCATTTTCGACGAAGCCAAGATCGAACCATGCCACGTAGCTCGCCGGCTCCCGGCCAACCAACTGGCGGAGCAGGAGTTCGGCGGCAGCGTAGTCTCGCTTTTCGATCGCGCTTTCCGCTTGGGCAAGCTCCGGCGGCTGAGGTGGAGAATCCTCAACCTGAACCTGGATGTGGTGGGCCGATCGATGGGACTCTGCCGGTGCAGCCTGCGACGCCTGCGGCGAGGATTGCGCCGAAGCCTGTGCCGAAGGCGGCCTTGCATCCTCAGCGGCCGAACCCGTGCCCGCCATCAGCACCCACAGGCAACCCGCGAGAAGTTTACTTGCTCCCATTGGAACGCAACTCTCCGTTGCTACTGCCATTGCGATTCAGCAGGCGTGCGAGATACTTGCCGGTGTAGGAGCCGGGCAGCTTGGCAATCGCCTCCGGCGGGCCCACTCCCAGGATTTTGCCGCCACGCGCTCCCCCTTCCGGCCCCAGATCGATCACCCAGTCGGCGGTCTTGATCACTTCCAAATTGTGTTCGATCACCAGGATGGACCCACCTGCATCGATTAGACGCCGGAAGGCCGCCAGGAGTTTGCTAACGTCGTCAAAATGCAGCCCCGTCGTGGGCTCGTCAAAAATATAGAGCAAACGCCTTCGGCGGCGGGTTTCGTCCGGCCGCGCGGCGCTGGTCCGCCCCATCTCGCGGGCGGCGGGCTGCAAATGCGCAGCCAGCTTCATGCGCTGCGCTTCTCCTCCGGACAAAGTTGTCGCCGATTGGCCCAGCCGCAGGTATCCCAGCCCAACTTCATCGAGCACGCGCAGCTTTTCGGTCACCTTGGGCACTTCCGCAAAAAACTTAAGCGCCTCTTTCACCGTGAGGTTCAACACTTCGTGGATGTTCTTGCCGCGGTAGCGAACTTCGAGCACCTGCGCCTTGTAGCGCGCTCCTTTGCACTCTTCGCAGATGAGTTCAACGTCGGCGAGGAACTGCATCTCCACCGTGACCGTGCCGTCGCCCTGACAAGTCTCGCACCGCCCGCCGGGAATGTTGAAGGAAAAATGACCGGAGGCGAAGCCACGCTTCCTGGCCTCGGGCAGCGCCGCGAAAAGTTCGCGGATGGCATCGAACGCCTTGATGTAAGTCACAGGATTCGAACGCGGCGTCCGTCCGATGGGGGATTGATCGACCAGCACGACTTCGTCGATGAACTGATCGCCCTCCAGGCTTTCCCATGTCGCCGCGCCGCGCGTTGAGCCCATGCTCTGCTGCTTCTTCGCTTCTCCCAGCGCTTGATAAAGAACCTGGTGCAGCAACGTAGATTTCCCGGAGCCGGAGACTCCCGTGATCGCCACCAGCATACCCAGCGGAATGCTGATGTCGACGCCCCTCAGGTTGTTGGCGCGCACGCCCTCGATTCTGATTTGCTGCGTTCCCGGCTGGCGGCGCACGGCAGGGATTTGGATACGCACATCCTCGGCAAGATAGCGGCCCGTGAGCGAAGCGGGATTCGCGCAAATCTCTTCGTAGGTTCCCGCGGCCACCAGCTTGCCGCCGTTTTCTCCCGCTCCCGGACCGAGATCGAGAATCCGGTCCGCTGTACGCATGATATCGGGATCGTGCTCCACCACCAGGATCGTGTTTCCCAAATCGCGCAAATCGTGCAGGATCTTGATCAGGCGGTGGGTGTCGCGGCTGTGAAGTCCGATCGAAGGCTCGTCGAGCACATAGAGCGTCCCCACTAGCCGCGATCCCAGCGAAGTAGCGAGTTGGATGCGTTGGGCTTCGCCTCCGGAAAGCGTGGACGACAACCGGTCCAGCGTCAGATATTCCAAGCCCACGTCGTTGAGAAAACGCAAACGCTCGCCGATTTCCTGAAGCAGCCGGTCCGCAATGCCGGCTTCCTGAGGGCTCAACTGGACGCCGGCGAAGAATTTCGCCGCGCCCTCCACCGTCATGGCGCAGACTTCACAAATGTTCCGCCCGTCGATCTTGACCTGACGCGCTTCCAGGCGCAGGCGCGTGCCCCGGCACTCGGGACAAATCGAATATCCGCGATAGCGGCTCAAAAAGACACGGATGTGCAGCTTGTACTTCTTCCGCTCCAGGTACTTAAAGAATCCGCGCACGCCCAGGAATTTCCCATCCCCATCCAGAATGAGTTCTTGTTGTGCGGCATCAAGTTCCACCCAGGGCGCATCGAGCGGAATGTCCGCCTGCTTGGCAAAGCGCTTCATGTCCGTGAACACCGGCCGGTACTTGGGCTTATTCCACGGATCGATGGCGCCTTCGCCGAGAGATTTCGTCTTGTCGGGAATGACCAGGTCGGGGTCGAAATCAATCGTGTTGCCAAATCCCTGGCAGCGCGGACACGCCCCATAAGGATTGTTAAAAGAGAACAGGCGCGGCTCCGGTTCTTCGTAGCGCAGATTGCAGCTCTTGCATTCGAAGCGCTGGGAAAACCGCAACTGGCGCGCCGGCTGATCGTCATGCGGCGGCAGGTCGAAGATAACTTCGCTCGATTCCCGATACGCGGTCTCCACCGCATCCACAATGCGTGATCGCGACTCTGCGGAAGCTGTAACGCGGTCTACCAGCACAAATACCGGCTGGTCGAAGCGAATATCCAGAAGCGATTCTGGCGTGGAAAACTCAAACACCTGGCCCGATTGATACAGACGATTGAAGCCCGCCTTGCGCAGATCGAACAGACGAGCCTTAAGCTGGTCCGTCAGTCCTGAGTCCGGCGCAGGAGCTTTCTTGCTGGATCTACGCGTTCGTGGCGCCTTCTTTTCCGGCTCTTGCGGCGCGGCGGCGGCCGGCTGCAAAGGAAAAACAACTTGCACCCGCGTTTCCGGATCCAGCGCCAATACCGCGTCCGCAATTTCGTCCACCGTGTCCTTCTTCACTTGGCGGCCGCAGTTCACGCAATAAGTGCGCCCGACACGGGCAAACAGCAAACGCAAGTAATCGTAAATCTCGGTCGCCGTCGCCACCGTCGACCGCGGATTGCGGGTGGTGTTCTTCTGCCGGATCGCCACCGCCGGAGCGATGCCATCGATCGAATCCGCGTCCGGCTTCTCGATGCGCTCCAGAAACTGCCGGGCATACGCCGAGAGCGACTCCACATACCGCCGCTGGCCTTCCGCATAAATAGTATCGAAGGCGAGGGAAGACTTGCCCGAGCCCGAGACCCCGGTGACTACCGTCAATGTGTTGTGCGGAATCTCAAAATCGATGTTCTTGAGGTTATGAACGCGGGCGCCGCGAACAATAATGCTTTCCGTGGGTATCGGGTGAGACATCATCGGGTGAGACATCGGGGAAGTGAGCCGGCAACAACCCCAGTGCCCGCTGGGAACGCTCCCCAGCCGCCTCCGCGAGTGCTGCCGAATCTTTTATTATAAAGCAGAGCTTTATCGGGAAGCGCGGCCTCGCCGCAGATCGTTAAGACATCCGGACGGGTCCCAAGCGAGAGGCAAGCAGAATAGCAAGCGGTGAGCCAAAGAATGAGTACCAACAGCGGGATTTTAGTCCTGCTCGCGATCCCGCTGCTTTCCGTAGCGGAAAGCCAACCCAACGCCGAACACCATAATTCCAATTGGTGGCAGCAGCATCACCAAGATCGCCCGGTTGAGCGCCCGCTGGCCCTCCTTGGGCGTGCTCTTTGCGTTCGCATAGCACATCGCGCAGCCCTGCCCGAAGGCGGGCGCGGTGAAAACACAAAGCGCCGCCAGCAAGGCAAGGGCACGAGCTTTGCCGCAGAGAAACTTCATCGCGATTCCTGACGTCTACTTTACGCCCAAACGCAGGATGCGGCCTGCGTCGGGGAAGAAGAATAAATACATCAAGATAAACAAGCCCGCTACAGAGATCATCAGCATCCACCGCATCAGCGCCGTTTCAAACTTCAAGTGCATGAAGTAGGCGATGATCAATGCCGACTTGATCACCGACAGCACCAGCAGCACTTCCAGCATGCGCACCGGCTCGAATACCTGCCGATAACCCAGCCAGACCTCCACTCCGGTCAGAAACAGCAGCGCGCCCCACACCCAGAAATACTGGCCTTTGCTATCGTCGTGCTTCGCCACATCGTGCATCGTCGTTTCTCCGCGATCCCCTAAGCCTTGTCATCCTGAGCGCGTTCTTTACGCGAAGTGCCTGCCCTGAGCTTGCCGAAGGGACCTATGCAACCTGCTTGCACCACTGCGCGTTCTCAGTTCCCAACTACAGTCGCCGCACTAAACCTTGGTCGACATCAAATAAACCAGCGGGAAGATAAACATCCACACCAGATCCACGAAGTGCCAATACAAACCAGACACCTCAACATCGTGCGCGTCGTAGTCTTTCGGTTTCAGAAAAAGAATTACGCTCACCACGATCAGGCCGATCAGCAGCGCGTGAACCCCGTAATGAAAAACATTGTCCGACGGAATCAAGAAATACGCCCCCAGCCAGATCACGCCCAGAATCGGCAGGAACCACTTACGCAGGGCCACCACGCCCAGATAAATCACGCCAATGGTCACGTGCAGCATGTGCATGGCAGTCAGTCCGAAGAAAGTAGCCGCGAACTGCGGCACGCCCGTCGAGATCTTGGCGAACTCGCCAGCTTCCTGCCCCGCGGGCTTTGGAAATCCCGGCAAGCTTAGTCCTTCGTGGATCAACTTCGTCCACTCCATCCCGTGTAGCACGATGAACGCCGTCCCGAACGCCATCGTAGCCAGCAGCCAAAGGCGTGTCCACGCCCGGTCGCTCCGCTGCGCCGCAAACACGCCCAGCACCATGGTCAGCGAACTCGAGAGCAGGCACGCTGTCATGATGGTCGCGTTGATGATGCTGTCCTTGCCAAACGGCGTGGGCCACGCGGTGTAGATGCGGTTGTAGCTGAAAGCCACCAGCAGCGCGCCGAACGTCAGCGAGTCGGAGGCCAGAAACAGCCACATGCCAACCTTCTTCGAATAGGCCCCAAACAACGGAGCTTCGTACTCGCCCGCAAGTCCGTGCCCGGCAGCGGCGTTGTGTTGCAGCGTGGCGTCAGCCATTCCCCAATTTCCCCTTTCCCGTTATCGCGCAAACCCTAAAAGAGCAAAAACATAAATCCACAGTACCGCCATGAAATGCCAGTACCACGCAGCGATGTCGACCACAATCCGCCGCTCTTCGATAGGCTTGTGTCGCAGGGAAGCGGTGCCTGCCCAGAGCAACGCAATGATTCCCCCAGCGAGATGCACCGCATGTGCCGCCGTCAATAAGTACACGAAAGAACTGTTCGGGTTGGTGTTGACGAAGAATCCGCGACTCTTCAATTCGCCCCACGCCATCCACTGTCCCACCAGAAATCCCAAGCCGAGCAGCACCGTCACGCCTAGCCACGGGAAGTTTTTTTCCTTCCCCAGCGAAACCCCGGGAATCGACATCACCGGAGCCNNGCCGGGTAATATCGCGCCGCGCGCCTTCCATGGTCAAGCTGCTGATTAACAACAATGCCGTGTTGATGGCCAGCAGCAGCCAGGGCAATTGCACTTCGCCCCAGTCGCGAACGTAGGAGTTCGTGGCGCCGTCGAACGTCGGCAACCCTTGGCGCACCACGTACGCGCTGGTCAGCGAAATAAACACCATGCTGACGGTTGCGATCCCGCAGATCAGTCCCAGCCTCGCCCGGCGTAGGCGGGCGCCGTAGCTGGGCAGACTCGACCCCTGAAAATCGCCATCGTCGCCGCCCCCCTTCGGAGGCGCAGGCCGGTCTCCGCCGCGGCCCAGCTGGTTCATCGGAGTGCTTGGAGTCAACGTCGCCATAAACAAAAAGACTCTGGGTGGCGCAGCGCTTCCAGCGCTGCGATAAAGCATTCTTTCCACGACGGCTTTTAGCCCCTGCGGTGCCTATGCCTCAGTGCCCCGATCCTACCGCCGGCTCCGTCTGCATCACGTAATCCCGCGCCGCGCCCGGAACTCCGTACTCGTAGGGGCCGTTGTGAACCACCGGAGTTATGCCGCCAAAGTTGTCGTGCGGCGGCGGCGTTGCTGTGGTCCATTCCAATGTCGTGGATTCCCACGGGTTGTCGCTGGCCTTGGGCCCTTTGAACATGCTCCAGAATAGATTGATCACAAAAATGAACTGCGCCGCAATCGTAATAATCGCTGCGTAGGTCATAAATTGGTGAATCGGCATCAGCTTTTGCAGATACGCTACTTCTGTGTATTGCGAGTACCGCCGCGTCCCTCCGGCTATCCCCAGGTAGTGCATCGGCATGAAGATCGCGTAAGTTCCGATGAGCGTGATGAAGAAGTGCACCCTTCCCCACGTTTCATTCATCATCCGTCCGAACATTTTCGGGAACCAGTAATACGTTGCGGCAAACATCCCAAAGATCGCCGCCACGCCCATGATCAGGTGAAAGTGACCCACCACGAAATACGTGTCGTGCAATTGAATGTCGAGCACGGGCTGCGCCAGGAACGGTCCACTCAATCCGCCCGAGACGAAAAGCGAAACGAAGCCGATGGCATATAGCATCGGCGTCTGGAAGCGAATATGCGCCTTGTACATCGTGCCCAGCCAGTTAAACGTCTTGATCGCCGAGGGCACTCCGATGCACATGGTCAGAATCGAGAAGGCAAACGCCGAATAGGGACTCATGCCGCTCATGAACATGTGGTGGCCCCACACCATGAATCCCAGGAAGCCAATGCTGAGCATGGCATAGACCATGGCTTTGTAGCCGAAGATCGGC
>PKVW01000070.1:0-301 GCA_003131585.1 Acidobacteriaceae bacterium
GTGGTCGGGCGCCGCGCCCAGGTGCCGGCGAACCTGCAAGTCGGCCCGCGCATCGGCCGCCGCGCCCGCCACGATCTCCGCCGTGCGGACGATCGCTTTGAGGAGGCCGGTCACTGCCGCCCACATGCGGCGCACCGTCGCGGTTGAAGTTCGGTTCGCCTTCAGCTTCGTCGGGGAAATCGCCGCCGCCTTCAATCACTACCGTGCCGGTAGCTGGCGCCGGAGCGAATTCGCCGTCCGCCTCCGCTGCCCCTGCAGGCGCGCCTTCCGCGCCGCCTCCGCCGCCCATTTTCGCGCGCTG
>PKVW01000070.1:342-34323 GCA_003131585.1 Acidobacteriaceae bacterium
ACGAACGCGCCGAAATCCGCCAGCCGCGTCACCTTCCCGAGATAAGTTTTCCCTACTTCCGCGGTTGCCGTCAGATCGCCAATGATCTGCAACGCCTTGGCCGCCGAGGCCTGATCGCTCGACGCAACTTTCACCAAGCCGGAATCCTCCACGTCGATCTTGACGCCGGTTTGTTCGACGATGCTGCGGATCATCTTGCCGCCCGGTCCGATCAGATCGCGAATCTTATCCACCGGGATCTGCACCGTGTAGAAGCGCGGAGCGAAGTCGGAAATCTTCTCGCGTCCGGTGGAGATAACGGCTTCCATCTTGTCGAGAATGTGCAGGCGTCCGCGCTTCGCCTGGGCCAGCGCTTCCCGCATGATCTGCGAGGTAATGCCGGCAACTTTGATATCCATCTGCAGCGCGGTGATGCCATCTTTTGTGCCCGCGACTTTGAAATCCATGTCGCCATAGTGATCTTCCGCGCCCGCAATGTCGGTAAGAATGGCATACTGCTCGCCTTCCTTCACCAACCCCATGGCGACGCCCGCCACCGGAGCCTTCAGCGGAACCCCGGCATCCATCAGCGAAAGCGAGGCGCCGCAAACCGTCGCCATCGACGACGATCCATTCGACTCAAGAATGTCCGACACCACGCGCATTGCGTAAGGCCACGCCTCTTCCGTCGGCAGCACCGCCGATATCGCGCGCTCCGCCAGCGCGCCGTGTCCGATTTCTCTGCGTCCAGCGCCCCGCATAAATGCCACTTCCCCCACCGAGAACGGCGGGAAGTTGTAATGGAGCATGAAGCGTTTTTTGGATTCGCCTTCGAAGCCTTCGAGACGCTGCATGTCGTCGGACGTGCCTAATGTCGTCGTGACCAGGGCTTGGGTTTCGCCGCGGGTGAAGATGGCGCTGCCATGCGTGCGGGGAAGGATTCCGGCTTCGATCCAGATGTCGCGGACTTCGTCGAAGGCGCGGGAATCGGGACGGCGCTTTTTCTCCAGCACCTCCTGGCGGAAGATGCGCTCGCGCAGAGTTTCGAAATACTGCTTGAGCTTGGCCTGGGCCTTTGGGTCGTCTTCGGGAATCGCGGCCATCAATTCTTTCTTGAGGTCCTTGACCAGCATGTGGCTTTCGGCCTTGGGATGTTTCTTGGTGTCGAGGCGATCGGACAAATCCGCGCCGACTTTCTTCTTCAGCGAGTCGTAATACTTCTGATCGAATTCCGGGGGCGTGACTTCGCGCTTTTTCTTGCCGGCTTTCGCGGCCAAGTCTTTGATGGCGGCGCAGATCTTCTTGATCTCGGTGTGGCCGAATTCGATGGCGTCGACGACCGTCTCTTCTTTTACTTCTTTCGCGCCGGACTCGATCATCACAATGCCGTCCGCGGTTCCGACGACCATGATGTTGACCAGACTCTCGCGCATCTCATCGTAGGTGGGATTGATGACGAACTGGCCGTTGATCTGACCCACGCGCACCGCACCGAGGGGGCCAAGAAACGGAATATCGGAAAGAGTGAGAGCGCAGGACGCGCCGTTGATGCCGAGGACATCGGGATCGTTATTGGTGTCGGCGGAGAGCACGAAGGCGATCACCTGAGTCTCGCACTTGAAGCCGTCGGCGAACATGGGACGGACCGGACGGTCAATCTGGCGGCTGGTGAGCACTTCGCGCTCGCTCATGCGGCCTTCGCGCTTGATGAAGCCGCCGGGAAAGCGTCCTCCGGCGTAGGTGTATTCGCGGTAATCGACGGTGAGGGGAAAGAAATCAATGCCTTCGCGGGGATCAGGGTTGGCGGTGGCGGTGGCGAGCACGACGTTTTCGCCGATGCGGACCACGGCCGCGCCGTGGGCCTGCTTGGCCAATTTTCCAGTCTCGAATGAGAGTTGTTTGCCGCCGGCCAGGTCCACTGTAACGGTGCTAACTTCTGGTTTCATTTTTCATCCTTCTTATTATGATCAGGAGAGCGGTCGCGCTTTCCTGGCTGCGCCTTCCAAGAGGCGCTGGTTGCGAGACGGGTTGCAGAACATGGAAAGACGCGTTCATGGATGAGTGGACGCCATGAGCCTTCGGGCCGAAAATACGCACGGTGGAGTTGGCTCAATGCCGTACCGGCTTCGAGAGGAAGGCGGTCTTCTCAGATACGTTTATGGGAACAGTTTCCCCGAATTATTTGCGGATGCCGAGTTTCCCAATCACCGTCTTGTAGCGCTCGGAATCGTATCTTTTGAGGTAGTCCAGCAGACGACGCCGTTTGCTGACTAGCATGAGCAGGCCGCGGCGCGAGCCGTGGTCCTTCTGGTGCGTCTTGAAGTGATCCGTCAACTGGCCAATGCGTTCACTGATGATGGCGATCTGAACCTCGGGACTTCCCGTGTCAGTCGCGTGCGTCTGATACTGGTCAATGACGGATTTCTTTTGCTCTCTGGCTAACACTAACCTGGTGCACTCCTGTTCTAGTTTCGATTTATCTTGGTGACAGTGATGAGGTTATCATGCGGGGAGATGGGGTGTAAAGGCGGGAGGTGTATTGCGGCTATTGGCCCGTAGGGCCCGCATTGGGAGTGATTTCAGTGAGTTCGATCATTGAGGTTCATCGGCGCAGAGAATAGCAGGTTCCCTCAGCGGGTGAAGCCGGATTTATTGGTGGCGCTTTGCGGTACCCTTCGGCTTCGCTCAGGGCAGGCTTTGGAAGCCGTGCCCTTCCCGATCAAAATCGAGATCAGAATCAAAGTCAAAGGCGACCGACAGTAGGGTCCGTCCTAAATGGCGCAAGGGTGGGGCGGCCCGCTCACGCGATTGTTCCGAACAGCGCCCCGACGCCTGCGGTCAGCGCCATGGCCAGTGCACCCCAGAACGTGACTCGTATTGCTCCCGCCGCCACTCCTGCGCCGCCCGCGCGCGCCGCCAATCCGCCCAAGACGGCGAGGAACAGCAGGGAAGTTCCAGAAACAAGAGGGATCAAACCCGCCGCCGGGGCAATGGCAGTGACCAAAAGGGGCATGGCTGCGCCGACAGCGAAGCTGCCCGCCGACGCCAACGCAGCCTGAATGGGACGCGCACGCAGCGTCTCGGAGATACCGAGTTCGTCGCGCGCATGCGCGCCGATTGCGTCGTGGGCCATCAGTTGCCGGGCGACCTGTTTCGCGAGCGACGGCTCGAGCCCGCGAGCGACGTAGATTGCCATCAGTTCCTTGTGCTCCCCCACGTCATCCGCTTTGAGTTCCGCACGCTCGATCTTGAGTTCAGCCTGTTCAGTGTCTGCCTGTGAGTGGACAGACACGTACTCCCCGGCAGCCATCGACATAGCCCCTGCGACAAGGCCGGCAACCCCCGCGACTAATACGTTGCTGTGAGTCGCATGCGCAGCTGCGACACCAAGCAGCAGACTCGAGGTTGAAAGTATGCCGTCGTTCGCGCCCAATACGGCTGCGCGCAGCCAGCCGATGCGTCCTGTGCGGTGTTGTTCCTTGTTGTGTACAGGCATCCTTGAGGGGGGCTGCCCCACCTTTCCCTAGCTTGATTGCCGGCACTATCTTAACTTGAGGCGGCCCGGTCGGCCGCGGTTTACGACGGGCGGGCGACAGTGAGTTCGATCATTCAAGGTTCATCCGCGGAGGCAGATAGGGCCGAGGCCACACACACGGGGTCGCGTCGCAGTCAAGATCAAAATCCCGGCCCTGTCTCTCCAAAGAACGGAGAGACAAGGGACGGGGCACCGCACCGCGTCCGTCAGCGTTTGAAACCGGATTCATTTTGCGGCGCTTTCCGGCATCCTTCGGCTTCGCTCAGGGCAGGCTTTGGAAGCCATGCCCTTCCCGGTTGGGTGGATCGTCCGTTGTCGGGCGGCGTCGGCAGCAACACCACTGGGGCTGAAGCCCGTTTGGAGTGTAGATGCTTTACGCGGCGCTGAAAGCGCCGCTCTTCCACGGTGCTGCACGCCTTAGTGTCGATCCTTCACGGGCGCTCCTCAGGTTGACAGCGCGAATCAAAGGCAACGGACAGTGCGGTCCCTTCGGGACTGGGATCGGGCGATTCTATGCGCATCTTCTCCACAGAATTCTCGTGGGCTGTTCCCTCCGCCAAGGCCGTCCGCTTTCTCGGGGGTTCCGTGAATTGGTACCGAGTGGCCAAAATTGGACAGTTTGGACGGAGATAGTTCTGCCACACTTGCAGCCATGACAACTCAAACTATCCCGGAATACCTTGAGGAAGAGCGGCAAAAAGCTGCCGACACTCAGACGCGAACGGAAGAAGAAGCTGCGCGCATCCAGCCGCTGCAGCACGGCCACCATCGCACGGCAAAACCGGCCAAGCTGGAATTGCAATCTCCGGTTAAAGCCGCAACCAAAAAGAAGAAAAAGAAAAAAACTGCCGCGGTCGTCCGGAAGAAGCCACGCGCCGCGAAAAAGACGGCAACGAAAACCCGCAAAAAGTCCATCCGCAGAGCTGGATAGGGCCCACTCTTGGCAGAAAGCGGTTTCCCTCAGCGGTGGGAGCCGGGTGATTTAATCGGCGCTTTACGGCACGCTTCGGCTGCCCCCTCGACTTCGCTCGGGGCTTCGGCAGAACAGGGCAGGCTCTGGACGCCGTGCCTTTTCGATCGCGATGGATTGTTTCTGGTTGGGCGGCGTCCGCAGAAAAACCCACCGGGCTGAAGCCCGCATGGATTACGGACGCTTTACGCGGCCCATTCGACTTCGCTCAGGGCAGGCCGCTGAAGCGCGGCTCTTCCACGGTGCTGCACGCCTTAGTGTCGATGCTTCACGGGCGCTCCTCAGGTTGACAGCGCGAATCAAAGGCGACGGACAGTGCCGTCCCTACGGGACTTATTCCAGCTTTCTTCTTCTACCCCGCACTTACGTGCGGGGCTATCCTATGCCGTCCCTTCGGGACTGGGATCGGGTGATTCTATGCCTGGATCGTCATGCAAATTCTATTCCGTCGGGCTCGCGGAGGAGGCGCCAGGCTTCGCGGTAGCCGTCGTAGGGATGGTGGCGGCGGCGGCGTTTAGGGCTGAGGAGGAGGCTGCTGCGGCCGTGAATGTGAGGGAACGGAAAGAGGAACCAGGAATCTTCGGGGATGACGTAGGCGGCGATGAAGTCGATTTCGGAGAGTCGATAGGGGACGACGCGTCCGCGAAGGCTGCGTTGGATGGACACGTGATAGAGACCGTATAGAAGAGAGGTGGAGGATTTGACCTGGACACGAACCAGACGGGGGCGGGCGCCGGAGTTAGGGGGGTTGCATTGTGAAGGATCGAGGATGATGTCGTAGCGTTCGCTGTCGCCAAAGGGCTTGGAGATGCCGAAGCCGTTGCGGGCGGCGGCGAGGGCGAAGGCGAGTTCGGAGAGCTCCCCGCGACGTTTGGTGGTGAGTTCACGCTCGAAGGGAGTGAGCGGACGGGGAGTTACGGGGCTGGGCGGTTTCTGGGCCGGACGCAGTTTGCGTCCGCGTGAAGCGCCGGTGCGTCTGCCCATGGTCTTAGTCTTAGTCTTAACGACATGATCCTGGAAAATGACCGCAGAAAAAGAAAAGGCGCAAGCATGAAGCTTGCGCCTATCTTTACTCTATATAACTATTATACCTAACTCAAGGGGGCAATTGGGACATGGTTCGCGGGTTTATTTTCCTAATGAAAACAATGGTTTACGCAAAAAAGGTGAGGGTTAGGGTATTGACAAGTTTTCGGGCGGGCGGCGTGGGGGTTCGGTGGATAACGCGGAGCCCAAGGTCGGCAGAGCTATGATGTAGCTTGCGGATCATACCCTCAAGCCCTCAAGCCCTCAATGCCCCCAATGCCCCCAACCCCTATGACCTTCTCGGTTCGCGCAGGCTTTCTTGTTAGCGTTGCCTTGCTGTTTGCCGTCACGGCGGCGGCGGACGGAGCAGCGCCGCAGACCAACCAGGGCGCGAAGTCGCCGACTGCACGGGCGATAGGGCGCAAGCTGCAAGAGAAAGGTGTGCCGAATTTCGGCGAGGTTACCCCTACGCTCTATCGCGGAGGGCTGCCCAGCGACAAAGGTTTTAAGGCGCTGGCACGGATGGGAGTGAACCTGGTGGTGGATACGCACGCCGCCGGCAAGAGCGAAGAAAAAGAAGTGCGGAAGCTGGGGATGCAATATGTGACGATTCCCTGGCACTGTCCCTGGCCGAAGGATGAAGTGTTCGCGAAGTTTCTGAAGGTGTTGCGGGAGAACGACGGCAAGAAAGTTTTTGTGCATTGCCGGCTGGGAGACGACCGCACCGGGATGATGGTTGCGGCTTACCGAATGGCGGAAGAAGGCTGGAGCGCGGACGAAGCGATGGAGGAGATGAAGGCGTTCGGGTTCTCGCGGTCGCATCACGCGCTGTGCCCCGGTCTGGCGGGTTATGAAAGAGAATTTCCGGAGCGTTTGAGGGATGGTCCGGCGTTCGAGGGATTTAGGTCGAAGCAGTAGAGGGCGCGCGCCGTATGGCAAAGCAGCCGCTTAAGATCTCTCCGCCTAAGGTCTGTCCGCCCTCAAACTCAAGAACGCCCCGGCGGTTAAGCCGGGGCGCTTAATGTTGCATTGCTGGTCCCGAAAAGAATCGCTTAGGAAGCGCGCCGCTTCTCATCTTCCGGTTTCTGTTGACCTTTGTGCTGAGAGTCGCTGTCCTGCGATGGATTCTTCTTGGAACTGTCCTGTTGCGGGTTGCTCTGGCTCTGATTTCCGTGGGAAGGATTCGTCTTCGTATCCGCCGTATTTGGGTTGTGCTGGCCCTGCTGCTGTTTCTGCTGTGGATTTTTTTCCGCTTCGTTACTCATATCGCTCCTTTTGACACGTCAGTGATTTGGGTGCCTCCCGCTAAGGGTCGGGCGCATCGGAGAATGAATAAGAGATGACTATGCGATGCGTGTTCCGGGCCGCAGTTTTGGGCTCGCGATCCTTGTAAGGCCTTCCGATAGCGATGCTATGCCTCTGCGGAACGGTACGACTGGTCACAATTGAACAGGTCCGGAACAAAATCCTGAAGCACAGTCTTGCGAGCCCCGGCCTCATCTCTCCGTTCAGTTCTTCGTTCAGTCGGAGGCAGAGCCTGCCCTGAGCGAAGCGAAGGGATGGGGCCATTGAGCCGCAGGTGGTAAAGTTTTCCATGTCGGCCATCCATGATCCACCCCATCCTTCTCTACGACGGCGTCTGCGGACTTTGCAACCGCTTCGTGGAATTCATTCTGCGCCGCGATCGCAATGCGGTCTTCCGTTTCGCCTCGCTGCAAAGCGCTCTCGCCGCCCGCATCCTCGCCCGCCACGGCGCGAACCCCAGCGACTTGGACACGGTGTATGTCGTCGTCCATCCCGATGGCAACAACGAATATTTGCTGCTACGCTCTGAGGCCGTGCTTTTCGTCTTAAAGCAACTTGGAGGCCTCGGGCGGCTGGGCGCATTCCTGCTGCAACTGCCGCCCAAATTCGTTCGCGACTGGGCCTACAACGCGGTGGCGCGATACCGCTACCGCGTTTTCGGCCGCTCCGACATTTGTACTCTGCCACGCGATCAGGATCGCGGGCGCTTTCTGGAGCTATAGGAGTAAAATGTCGCGGTGCTACGGCGGGCTGCCGAAAAACGCAGCGCCTGAAGGCGCGGCTGATTTTGCGGCACTGACGGCATGCCTGAAGGCATGCCCTGATACGAATCTGGCGCAAAGTCATGCCCGAAGGCATGCCGTTATACGAATCTGGTGCCAAGTCATGCATGAAGGCATGCCCTGATACGAATCGCGGGCGAACGACCAACGACCGACGACTAACGACCGAGTTACAAATTCCTTCAAGCCGAGGATTCTTTCCATGTCCGATCGAGCGATCGCGGATCTCCAGGCCAGCAGCATCGATTCCATTCTTCGCGAGGATCGCAGATTCGAGCCCTCCGCCGAATTCAGCCGGCAGGCTCACATCAAGAGCCTTGAAGAATACGAGCGCCTCTACAAGGAATCCATGGAGGATCCCGACAAATTCTGGAGCCGCATCGCCGGCGAACTGCACTGGTTCAAGAAGTGGGACAAAGTTCTCGAGTGGAATTGCCCGTGGGCCAAGTGGTTCGTGGGCGGCCAGATTAATCTCTCCTACAACTGCCTCGACCGCCACGTCCAGACCGCGCGCAAAGACAAAGCCGCCATCATTTGGGAAAGCGAGCCCGGCGAAGTTCGCACGCTCACTTACCAGCAACTCCATCGCGAAGTCCAGAAGTTTTCGAACGTCCTCAAGTCGCTTGGCGTAAAGAAGGGCGACCGCGTCGCCATCTACATGGGCATGACGCCCGAACTGCCCATCGCTATGCTGGCCTGCGCCCGCATCGGCGCGCCGCACACCGTGGTCTTCGGCGGATTCTCCTCCAACGCACTCATCGACCGCATTCACGACTGCGGGGCCACGGCCGTCATCACGCAAGACGGATCCTACCGCCGCGGCGCCGAGGTTAGACTCTTTCCCGCCGTCGAAGAAGCGCTCAAGTCCTGCCCGAGCGTGAAGAATGTCATCGTCTACAAACGTACCGGAACTGCCATCCACATGGAGCCCGGCCGCGATCGCTGGTGGCACGAACTCATGGCCGCCGCCTCTGACGTTTGTCCCGCCGAGCCGCTCGACGCCGAGCATCCGCTCTACATCCTTTACACGTCGGGGACGACCGGCAAACCGAAAGGCGTGGTCCACACCACCGGCGGATATTCCGTTGGCACCTATCTCACCACCAAGTGGGTCTTCGACCTCAAAGAAGAAGACACCTACTGGTGCACCGCCGACATCGGCTGGGTTACCGGCCACAGCTACATCGTTTACGGACCGCTGCAGAACGGCGCCACCAGCCTGATGTACGAAGGCGCTCCCAATTTCCCCGAGCCCGACCGCTTCTGGTCGATCATCGCGCGTCATCAGGTCAACATTTTTTATACCGCGCCCACCGCCATCCGCACCTTCATCAAGTGGGGCGACGAATGGCCCAAGAAACACGACATGAAAAGCCTGCGCCTGCTGGGCACGGTAGGCGAGCCCATTAATCCTGAAGCCTGGATGTGGTACCGCGAAACCATCGGCGGCAACCGCTGCCCCATCACGGATACCTGGTGGCAGACGGAAACTGGGCACATCATGATCGCGCCGATTCCCGGCGCGATCGCGACCAAGCCGGGGTCGGCCACGCGTCCGTTTCCCGGCGTGGCTGCGGAGATCGTTACCATGGACGGGAAGCCCGTGCCGCTGGGCTCCGGCGGATTCCTGGTGCTCACACGACCGTGGCCGGGAATGGCGCGAACAATTTATGGCGACGCGGAACGCTACGTAAAGCAATACTGGTCGCAGATTCCCGGCGTCTACTTCACCGGCGATGGGGCGCGCAAAGATAAAGACGGCTACTTCTGGATCATGGGCCGGGTGGACGATGTGCTCAACGTCAGCGGCCATCGCCTTAGCACCATGGAGGTCGAGTCCGCGCTGGTTGCCCATGAAGCGGTTGCGGAAGCCGCGGTGGTTGGGCGTCCCGACGAGCTCAAGGGCCAAGCCATTTCCGCTTTCGTCACGCTTGAGCAAGGACGCAAGCCCACCGTTGAATTGAAAGAAGAATTGCGCAAGTGGGTCGCGAAAGAAATCGGAGCGCTGGCCAAGCCCGACGACATCCGCTTCACCGATACCTTACCCAAGACTCGCAGCGGCAAGATCATGCGCCGCCTGCTGCGCGAACTGGCAACGAACGGCGACGTCAAGGGCGACACCACCACGCTGGAAGATTTTACCGTGATTGCGAGGTTGAAGGAGAGCGAGGAAGTCTAGCAGGCCGCTGGTCTAGTAGTTTGCGGAGAGACTCCGCCCAACGCTCCTGCTCTCATCAGGCGGGCTGCGCCCGGCCTGGACATCCGAGGCGGCTGCCCGCACGTGAGCTGGCGAGCTGAGAGTTGTGCGGGTAGAGTTGTGCCATCTCCGAACGCCAGTTCCCTGGCCAGGACGCGGGCGAGGGCGCCCGCGCCACACGAGTTATAAGTTCGAGCCGAGGCGCAGGAGTTCGGCTCGGAGGCGCGAATGATGCTGGGTTAGGCGGAGGCAGAGCATTTCGTTGCGGGCGGATTTAGCGCGGATAATCTCGACTACGCCGTGTTTTTCTTGCGCCGACCAGCGCGCCAGGCCGGGGATGAGAGCCAGGACTGTGGACCAGTTCTCGAGGGACTGTCGCTGGGCCGGGGTCCAGTGGGCGGGGTTGATCTTTAGGGCTCGGGTGACGGCGGCGGTGGAGGCTTGAGGGATGCGGCAGGTGTCGCCGTCGAAGTCTCGCGCCATGCGGCGGTTGACGAGCAGTCCGAGGTTGCGGGTGGAGAAGGTATCCCAGGGGCCGGGCGTTTCCGCAGCGGCTAAAGCCGGCGATGATTTGGCGGAGGGTTCGGCACGCCTGAAGGCGTGCCCTGATACGAATCTTGTTGCGGCGGTTGTCGCACGCATCCCGACGCCGGCTTTCGCGGACGTCCCAGTGCCGGGCTTCGCGCGCATCCCGACGCCGGGCTTCGCGGGCGTCCCGGCGCCGGGCTTCGCGCGGTTCTCCAGGTCAGCCGTCGTGCGGTAGCGAGCGTCGGCCTTCGTGGGGTCGGCGGATAGTTGCAGCTCATAGAACATATGGGCCTCGGCGAGGCGTTTTAGAATGCGCGGCGGAGTGCGGTGTTGTGGGTCGGCGGCGATTTTTTCTTCTTCCCTTTCACATAACTTCTGCAGATCGGAGCGCCCGGGACGGAAGCCTAGCTTTCGATAGAACCAGAAGGCGCCAGAGTCGATGGCTTCGTCGTTGTTCTGGCCGATCTGATAAGGATAAATCGAGATGTATTTGGCGGAGGTGAGCGCACAGAGGCAGCGCAGAGCCTGGGCGTAGATCCAGGCAGTTTCTCCCTGGCGATAAGTGTAGAAAGTGTTGAAGCCGACCTCCATCCATTCGCAGAGTCCGATGGCTTCGACGTAGTTAATGGGAACGCCGTTCTTCAGGGTATAGCCGGCGAGGTAGGCGCGGAGCGGGAGACGGCGGGTTGGGGGCAATCCCCAGAAATGCATGACGACGCCGCGGCCGAGGTCGGCGCGGACCACGCAGCGCGGGTCGCCGAGCGTGGTGCCATAGAGCTCGCGGTAGCGGACGACCATGACTTCGCGGATGGCGTGGAGGACGGATTCTCCGGCGGCGAGGGAGAGCTTTTCGAGTTTTGGCGCGGGCTGGGCCAGTTCGCGGGAGAGAGAAACCTCGCTGCGCTGGATTAGCGGGGCGTTGTGGAAGTAGAAGCGGCGGGGGCGCCGCCAGTTGCGGGTGCGGGAAAGCTTGAGATTTTCGAGTCGCCAGCGAACTGGAAGGCGAAACGAATCGTAGAGTTCGGCGCGTTGGCGGGCGGGGAGCGGGAGTTGCGCGGAACGCTTGAGGAGCCAGGGGAGCGCGTCTTGGCGTCCTCGGGCGGCGTCGAGCCAACGCAGCCAGGGGATGTTGGCTTCTACGTCGGCATCTTCTTCTAACAGCGGAATGAAGCGCGGCCAGGTGCTGCCGCGGGCGCGCTCGGCTTGGCAGTCGTCCCAGTAATCGTTCCAGGCGATATCGATATTGCGAGGAATGCGGCGCGCGAGCCATTGGGCGACGTCGAAGGAGAGAGTGTCCTGCATGGTGGTGCCGGCGATGCCGGAGGTTTCGAAGTCGTCGAACAGGGACATGTCGGCGTGGGAGTCGCTGAGTTTCTCGATGCGTCGGTGGAACGTGTTGAGAAGATGTTCCACACGCGGGACGAGAGATGCAGCGTGAGGGAAGGCGCGGAGGAAGAGCAGGCACTCGTGAAAGCGGATGAGGGAGTTGGGATCGGCGAACTGAAGGCGCGAGAGTTGGGCGAGAAGTTTGGCGATGAGGGCGGTATGGCCTGGTCCGCAGCTTGGTCCAAAGCGGCTTTTCGCGGCTTCGAGTTGGGTGAGGAGTTGGTTGGGATCGTGGGAAGTGGGCGGCATGGCGGCGAAATAGTGTAACGCAGGCCGGTAGAGTTTTTTGATTTTGTTGTCGAACGCTTGTCAGGGAATCAGACGTAGCCTTTCTTCTTCCAGACGTTCCAGTCGGAACGGACGGCCTGGAGCATGGCTTCGGCGGCATGGTGCAGCCACTTCCCTTTCTGTTTGGCGATATGGCGGAGGATAAGTTTGCGGGCGGGTTGGGTGCCGAGATGGATGTTGGCGGTCTCCCATCCCATGGCGTGCAGCAGGCGGAGCTCGGTATTGGGGACGCGCAAGGAAGCAAGTTCAATGCGCGAGCAGTCGGGAGCCAAGCGGCGGACGATCCAGCGCCCACGCAACTGAACGAAAGGATCGGGACAGCGGACGGCGCGGTTCATGATGGTCTGGTAAAGGATTTCCGGGGGCGCCTTGGGGCTCTGAGCCCAGTAGGAGGCAGAAGGGACGAGCGCTTTGGCTTCGCGGGCGATTCTGCCGCCGTGCCAGCCGGCGATGGCTACGTAGCGCGCGTGGCCGAGACTGCCGAGCCCAGCAACGCGATGCGCGAGGCGAAACGGAATGCCAGGCGCGGGCAGGAGATGTTCGAGGGCATCTAGGGCGCTGACGGGGGCTTCCGCTCGAAGCGTGGGGAGCGCGTCCATTTTTGCCCAGAAATGGACGGGGTCGCGGAGTTCGCCTCTGGGCGATGCGGCGAAGCCATTGATGATTTTCGCCAAGCACGAAAGCGCAACCTTTTTGGCGCATCCCTTCGCCATAGCCTTCGAGGATGGCGCCGCAGATGTCCTCGCGTTTGAGGGGGAGGCGTCCAGCCTCGGCGGCAAGATGGGCGCTGACGGCCAACCGCACTAGATCGATCGTGTAGGCCATGGGCCACGCTTCGTCGAAGTCGTTGACGCCCCAAATGAGGCGGCCTTCGATGTCGCGCCAGGTGCCGAAATTTTCGACGTGGAGATCTCCGACGGCCAGGACGCGCGGAGACTTGGCGAGATCGGGACAGATCTGCGGCCAGATCTGCGTCCAGCGATAGTAGGTGGCACGGAAGAACGGGAAGAGCTCCGCTTTCATGCTGGCATGTTTGAGGCGGAGGTCTTTCTTCTCGACGTGAGTGCGTTGGGCCAGCCAGTCTTCAAACTGGCGGGTGGCTTTGACGACGTTCATGCGGGCAACAATAAGAGGAGAGACGGGCGAAGTCAACGGCTACACATTCAGCGTTATTGCAGGCCAAGTTGCTGCGTGTGCTGGAAGAAGGAGAAGTGGCGCGCATCGGCAGCGAAAAGCGGGTGAGCGCGGAGGTGCGAGTGGTGGTTGCGGCGCGTCGCGATGTGGAAGTCCGGGAGGAGGACTTTCGTCTACTCGGCGGCAGCGGATGAGAGGGCGAGGCCGCGCTTGAGATCGGTCGCGAGAAGACGATGAAATAACTGTTCTCCGGCTTCGCGGCGCACGGAAAGGCGTCCGGCGCGATAGGCTCGCGACTTCAGGCCGCGCTGCACGTCTTCGCAGATGCCGAGATCTTCCTGCTGCACGCGATTGCCGACGTTCACCGACTGCTCGTTGTATTCGCGGCGCGCCTCGCCGATGTCGGCGAAATAAAAATCGAAGATCACGGTGCAGTGATCCACGTCGACGGGGATCACGAGATTTGTGTCCATGTACCCTTCGTAGCAATTGATCATCAGGTTGGGATGCTGCCAGAAATACCAGGCGCGGTCGCCCTTGCGTGCCGCTCCCGTAGCGGCATCCTCACCCGAGGCGACCATGGGGCTGGACTGCAGGCAGTAACGGTCTTCGTTCTCGATGGTGTACTGCTTGTAATCGAGGACAGAATTCAGACCTTTGTGCAGATGGGGGATGTGGTAGCCGCCATCAAGGTAATTGTCGGCGAAGACCTTCCAGTTGCAAGGGATGTTATAGGTTCGGCGGTCGAAGTAATGCAGTTTGCCGATGCCGAGAAGCGCAACGCGCCTGGCGAGGCCGCCGAGAAATTCGGCCAGCGGCACTGCGTGGTCATCCAGGTTGACGAAGACGAAGCACTCCCAGGTTTCGACTCGAACCGGGACGAGGCCGTTCTCCGCGCGGTCGAAATTCTCGACGCCTTCGAACTCGGGCATGCCTTTGAGGGAGCCATCGAGGCCGTAGTTCCAGCCGTGATAGGGACAATGCAAAATTGAAGCCTGCCCGCAGGGCTGAGTTACGACGGCGGCGGCGTGGTGGCGGCAAACATTGTAGAAGGCGCGCAGAGCGCCGTCGTTGCCACGGACGATGACGATGGGCTCACCGGCGACGGTGGTGGCCGCGAACTGTCCCGGCGATTGCACCTGATCGGCGCGCGCGACGAGCTGCCAGGTTTTGCTGAAGACGCTCAGGCGCTCGAGTTCGGCGATACGAGGATCGACGTACCAAGCTGCGGGAATGGTTGAGGCCTGCGACAGAGGGGCGCGGTCGTCGTAACTGGACAGAATCTGCTCGATGGAAGGTTGCATGGTCTGGACTTTATCTCACTGTGGAGGTTCCGCCCATAAATGACTCCACCAATCAATGAAAATGAAATTGAAAATTAGAAGAGTCTCTTATATGCTTCCGTGACGCCAAGCTCAAGAGTGACGAGCAGGCCCTGCGGCGAGAGCCCGCTCGACTTGTTCGCGGCTGGATTAGCCGACGCTACGTAACCGCGGCGGTTCGGCGCGTACGAGCGGCGCATCCACCAGGTGCTCGCTGAGAAACCAGGCTTGCAATTCATTGGCGCGCAGCACGTCGCTGACGACCAGATCGTTGGTGCCATCGTCTCCCAGTTGTGACGCGCGGCTGGCCAATGTGCGGCAATGACCGATGATAATCTGGTGCGCGTCCAGCAGACGGGAAATCTGCACTGGCACTTCTTCCCTGCCCCGCGGCGGACGCGCAATGCGCGTGGTTTCGGCCACGTCGGCAGCCATGGCAATCGAGACTCCGCCGAGAAGTTGTATCCGCTCGGCGATCGTGTCCACGATCTCCGATTGTTCTCCGTGATGCTTGTCAAACAAAAGATGGAGCTGATAAAAAGTTGGTCCCGCGACTTGCCAATGCGATTTCTTATAGAGATCGCGCAGGGTCATCGTATCGGCCAGCAAAAGGTTGAGTTGCTCGGTCATTTCCAGGCGAACCGGCTCCTCAAGATCTAGAGGCAACATGTGCGAGACGGTGCCGTACGCTTGAATTTCGGCAGCGCTCTGGTGAAGACGAGGCTGCGCGCTCACTTTCCCTCGCTCGGCGGTGGGTATTTTCGCGTTGAGATCTTTCTTGGTCATAAATGATGTTCTCCTCGCAGCTTAACGGGCTTAATTCCTGCTCACAAAGCTTCGGCCCCTGTTCGATGCCCAGAACCGGGTGTTGGATGCGGCGGCCCGTCCGAGAGACAGGTTCAAACCGGAGCCGGGCACTCGTGGGAGGCAGAGAGGGGTGTCCAAAGCCGTTGCATCCGGCTGCGCAGGGGCGACACGGTGGCTGGCGGCAAACGGAGTGGCGCCGGAAGTTTGACGATGGCGAAGCCATTGTTTATGATCAAAGTGCGGGGTGGAGCAGTCTGGTAGCTCGTTGGGCTCATAACCCAAAGGTCGGTGGTTCAAATCCACCCCCCGCAACCATTTACGGATTTGAGGGACTACTGGCGTAGTCCCCAATTCCAAAATCACTGGATCGTGGCTGTTTCGGGCCTCAAATTCTTCAGGGAAACTTCCTTCGCACTATCCTTCAGCTGGCTTTTGATCGCGGGCGGCAAAACAAGATCTGCTACCCGGCTATTGGCTCGGCGCTTCGTTTTCTCAAATGCTGAGCCGTAGGTATTCATGGTCGTCTTGATGTCTGCGTGCCGCATGAGGCGCTGCTGCACCCCGAGCGGCGTGCCGATATCATCAATCAGCGTTCGATAGGTGTGCCGAAAGCTGTGCCAGCCCACTCCCTGCAATCCGATCTTCTCACCTACCGGTCGCAAGTAGTCTTTCTGAATGGCATCGCCGTGAACTGGGCGTTTTGTATCCGCATTAGCGAATAGCCAAGCCTCCGGCGTTTCGACACACTGCTTTCGCCAATCCTCCAGAACGGACACTAGCTTGGAATCCAGAAACACTTCGTCCTCTGAAGCTCCGGTTTTTCCGCCGTTCCAGACGTAGCGCCCCACGATAGATCGGGTCAACGTCAGTGTCCGCCCCTTCAAATCAAAGTCCTGCCACTGCAATGCCCTGATCTCACTGATACGCAAGCCCAGGCACATTGCAATCATGACCATCACTTGAATGTGGTACGGAAGCTCTGCGAGAAGAGCCTGATATTGCTCGACCGTAAGCACAACTTTCTTGCGAACCCGTTTCGTCACGCCCTTGATTTCGACTAACTGCATCGGGTTTCTCTGAGTCTCCAAGATTTCCCATTTCATCGCATACTCAAAAATGCGATGCAGGAGACCCTTTATGTTGGATTTCGTTTTGGGAGAATGCTTCAGTTCCTTCAACCACTGTTCCACCTTGAGGGGCTTTTTCACTTCGGCCACGGGAGCCTCGCCCCATTGTGGCAAAATGTGTCTCTTCAAAATGGATACATAGGACTTCTTGGTTGAATACCGTTCTGGCATTGCTTCGTGCATGTATCGCCTTACCAATGCTCCGAACGATTGACTGGAAGACTGCTCCATCCGCTGGTATCGAAACTCTCTCGACCCCAGCCAGGCATGATCTTCCGTTGGCCATCCTTCCGCATCTCCCGCTAGCATTACGCTGCGCTTTCGCGTAATGCCCATCTCGTCCGTTTCGTAAAAGCGCCAAACCCAGACATCCGGGCCTCGCGTTCTCTTCTTGCGGACGATCGTGCCCACGTCTTGCTGTGTGCGTTTCAAGAAGCTTTCCTCCTTAAAGCGCGCACGGATGACGCTTCCGACTCTACACGACAACGCATGTGTGAAACTAGCTCTGAAATTCGAAAACGCCAGCGCTTGCGGACTCCATTGCCTATGGGATGTGCGGGAAGCCAGCCCTCCCGAGCCATCTTCTTCACGGTCACCGGGCTGATCTTCAGAAAATTTGCTGCTTCTTCGGGCGTTACGAAGGGTTCGTTGTCTTCGGCTGGATTCATTTTCTACTCCGTCCCGGATCTTCGAGGGGCCCATTTTGCTGAGCGTGCAGCAATCCTTGCGACGTAGGTCGTCTGACCGGGGAGCAAACGTTGCACTTGACACTAACGCACGTGTACCAATACAGTCAATACGTAACGTTACGATATTTAGAGAGGCTGACCCCTTGGCAGACAAGTCCGCAATCCTGCAGCAGCCAGTGATCTCCATTCGGATTTCCGACGAGCTGCGTCAAAGGCTCGACACTTTGAAGGAAATCATGGCCGCCAAGAGTGGCGAACCCGTCTCAACGTCGGAGGCGGCAAAGCAGCTCCTTGAGTCCTCCAAAGAGGAGCGATTGGAGTTCGTAAATCTACTCTCGGAGCCCACCGATTCCCTGGTGAAGATTCGCGGGAAAGCGGACGCAAAGCTGCCGCTTTCGCAAGCCGAATGGACCCTGGTTGCCTATTACTGCCAGCAGGGTGCGGAGCTGTTCGCAAATACCGGCCAGACGGACATTTCCTTTGAATCTCTCGCCGGAATTCTTGAGGCTTTCCTTGCCGTTTATGGACTTGTATCCAAACAGAGGAAGAGGGGTCCGATGGCCCCTTATCTCCTCACCAATCTGCCCTCTGAAAGGAAAAATGCGGCGAAGCCTTCAGAAGAGATTGCAAACGACGATGTACAACGGGCCGTGAACCGAACCATTCACACGCTACAGAACGCTGACAGCGAGACTCCGCGACCGATTCATACGGCTCGACTTCTCTACATGATTCTGGACAACGAAAGATTTCTAAACATCGAGAAGCTGAACGAAGCGCTGCGACCGTACTGGCCGATTCTCTGGCGCGTGTGCGCCCGTGGCCACTATCTCCGGCATGAAGAACCCCTACGGGATGGTGCATTTTGGGGTGCCGATTCTAGGTTGAGAAATCCTGGGTCATTGCCGTCGTTCCAGGAGGGAGAATACCGTCTCGAATTTCATCGGGGACCGGAGACGGAGTTTTCTGTCTGGCTGTATTTTCCCGGAAGATTTGCTCTGCAATATCCGCTCTTCGATTACCCGAGAATTGCGGAACTGCGGACGATCCTGGAAGGGCTTGATCTCCGCGACACACTGATCTTCTGGGAAGGCCGCTATTTCCTCGCGTCTACGTGGTTCGACGAAAAGGAAAAAGTCGGCGTCGATCTTCGCTCTCGGGACAATGGTATCCGCCTCTTGTTTCACCATAATGATTGGCAGGCGATTAAGAGTCTGTTTCGCCGCGGCTGGCAGGCGCCGGAAGTGGTCCGTCTGTGGAATGCGTTGGCGAGGGAGTATGGCGAGCTGTGAAAGGCGCGGTGCTTCGCACCGGAAGAAGTATGGACACGTCACCCCCAAGTTGGGAACTGCAGACCGCCAGATGAAACTTCGGCGTTTACGCAGGTTAACGTTTGCTGCGTCAACAAAATTCGTCTCCGGTGGGTGACGGCGATATCGAACGATTAGGTTTGTTTGAGACAGGTGGCCCCAGAGCGTCGAATCGCGTAAACGCGTTGAAGCGCAGGAGCTTCCTGTGAACTAGCAATTACGCAGTTTGAGGGCAGCGGAATCAAGTGCAGTAGTGCAACAAGGCGGTTCGTCCAATGGGTAGTCCTCGCGTTCAAGCTAATCCGCAGTCCAGTTTGCCGTTCGGAGAAGAGGCGAAGCCCGGTTTCCGCACCAAGACCGCAGCCACGCGACTAACTCCCGAAGAACTGGGAGAATTAGAAGCCGCCGCCGAAAGCGCGGGACAGGCTCTCTCCGAGTGGCTGCGCGGGACTGCTCTGTCCGCTGCGAGACGGCGGCCTGCTGACCCCGCCGAACTGGTATTGGCCGAAGTCTGGGCGGTGCGTTATACGCTCTTGAATCTCTTCCATGCAGCCTCTCAAGCGGCATCGGACGGCAGACAACTATTGCCCGATTCCGTCCTCAAAATCCGCGACCAAGCCGATGCGCGAAAGCTCCATCAGGCTCGCAAACTTCTCGAAGAATTCTTTGCCCGCGAGGGCAAGGAAAGAGCTCGTATGCCATGAGTGCCATGCTTCTTCCCGGAATCTTTTCGCTCTTGACGCCGTTGCTTTGGGTAGCCGCGATGTTCCTTTTACTACTGGCTGTGCGGAGTGTGTTGCAGAACCGGTCCTCACGTAAGGGGCGAGATTGGGAGACGATCGATTGGGGCCGACCTCGGCCAAGTTTGAACCAGAGATGGAGGACAAATATGGGCAGAATCCGATTCAGACTGCCAAGATTTTCGCAGCGGCAGATGCCAGAGATTACGCCGAAGCCGACGCCACTAGCGCCAGCCACTCCTCCCTCCGATCAGCTGAAGAAGCCTACCCAGCCCGATGCTCGCGCTCTTTGGTTCGACCATCGGTGCGCGCGAGCCCAAACCCAAAGAGGCGTTCGCCTGGGAGAAAACTAAGGGAATCGACTGAGAGGGAAATTACCAAGAACACCACTTCACTCTTGAGGAACGTTCGGTATGCTCACGATCTCGAAACCGCTGTCAGCCAGCCAGGCGCAGACCTACCATGTGCGGGAGTTTGCCTCGCAGAAACAGAACTACTGGAGCCGCGATCAGCAGGGTCACAGTGAGTGGCAGGGCAGACTCGCCGAGCAGTGGGGGCTGCAAGGTGGCGTTGGTTCAGAACACTTTGCACGGCTGAGTGAAGGCCAACATCCGCACACCGAAGAGCAACTCGTACGGCATCAAGTTTCGAGAACCTATGAAGGCAAATTTGGCAGAGAGGTGACCAGCGCCGAGCATCGCGCCGGGTGGGACGCCACCTTCTCTGCGCCGAAGTCGGTATCGATTACCGCGCTTGTGGGCGGCGATGATCGCGTGCGGGAGGCCCATGGGGAGAGTGTACGCGCGGCGCTTCGGGAACTTGAGCGGTACACGCAGGCGCGGATCGGCAATGTCCATGCCCCGGAGACGACCGGAAAATTCATCGCTGCCACTTTCGAGCACGACACCGCACGGCCTGTTGATGGCTATGCTGCGCCCCAGCTTCATACTCATGCCGTAATCTTCAACATGACCGAGCGCGAGAACGGTCCCGAAAATGGGAAACAGATGCGAGCTTTGCAGCCACACGAGATGTTCGTGTCACAGCGCTATGCCACGGCGGTCTACCGATCCGAGTTGGCTGTGCGTCTGGAAAAGCTGGGCTACGAACTGGAGCGCGGCAAGCATGGACAGCCGGAAGTAAAAGGCTACACAAAGGAATATCTGGAGGCTTCCAGTCCAAGGCGTGAACAGATCAAAGACCATCTCCGAGAACAAGGAATCGACGGAGCTGCGGCGGCACAGATCGCGGCCCACCATACGCGCGACCGCAAGGAACTGCTGTCGCCTGGAGAAGTCTTACAGCGGCACCGCGAGTTGGCCGCACAGTACGGGCATCAGGCGGACCGCGTCGTCGCACACGCGCGTCAACATGGGCAATACCAGGTGCCGGAGCCAGAGGTTCAGGCGAAGCAGGCCGTGACATGGGCGCGCGATCATGTCTTCGAGAGATCGGCAGTGCAGGACCGTCGCGCGATCCTCGAAACAGCGCTGGTGCGCGGCATGGGAGAAACCACTTATGCCCAGCTCCGGCAGGAGTTCGAGCGCCGGATCGAGGCCGGGGAGTTCCGCGAAGTCTCGCATGTTGGTGCTGGCCGACAGTACACAACCGCCGTGATGGTACGCATGGAGCGTGAGATCGTTGGCCGGATGCAGGAAGGCAATCGACGCGACTACGGCGATCCCATGCTGGTCTCGCCGCAAGTGCGCATCGCCACGGAGGACCGCCACCCGGAGTTGAATGCGTCGCAGCGCCAAGCAGTAGACGAAATCTTTCTTTCGCGTGAGAAGGTTGTCGGCTTAGATGGCATCGCAGGCGCGGGAAAGACAACAACCCTGTTTGTGGTCCGCGAAGGCGCGGAGGCCGAGGGCTACAGGGTGGAAGGTTTCGCGCCCACGTCCCGCGCGGCGCAGAAGCTCGAGGAAGCGGGTATGGAGACATCCACACTACAGAAGCATCTGGTGCGTGGACAGCAGCCGGATACCGGCGAGAAACGGCTCTATGTACTCGACGAATCCTCTCTGGCATCGACCAGGCAGGTGCATGAATTTGTGAACCGGCTCCATGCCAATGATCGTGTGTTGCTCGTCGGCGACGGCGGCAACACGAGTCGGTTGAGGCCGGGCGGCCCTTCGCGCAGCTCCAGGACGCCGGTATGAAAACGGTGAAGCTCGAAGAGATCGTGCGCCAGAAAGACCCAGAACTGAAACAGGTAGTCGAGCAGTTGGCGCGAGGCGAAGTGCGCGAGGCGATACAGAATCTTGACCAGCAGGGCCGAGTCCATGAGATTCAAGGCCGCGACGAGCGCATCGCCGCCATCGCGAAGGAGTACGCAAAATCGCCGGAGAACACTCTGGTGATTTCTCCCGATAATCGCTCTCGCATCGAGATCAACGAGCGCATCCATTCCGAATTACAGCGTAGTGGCCTCGTCAGCAACGAGGAGCACCGCATCAAGACGCTAGTGCCGCGTCAAGACCTCACCGGAGCCGACCGGACCTGGGCCGAGCGCTATGAGGTGGGCGATGTGCTGCGCTATTCGCGGGCATCGAAGGAGACCGGCATCGGGAAAGGCGCATACGCTGAGGTGAAGAGCATCGACGCTCCGAAAAACCGACTGACAGTCGAGCTGCAGGACGGCACGCAGCGCACTTACGATCCACGCCGACAGCAGGGCGTTTCCGTCTTCCGCGAGGAGATGCGGAGTTTTTCAGTGGGCGACCGCATTCAATTCACTGCGCCTGCCAACGACCTCAGAATCGCAAACCGCGAATTGGGAGCGATCAAAGCCATCGACGGGGGTGGGCGACTGAATCTGAAGATGGATTCCGGCCGCTCGTTTGAACTTGATCCAAACAAGCATCCACATCTTGATCATGGCTATGCCATGACCAGCCACTCCAGCCAGGGGCAGACTGCCGACCGTGTCCTCATTCACGCGGACACCGAGTTGGGCGCTAAGGATCTGCTCAACAGCCGAATGGCCTACGTTTCCGTCTCGCATGGACGCTATGACGCCCAGATTTATACGAATAATGCACAGACGCTCGGGCAAGAACTCAGTCGCGATGTGTCCCATTCGCCCGCGATTCAGCAAGAGCCAGTAGCGCACAATATAGAACCACAAGCCACACACACGAATCAGATCAGTCAGGGTTTCGGCCTAGGTCTGTGATGCGGTAATCCCGAATGACATGCCCCGGATAGCCAGAGCATAGCCGAGGCCCGGCCAGTGTCAAGGCCGTGCTTCGCGCGCCGCGTTCGCGGTCGAAGAGCCTTGACACTGGCCTTTGCGCCTCGGCTTATTATTCAGCTATCCGGGGGATGTCAGCTTTCTAGTTCCACGAACCGGGCTCCGCGGCGAGTCGAACCGCTGTTGATGGCAACGGTGCGCTTACACATCGAGACAGTGCAAACAACCGCTGTCGGAGGAGATCTGGCACTTCAGAAAGACAGGTTCAAACAAGCTTCTCTTACGAGCATGAGAATCATTACTTATAGCGAACTGCATCTTGAATTTGGCTCGGGCTGGCTGTTGCCCCCGGCAGTGAACGGAGATGTCATGATCCTGGCAGGCGATATCATCACGCTCAGGGATTATGAGCCGCTCGACCAGATTCTGCGGAAGTGGGAGAAACCAGTCCTCTATGTGACGGGAAACCACGAATATTACACGCGGCGGCCAATGAACGAGGAGGACAACAGATTCACGGCGTGGCTCGGAGACAGGCATCCGCATGTGAAACTGCTACTTGATGAGGAGGTCAGCATCGACTGAGCCGTACCGGCGATCATCGAAAATCTCCTACCGGGCATGGTTTTCGCCAGAAGAATACGAGAAACTCTGTGAAGCGACTCGAAAACGTGCACTTGAACCGAAGAAAAAGGGGTTCAAATGGGAAGCGGAGCAACTGCATGATTTTGTGCTCTTCGCGGGCAATACGGGGCTACGGCCCGATGAGGCACGGCGCCTTGAGTTCCGCGATGTCGAGATCGTTGGCGACGAGCCTTCGGGCGAGACGATTCTTGAGATTGAAGTGCGCGGAAAACGGGGATTCGGATATTGCAAGAGTATGCCCGGTGCAGTGAGTCCGTTTGAGCGACTCAGAAGCAGGCTCCGTCCGAGGCGCGTTGAGGGCGTGCGTGCCCCCATCGAAGTGTCCGACAATTCTGATGTCCGGGGGGAGGAGTGGCGCACGCCCGAACCGACCGACCTCATTTTTCCCAAATGGCAGAGCGAACTCTTCAAGACCATTACCGAGGAGGAGGATCTTCGGTTCGACAGAGACGGCCGACCACGTACGGCGTACAGCCTACGGCACACGTATATCAGCATGCGGCTGATGGAGGGAGCCAACATCTATCAGATCGCTAAGAACTGTCGTACGAGTGTCGGAATGATTGAGAAATATTACGGAGTGCATATCAAGAACTCTCTCAACGCCGCTGCTATCAATGTGGTCCGCTCGGGTAAAGACGTGATGGCGGAAGAATTCGAATAGAGACTTGATGGAGGAAGAAGAATGACGAGCGCGATCAGGGCTATCGGTCGTCGCTCCAAGTATCGTATCTATCGCCTAGTATACTAGGTTATTTACTTGCAATCATCGACATAGCCTTATATATTAGGTGCATGTTGCCCCTATCCTCACTCGGCGAGCAGATTTCCGCCAAGCGCAAAGCACTCGGCCTGACGCAGCCCACGGTTGCAAGAAAAGCCAGGGTAGGACTCTCCACGCTCGACGCCCTGGAGAACGGACGGCTGGGCGAACTGGGATATTCCAAGATCACCAATATTCTCACGGCGCTGGGGATGGAGCTGAAGCTTCAGGAAGCAAGCGCGGGCCGGCCGACGCTGGAAGAACTCATGGAAGAAGGACGGGATGATCAAGGTCTGGACCGACGCCGCTGAGGCGGGGCTACTCGATCGTCAAGGCGAGCGCGGCACCACGTTTGTCTACCTCCCCGGCGATCCGCCCACGCGCGCGGTCTCGGTGACGATGCCGTTGAGGCTTGAGTCGTGGAGCGTGCCCTTCGGCCTACTTCCGATTTTCGAGATGAACCTGCCCGAAGGCGCACTGCGGGAGCGGCTCCGTCTTGAGTTTGCGAAAGCCACCGGCACCTTCGACGAATTCGACCTGCTGTCCATTGTCGGCCGCTCGCAGATCGGACGTATCCGCTACACCGGCGACAAGGAACATCTGTACCAGGACGTGCCATTCCAGTCGGTGGACGAAATTCTCGAACGCAGGCGCGGCGGCGACCTCTTTCGCTATCTGCTGGAGAAATTTGCTACCTATTCCGGAATCAGCGGCGTGCAGCCCAAAATCCTCGTGCGCGACGAAAAGGCTTTCGCCGAGATGGAGCATACGGGACACCGCCTATCACAAAGCTACAAAGGCGCGACCCATATCGTGAAGATGTGGGAGGCCAATGAATATCCGCAACTGGCGGCCAATGAGTATTTTTGCCTCACTGTGGCGCGCAAATACGGACTCGACGTGCCCCCCTACCGCCTGGCCGAGGACGGAATGGCGCTGGTCATTGACCGTTTCGACCTGCGCCTGGACGGGACCTATCGCGGAGTTGAGGATTTCTGCGTGCTGAACGGCCGCAGGACCGACGAGAAATATCGCGGCAGCTACGAGACCTCGGTCATGAAGCGATTCGGACAGTTTGCAAACTCGACGCATGTGGGCGAGGACATGGAAAAGCTGTTCGCCCTGATTGCCATGAATTGTGCACTTCGCAATGGCGACGCGCATCTCAAGAACTTCGGGATTGTTTACGACGATGTTCAGGGCGAAGCGAGACTCGCCCCAGTCTATGATCTTGTGACCACCTCCGCCTATCTGCCGAAGGACAGCATGGCGCTGACCCTTAACGGTACGACGAAATGGGCGAGCGCGAAGGAATTGCAGCGACTGGGCGAGACGCGGATGGGAGGCACCCCTGCCCGCGTCCGGCAGATACTCGAACGCATAGAAGCTGCAATTGCGGACACCTCAAAGGATCTGCAAGCCTACATTAAAGCGCACACGGAATTCATGCAGATAGGCAATCGCATGCTCCAGCAATGGGAGGAAGGCGTCGCGCTTTCGCTTAAGACAGCCTGAGCAAATTGCTGCAGCGCAGAAGCAGTTCGGCAAATCTGCCAGACCTGATGATAATGTTTGGGCATGACAAGGCGCGTTCCTTTGCCTGAGCCCGTCGCCCGGATTTATAAGGCTGCCGCTGAGCTTGAGGCCCTTTATCCGGGCAGAAAGTTTACGCCCGACGGCCACTTGGTCGGCTCCATCGGAGAAGTGATTGCTGCAGAAGCTTTGAGCCTGACTCTCTACCCGATGTCCAAGCCAGGACACGACGCGTTCGACGCAAATGGGGACGTTCAGATAAAGCTAACCGCTGGGAAAAGCATCGCAATGTACGCATGTTGCGTTCGCCTCGTTGTGCTCCGGGTCGTATCGTCGGAAGAGGCTGAGATCGTTTACGACGGGGCCGGTCAACCCGCTTGGGACGCGGCCGGTGCTATGCAGAAAAATGGACAGCGCGCCATCAGCCTGTCTAAACTCCGCGCGATTGCTGCGGCATCCTTCGCGGATTAGAGAAATCGATTTCAATCATCGACGATCCGTGGTTCCCATGTGGTTCTTAGGGTGCGAAAACAGAGTTCCGCGCCATTTTCACAATCCATGATAATCGCTAGAGATCGAGCATTGGACTACCGAAGGACTAGGGACTAAACGAGGGACTAGAGTGCGTTTCTTGCAGCAACTTACAGGTGCTTAGGTGTCATCCGTGCGCTTGTAAGTTGTTTGTTATCAGTTTCCCTTTGAACTCATAACCCAAAGGTCGGTGGTTCAAATCCNNAAATCCACCCCCCGCAACCAAACTTTATTTCCTTTCAGCAACTTCCCAGTAGCCCGCAACCATCCGAATTGTGTACTCTTTCTGGGCTTCGCCCGTCGATCCAAACTGGATGGGATAAGATGACAGATTACTGAATCCGATTGGCTCGCCTGCATCGCGCGAGCATTCTCCAGTCGGCCAATAATTTTAAACACTTACTTAACGAACCTCGTAGAACGTTCCGGTGCCGAAATGGCGAATCATAGATCCGAAATACCACTTGCTACGCCAGTGCCGGGAACCCGGGCGAATCTGTTCACCGTGAAGCACAATGTTTTTATATGGCTTGCACTTCTCCTGGTAGCGCTGGTAATCCTGCGTTCGGCCCTGGCAACCCGCCTCGACGGCTTTACCATTGATGAGGCCTATCACATCGCCGCTGGCGTCTCTTACGTGAAGTACCACGATTTCAGAATCAATCCCGAGCACCCGCCTCTTGTAAAAGTTTGGGTGGGCGCAGTCATTCAGGCGACCGGATTTCGGCTGGATCCGCTCCGCCAATTCAACGATAAGCCGGGAGAACGGGGCTTTGCGAACCTCGCTGTTTTTCGACAGAACGACCCCGACTCTGTCCAGCGGCGCGCAAGAGCGGCAATGTACGGGTTGAACGGCCTCCTGTTGCTCGCTCTGGCATTCGCGCTGGAGCGTGTTTTTAACGCGGGTGTTTCTCTTGGTACTCTTCTCTTCCTCGCTGTCGACCCGACGATCGCGGCGCACCTGCCCGTCGTCATGACTGATCTGCCGGTGGCGCTTCTCTCGACAACAGCTGTTGTCCTCGCCGCGAAAGCTTTTCGCGAGTGGAGATGGGCCGACCTTACCGCTTGCTCCGCATTTCTAGGACTTGCTCTGACCGCGAAACATTCTGCACCCGTGGTGGTGGTTTTCATAACTCTCATTGGTGCTGTGCTTGTCACCATGCAGCCGTTGGCGTCGCCAAAGGGCTCGCGCTGGCTCAAAGTTGCGAAACTTTGCACGGTCCTCGGCGGAGCAATGGTCGTCCTGTGGGCTTCTTACTTGTTCCGCTATTCCGAATCTCCCTCTGGACAGGAGTCGTTCAACCGCCCTTTGGTAGAAAAACTCAACGACGTGGCTTCGCCCCGCTATCGAGTTGTGCTAGCCACGATGGCCGCGACTCACATAGTGCCTCGCAGCTACCTCTGGGGTTTCGCAGACACCGTCCATGCGGGAATGGAGGGCCGGGAGGATCCTCAGATGTTCTTCGGCACGCTATACCACTTCAAAGGGCCAAGATACTTTTTCCCGGCAATGATTGCCGTGAAAGTGCCGATCGGTCTGATCGTACTGATGCTGCTCGGGCTGTTTCTCTTTTTAACTCGCCGCATTCCGGCGGATTGGACCCTGCCTTGTGGAGTTGTGCTTGCCGTCACGGTCTCTTTTCTACTTGTTCTTTCGGCCGGAGCCACGTACGCAGGAATCCGGCACGCTTTGCCTGCGGTTGTTCTGCTTGCCGTTTTCGCGGGTGTCGGCTTTGAGATGGCGCTATCCTCCGAAACTTGGCATCTTAAGATTCTCATGGCACTCGCTTTCGTTGGCGCGGCAGCGTCAGCGCTGCCGCAGATGCGACCCTGGGAATATTTCAATGAGTTCGTGGGCGGCACCGCGAACGCTTATAAATCTTTCAGCGATGAAGGTGTGAACCTCGGGCAGAGGTCGAAAGAACTCGCGGAATACTACAGCCGGGAGTTGGAGCCAAACGGCCGGCCTGTCTGTCTCTATTGGATTTGGGACGAAGAAAAGGCTGCAAGAGGCATCGACTGTTTTGGTAGCGACGAGAAACGCGACGCTGCGCTAATCGAACTCCCGGAAAGGTCGGGAACCATCTTTGCCGCGCCAAGCGACTTTATTCAAAGTAGTTATTGGGATACTGCCGCCCTGCGGCAAGCCAAGCCTATAAAGCGATTTGGAAACCTATTCATCTTCCATGGCGCTTTTAACCTGCCGGGCGAGGCGGCCTCAGATCTCTACTGGCGCGGAATCAATGAGATTTATGGCAAGAAACCGGATGACGCTGGGGCGGAAAAAGCATTTCGTCGCTCCGTGGAACTCGACCCAACGGCGTACTTCGTCCACATTGAGCTCGGGAATCTCTACCTAAAGCGCGGCTCTCGCGAGGCGTGTGTGCGCGCATATTCCGAAGCACTCAGGTACGCGCCGGAAGATCCCAAGGTTCGCTCGGCGCTTCAGAGTCAGATTCAGCTGGTGTCCCGCGACGTTCTCGCGGGGGTGAGCCCACTGCGAGACCCTCACATGGAATGATGTTTCGGGAATAGCAATTGTCACCCGAAGGAAGACCACTCCATCTCAAGCGTTAGGCCGCCCAGCGCATTAGCTCCAAACTGAAGGGCAAGACCAGCAAATTCGGATGATTGCAGGCCCTCGCAACCAACTCCGCCGTTTGGTTTCATGGGTTGAGCCCGCTCTCCTTCGGGTTTGGCGACTCTAAACCCGGAAGCATAGCCAACCACGCGCAAGCCAATTGGATCGCTGCCAAACTCGCGCAGAATCCATCGTAACTCTTCAAAGGTCTCCAGCCGCAGAAAGCCCGCTTTCGCAGTCTCGATGTTGTCCGCGGTTCCGGCCCGATCCGCAATCTGGGTTTCCTGATAACCTCAATCTGAGTATCAGGGAGAGCTCGAGTCCGTTGCCGCCCATCATCAATGCGCAGGAAATTTCGAAGGCCTTCGGAGCCAATCCGCTCTTCCAAAACATCTGCTTTACCGTTTCGGAGGGTGATCGCATCGGGCTGATCGGTCCGAACGGCTCCGGTAAGTCCACGCTGCTGCGGATTCTGGCAGGCGACGTGAGTCCCGACAGCGGCGAAATAGCGGTCCGAAAACGAATCCGCCTCAGCTATGTGGAGCAGGACTCGAAATTCGAGCTTGGAGCGACCGTCCGGTCCGTGGCCCAGAGCGCAATGGAGCGCGCCGGAGTGCCAGATTCGGAGCGGGGTACTCGCTTCGCCGAGACTCTTGGCCGGGCGGGCTTCGAAAACCTGGAAGCGGAGGCGTCCGCTTTATCGGGTGGCTGGCAGAAACGACTTGCGATCGTTGAAGCGCTGGTTCAAGGGCCGGATATCCTGCTGCTGGATGAACCTACGAATCATTTGGACCTGGCGGGAATCGTATGGCTGGAGGCCTTGTTGGAGGCGGCCGCTTTCGCCTGCGTGGTGGTCAGTCACGATCGCTACTTTCTGGAGAACGTCGCCACCGAAATGGCGGAACTGAACCGGACTTATCCGGACGGGTTGCTGCGGGTGTCCGGGAGCTACAGCCGGTTCCTGGAGAAGAAAGAGGAATTCCTGCACGCGCAATCGAAGCGCCAGGAAGCGCTGGAAAATTTGGTCCATAGGGAGATCGAGTGGCTCCGCCGTGGGGCCAAAGCGCGGACCAGAAAGTCTAAAGCGCGTATCGACAAGGCGGGCGAGTTAATGGGCGAACTCGCGGACCTGAACGCAAGAAGCCGGAGCGGAACTGCGCAAATCGAATTTTCCGCCTCCGATCGAAAGACCAAGCGGCTGATCGAGCTGGAAGACGTCTCTTGCGAGATTGGGGATCGTACCCTGTTTTCGGGGCTCAATTGCATGATCAGCGCCGGAATGAAGGTGGGGTTGGTGGGGCCGAACGGCAGCGGGAAGACGAGTTTGCTGCGACTATTGCGCGGTGAGTCAGTCCCGGCAAGCGGAGAGATTCGCCGTGCCGACTGGTTACGCATTGTATATTTCGACCAGAGTCGCGAACTGGATCCCGATGTAACTCTGCGTCGCGCGCTGGCTCCAGAAGGCGATTCGGTAGTCTATCAAGACCGCATGATCCACGTGGCCGCATGGGCGGCAAAGTTCTTATTTGCGGGCGAGCAACTGAATCAACCGGTGGGGCGCCTCTCTGGCGGCGAGCGGGCGCGAGTCCTGATCGCTCAACTTATGCTGCAACCCGCCGACGTTCTCCTGCTCGACGAGCCCACCAACGATCTGGACATTCCGACGCTGGACATACTGGAGGAAAGCCTGTTGGAGTTTCGCGGCTCACTCGTCCTGGTTACGCATGACCGCTACATGCTGGACCGCGTATCGACCGTGGTCCTTGGGCTCGATGGGGAGGGGAGCGCAGGACTTTTCGCCGATTACTCGCAGTGGGAGTCTTGGCAGGAAGAGCGCAAGCAGACGGCGAGGAGTGGTGCGTGCTCCGCGGCGCGCGCTATAGTCCCTGCGGAGAGCACTCGGCAGTCGTCGGGGAAAAAGAAGTTGTCGTATTTGGAATTGCGCGAATATGACACGATTGAGCGGCGCGTCGCCGACGCCGAGGAGATCTTGCAGGCCAAACGCGCCCAGCTTGAAGATCCGGAGATTGTCAGCGATGGTCCGCGCCTCGTGACTGCCCATACCGAGATGGAAGAAGCCCAGGAAAAGGTGGATACGCTCTACGCACGCTGGGCCGAGCTGGAAACAAAGAAGAGCTGAACTCCCACTCGATCGCCGCAGGACGCCCGCTCAGGATGCCAGACAAAAAGCGATGATCGTGTTTCCGCGAGTTCCCGTGCTGTCTTCGAATTTTTTCAGCAAGGCGGATTCGAAGTCGTCCGGATCAGGCTTCATCTCGCAGGCGGCAATCTCCTCGCCCGAAGCACCCTGGTAGCAGAGCTCGCAAACACCCAAGCCGTCTTCGGAGCGGACAGGCGGTCCAAACACGCGACAGGTCATGGGGCGTGATTCGTAGAGTTCACAGTTCCCTGTTTCAGGATCGAGCGCGGGGCAAGGCTCATCGTTCGCGAAGTCAGAAAATCGTTCGGCCGCGTCGTCTCCTTCGTCCAACACACCGCTCACGGGATCGCCCGGAAAGTCTCGCGACAGGCGGGCAACCGCCTCGCGCGCGCGTTCGCGTACGCGATCAGCACGCTGCGGAGCACGCACTGCAAGACCGGCAAGTCCTCGCCGCAATCGCCGGGCGTCGAGCTGATTGATGGGGAACACTCCGATGCAGCACTGCGTACATCCGGGGCGACAGACCAGCCACTTGCCGCTGCGGCGCGTGGCATCGGCTAACGCGGAATCCACGATCTGTATCAGGTCGTGGTCTTCGGAAGTTGTCGAATGACACGGCATAGCGATTGTCGAATCATACAACTCAAGTTTAGTCCTGTATATTCTAGGTGTCGCCAAGATGGTCCCGAACCGAAAATAGCGAATGCTACGCGAAGTGCATGATGCCACTCTCAGACGCATACTTCGTCGGCGTGGACGTTGGCGGCACAAAAGTAGCCGCTGGCCTGGTCGACTCCACCGGCGAAATCACCCACCAGACGCGGACACCGATGGTGGCAGCGGATGCAGTCGCCGGGTTGGCTGCCGTGACCTCCGCGATTGACTCGGTCCGCACGGCAACCAATCTTAACCCTGAGTTGCAGGGGTTAATCTCCGGCATTGGCATCTGCGCTCCAGGGCCGCTCGATCCGCGGACGGGGATTGTGATTAACCCTCCCAATCTTCCGGGCTGGCGCAATTTCCCGCTGGCCGCCGAAATATCGAAAGCTTATCGCTTGCCCGTTCGCATCGACAATGACGGCAATGCCGCTGCGCTGGCGGAATCATTGTGGGGCGCCGGCCGAGGTTATCGAAACGTTTTCTGCGCCACGATCGGCACTGGGATTGGAACCGGGATTGTGTTCGATGGCCGCATTTATCACGGCCGCACCGGCGCCGCGGCTGAGGGCGGTCACATGAGCATCGACTACCGCGGCCCGCGCTGCGGATGCGGCAAGCTGGGTTGCATCGAAGCTCTGGCATCGGGGCCNNACGATGGCTCGGCGAGCCTCCGAAACAATCGCCGCAGGCCGTCGCTCTACCATCCTGGAACAGGCCGAAGGCCATCTTGACCGGATCACCGCTGAGATAGTGGGCCGAGCTTATGTGTCAGGTGATTTGCTCGCTAAAGAAGTTTTACAGGAAACCGCCGTATTCCTAACCGTGTGGCTGGGAAATATCGTGGACTTGATCGAGCCCGACGTAATAATCGTCGGCGGGGGCGCCGCGTGCATGCTGCAGCCGTTCTTTGGTGAAATACGGAATCGCTTGCCCAGTTGGTGTGTGAATTCGCGTTGCCAGGAAATTCCGCTTGTGACAGCCCGCTATGGCGCCGATGCTGGCATCGCGGGCGGCGCCGCTCTCTGCCGCGAGCCTTTCCCAGACAACTTAGAAAGCAAGGTTGGCGTCCCCGACGGGATTTGNNGTCCTAGGCCAGGCTAGACGACGGGGACGGGTATAAGGTGGGGTGCTCGAGGCACCAGTTGATCGTAACAAGCCCTTCACAGCCCTGTCAAAACGCGGAACTACTCCCTTTTCCCACGATCCCAAGACAATTTAGAATTACAGGGACGGCACGCTGACGCGCGGCCCACAACCATTCGAGGCGATTGTGTCCGATCCATTTTATCTCAGTCTTTGGTTTCCCGATTTCTCCGGCCCGGAAATGTTGCCGCATGCCTTTGCCGTGTTGCAGCAGTTTCCTTTCTCGGCGCAGCGTCCGGGGATCACCTACTTTGCTCTGCATCCCGTTTCCTGGAATGAGGCCACCGTGCTGGAGCGCCGCTTTCCCTCCGGAATCGATCCCGGGCAGGCCACGCTGATCGCCGCCGAACTGGTCCACGACGACTACGCTTACGTCTTCGAAGCTCACTGGGATCTGTGGACGCCGGATGAGTCGAACGGGAACTGGGTGCTCGAGCCCGCAACCGTGAAATTCATCGTCCAGGGAGAAGAATTCGACGAGGGCGCTTACCAGCAGACGGGACACATCCAAGTGGACTTCGGTCTGGATTCCTACTTTCTCCAGTCCGAAACTTCCCTCAGCGACCAGACTCGCGCCAGGATTCGCGACAACGTCGCCAAGCTGGTCGAATTCTCGATGAACGTGGAGAAGAACAGTGGCACCAGCGCGCGGCTGCTCTGGTCGGAGTCGGAGGAAAGCCTGGCGCAGAAACTAATCGCCCGCCTGCAGAAAGTGCAGTAAAACCACAGAGACCACCGGGAACGCGGAGTCTTGAGATGTGTGTCGATCTAGCTCCTGTGAACCTCTGTGCCCTCTGGGGTCAGATTCTATTTCGTTCTTCCGCCCTCGACTTTCAGCGTGTCCGACGCCCCAGCTTGCGCCCCTGCCAGCCGTGCCGTCAGCACGCGGAACGGGGAGCAAGACACATAGTCCATTCCCACCTGATGGCAGAACTCCACTGACGACGGTTCGCCGCCGTGCTCGCCGCAGATCCCCACCTCCAGCTTGGGACGCGTCTTGCGGCCGCGTTCGATCCCGATCCGCACCAGCTCGCCCACACCGTCCCGGTCGATCGCGGCAAACGGATCCTGCTTCAGAATTCCTTCCGCCAGATACGTCGGCAGAACCTTGTTCACGTCATCGCGCGNNAACTCCGCTTCCTTGGCAATCTCGTCCGCGACCAGGCAGGCGCGAGGCAGTTCAATCATCGTGCCCACCAGGTAGTGCACGTGCCTCCCTTTTTCCTTGAACACTTCTTCCGCCACGCGCCGGACAATCGCCCCCTGGTTCGCCATCTCTTTCACCGTTGCGATCAGCGGGATCATCACCTCCGCATGGGTCTTGACGCCTTCCTTGTCCACGGCTACGGCCGCTTCAAAAATGGCTCGCGCCTGCATCTCGGTAATCTCCGGATAGGTGATCCCCAGCCGGCATCCGCGATGCCCCAGCATCGGATTGAACTCATGCAACTCTTCCACACGAGCCAGCAGCCCGGAGAGAATTCTCTTCAGATCGCCAGACCCCCTCGCGCCGTACTCGCGGTATTCCTCCGCTAGAGCTTTCTTTTGCTTCGTTCTGGCACTGGCCAGGCTGGCGATATCGACCATGAGCTTCTCGCGCTTGGGCAAGAACTCGTGCAGCGGGGGGTCGAGCAGGCGGATCGTCA
>PKVW01000070.1:34391-38280 GCA_003131585.1 Acidobacteriaceae bacterium
TCCGCGTTGGCGCGCACTCCGATCTTCCGGAACGGCTCCGCCCAGCTCATGAACTTCTCGAGTTTCGCCAGATTCTCCGGGTCGGGCGGCAGCAGCTTCCTCTTGCCCCTTAAGACACGGCCGGTCGTGCCGTCAAGCGTGATCCAGTCTCCCTCCTTGAACACTTGTCCTCGCGCCCGCATCTCGCGCGCTCTTTCGTCGACTCCGATCTCACCAGCGCCCGCAACGCAGCTTTTGCCCATGCCCCGAGTGACCACAGCCGCGTGACTGGTGATCCCGCCCTGAGAAGTCAGAATGCCAATCGCAACCTCCATGCCGTGTATGTCTTCTGGAGTGGTTTCGCTGCGAACTAAGATCACCGGATTCTTTTCCGCACCGTGTCCGGCCTTTTCAACGGCATCGTCAGCGGTAAAAACGATTTGCCCCACGACGGCTCCCGGGGACGCGGCCAAACCCGTCGTGGTCAGCACGTCTTCGGGTCTAACGTCTTTTTCATCCAACCGCGATACAAAGAAATCCACGACCTGGTTGGGGTCGAGGCGGAAGATCGCATCTTCTTTGCTGATCAACCCTTCTTCAACCATCTCGATCGCCGCCCGTACAGCCGCAAGACCGGTACGCTTGCCGTTGCGGGTCTGCANNGCTTCTCCAGGCGCGTGGTGATGTCGCGCAACTGGTTGTACACATCGGGCATGATCCTCTTCAGTTCGAGGATCGGTACCGGAGTGCGCACGCCGGAGACCACATCTTCACCCTGCGCGTTCATCANNGCCGAGGTCTCGCCCATATTGCCGAACACCATGGCTTGCACGTTGACCGCGGTGCCAAGCATGTCGTCGATGTTGTTGATGCGACGGTAGGTTTTGGCGCGATCGTTCTGCCACGAGCGGAATACCGCATCCCGCGCCATCACCAATTGCTCGTGCGGATCCTGCGGAAAGTCGCGCTTGGCATGCTTCTTCACGACCTTCTTGTACTCCTCAATCACTTCCTGCAGCGCCTTGGCGTCAAGATCGGTGTCGAGTTTGGCCTTCTTCCGCTTCTTCTTCGCGTCGAAGACGTCGTCAAACGCAGCCTTCGGAATCTCCAGCACAACGTTGCCAAACATCTGGATGAGCCGCCGGTACGAATCCGCCGCAAAACGCGGATTCTGGCTGCGCTTGGCCAGCGACCCCATGCTCTTGTCGTTCAACCCAAGGTTCAGAATCGTATCCATCATCCCAGGCATGGAAAACTTCGCGCCCGAGCGAACGCTCACCAGCAACGGGTTCTCGCCCGCTCCCAGTTTCTGCCCCTGCAGCGCTTCCAGCCTGGCCAGCGCTTCCTCCATCTGCCGTTCCACCTCTTTCGATACATTGCCCTGCCGCATATAGTCACGGCAGGCCTCGGTCTGGATGGTGAATCCCGGAGGCACGGGGAGCCCGGCATTGGTCATCTCGGCCAGGCCCGCGCCCTTTCCGCCCAGGTCGTCTTTCATCTTGCCGTGGCCGTCAGCCTTGCCGCCGCCGAAAAAGTAAACGTACTTGGTTGTGGCTTTCTTGCTTTCCTGCACCGCAGCTTCGGGAAGAGTAGTTGTCGCCATGAAGAGTCCTTTGTCGTTCGATTCTGGTAGCGCCGGCGTCCCGCCGGCAATCCGCACATCTAAACTCGGTTGACCCCGAGCGAAGCCCGCTTCGCGCGGCGAAGGCGGGTTGAGGAACTTCGGGTGCTCATCCCTTGCCTTCGGTCACGATCTCGGAAAAATCCGCGATCGTGGAAAACTCCTTCAACAACGTCCGCAGCAGAGCCAGCCGGTTCGCCCGCAGCTTCTCATCCTCCACCATGACCATCACTTTGTCGAAGAACGCATCTACGCGCTCGCGCGCGGTCGCAAGCAGCACCAGTGCGTCGCCGTACTCTGTTTTCTTCCGATGCGATTCGATTCTCTGCCCGTAGGTCTCAATGTAAGCGGCTAGATTCTTTTCTTCAGGCGCCGAATCGGGCAAGTACTCGAATTGCCGCGCCGCCTGGATGCCCTTGTCCTCGGCTTGCTTGAGAATGTTCCGCATGCGTTTGCAGGCCGCGCTAATTGCCAGGAACTCGGGCACGTGCAAAACCTGCTTCACCGCCTCGGCCCTCGCCAGCGCATCCACCACATCCTCCGCGTCGACAGCCAGCACGGACTTCACTACGTCATACGCATATCCGCGCACATCCTTCAGATAAAACTCAAGACGCTCGCGGAAAAACGTTCGTACAGCCTCGTCGAACTTTGCATCGTCCACAAACTTTTTCTCGGCTTCCGATCCCCTGTACCCAGTACGCGCGTCCCGCAGTATGTCACTCAGCCGGAACGGCAGCTTCTTTTCCGCAATCACCTTTACAATCGCGTTCGCCTGCCGCCGCAGCGCAAATGGATCCTTCGACCCGCTTGGAACTAGTCCCAGCGCAAACATGCCCGCAATCGTATCCGCCTTGTCGCCAATGGAGAGCACAGCACCCTCGATCGACCGCGGAACCTGATCTTCGGTGGACTCGGGCTTGTAGTGATCGTAAATCGCATTTGCGATGGCAAACCGCGTCTCCTCGGGCAAGCTCGGATCAAGCTCCTGCGCCCGCGCATACAGGCCGCCGACAATGCCCTGCAGTTCCGTAAACTCCTTCACCAGTTCCGTGGTCAGGTCGGTCTTGGCCAGACACGCCGCTTTATGTACTACGCCCGGACGTACGGCCATACCGCTCTGCTTGACGATCTCACTCAGCCAACTGCACAAACGCTGCACCCGCCGCGTTTTCTCGTAGTAGCTGCCCAGATCCTTTTGGAAAGTAACGTGCCGCAGCAGTTCCAGCCGCTCCAGCAGCGGCCGTTTCTGATCCGTCTCCCAGAAAAACCGCGCGTCGCTAAACCGGGCCCGCAGCACCCGCTCGTTACCGTGCCGAATCAACCCCTCGCCATCGCCATCGGTATTCAGCACCGCCAGAAAATGCGGCAGCAGCTTGCCGCCCGCATCTTCCACCGCAAAATATTTCTGATGGTCACGCATTACCGTGACCAGCACTTCTTCCGGCAGCGCCAGAAATTGCGGATCGAACCCGCCCAGAATCGCCGAAGGAAATTCCGTCAGGTTCACCACGGTTTCGAGCAGAGACTTGTCTTCCCGCCACCGCGCCCCGGGAATCGTGCGTGTAGCCGCGTCCAGCGCCTTGCGAATCTGCTGCTCACGCTCGGAACGTCCCAGAACCTTTGCCGTGCGCAGCGCATCGACATAGGCGGACCCAGCCCGCGGAATCGTCACGCCGCCAGGAGACAATATCCTGTGCCCGCGCGAAGTCTTGCCTGCTCGGATGCCGTCAAACTCCAGCGGAATCGTCTCCCCGTCGAGCATTGCCACCAGCCACCGCACAGGACGCACAAACCGCTCACTGGCCTTGCGCCAGTACATATTCTTTGGCCAGTAGATCGAAGAAATTTCCTTGGGCAGATGCTCCGCAAGAATTTCAGCTGCACTCCGGCCCTTGTTGGTGACCTTCGCGGCCAGATATTCGCCCTTCGCTGTTGTGATCTTCTCCAGTTGCGAGACGTCTACTCCAGCCTTCTTGGCAAACGCGTGCGCCGCAGGCGTAGGCTGACCATCTTTATATGCGATGTTGACGGAAGGCCCGGTCACCTGCTCCGTAATATCCGCCTGCGCCGCCGGGATGCTCGCAACCATCACAGCCAGCCGCCGCGAGGTGTCGAAATTAGCGATCTCGCCCGCAGCAAGCCGTTCCCGGCTCAGCAGCGCGCCGACGCGCTCGCGCAGCTCCTGCGACGCCGCGCCAATCATCCGCGCAGGAATTTCTTCGCACCCGATCTCCAGTAGAAAGTCTGGCATGCCCTTCACACCCCGTAGCGCCGGCGTCTCGCCGG
>PKVW01000056.1 GCA_003131585.1 Acidobacteriaceae bacterium
GCGAGTGGGTGATTGAATTCGGACACGGAGCCTACGTCGCCCTCTATCACTACGACGGGAAGCAGGTTGTGATACTGGCCGTCCGCCACGGGCGCGAAGCCGGTTACTGAGTTGAATCCTTTACAGCCCCCGCTGCTCCATCTCCAGCAGCGTCTTCTTGCGCTCTACGCCCCAGCGATAGCCGCTGATGTTGCCATCTTCGCGAACCACGCGATGGCACGGAATCGCCACCGCGACCGGATTCGTCGCGCAGGCACGCGCCACGGCGCGGCTGGCGCTCGGCTGGCCAATCGCTTTCGCCACCTGACTATAGGACCGAGTCGCGCCGAAGGGGATCGACTGCAAGTAAGTCCACACGCGCCGCTGAAATGCCGTAGCGCGGATATCCAAAGGCAGCGCGGCATTCAATTCCCGGCCCGCCATCTTCTCGAGCAAGGCTGCGACCCAGGGTTGCAATCCACCTTCGTCGGGCTTGCGCACGGCAAAAGGAAATTCGCGTTTCAGGCCTTCGATCAACTCGCCATCGGCACGCGCGAACTGGATGGCGCAAACGCCGCGGTCGGTGGCCGCGATCAGCATGCGTCCCAGCGGCGAATCGGCGCAGGCGTAACGGATCGTGGCGGCGATTGCGCCGCGGCGATACTTGTCCGGGGTCATGCCGAGTTGCGACGCGGTCTTCTCGTAGAGGCGGCTGCTGGAGCCGTAACCCGCGTCATACATGGCGCGAGTCACGTTGTCTCCGGCCTGCAGGTTGCGCTTGAGCAGGCGCAGGCGGCACGAATCGGCGTACTCGCGCGGCGTGATCCCCAGCGCCGCCTTGAAGCGCCGTTGCAAATGAAACGGGCTTTGCCCAAAGGCTTTGCCCAGGCGCTCGAGTGTGATCGGCTCATCGAGATGCTGTTCGATGTAGCGGCAGATCTCTTTCGCCGAGTCGGATTGCAAATTACCGCCGAGCGACTTGGGCCGGCAACGCAGGCAGGCGCGAAAGCCGGCTTTCTCCGCCTGCTCGGGACGCGAGAAGAACGTAACATTCTCGGGCCGCGGACGGCGCGCCGGACACGATGGCCGGCAGTAGATGCCCGTGCTCGAGACAGCGAACACGAACTCTCCATCGTGGCCGGCATCGCGCGCCAGGACGGCCTTCCAACGCTGGTCGTCGCTGGGCTGGTCGTCGCTGGGCTGGGCGCCGGCTGGCCGGTCGTCGCTTAGTTTTGTCGTGTTGGAGTTCGCCAAATGCACGGGGCTAGCTGCTTCCTCTGCGAGTATGGCACTCGTCGTCATTATAGGGAAAGTCAGGTCAGTGAAAGTCATGTCAGTGAGAGTCATGGTAGGAACAGCGTACGGCGAAGGCGGATGAGCGGACTATCCGAATCTTGCGGGCAAACTGAATCAGTGGCCAGTTCTCGGGTACTCGGTACTCAGCCTTAATTGCCCAGCGGGTGGAACGGGCCGAGCAGGCTGGAGATTCCGGAGCGCTTGCGCAATTCGGTGAGCAGCGCGCTGGCCGCGTTGGTATAGGTCTTGCTGGGGTCGGAGGAATCGGCCCACACGGCGTCGTAGACAATCTGCGCCGCTTCTTTCAGATCGATATGCAGGGCGCCTTCGCAGACATCGACGCGTTCCTGCAGGCGTTCGTAACACGGCTTGCAGATCGAGGCCGCCTCGGCGCCTTGAACGTGATGCTCTCCCAGAGTGCAAACGGCAGGCGCACTGGCGACTTCCGCATGCGCCGCGAAAAGCTGGGACTTGAACTCTTTCAGGAAAGCCTCTCTCTCCTGCTCGACGACGGCGGTGTCGGGCAAGGGCTCGACAGCGGCCTGCGCTTTCGGAATACCGGGGACAACTCTGGGAGAAACGCGCTCTTTGCTGTTGCAACCAGGGCACGTGTCGAGATTGGCGGCATAGTAGAGACGACAGTGGGCGCAAGGCATGCCGAAGCCTGAGGACTTGTGCGGGGCCTCAGCATCGTGGCGGACCGCGTTGCGATGATCGTTCCGAATATCATTGCGGACGTCATTACGGACGTCGCTCCGGACGTCATTCCGGACGTCGCTTTCCGGCAGGATGGATCGGGCCGGTTTGGCGGCGGCGGCCTGTGTGGATTGCGTCAAGTCCATGATCAATCTCCCCCAAATGCGTGGCGCGCGTAGCTTGAGCGTTTCGCCTGAGCCTGTGGCACCAGACTGCGCGCCCCGCGTTCTAGTGTAAGCAGTCCCGCAGCCCGGTCGAAAATAACGGGAGTACACTGCGTGGTACTGTCCCTGCGGTGCTCATTTACCGCGAGTTGGTTTCCTTCATCAGCATCAGTTTCATGAGTTCGTCGCGGCGGGCGCGATAGAGCTGGCGCTCGGGATCGAGCCGCGCGGCCGTCTCCAGTTCGGACAAAGCTTCCGCATAGCGGTTCATGCTCATCAGGCAGGCCGCAAGGGAGTAGTGGTTGTCGGGGGAAGCATTCAGGCGAAGCGCCTCTCGGAACTCTTTTTCCGACGCCGGCAGTTGTTGCTGCTGGAACAGCGCCGTGCCGAGAACGCGGTGGGCGGCGTCGGAGTCGGGATTGAGGGCGACGGCGAGACGCAACTCGCGCACGCCTTCCTCCAGCTTGTCATCCAGCAACAGGGCTTCTCCGAGGACGCGGTGTTCGGCGGAACTGGTGGGATTTTGGCGAACCGCCAGATGCAACTCGCCGACTGCGCTGCCGTAGTCCTTCTTCGCCATGTAGGCGCGGGCCAGGCAACTGTGCCCCTGCTCCCACTCGGGATGCTGGTGGTAAAGCTCGCGCAGCTCGAGCATGGCGGCGTCGAAGTCACCCTTATCGCAATAGGTGTTGCCCAGGTTGTTGCGAACGGAAGCTTCCTGGGGGGCGAGCCGTTTGGCTTCGCGATACTCGGCAATGGCATCGTCGAGCTTGCTTTGTTCGTGCAAAATCAGCGCCAGGTTGGAGTGGGCTTGCCAGAAGCCCGGGGCCAGATGAATAGTCTGGCGATAGGCGGCGATGGCGGCGGGCAGGTTTCCATCGGCGTGCAGAGCGATGCCCAAGTCGTAGTAGGTATCCGGGTTCTGGGCATCGCGGGCGAGCGAATCGACGAAAGCATGAACCGCAGCGCCGTATTGCCCGTCGGAGAACAGACCGAGACCGAGGAACTGATAAGACTCGGCGTTCTGCGGGTCCATGCTGAGCGCGGTGCGCGCTTCGGCGATGGAGTCCGAAGGGTCATTCATTTGATAAAAAATGTAGGCTAGAGTGCTGTGGTTCTCGGGAAAATCCGGCATAAGCTGCGCGGATCGCGTGATCTCGTCGATGGCTTCGTCCCAGCGCCCCTGCTGGCGGAGCATCGCGCCCAGGGCGAAGTGCAACGCGGCATTTTGGGCATCGGAACTCAAGGCTTGGCGCAGAGCGAGATCGGCTTCGTGGAAGCGCTGACCACGGGCAGCGGCAGCGGCCTGGAGCAGAGCGGAGGGAATCTCGGAGGTCGTAATCTCGGAGATCGTAATCTCGGAGGTCGGGGAGTTGGCAGCAGCGGATGGCTTCAAGCAGGTCTTAGAAAGAGTCCGGACCAGATTGGCATTGGCGCCGGCGGATTCAAGTTGACGAATCTGTTCCTTGCCGGGGACGCTGGCGATGCCACGCTCCTGAATGATGCGGACGAGGCGACTGCTGGGCACACCGGCCGTCAGCCAAGCCATCAATTGGGCGGAATTCACCGGCTGGCTTTCGGCCGAATGGGCAGCCAGAGCCGCCCCAAGAAGAAACAGGAAAACTGACAGGCCCTTGCGCTTCACTCGACTCTCCGGCGACGATCTGGCTTGCTGGGTCGCTCTATGGTTGCTGTATGGGTTGCTGTATGGGTTGCTGTATGGGTTGCTGTATGGGTTGCTCTAACTTGTTGCGCGGTTCACGGCGGTTTCGGAACCGCCCAGCCCACATTAGCCCGCCCACGTAGCCGGAAGTAAGGTCACGGAAGTAATGGGCTGGGGGACCGGGCCTGGTTTGACTTCCCCCTACCCGTCCGGTACCGTATAAAGAAGTAGTAGTGTCGTGTTTGGGAGGTTCCGATGTTTGAGGGTCTGTTTCAACCGACGCACCTGATCATCATTTTTGCGATTGCCCTGCTGGTTTTCGGTCCCAAGAAATTGCCTGAACTCGGCAAAGGCCTGGGGGAGGGGATTCGTGCCCTGAAAGAAGGCATGAAGGATAATCCTCCGGCGCCGACCGAGCAGAGCAAGATCACCGAATCCAAGGAAACCAAAGGCTGAGCGAGTTTCCTTCGCGGGCAGTAACCTTCTTTGATTTAACCGCCGCTTTGTTGCCGTTTTTCGTCCCGTTCCAATTCGTCCCGTGGTCTCTTTATATATATAGCGATTGTGTTATGAAACTGACTCTAGAATCTGGAGGTAGATCGTGTTGCGTAAGATCGAGTTTGTCGCTCTCATAGTGTTTTTGGGACTAGCCTCGCGAGTTTTCGCCGATCAGATCACATTGAAGAACGGTGACCACCTGAGCGGTACGATCGTGAAGTCCGACGGCAAGACTCTGGTGCTGCATACGGAGTTCGCGGGCGACGTCACTGTGCAGTTTGCGGCGATCACGCAGATTACCAGCGATAAAGAATTGCACGTCACCACCTCGGACAAGAAGACTGTTGTCGGTCCGGTGACCACTCGTGACGGGAAAATCGAAGTCGCGACCAGGGCTGGCGCCACGGTGGAAGTGCCGAGCGGGAACGTTGTGCTCATCCGTAACGACGCCGAGCAAGCCGCCTACGATAAAACTTTGCATCCTGGCTTGTCGCATGGCTGGAACGGCGGGGTCAATGTGGGCTTCTCGCTGGCCCGCGGCAATAGCGAAACCAGCAATCTGGCATTGGCTGTCAATGCCGTCCATCCCACCTTGAATGACAAGACCACGATTTACCTGAGCTCGATCGACACCAAGAATGAGCTGGCCACTCCCAGCACGGTGGCGAACCTGGTCACGGGAGGGCTCCGGTACGATCACGACGTGAACCCGCGATTGTTCGGATTCGTGGGCGCTGACTTCATGAGCAATGCGCTGCAAGATCTCGATCTGCGCGGCGTGTATGGCGGAGGACTTGGCTTTCACGCCATCAAGTCGGACAGCACCGTATTTGATTTTCTGGCCGGTCTCAACTATACCCATGAAACTTATTCGAACGGGCCGCAAGTCACACCGGTCACGGTTCCCCCGACTTTCGTCTCTTATGGAGTGACTCACAGATTCCTCGCGCTCACTCTGGGAGAGGAATTGATGCATAAGGCCGGGAAGAGCAACGTGATCACCGAAAGATTGTATTTCTTTCCGGACATGTCGAATACCGGCCAATATCGAGGAACCTTCGACTTGGGTACGGTAACGAAAATCAGCAAGTGGCTGGGGTGGCAGAATCAGTTTACCGACATCTATGTCTCGAACCCGCCGGTAAGCGCTAAGAAAAACGATCTGATCCTTACCACCGGGCTGAATTTTTCGTTTACCCACTAGCTGCGGAAAAACTCGGCGTGGACGCAAAATGCGACCACTGGGGCTGAAGCCCGCGCTGATTTTAGAGGCTTTACGCGGCGCTGAAGNNGCCGCTCTTCCACGGTACTTCAGCGATTTGCGAGTTTTTCCGCAGCCTGCTAGGCCCGGCGGGAACGATCTCTGCGGCTGAAGGCGCGGCTTAATCCTCCACGGCCTTCACGCCGCGCCTGAAGGCGTGCCCCGATGCGAATCGGGTGGTTCAGCCCTCAAGCCGCTCTCAGGAGCGGCTTCTTTCTTGCCGGCGGCTGGAATCCGATTCTCCACGTTCCTACCCCGTTTCCTCGCTCACCGGGACTTGAAAGATACGTCTACTAACGGGTACAGTACTGGTTCCCGTTTTCCGGGTTCTTTCAGTCCCTCGCCAACAGGAGTTTGCTCGATGCGTCACGTCGTGATTGTGCTGCTTGCTGTCTGCTGCTTCGGTGTATTTTCCTACTCTCAAACCGCGGACGAACTGATTGCCAAGAACATCCAGGCCAGGGGCGGGATGGAGAAGATGAAGGCCATCAAGAACATCCGCATGACGGGCAAGTTCGAGGGCGGCGGAGGCTTCACCGCTTCCGTGGGGCAGGAGAACGCGCGGCCCAACTTGATCCGGCAGACGTTCTCGCTCCAGGGCATGACGGCCGTGCAGGCTTATGACGGCTCGACCGGCTGGCAGATCCAGCCCTTTGGCGGGAAAAAGGATCCGGAACTGATGGGCGAGGACGACTTGCGCGACCTGCTGCTGGATGGCGACTTTGACGGGCCTCTGGTGGACTACAAAGAGAAAGGCAGCACGGTGGAGTATCTGGGGCATGACGTGGTCGATGGAGACGACGCGCTGCGGCTGAAGGTGACGCTGAAGAACGGCGACATCATCTATGACTACCTCGATCCGGATACCTTTATCGAAATCCGCAGGGAGATCCAGCAGTTTATCCGGGGCTCGCAGCGGGATCGCGTGGTGGGCCTTGGTTCCTACAAGCCGGTAGCGGGCGTGATGTTTCCGTTCTCGATTTCGAGCGGACCGAAGAACAATCCCGATGCACAGACGAGCACGGTGCTGAAAATGGAAGTGAATGTGACGATCGATCCGGCGGACTTTATGCTGCCGGCGTCGCTGAAGACTGAGGAAAAGAAGTCCGGGCTGGTCGGGGTTCACTAATTCGCTCTGGAACAGGAGTTCCCATGCGTCACACGGCGATGGTTCTGGTTGTGACCTCGTGCCTCAGTGTGTTTGCGTGCGCTCAAACTGCGGAGGAACTGGTCAACAAGAACATCCAGGCTAAAGGCGGTCTGGAAAAGATCAAGGCTGCTAGGACCCGGCTTACGACGGGCAAAATCAAGAGCAGCGGCAGACGCCGAGTCTCCGTCGCGAGCTTCAAACAAATGAACATGCGCCCAGATTTAGTCCGCAACAACCTCACTCTGCAAGGGATGACCGCGGTCCAGGCATACGATGGTTCCGTGGGCTGGCAGACTCAGCCTTTTCGCGGACGCAAAGATCCGGAGTTGATGGGCGAGGATGACTTGCGCGACTTGCTTCTAGCCGCCGATTTTGATGGTCCCCTCGTCGATTACGCCCAAAAAGGCAACACCATCGAGTATTTAGGGCATGACTTGGTCGATGGCGATGACGCTCTGCGTCTCAAGGTCACGCTGAAAAACAGGGACATCGTTTATTACTATCTCGATCCTGACACCTATCTTGAAATCCGAAAAGAGATTCAGCAGTTTATTCGGGGCTCAGTGAGAGACCGAGTGGTTGACTTGGGATCGTACAAGCCGGTGGATGGAGTCATGTATCCTTTCTCGATCTCCGAAGGCTCCAGGGGCAATCCTGGCGCCCAAGTAATCACGCTTGAAAAGATTGAAGTGAATGTAGCTTTTCAAGATTCTGACTTTGCTCTGCCGGCGTCGCTGAGGAGTGAGGAAAAGAAGTCCGGGTTGGTCGGGGTTCACTGATTGGGTTCACTGATTGGGTTCACTGATTCGCTGAGATGAAAATGAAGACGACAACGAAAATCATTTGCGTGGAAAAGGACTCGTAAACATGAAAGCATCCGCTCGCAATTCTTGGGGAATGATTGTGTTGTTCGCCGGAGCCTGGCTGTGCGCACCTTTGCAGGCCCGAGCACAAGCGGCCTACCGCTTCGACGCGGCAACGGTTTCAGGTCTGCCGGCGCGAAACATCGGCTCGGCCACCATGAGCGGGCGTATTGCCGCGGTGGATGCGGTGGAGGAGGACGGCCGCATCACCGTGTTCGTGGGCGCGGCGAGCGGCGGAGTGTGGAAGTCGGTGAACGGCGGCACCACGTACAAGCCGGTGTTCGACCGGGAAGACGTGCAGTCGATTGGCGCGGTGGCGATTGATCCGTCGAATTCGAAGATCGTCTGGGTGGGCACCGGCGAAGGTTGGACGCGAAACAGCGTGTCGGTGGGCGACGGCGTGTACAAATCGACCGATGGCGGCGAGAACTGGACCAACGTTGGCTTGAAAGACAGCGAACACATCGCCAAGATCCTGGTGAATCCCGGCGACAGCAACGACGTATTGGCCTGCGCCATGGGGCATCTGTGGGACGACAACGACGAGCGCGGAGTCTTCCAGACAACCGACGGCGGCAAGACCTGGAAGAAAGTTCTGGCGGGTGCGAATGGTTCAAGCGGCTGCGCCATGATTGCGAGGAGCAAGCAGGAACCGAAGACCGTGTATGCCTCGATGTGGGATTTCCGGCGGCAGGGCTGGACGTTCCGCTCGGGAGGCCCGGGCAGCGGGCTGTTCAAGTCCACCGACGGCGGCGCCCACTGGAGCGAGGTCAACGACGGCAATGCCAGGGGACTGCCGGCAAAACCATGGGGCCGTGTCGCGGTGCAGGTGGCGCCGTCGAAGCCGCAAGTGGTGTACGCCAACATCGAAGCGGAAAAGCGGGGACTCTACCGGTCTGACGACGGCGGGGCAACATGGACCAGGCTGGATGCCAGCAACTTCATGGTGTGGCGTCCCTTCTATTTCGGCAACCTGATCGTCGACCCGAAGGATGAAAATAAGATTTTCAAGCCCGATCTCATTCTTCTGCTCAGCAACGATGGAGGAAAGACCTTCAACGTGGTTTCGGGCGGGGCGCACGGCGACTTCCACGACGTGTGGATCAATCCGAAGAACCCGAACGTCGTGATTGCCGGCGATGATGGCGGCTTGTGGCGCAGCGAAGACGGCGGGAATCGCTGGAAGCACCAGATGAACCTGCCGGTTTCGCAGTTTTATCATGTGAGCACGGACAATGCGGACCCCTATCGCGTGTACGGCGGCTTGCAGGACAACAGTTCATGGGTGGCCGATTCGTCGTATCCGGGCGGCGTCAGCAACTCTCGCTGGGAAAACATGTTCGGCGGCGATGGCTTCTGGATGTTCGAGGATACTTCCGACCCGGCCTATCTTTATGCCGAGGCGCAAGGTGGCGAGATTGGGCGGGTAAATCGCTATACACATGAGACTCGCAGCCTCAAGCCTTGGCCGAATTATGGCGAGAAGAAGCTGCGCTTCAACTGGAACACTCCGATTCACATGAGTCCCAATGAGAAAGAGAAGGGAACAATTTATATCGGGGCGCAGTTCCTGTTTCGCTCGCGCGATCATGGCCAGTCGTGGGATCGCATTTCTCCCGACCTGACCACGAATGATCCTGAAAAGCAGAAGCAGGAGGAGTCGGGCGGCGTGACCGTCGACAACTCTTCGGCGGAGATGCACACCACGATCTACTCGATATCCGAGTCGCCGAAGAACGGTCAGGTCATCTGGGTCGGCACCGACGATGGGAATGTGCAGATCACCCGCGATGGGGCGAAGACCTGGACGAACGTGGTGGGAAACGTCGGCGGCCTGGGGAAGAATTCGTGGGTCTCGACCATCGAGGCCAGCCGCTTCGACGAAGGCACGGCATACGCCACATTCGACCGGCACACGTTCGGCGATATGAAGCCGTACGTTTATAAGACCACGGACTACGGCCAGACGTGGACGGCGCTTCCGGCGCAGGAGAGCGGCGTACGCGGGTTTGCTCATGTGATCAAGGAAGACACGGTCAACCGTAATGTGCTTTTCCTGGGCACGGAGTTCGGGCTCTGGATTTCGGTGGATGGCGGAGAACGCTGGGCGCAATACAAAGGGACGAACTTTCCGGCGGTGCCGGTGGACGACATCGCTGTGCAGGCGCGGGAATCCGACCTGGTGGTGGCAACGCACGGGCGCGGCATCTGGATCGTGGACGATATCTCGCCGCTGCGCTCGCTGGCGCCGGATCTGATGACCAAAGAGGCGACGCTGATTCCGGGCCGGGCTGCGATCCAGTACTTTGACGTGGGGGGTGGCTGGCCCGAAGGCGACGAGACTTTCCGCGGCCGGAATCGGCCGGAAGACGCGCAGATCACCTACTACCAAAAAGGCCGGCACATCTTCGGCGATCTAAAGCTCGAGATTTTCGACCAGGATGGCAAGCTGGTGGACACAGTGGCCGGGAGCAAGCATCGGGGACTGAACCGCGCAGGGTGGGGAATGCGCGTGAAGCCGCCGGCGGTTGCTCCCGCGGCGTCGGCGCTGTTTGAAGCGGCGCAGGGACCGCGGGTGCTGCCGGGCACCTACACGGTAAAGCTGACCAAAGGGGACCAAACTTACAGCGAGCAATTGAAGGTTGTGATCGATCCGCGAGCCAAGTATTCGCTGGAGGAGCGCAAGGCGCAATTCGAGCTCTCGATGAAGGTCTACAAGCTGCTGGAGCACATGACCTATACAGTGGAAGCGATCGAGGGAGTGCGCGACGCGGCCAACATGCGGGCGGCGAAGCTGGCTGCGAAGGATCCTCTTCGCAAGCAACTGCAGCAACTTGCCGCGGAGTGCGACGCGCTTCGCTCGAAGATCGTGGCCACCAAGGAAGGCGGCATGATTACCGGCGAAGAACGCATCCGCGAACTGCTGGGACAACTCTATGGCGCCGTGACGGGCTACGACGGCAAGCCCACGGATTATCAGGCGGCGCGGACCGACTCGCTGGGTCATGAATTGGAAGATGTAGTCGTTGACTTCCAGAAACTGACGCAGAAAGAACTGCCGGGAATCAACGCCGGCTTGAAGAAGAAGAAACTGGAGTCCATCGCCGTACTGGCCGAGACAGAATGGCAGAAGAAGAAGGCGGAGTCCGCGGTTGCTGCGGGCGCGGGAATGCGGACGGCGGAAGGCGGCGTGCGCGAGATGGATTAGGACGACACGTTGGATTATCTTTCGTTTGCAGACGTCCTCAGACATCCTCGAGCTAGGCCAACTCCAATTCGATCTTCTTCGCAGCCGGATCAAGCTTCGCGATCCGAAACTTGCGAATCTGTCCGGCGCGGATGGCTTCCGGCTTGGCCTCGCCGGCGGTGGTTCCACCCTTCCAGCGCGCCTGCAACATCGAACCCAGCGAGGACAAATCGGGCTTCGAGGCGGCCTTCGAGTGGGGTTCCGAGGATGACGAATCCGGCTCGGCCCGCGCGTCTTTTGCGGCCGCTGGACTCGCCGCGTCCATGCGGCACTTGCCCTGGATGCCTTCGCCTAGTTCCACGCACGCGTCTCCGTCGGAAACCTCGATCATGCGGCCCGTGACCACGTCGCCTTCCTTGTGTTCGGCGATATATTCATCCAGTCCGCTGGGAACCAGTTGCTTCATGCTCAGGCGCAACTGCCGCTTCTCGGTATCGACCGCGAGCACCTGGGCCTTGACTAGTTGTCCTACCTTCAGCACTTCTTGCGGATGGTTGATGCGCTTCTCGGCGCTCATCTCGCTGATGTGAATCATGCCCTCAACGCCTTCGGAAAGCTGCACGAACGCGCCGAACGTGGTGACGCTAACGACCGGCCCTTCGATCACCGAACCGGCGGCAAATTTCTGCGCCACCTCGGCCCAGGGATCTCCCAGCGCCTGCTTCAGGCCGAGGGAGATGCGACGCTCGCCAGTATTTACTGACAGAATCACGGCGTCGACAATCTCGCCCGGCTTCACCAGGGTGCTGGCGCTCCTCATCTTCTTCCCCCACGACATCTCCGAAACGTGGATCAGCCCTTCAATCCCCGGCTCCAGTTCCACAAACGCCCCGAACTCGGCCACCCGCGTAACCGCGCCGCGCACGCGTTCGCCTGCCTGATATTTTCCGGCCACCGCGTCCCAGGGATGCGGCTGCAGTTGCTTCAGGCCCACGGAAATGCGCCGCTTGCCGGAATCGTTCGCGATCTTGAGCACCTTCGCTTCGATCTGCTGCCCCACCGAAAGCACGTCCGCCGGATTGTTCACGCGGCTCCAGGCAATGTCGCCCACATGCAGCAAGGCATCCACGCCTCCCAGATCCACGAAAGCGCCGTAATCGGTGAGGCTGCGGACCGTAGCGCTCACCGTATCGCCTTCCTTCATCTCCGAATACCGGCGCTCCTTCACCGAGCGCTCTTCCTCTTCGGCTACGGCGCGGCGGTCCACCACCACGTCTTCCTCCGTCACATCGAGTTTGATAATGCGGCAGAGAATCTCCTGCTCCACTAACTTCTCCATTTCGGCGGCATCGCGCGCTCCGCTGCGCGAGGCTGGCATGAACGCCCGCACTCCCACGTCCACGCTGAGCCCGCCTTTGATCACGCCCGTCACCGTGCCCACAATCGTTGCCTTGTCCGCGAAGGCCTTCGCCAGTGCCGGCCAGTCTTTTGGCCGCTCGACTTTGGCGCGCGTGAGCTGGTAATAGCCCTCCGGATCGCGGCCCTTGACCGAGACCGTCAGCCTATCGCCGGGCTTTACAGTTTCGCCGGCGCTCTGCAAGAGCGACAGCGGCAGGATGCCTTCGCTCTTGAAGCCGATATCGAGGAAGACCGACTCGCCGGAGACAACAATCACCGTGCCTGCGATTTGTTTGCCGCCATCTTCAGCTTTGCGCGAATGGCTCTTCTCGTACTGGGAAAGCATGTCGCCGAACGACTCGCCGAGTTCGGCGGCGGATTCGGCGGTGGCTTGGGATTCCGGAATGCCTGAGTCGGACATGATTTAAGTCGGGGAGTAGTTGAAAGAAATGGCAGCCACGAGGAGACTCGAACTCCTGACCTCTACCGTGTCAATCTAGCCGGGATAGATTTTACAACAACTTAAGCGACCGCGGGGCTGAGCGCCTATTTCGTGCCGCCGAGTAGTGCCAACGCCTGGTCTGTGGCGATAACTTTTGCTCCGAGAGCCTGCAGTTCGGCCATGGCGCGTTGGCCATCTTCGGCCTTCAAGGTTTCGATCGCATCCCGAACCACCGAGACGCGGCGGCCACGCTCAAGCAATCCCTTCGCCGCGAAACGAACGCAGTATTCCGTCACCACGCCAAAGACAACGAACCCAACGTCATCCCCTAATCGCTTTACGAGTTCCGCTGCATGCCGGCTCTCGAAGATGTCGAGCGTCTGTTTTTCGAGGAGAATCTGCTGGTATTGTGCAGAAAAAAGATCGCGCGGCAGCGCTGCCGTGGGCTCGTTCGCTACGATGACAACCTTCTCCGTCAGCCCTTCAGGAACAAAAGCGGAGCCTGGGGTGCCTTTGATGCAGTGAGGAGGAAACGTTCTGAACTCGGGATCGTCCTGCGTGTGGTAGCAGCCATGCGAGACCAGAAGGACCCGGTCCTGGCGGGCGGCGTCCGCAAGCCTTCGAATATCGGGCAGCAATCGTTCGGCGCCGGGCACGTAGAGCTTGCCGCCGGGCAGCATGAAGTCCGCCTGCGTGTCGACTTCCCACAAAACGAGATCGCGAGATAACATTGCCGAATCCGCCTGATCGCCCGCCGCAAAAGCCAGCCTATACCATTGTTTGCAAACAATCGGGATTCCGTCAAACTCTTCAAACAGGAATTGTACAAACTCATGACATTCTGATGACAAACGAAAGCTCGCGCGATCCTAGCATCCACTCACAGCAGTCAGAGTTATTACGCTTCTAACCTGCTTGGAATTTGGGTTTCTGACCTATTCATCTCTGACCCGCTGAAAGGAGATTTTATGCAACGTCGCCGGATCGCTTTCACCGCTTGCCTCGGCTTTGCGTTGATGTTTGTTTCCAACGCGGCCCTGGCGCAATATCAACTCACGAACTTGGTTTCGAATCAGGTAGGAGCCGCGAAACACACGGACCCTCTTCTGGTAAACGCGTGGGGACTAGCGTACGGGCCGGGCGGACCATTCTGGGTCAGCGATCAAGGCTCAGGCTGGTCGACACTCTACGATGGCAACGGAATCAAGCAAGGCTTGAATGTGGTAATCCCTTCGGCGAGCGGCCAGGGACCGGGCTCTCCCACAGGAATTGTGTACAACGGATCGCAAGAGTTCCAGGTGCAGGGTTGGGCATCGATTTTCCTGTTTGCCACGCTGGACGGAACCATCAGCGGGTGGGCGCCTCAATCCAATCCCAATCAGGCGATCGTCGCCGTGAACAACTCGAGTTCGGGCGCCGTGTATACGGGCCTGGCGATCACCAGCAACGCTTCCGGAAATGTTTTGTTCGCCGCGGACAACGCGAACAACAAAGTAGACATGTATGACGGCAACTTCAATCTGGTAACTTCGTTCACCGATACGACGCTTCCTGCGGGCTTCGCCCCTTTCGGCATCCAGGACATTGACGGCCTGGTCTATGTGGCGTTTGCCAGTTCGTCTGTCGCGCCGGGCGGCTACATTGACATCTTCAGCGAAAGTGGCGCGTTCCTGAAACGCCTGACGCAAGGCGGCCGCTTGAACCACCCCTGGGGTTTCGCCGCGGCCCCGAACACTTTTGGGCCATTGAGCAATACCCTGCTGATCTCCAACAATCTCAACAAGAGCGGGACCATCAATGCTTTCAATGCGATTACGGGCCAGTTCGTAGGTACAGTCAAGGACACCAACGGCAAAGCAATCCATATCGACCAGCTTTGGGGAATTGAGTTTGGCGGCGGAACGTCAAGCGATGGCGGAAAGAGCCAGCTGTTCTTCACCGCCGGCCCCGACAACAACCTGGCTGGGACCTTTGGGGTGATTGCGTTCAAGCCGTAGATTCATTTGGCGTGCGCGAGATCATTCCAGCAAAGGGCGCCATGCGCGCGGCCTTTGTTATCTGAAGTTTGTTTTCGTAAAGAAAGCGCCCTGCAGCGATCGGCCGCGCTCAGTGACCATTCGTCGTGACTACGAGGCCGGTTCCTGCGGGCGCTGAACGAACGACCGCAGACTCGTTTCCAAGGCGTTTCTGCTGGCCTCGGGCAAATCGACGAAGTGGAAGGGTTGGAGCCAGCCTTGGGTAGCCCACATGGCGAACATGATCTCTGCCTTTTCGCGGATGATGGTCTCCCCGAGGTGGAAGATCAGTTCAACTTCGAGGTTTTCGTCGAGCGGCTTCTCCAGGTGCATGAGGCCGCCGGAGGTGGAAAGCTGATGCAGCTTACCTCGCACTTCGCGCCGGTTAGGCAGCCGAATGAGCGTCAGGACAGATCCGCGGAACTTGACCCGAAAAGGGCGACCTCGATGCTGGACGGCGGTCAATCCGGCCGAAGAAGTACCCACCGCGACCGCTTCTGGCGTCTGCGACATCGCGACTAAAGTATGCACCCCGCCACAGGCGGCACGAGGTTACGAAAGCACGGGACGCAACGCAGCGATTGGCCCAGGGAAAATGCGACGGCTCGCTTAAAGCGATCTCGCTGATTGTATTGTTTTCGAGCGGCTATTTTCGGCCGGGATGGGCCTCGCCCTGGCCGGAGAACAAGTTGTAGGGCCAGGCATTCCCGCTCTTGGCCGCGGCCGTGCCCGCACCGCCAGTGGAGCTGGCACTGGGATTGGGGGCGCAGTTCCAATCCGCCGGCGGATCGGCAATCCCCCACACATTCCCGTGGTTGTACAGCGCCACTCCGATAAGAAAATATTTCCCGTCATTGCCCAGCGGCAGGCAAGTCGCCACGCGGGCAGAAGCGCTTCCGCCGCCCGGCAGATCGCTCATCAGCACTGGAGTTTCGAGTGGCAAGGCTTGCGATGCGCGGAATCCGCAGCCCTGCGCGCTCACTACGAGGGCGGCACATTCCGCACAGAACGGATGCTTCCGATCCATGCTGGTCACGGTCACGGGAATCTCCACACGCAATCGCGTGCTGCGCCGCCTCGTCGTCCTGGGTGTGAGTATTTCCATTCTGCGTTATTCCACTCTGCGTTATTCCATTCTGCGTTATTCCATTCTGCGTTATTTCACCGGGACTCGCGCCGTCCCCAACACACAGTTTGACAGAACCGGGGCTGGTCGCATCCCTAAGAAAGATCTAATGAGGATGACGGAAGTAACCTTCGGCTGCGTCGAGGGCAGGGCGGAGCGTCGCTTTCGCTCATTCGAAGACCGCTGCCTTGCGCTGTTAAGATGGCTCGACATCCGTGAACCAGATCCGTGAGCCAGATTAGTGAACCAGATTAGTGAACCAAGACAGGGGAATCGAAGATCCGCCATACCTGTGGACCGTCCAGAGCCAAACACCTTAGCTGCGCCCGAGTGGAAGCTTCTGCTGGCCGCCAGTTCCGCGGATCCGAGCGAGGGCGATCTCGGCCGCATCCTGTCTTTGTTGCAAAAACCAATCGAGTGGGAGGCTGTGCTTCGCCTCGCGGATCAGCACGGCACATCGTCGCTGCTGTATCGGAACCTCTCACCTTTGGGCGACGACGTTCCTTCGGCTGCGCGGGCAACGCTGCGCCAGCGTTACGAGAGGAACGTCCACAAGTCGCTCTTTCTTACGCGCGAGCTGATCCGCATTCTGGATTGTCTCGATGCGCTCGGCATCGAAGCGATTCCGTACAAAGGCGTCGTACTGTCGGAGGCCTACTACGGCGACATGGCGCTGCGCCAGTCCGGTGACATGGACTTGTTCGTTCGAAGACAGGACGTGACACGCATTAAGAATGCGGTCCGTGATTTGGGCTACACAGCGCGTGTGCCCATTCCTGAAGCAGCCGAGGAAGATTACATCGCTTCGGGCTACGAGTGCACGTTCGACAGTCCCGCCGGACGCAACCTGCTCGAATTGCAGTGGGCGTTGCAGCCGCGTTTCTACGCCGTCGACTTCGAGATGGATGGACTGTTCGAACGCGCGGTGAGCGTCACGGTTGCGGGCCGCCGCGTGAAAACGCCTGCTCCCGAAGATCTGCTGCTGGTGCTAGCGGTGCATGCCGCGAAACATGTTTGGGGAAAGCTGATCTGGCTGCGCGACATCAAACAGATATTAAAGGCGGAAAGTTTGAATTGGGATTGGGTTCAGTCTCGTGCCCGAGGATTTGGCATCGAGCGGATTCTGCGCATCACGCTGCTGCTGGCGAATCAGCTTTTGGCGGCGCCGATTCCTGCGGCAATCGAACCGGCGATTCAGGCGGACCGCGGTGCGCGGGCTTTGGCTGACGAGATTGCCGCGGCCGTGGCTGCTGGAGTCTCGTACGACGCACAGCAGATATCGTACTTCCGGCTCATGTTGCGGCTTCGCGAACGCAGAGCGGATCGCTTGCGCTTCCTGGCGCGGCTGACCTTCACTCCTGGTCCGGGCGAGTGGGAGGCGATTCGTCTGCCTAAGACTCTGTTCCCTCTCTATCGACTTGTGCGTCTGGCGCGGCTTGCGTCCAGATTCGCGCGGGGCTAAGAAAACCTCTAGCGACTCGCCAGACCGCCTGCGGTTTCGCCGCCGTCCATGGTGAAGACTTGGCCGGTGGCGTAGGCTGCATCGTCCGAGGCCAGGAATGCGAACAGCGCGGCGATCTCTTCCGGCTGGGCATGGCGGCGGAGGGGAATCTTGCGGTTCACTTCGTCGAGCATGGCGTCGCTGTATTCGGCGCGCTGCATGGGTGTGAGCACATATCCGGGAGCGACGGCGCACACGCGGACTTTAGGCGCGAGTTCGAGCGCCATGGAGCGGGTCAACTCGATCACTCCCGCTTTACTTGCGTTGTAGTCGGCATAATAAGGATAGCCCATGACCCCGTTGGTGGAAGCGGTTTGCAGAATCACTCCGCTGCCGCGCTCGACCGAGAAACGTTCCATCATGTGGCGCGCGGCGGTCTGCGCCACGTAGAAGACGCCGGTGAGATTTACGGCGATCACGCGGTCCCATTCTTCGGGCGTGATGTCGAGGAAATTGTGGCGAATGCTGATGCCGGCGTTGTTGATGAGGACATCGACTCCGCCCATCGCACGGACGGCTTCGGCGAGCGCGGCTTCCACCTGCATCAGGTCGGTGACGTCGGCGACGATGGCCTCGGAGATTCCCGGCAGTTGCTGACGAATGGCTTCGCAGGCCTTGGCGTCGCGGTCGAGGATGCAAACGCGTGAGCCTTCTTCGAGGAAGCGCGCGGCGGTGGCAGCGCCGATTCCGCTGGCGCCTCCGGTGATTAGGACTTGTTTGTCTTTCAGGCCTCGCACGCCATTTCCTCGATTTCCAGTTTCCAGTCTCGGGTGTTGGGTCTTAAGGTCTCATTCCTCGGCTGTTTGCTTTACTGTTATCGTGAGCAGAACTGAGCAGCGGAAACTCTCATCTTTCAGCACAATTAGTTAGATCTTACACACTTAGGACTTAGGAGGGACTATGTTAGGTTACGGTTTGGCGGGAACAATTATCGTAATTCTGCTGATTGTTTTTATCGTGCGCGCTCTGTGAACCCAAAGCTCTGGGCGCGCGCGAAACGCGTCCAGATTCGTTCGAGTTTGCCCGTGGACTCGGGAGTTGGTTATGATCCATTTGTCTTTCAGGCCTCGCTTGGCAGTTTCCGGTTCTCAAGTCCGCAACCGTCGGAAACTCACCTTGAAAGTGTTACAGGAAAAGGGGGGACCGATCCTCGCTCAGGGCAGCCTTTCTCGCCATGAAAGCGAGAAATGGGGCAGCCCCGGCCGCCGGAGCTAGTCCCCCGAATCAGCGGGCATGAGCAAGATTGAGCAGCCAACGCTCGTCATCTTTCAACATAATCAGTTAGATCTTACACATATAGGTACGCAGGAAACGGCATGAGACATGGGATGAGGATTATCGCGGTAGTCCTTTTTCTTTTCGCGCTGTCGTTGTCCGGGTGCGCCCAGGTTGTGACTCCCGTGGAGGGCGAAAGCTGGCTGGAGCGCCTTCATCGCCCGTTCGATGAAACCAGCATGGGCAAGTCGTCCGGCGTCTACGGCCCCGCAGCTCCGATGCCCAGCGAATGGCCGCTGCCACACCCGGCGTTGCAGCTTTCCAACGAGTTCACCGGGCAAAGCACCACCCTGCACGGCTCTGACCTGTACCGCTTCAAGTGCCAAGGCTGCCATGGCGCATTCGGCACAGGCGCTCCTCCGGAAATCAACTCTGTCATCGACCCTGTGCGGGCGACCTCCGCAAGGATGTACATCGAACGCATGAAGAAGGTGGGGATGGACGTGGCTTCGAAGGATGCCGTGCCCCTCGCCGGGCAAGCCGAGGCCATGCTGCTCGACCGCCTGCATAAAGGCGGCACAGATATGCCTTCCCCCAATCCTTACCTGACAAATGCGGAAGTTCGCTCGCTATTCGCATACCTACGGCAGCTTGCAGGTATCCCCGGCGCGGAGAAGCGGCAGGTTCCCGTCGTCGAACCACCCTTACGCGTGGGCGAGCATATCGTGAAATCCACATGCCACATCTGCCATGCTTCGGTCGGCCCCAACCCCAGCCCCCGAGAACTTTCGGAGGGGCAGATTCCGCCACTCAGCAGACTTACGACACGCCTGAGCCTTAACGAATTCGTCACCAAAGTCACGGTTGGTACGCCTGTGCTTGAAGGCTCACCCGCGATGCCAGCCCGTGGTCACATGCCTGTGTTTACGTACCTGACCCCGGATGAGGCGGCGGATGCATATTTGTACTTGTCGCTGTACCCACCACGCAACTAGCGGTGGCATTTTGAAAGAGGAGTGTTTATGAAATTCACTGCATTGCTCGTTGTCCTGCTGCTCTCGTGCCTCAATGCTTTCGCCGGCACGCTGAGCGGAACGGTCAAAGCCACACGCCAATCGGCTGTGGTGCTTGAGACTGTGCCTGCCAAGGCTTTCCCAGCCCCAACGCAGACTGCCGCGATGAATCAGCAAGGGATGAAATTTATGCCCGCGCTTTTGGTCATCCAGCAGGGCACTACGGTCGTGTTCAGCAACGACGATAACGTCCCCCACAACGTCTTCTGGCCGAGTATTTCCGGCAACAAGAAGCTGAGCCACAACGTTGGCACGTTCAACAAGGGCAAGACCCTGAATTTCAAGTACGAAAATGCCGGGAACGTGCCGTTGCTGTGCAACATACATTCCGAGATGGTTGGCACGATTGTGGTGAGTCCTTCTCCGTATTTCGCCGAAACGGACGCGGCTGGCAACTACACGATCAAGGATGTCCCAGACGGCACATACAAGGCGACCGCATGGGACAATGGCAAGGCCACGACCGTCCCCGTAACCGTGAAGGGCGATACCAAGCTCGATTTCGCCCCGGCAAAGTAAAGGCGTGGCTGCCGACCACCGGGTTCCTTGACCGGGAGGCGGCCATGTTTAAACCTCGCAACTCTCATTCGGCGGAACGGCGGCCCGGCCTCGGCGAGTCACTACTGGCGGGCACTGATTGCGTCCTGTCTTGAGCCTTAGGTCGGTTTGCCGCGGAAGAAGTAGATGAGCTCGATGATCAGAATGATTACGACCATTAATTCCAGGACGAAGGCGCGGCTTTGGTTGAATTCGTCCACCATGAAGCGGTAGAGCTCTTCGGCGGTTTGCAGCTTTTGCTGGACCAGGTCTTTGTAGTCGGGCACTCCGACTTTCAAGGCTGCGAGCTTGTAGAGGCGCGCGGAGAACATGTCGCTCAGGAACTTGATAGCGTTGTCGGCCCGCTCGGTCAGTTCGCTCACATCGAGCAGGACGGTGTGGAGTTTCGAGGCGGCGCGGGCGGTGCGCCAGCGCGACCAGAGGCCGCGGCCTCCGCGATCGAGGAAGTCGTAGACGCCTTCCAGCTGTTTGGTCAGCAGTTCGTCATAGTGGCGGAACTCGAGCAACTGCGAGTTGGCGTACTGCAGAAGTTGGATGGCAGTCTCGGCGCCGACGGGATTGTCGTAGATGAAGGCGGCGTTCCATCCGATCACGGCCAGATCGTTGGGGTAATAGGAGATTCGCGATTGAAGAATTTCCTGGCGCTCGCCCTCGGAAAGCGGCTGGGTCTCTCCGCGCACGACCTGGGAAATGCAGTCGCCCTGGGAAGCGAGAAGATCCGTAGCGGAGGGTGAGCCGGCAATCTCGCGCAGATGGAAGATGAAATAATCTTCTTTCAACCATTCGGTGGTATCGGGCTTGACGTTATACGGTTTGACCAGCGCGGGAGCGGCGCGCTCCAGTTTTTGCTTCACGATGCGGGTTGCCAGGCTCTCGAAGTTGGTATCCCAAACCCAGCGGCTGGAAAGTTGCACCAGCTTGTCCCAGTCGCCGGAAAAGGGCAGCTCGAAGACCACGCTGACCACGCCGTAATCGAAGTACTTGATGTCGCCCTGCAGCCGCTCGCCGCTTTCAAGAACAAAGGGTTCGAGGGCCTCTTCGACCGGAGGACGCTGGTAGCGAACGTATCCGGGGGCGATGTGTTTGAAGCTGGCATCGGCGGTGCGCGCGCCGAGGATTTGGCGAAGCTGGTCGAGGCGAATCTCTTCGCACACGTCGAACTGGATCAACACCAGTACGGAGCCGCACAGGGGGACGTCCGTGGGCTTGGCGGCAACCAGGGCGGGCAGGGCCTCGGCGGGGACTTTGCCGACGGCTGGCTGCGGCGACGGCACAAGAAGCGTGCTCTTTTCGGTTTCCATGGCGTTCGGTTTCTTTCGAGAGGCGAAGCGCGACGGCGTCTGGGCGCACTGCAACCCGCCGGGTATTGCGTCACTGCGACGTGGCCTCGCGTCTATAACTATTGTCCCAGAAAATGGGGAGGATGGGCAGGCGACCGATAAGTTGATGATGTACAAGGGTTTGTGCGCTAATTGAGGTGGCGAGAAATAGCGGACATCTCGCGAGAAAAGTGATAACATGTGTACATTGAGTACACAATAATGGACACCGTCAGAATTGGCATCCGTGAATTCCGCGAGAAGCTAGCGGGCTATCTCGAATCCGATCAACCCTTGGCGATTACTCGTCATGGTGAAACGCTCGGGTTTTACATTCCAGCGCAGAAGCGCAGCCGGGCGGCGGAATTGCAGGCCATGCGGGCCGCTGCGAAAGATCTGGATGAGATGATCGCGTCGTGGGGAACGACGGAAGACGAAGTGATGGACGAGTACAGGCAGATTCGCCGGGCTGCCCGTGAGAAAAAGCGCAATGCCAAGCAGAGCCCTGGTAGTTGACGCCAACATCCTCGTGCGGGCTGTCTTGGGGAAGCGCGTGCGCGAGGTGATCGAGACCCACGGCGGAGACGTGTCGTTCTTCGTTCCCGACTCCGCTTACGCCGAGGCCGAAGAGCACTTGGCTGCTCTTGTGGTCAAGCACGGGGGCGATCCGGGGAAAGCGCTCACCCTCTTGCGATCCTTGGGCCGTTTGATGGAACTGATTGGCAGCGATGTGTACGGCGAGTTCGAAGTTGAAGCACGAGAACGGCTGGCGCGGCGGGACCCGGAAGATTGGCCCATACTGGCGTGTGCGCTCGCGCTTCGATGTCCGATCTGGACAGAAGACACAGATTTTTTCGGTTGCGGCGTCGCTACGTGGACTTCCGATCGGGTGCGGCTGTTCCTACGGGAGTAGAACTGCTAGCCGTCGCGTTGGGGCAGCACCGCTTCTAACTACTTCCTTCGAGACAATCCCCACAACAATGCCCCGCCTGCTGCCAGGGCAGCTAACCCCAGGCCGGCGCGCTTCATGGACTGGAACACTTCGGCCTCGCGGCGACGGGCGCGTGCGGACTCTGGATAGGGGAGGGATTCGGGCGCGCTGGAGCCTGCGCCGGTCGCGTTCAGCGCCATCTGGAGGACCTCAGCCAGGTGAAGGGCATGGCGGGGCGAGCCGTGAGCGATCTGTTCGCGGCAACTGAAGCCGTCGGCGATGATCAGCCAGTCGGGCGGAGCATGGCGGACGGCGGGGAGGAGTTCGAGCTCGCCGATGGCGATGGACAGGTCGTACTTATCGGGATCGAAGCCGAAGGAACCGGCCATGCCGCAGCAACCGGGAGCGGGGCTGTGGACGTCGACGCCCATGCGTCCGAGGACCGACTCTTCGGCGGTCATCTTCATGAGGGATTTGTGATGGCAGTGACCGTGGAGGAGCGCTTTGCAATCGAGCCGGGGCAGCGGGAAATTCTTTGCGCTGGTCTCCAGGAATTCGCTGAGCAGGAAAGTCTGGCGCGACAAGGCTTGCGCCCGCTCGTCGTGGGGAAAGAGGTTGAGGAGTTCGTCACGAAACACGGCGACGCAGCTAGGCTCGAGGCCGACGATGGGAATGCCAGCTTCGATTTCGGGGGAGAGTTCGTCGAGAATCTGAAGCAGAAGCGCGCGGGCACGGTCGAGCATGCCGAAGTCGTAGAGCGGGCGGCCGCAGCAAAGATTAGCTCTTGGGACGAGGACCCGGAAGCCGGCGGCTTCGAGGACATCGACGGCGGCCTTCGCGGTCGCGGGCTGGAAATAGTTATTGAAAGTGTCGGGCCAGAGGAGAACGGGCGTTCCCTCAGGGGCTAAAGCCCTTAGGTTTTCAGCGCTATACGGCACGGCTGAAGCCGTGCCCTTCCCGAGCGTATCCTTACGACGGCTCGCCAGGCGTTCCGATCGTCGGCGTTCAAACCAGGCTTTGAAAGTCTCCGGAGCGAAGGCTGGGATGGCGCGCTGCTTGGGAACTCCGGCGACGAGCTTTGAGACGTCGCGCAGGAACGGAAGTTGCGTGATCAGGTTGGCAACGCCGGGCGCGTGCGATGCGAGGTGCGCCCACAGATCGATGTTGCCGAAAGCATAGGCACTGCGCGGCCGCAGGCGTCCTTCGTAATAATGGGAAAGAAACTCGGCCTTGTAGGTGGCAACGTCGACGCCGACCGGGCATTCGCTTTTGCATCCCTTGCAAGCGAGGCAGAGATCGAGCGACCGCTTCACTTCTTCACTGCGCCAGCCGTCGCGGATGATCCCATCTCTTCGACTTTGGCCCTGGGTCATCTCCCAGAGCAGGTGGGCGCGGCCGCGCGTGGAGTGTTCTTCGTCGTGCGTGGCGCGGTAGCTGGGGCACATCAGGCCGCCTTCTTCGCGGCGGCACTTGCCCACGCCCACGCAGCGCAGAGTTGCCTGGGCGAGGCTGCCGTGGTCGGCGAGGAACTGGAAGTTGGTTTTGGGTTCCCATGGAGAGTAAGCGGCGCCGAGGCGGAGATTTTCGTCGAGCTTGTAAGGCTCGACCAGCTTGCCGGGATTCATCTTCCAATCTGGATCCCAGGCCGACTTGAAGTCACGGAAAGCCTGAACCAATTCCGGGCCGAACATTTTGGGGAGCAACTCGGCGCGAGCTTGACCGTCGCCGTGCTCGCCGGAGATGGAGCCGCCATAGCTGACCACGAGGTCGGCAGCCTCTTCCATAAACTTGCGGAACTTGGAGATGCCGTCTTTCGATTGCAGGTCGAAGTTAATGCGGGTGTGTACGCAGCCGTGGCCGAAGTGGCCATAGAGCGAGCCTTTGTACGCGTAGGCGGCCATCATCTTGCGCAGATCGCGGAGGTAGCCGCCGAGTTTTTCCGGCGCGACCGCCGAGTCTTCCCAACCTTCCCAACTCATCGGTTCACCGGGCACATGGGAAGTGACGCCGAGGCTCGACTCGCGGACTTCCCACACGCGCTTTGCCTGCCGCGTGTCGGTGTAGAGACGCAGGTTCGGCGGATGCGCGCTGCGGGTGAGAGTCTGCATTAGACTGCGGGCCTGGGATTCGGCTTCCAGCGCGGTCGAGGCGCCGAACTCCACCATCAGCCAGCCTCCGCCCTCGGGCAGGAGCGCGAGGCCTTCGGAGTTGATCCCTTTCGCTCGCGTGTAGCCGACGAGAAGATCGTCGAAACCTTCGAGTCCGATCGGCTTATGGGCCATGATTTCGGGCACATGGTCGGCGCATTGATAAATGTCGGGATAGGCGACGACCAGCAGTACGCGTTCGGGCGGACTCGCGACCAGCCGGCACGTCGCTTCGAGAACCGTGACACACGTGCCTTCGGAACCGACGAGCGCGCGCGCCACGTGGAATCCGTTCTCAGGCAGGAGAAAGTTCAGGTTGTAGCCGGAGACGCGGCGAGGAATGTTGGGAAAACGCTGGCGGACGAGATCGCCGTAGGCGGCGGCGATGGTTCGCAGCTTGGTGTAGATCTCGCCGCGGCGGCCGCCTTGCTGGAGGATGCGATCGAGTTCCGCGCTGGACGTGGCTCCGACCTTCATGCGCACGCCGTCGTAGGTGAGGATTTCCAGTTCCTCGACGTTGTCGTCGGTCTTGCCGGCCATGACCGAGTGGACGCCGCAGGAGTTGTTGCCGATCATGCCTCCGAGAGTGCAGCGGTCATGAGTGGCGGGATCGGGGCCGAAAGTGAGATGGTGCTTTTCGGCAGCGGCGCGGAGATGGTCGAGCACCACTCCGGGCTGCACGCGGGCGATGCGGCGGGCAGGATCGATTTCAAGAATCCTCGCCATATACTTGGAGAAGTCGAGGATGACGGCGACGTTGCAACACTGGCCGGCGAGAGATGTGCCGCCTCCGCGGCAGAGCAGGGGCGCGCCGAACTGGCGGCAGAGCGCAATCGTCGCCAGTACATCGTCGGCATCGCGAGGGAGCACGACGCCGATGGGGACCTGGCGGTAGTTGGAGCCGTCGGTGGCGTAGAGCGCGCGAGTGCCGCGGTCGAACCGAACGTTACCGCGAACGTCATCGCGAACTCCGCCGCGAAATTGCGCGCGCAGAGCTGCGGCCAGCCCCGGCGCGTCCACCTGCGCGGACTTTGATTTTGCGGCTTCGGCGAGTTCTGGGAATCTGTCTTGCATCCGGCGAGCGTCGTTAATTCGAGGAGGAATTCGGCGCGTCAGACCTACGGGTCACATTTGTGATCTGGATCTTCGTCTTGTCGCCAGCCGCTTCAATGTTAATGGTGACCATGCTCTTATGATCGTTCGAGACAATCGTGCAACGGTTCGCCTCGGAGCTCACCACCATCGCATTGGGAAATCGCGACTTATAGAAGCTGGCGACTTTGTCCACGGAATCGGCACTCTCGAAGTTTAGCGATGCCGTATGAACTCCTCCGAAAGTTGCGGAAGCGGCGCCGTCTTTCAAGGCTTGTGCTCCGGGATAGAGATCCACGCCCAGAGTGCGAGCCGCCTCTTGCGGATCTGTTGTGGTCTGGACGGTGCCGAACGGAGTTTCCACTTTCACATTGTCCCCCTCCTGGCGAACGTGGGTGCGATGGGCGACCCGCCATGCGAAAAACGCGACTGAAGTGACGCCGAGAATTCCCACGAGCACGATCACGCCCACCACGATCAGAATGGCCTTAAGAGCGCCGCCCGAATTTGGCGCCGGGGCGGAAGCCGCTGGAAACGTGGAGGTCACTGGAGGCGCAGTGCCACCCGCAACCGGAGGCGTGACGGCCGGGGCGGGCGACGAAGCGACTACCGCTGCGCCGCACTTGCTACAGAACCTGGTTCCGGGAACCATACTCGCACCACAAGAATTGCAGAATGCCATAGCTCACCTCATACCGATGGAGCGTTGCAGACGGTCGGCGCGAGTATACCGCAGATTGGACGGGAAACAGAACGGGATTAAGCCTAGCTCCACAGCCGGGTCGCGTAGTCGGACATGCTGAGTCCCAGCAGCAGGAGCAAGAAGAACAATGCCACGATCACGACAAGTTTGGTGAGCTTTTCGCTGGCATGCCAGACATGCATAAAGAAAAGAGCGACCAGAGTTGCCTTAAGGGTGGCAATGCCGAGGGCAACGGCGGCATTGTACTGGCCGAGCTCTACGAAGGCGGCTTTATACGTGATGTAAGTACACAGCAACAGCGTGATCCAGATGCCGAAATACATTTTCAGCGGCGACGATTTTGAATGTTCAGACATAACGATCCTCGGACATAACACGCCTTACGGGTGCCGGTCGATCAGGTAAAGCAAGGGAAACAGGTAAATCCAGATAATGTCGACGAAGTGCCAGTAGAGGCCGCCGATCTCGACGGGAGTGTTGTACTCCGGAGTAAATCGTCCCTTCCAAGCCATAATTAGGAGCCAGAGAAAAAGGCCAAGTCCGATGATCATGTGCAACGCGTGCAGGCCCGTCATGATGAAGTAGAGAGAGAAGAATATCTGCGCATGGCGCGGGTTGGCGTACTGACCCGGATGCCCGGGGAGCGGCACCTTGTCGAAACTGAACGAAGCGCCGGGGACGTGATGCTCCACGAATTTATCTTTGTACTCAACTCCCTTGATGCCGAGAAAGGCGAGACCGAGGAGGAGGGTGATGCCGAGGCTGACGAGCAGCAACGTGCGGCGGGCGGTCTTCGCGGCCCAGACGGCGAGGACCACGGTCAAACTGCTGCAAATGAGTACGGCGGTGTTGGTGGCGCCGAGAGTTGCGTTGAGGGTCTTGCTGGCGGCGCCGAAATCGCCGAAGTACCAGCGGCGATAAATCAGGTAAGCGCAGAACAGACCGCCAAAAAACATGACTTCGGTGGCGAGGAAGACCCACATTCCCAGGCTGGCGGCATCGCGCTGCTGCTGCGGCTCGGCGAAGTGGTGCAAGAGTTCCGGGTGGTGTTGCTCCTCGTGGTGAAGGCCGACGAGCGTGCTATCGGGCAACGGGGACCTCCCGCTTGTGGGGCGCGTCCAACTCTTCGTAGTTGTAGGCCTCCCAGGTCACGACGGGTTCTTCGTCGAAGTTAAAAGTCGGCGGCGGCGAGGCGGTCTTCCACTCGAGTCCGGCTGCATTCCACGGATTGTCGGATGCCGGCTTGCCGTAGCGCATGGACCAGAGGAAGTAGACCATGGGCAGCAGATATCCGACGCCGAGGACGGTGGCACCCGCAGTCGATAGAACATTGAGCACTTGGAACTCCGGCATGTGGCTGTAATCGTAATAACGCCGCGGCATGCCCATATAGCCGAGCAGGAACTGCGGGAAGAATGTGAGATTGAAGCCGATGAAAACGATCAACGCGGCCAGGCGGGCCCAGCCTTCAGGATAAAGACGGCCGGAAATCTTAGGCCACCAAAAATGCATTCCTCCGAGATACCCCATGACCGCTCCTCCGACCATAATGTAGTGGAAGTGAGCCACGATGAAGTAGGTGTCGGTAACGTGGACATTGATGCCCAGCGCGGCCAGAAATAGTCCGGTGAGGCCGCCCATGGTGAAAAGTCCAAGAAATCCGAAGGCGTAGAGCATGGGCGCGTCGTAGTGGATCGAGCCTTTATACAGAGTGGCCGTCCAGTTGAAGACTTTGATGGCTGAGGGCACCGCCACCGCATAGCTCAAGAAGGAAAACACGAGAGCCGAGTAAATGGAAATGCCGGCCACGAACATATGGTGGGCCCAGACGAGGAAACCGAAGACGGCGATGGCGATGGACGAAAAGGCGACAAAGCTATATCCAAAGATGCGCTTGCGGGAGAAGCAGGCGATGATCTCGGTGACGACGCCCATCGCTGGAAGAATCATGATGTAGACGGCGGGATGCGAATAGAACCAGAACAGGTGCTGGAAGAGGACCGGATCGCCGCCGAGTTTGGGATCGAAGATGCCGAGGTGCAGAGCGCGTTCGGCGGCGACCAGCACGATGGTGACGGCGATGACCGGCGTGCCCAGAAGCTGAATGATGCTGGTGGCGTAATGCGCCCAGATGAACAGGGGCAGGCGAGACCACGTCATGCCGGGCGCGCGCATGCGGTGGATGGTGACCACGAAGTTCAGGCCGGTGAGAATGGAAGAGAATCCCGCGACGAAGATCGCCAGTCCCGCTTCGACGATTTTTGTGTTGGTGAAGTTGGTGCTGAAAGGTGCGTAAAACGTCCAGCCGGTATCCACGCCGCCGGTCAGCATGCAGTGCATCATCATTACGCCGCCGATGATGTAGAGATACCAGCTCAGCAGGTTGATGCGGGGGAAAGCGAGATCCCTGGCTCCGACCATCAAGGGCACGAGGAAGTTTCCCAGCACGGCGGGAATGGAAGGAATCAGGAAGAAGAACACCATGATCATGCCGTGCATGGTGAAAAGCTTGTTGTAAGTATCGGCCTGCACCAGATCGCCCGCGGGCGTGAGCAGTTCGAGGCGCATGAGCAGCGCAAAGAAGCCCCCGACAAAAAAGAAGAACGTGATGGAGACGAGATAGAGCAGCGCGATGCGTTTGTGGTCGGTGGTGAGCAGCCAGGACCAGACGCCGTACTCCTTGTTCAAATAGTTTTCGCGCTCAACGGGTTGTGGGATCGTGGTCGGCATACTCATTGCACCTGACTTCCATTGGGTTGGGCATTGGTTTGGGCTTTGGGCTGGGTTGAGGACTGGATCTGCACGGACGGGGCGGCCGTGCCGGCGGTGGCCTTAATGGTCTTGCCCACGGCGCCCGAGTTGTCCGCGGAAATCGACTTGATATAGGCGACCAGGGCATTCAATTGTTCTTCGCTGACCAATCCCTGAAATGTAGGCATGATCGGCTGGAATCCTTTCACGCGCTTCCCGCCCGGATCGAGGATGCACTCGCGAACATAGTTCTCGTCGGCGGTGACGGTGCGGCCGTCTTCGAGTTGCACGGGCTTGCCGAAAACTCCCTGCAGATTGGGGCCGCGGCCCTGGGCGTCAGCGCGGTGGCAGGTGGAGCAGCCGAGCTCGGCGAAAAGTTTCTCGCCCGTCGCCGAGAGTGGACCGGTCGAACCGCCGTTCATCCACGCTTCATACTGAGCCGGTTGCATGACCACGACCGAGCCGACCATGCCGGAGTGCTGGGTACCGCAATATTCGGCGCAGAACAAATGATAAACGCCCGGCTTGGTGGCGCGGAACCAGGCCACGGTGTAGCGGCCCGGCAGCACGTCCTGCTTCATGCGGAAAGCGGGCACGAAGAAGCTATGAATCACATCCTGCGAAGTCATGATCATTTTGACGTCGCGTCCGACCGGGACGTGCAGTTCGTTGATCTCGCGCTGGCCTTCGGCGTGCTCCAGCTTCCACATCCATTGTTTTGCCACGACATAAACTTCGGCGGCGCCGGAGGGCGGAGTGCGCTCTTTGAAATAGACTGCGGCGCCCCAGACGAAGATCACCATAAAGACGATGAACGGGATGACGCTCCAGGTGATTTCCAGCGGGATGGAACCTTCGATCTGCTCGGCGCGAACGCCGGGGCGGTGGCGGAATCGCGCGGCGAAAAAGATGAGGCAGGTGAAGATGAGCAGGGTCATCATCCCGGTGACGATGAGCAGAAAGATATAGAGAGCATCCACGTGGCCCGCCATGGTGGAGGCCTGCTCCGGCCATAATGGAAAATTATTGAGCATACCGTGTCCGCGCCGCTTTTTTCCGGGTTACCGAGCGATCCAGCCGCCACAAGATGAAAAGAAAGATGCCCATGATGAGAATTGTCGCGGCCGCCGCCAGCCGCAGAATGTTCGAGACCATGGCGCCATACTTCCCGGTCTCCGGATCATAGTGATAGCAATAGAGCAGCACCTGATCCACGGCATTGCCGATCTTTCCCTGAGAAGCCTCCACCAGTCCCATGCGCAAATCCTTTGGCGGAAAATCCACGCCGTAGAAGTAGCGCGAGATGCGGCCTTGCGGCGTGAGCACCATGATGGCGGTGGCATGCGCGTACTGATTGCTCTTGGGATCGTATTGATACTGGAAGCCGACAACCTTGGTGAGCGCGTTAATCGAGTTCGGCTGGCCGGTGAGGAAATGCCAGCCCGCGGCAGCATTGGCGCGCCCGTAGCGCTTGACGTAGTCGATCTTCTTGGCGGCGGCCATCTCGGGAGTCTCGCGCGGATCGAAGCTCACGGTGACCACGTCGAATTCGTTGCCCACGTCGAACTTCACCAGGCGCATGGCGCTGGAGAGTCCGGCCAGAGCCTCGCCGCATAGCATGGTGCAGTTGTAGTAAACCAGGTTGAGGATCAGGGGCTTGTGGCCGAAGTAATCCCCCAGCTTCACGGTCTTGCCGGTGTCGTCGCGGAAGGTGAGATCGGGCGGCACCTGCGCATCGAGGTGCTGCTCGATGCCGACGTTCTCGAGCCGCGGAGGCCGCGTGTTCGCGGGAGGAGACATGACGCCATTGTTCATCTGCGCCGAGGCGGAAGCTGCCAGCAGCGTGACGGCCAACGAGACGGAGGCGGCGGAAATCGAATTGTTCTTCTTCAGGCTCACTTCTTGTCATCCTGCTTCTTGACGGTTCGCGTATTATCTGTTTCCTTCGTGGCGGCAGGAGCGTCGCTGGCTGCTTCTGGCGAACGCACGGGAAGTCCTTGTTGCACGAGCAAATCCATGGCGCGTTCAATGGGAATGCGCACCGTGCCGGCTTTTTCATCCGCCCAACCGTAGGTATTCAGGGTTTTGTCTTCTTCCAGACGGCTTCCGTTCAGTTGACCGCGCTCGTCTTCCTCCAGCTTGGGGTTGGGGAAGGCGCTCCGCGGGTATTCTGAGGAGATGTGCCTTGTGTCTGCGGGAAGATTGGTGACCAGAGGATTCACTGGAGGCTGCAAAGCTCTTTCGCGGTGATCGAGAAATACATAGAGGCCCCTAAGGCCGAACATGCACAGCACCGTTCCCACCACCAGGGTCAACAAAAAATAGAGGATACCGGACACCGGCAGATCCTGGCGCTCGAAGCTGCCGTGCCCGGTTGTGTTCTCGTGTTTGCCGGTCTCGTGGTTCATCTCTGGTTGCTCATCTCTGGTCGCTCATCTCTGGTTGCTCATCTCTCTCTTTGCCCATCGCTCTTTGGCCATCTCTCGTTGACATCCTTCATTGATCGTGCGTTCTTATTCATGTGCCGGCTTGCAGAACTTCATGCGCATCCGGGTCATAGGCTGGCAGAAGGGGCAGCGAAGCCAGGTTGCGGAAGAAGTACCAAAGCCAGATACCGCCGATGGCGATGGGCACCACTACATCGGCCAGGGTCAGAACGAAAGTCCTCGAAAAATTCGGCTCGATGATCCAAAACAGATCGAGGTAGCGCATCAGCAACAGCCAGACCGCGAGCCACACCAGCCGGCGAATGTCGCGCTTAAATGGGCGCGAGAGCAACATGGCGAACGGAACGACGAATTGGAACAAAGCCAGAATCAGCCCAATCGATCCCCAACCGCCATTCAGTCGTCGGATGTAAAAGGTAATCTCCGCCGGCAGGTTTCCTGCCCAGATGATGAGCCACTGCGAGAATGAGAAGTACGCCCACATCATGATGAAGGTCAGTATCCACTTGCCGTGGTCATGGACAAAGTCAGGCTTCAGCATCTCCGACATGGGCTTGTAGTTGAAGAGGATGCGTTCGACTACGACCGCAAAGCACATGGCGGAGAGCACTTCGCCGATGAGAATGATCAGGCCGAAGATGGTGGAGATCCAACTGGGATCGAGGGACATGATCCAGTCAATGGCGGCGAAAGAGATGGTGAACGCGTAGAGGATGAGTCCGGGGCCGCTGACTGCCTTGAACCGTCCCGAGTTGTCCGGGGCGTTGGGCCGGTCCGTCTCCTTCGACCATTTCGACAGCAAGAAAGAGAGCAGGTTCCAGATGGCGAAGTAGAGGACGGCGCGAATGACGAAGCCGTTCACCGTCAGATAGGTTTGCGTGATCTGTTCGAGGTGTTGGCGGAGATGCTTGTCTTCGATGTTGCCGAGTGGCTGCGCCCAGATATAGAGCCGCCGTATCCCGAGAATGACGGGAATGAAGAGAAGGGCAAGCAGCGGCAGCGTACGCATGGCCGCGCCCAGGATGCGGCGGATAACCGTGCCCCAGCCGCCTCCGGTAAGGTGGCGGATCATGAGAATCGCCATGGAGCCGAGCGCAACGCCCAGCCAGCACATGAAGCCGAGCAGGTAGGCGCGATAGAATTCTTCGGGGCGGGTGAAAGCCAAGACAACGGCGATCACGGCGAAGACGACGCCAATCACCAGCGAGCGCTGAGAGATTTTTCTTACGACCTGCGGCGCCGTCAAATCGAGATGTGGAGTCTTCACGGCGCTCATCTGCGGTCCTCGGATTTTGCACTCGTCCCGGGCGCAGTTTCAGGCTCAATTGCGGGGAGGGTCGCGCCTGACCCCGGCTCGCCGCGGAACTTCGGAGGTTCCGAGGGCACGGCCTGTCCCGCGGGCACGTCCGCCTGGGTTGCGTTTTGACTGAACTGCAGCGCGCGGATGTAGGCAACGATGTTCCAGCGGTCTCGCGGCGGAATCTGCGCCGCATAATCGGGCATGATGCCGAAGCCGTTGGTAATCACGTCATAGAAGTAGCCCAGCGGGGCTTTCCGCAGCCGCTCGATGTGATACGACGGCGGCTTGCGCGCGAAGCCGCGCGAGGGGATGAAGCCGTTGCCGTCGCCGACACGCGAATGACAGGGAGCGCAATAGATGTCGAAGCGCTCGCGTCCCCGTTGCAGAACTTCTTTTGTCACCGGAAATGGCATGGAGTCGCCGGGACTGTTCCCCGCTTTGCCGGTATAGAAATAAGTATCTTCGCGCAACTCGCCGCGGGCCACGGTACCCTCGACCGGCGGACGCTCGGAGCGCTGATCGGCGAAAAAGTCGCTGCGGGAAAGCGGATTCTGCCGCGGCTGCACGTGCATATCGAGACGGCAGGCCGCGAGCACCGCGATCGCTGCCAGCAGACCCACGACGGAAATTTGGCGGAGGCGCGGCATCTAGCTGGGTACCTCCGAAATGGAGCGCGGCTGCAGGCTTTGCAGAAAACCGCGTGTGCCGGCCGGATCGTACTTGGGGTCGGAGGAAAACACGATCAGGAAGAAGCGATCTTTAGACGCCAGCGCAAAACGCGGCACATTGAATACGGGATGATACGGCATGGGCAAGCCGTTCAGTGCGAGCATGCCGAACACCGCGGAGATTCCGGCAAAAAGAATCGTCATCTCGAACGTAATCACGATGAATGCGGGCCAGGAATGATAAGGCTTGCCGCCAATGTTGAGCGGATAATCCACCGCCGCCATCCAGTACTGCATGAGGTAGGCGCCGAGACCGCCGACGATGCCGCCGATCAGCACCACCAGCGGAACTTCATCGCGATGAAAACCAATTTCCTCAGCCAGGCCTTCGATGGGAAACGGGCTGTAGGCATCGATCTTTCTGTAGCCTGCCCGGTGCGTGCGGCGCGCCGCTTCGACCAGAGCGGTGGGCGAGTCGAACTCGGCCATCATGCCGTAGATGGGATCGCGCTTCATTCCGCTTTTACCTCCGCCTCGGGCAAGAGGGTGCGCATCTCAAAAATCGAGATCGCAGGCAGAATACGCAGGAAAAGGAACATGGCCGCCAGGAACATGCCGATGGTGCCGATGAAGGTCATCCAGTCCCAGCGCGTGGGGTAGTACATGCCCCAGGAAGAGTTCAGGAAGTCACGATGCAGGCTGACGACGACGATGATGAAGCGCTCCAGCCACATGCCCACCAGGATCACGCCCGAAATCAGGAACAGCGCCACGGGGCTGGTGCGCAGCTTGCGAATCCACAGCACCTGGGGAATAAAAATGTTGCAGCTGAGCAGGGACCAGTAAGGAACGGCATAGGGACCATGCAGGCGGTTCCACAGCGTGAAGGCGTCGTAACGATCGCCGCTGTACCAGCCCATGAAGGCCTCGATGCCATAACCGTAGGCGACGATCAATCCCGTGGCCAGCATGACTTTCGCCGAGTTCTGCAGATGACGCTCGGTAATAAAATCTTCCAGGCCATAGATCTTGCGGATAGGAATGGCCAGCATGAGGACCATGGCAAATCCGGAGTAGATGGCGCCGGCAACAAAATACGGCGGAAAGATAGTGGTATGCCAGCCGGGCACGATGGCGATAGCAAAGTCAAAGCTCACGACGGTGTGGACCGAGAGCACGAGGGGCGTGGCTAATCCGGCCAAGAGAAGATAGGCAGTCTCGTAGCGGTGCCAGTGCCGCGCCGATCCGCGCCAGCCCATCGAGAGCATGCCGTAGATTATTCTGGTCACAGGATGCGCCGCGCGATCGCGCAGCGTGGCCATGTCGGGGATCAAGCCGATGAACCAGAACAGCAGCGAGATGGTGGCGTAGGTGGAGACGGCGAAAACGTCCCACATGAGCGGGCTGCGAAATTGCGGCCACACGCCCATGGTGCTGGGATATGGAAAAAGCCAGTACGCCAGCCAGGGACGCCCGACGTGGATAAGAGGAAAGATTCCAGCCGCAGCCACGGCGAACAGCGTCATCGCTTCGGCGAAGCGGTTGATGGAATTGCGCCACGATTGCCGCAGCAAGAGAAGGATGGCGGAGATGAGCGTGCCGGCGTGGCCAATGCCGATCCACCACACGAAATTGACGATGGCGAAACCCCAGCCGATGGGGATGTTCGCGCCCCAGATGCCGATGCCTTTCAGAAACAGGTAGCCGATGGCGTAGAGCATCATCATCGTCAACATGAAGGCAATGCCGAAACCCAGGAACCACCCATTCGACGCGGGACGGGTCAGCACAATCGCGCTGATCTTTTCCGTGACCGTGCCGAAGGTGTAGCCCGGCTCGATTACCGGGGACCGTTGCGCGTCCTCCGTCATTTTGTATTGCTCTTCCATGAAGTAAGTCGGGCTAAAGCCCGTTTCTTAAGAATTGTCCTGTGCGGCGCGGCTGAAGCCGCGCCCTTTCAAAGCCACTATCATTCAACTATCGGCTTCCACGCGAAAGTCGCTGGAAACTCCGGGTTCGGGTTGCTTACTTCCGCCAGATACGTGGTCCGCGGGCGAGTATTGAGTTCGCCCAGCAGGCTGTAGTTGCGCGACTGCGCCTTCAACTTTGAGACCCGGCTGTTGGGGTCGTTGATGTTGCCGAACACAATCGCTCCCGCCGGGCAGGACTGCTGGCACGCGGTCTGCAACTCGTTCTCGTGATTGCTGTCGTTGATCTTGCGGTCTTCACGCTCGGCGTCGATGCGGCGCTCGTTGATGCGCTGCACGCAGTACGTACACTTCTCCATCACGCCGCGGCTGCGCACGCTGACGTCGGGATTGCGCATCATCTTGTATTGCGGCGTCTCCCAATCCTGAAAGAGCAGGAAGTTGAACCGCCGCACCTTATAAGGACAGTTGTTCGAGCAATAGCGCGTGCCCACACACCGGTTGTAGACCATGTCGTTCAGGCCTTCGCTGGTGTGATTGGTGGCGCCCACGGGACAAACCACTTCGCACGGCGCGTCCTCGCATTGCATGCAGGGCACGGGCTGGAAGAATGCTTTGGGATTGTCGCGGTCGCCCTGATAATAGGCGTCGACGCGAATCCAGTGCATGTGCCGGCCGAGGGCGGCCTGCTCCTTGCCCACAACCGCGATGTTGTTTTCCGACTGGCAGGCCAGCATGCAGTTGTTGCAGCCCACGCAGGAGTTCAGATCAATCGTCATGCCCCAGGCGTAGGCCTCGTCTTTATAGGGATAAGGCTGATAGAGGGTAAGTCCGGGCGCGGGCTCGTCTTCTTTCGCGAAGTTTGGTTCTTTGCGATATTCCTCAAGCGTGGTTTCGCGGACCAGCGGACGATGGCCGCCATCGGGCGTATCCATGCTCTGATAGCCTTGCGTGGAAGCGAGCTTGTAGGTGTCCCCGGTCTTGCGGATTTGCAGGCCGGTAGCGATCCACGGCGCGGAGCTTGTGCGCAACGCATAAGCATCGAAACCCTGTGCTGTTCCGACTCTGCCCGCTCGCGTGCGGCCGTAGCCGAGTGTGACCGTGACGGAGTTGTCGGGATGGCCGGCTTGAATCCAAACCGGGCCGGTGACTTTCTTGCCATTCAGCTCCAGTTCGACAACGTCTTCCACTTTGATCTGCAACCGCTCGGCCATCTTGGGGCCGATGAGCACGGCGTTGTCCCAGGTGAGCTTGGTCATCGGCTTGGGAAGTTCCTGCAGCCAGCCGTTGTTGGAGAATTGTCCGTCGTAGATGGTGGGATCGCGGCGGATGTTGAGCTCGATGGAGTTGGAGTTCGTGCTGGCTGCGAGAGGCGGATTGAGATTGTCGGATTTTGCGGCAACCTGCTTCGCTCCGAACGCCGTTCCTTCAATCCAACCATCGTGCAACGACTTGCGCCAGAACTGCTCGAAGTCAGGCCCAGCGTGCTGTTTTTGCCAGTAGGCGCGAGTGAGGTCGTAACCTGTCGCGTCGGCCTGGCCGGAGAGCAGCGCGACGAACTCCACAGCGCTCTTGCCGTTGTAAAGCGGGGCGATCAGCGGCTGGACGATGCTGACCGTGCCATCGTAAGCGCGGGCGTCGCCCCATGCCTCAAGTTCGTGCGCCTGATTAATGTGCCACTGACAAAGTTCGGCGGTCTCGTTCTGATAAAGACCGAGGTGTACGCGCAGAGGCACTTTGTTACCGTTCAGCAGTTCGGCGAATCTGAGATCGGCGGGAGCATCGTACGCCGGATTGCCGCCGAGGATGACCAGTACATCCACTTTGCCGGCGTTCATGTCGGCGACGAGATCTTTGATTGAATCGGTCTGATTGACCGGGTTCGTATCGATGGTGTCGGTATAGAACACGGTCTTGCCGACGTTCCCGAGTTTTGCGTTAATCGCGTGGGCTAAGGCGTGAACCCCGGGCGACTGATGGCCTCCAGCGATTACTACGCTCGATCCGCTATGAACCCGCAAGTCCTGCATAACGCCTACCAGATAGTTCAATTGCTGCTCGTCGGGAAGACTGGCATGGGTGCCGATTCCGCATCCCGCCGCCAGAGCGTGGGCAAAATTGTCGATATCACTTGCCCTCATTGGCAGCCGATGATCCGCCTTCGCTCCCGTTGTCGTCGGCGTGCTCTCGACCACGTACAGCCGGTTCATGTTGCCATCGGGATTGCGCCGCTTGGCGAAATCGCGGATGTAGCGGACATTTCCCGGAAAACCCGCATACAGGAAGTCGGCGTCGAGCGAGACACTTACGTCGGCCTTTTCAAAATCGTAGCGCGTCTCGACCGGCTGTCCGAAGGCCAGCTTCGCGCCTTCGAGGACGTTGTCGCGGTTGACCGGCTCGTACACATGCCACTTGGCTTGCGGATACATCTTCAGGAAGTTGCGCAGTTGATCGGCGAGCGCGGGAGAAGAGATCGTCGGCGTGAGAATGCGAATGCCCGCGCCTTGCAGCGCTTTCTGCGCACTGAGCGGGCCGCGAATCGCGGTTAGAAACGACTGCCAGGAGCGCTGGTCGCCCATCGACATCACGCTCTGCGAGCGGTCGGGATCGTACATTCCGAGAATCGAAGCTTGCGCGAAAATGTCCGTGCCGCCGAGCGACGCGGGATGCCGGTCGTTGCCTTCAATCTTTGTCGGACGGCCGAGGTGGCTCTCGACCAGCAACGGGCTGGCGTATCCGCCGAGCGTCATTGCTGTGGCGTAGAACATCGGGCGTCCGGGAATCACGTCCTCAGGCTGGCGGACGTATGGGACGATCGGTTCGAGCGGCAGACGCACGCATCCGCTCATGCCGGCCAGCGCCATGGACGCGCCCATGACTTTCAGGAAGCCGCGGCGCGAGACGGAATCCACCCACTCGGAAGCGCCTTTGGGAAATTCGCGGTGCAGCGCCTCGTGGAAAGCGGGGCTGCCGGCAAGCTCTTCCAGGCTGCGCCAGTATTCCGGGCCAGCCTTTTCGTTGGCCTCTTCGATTTGCGCGCGGAGGGAGTCCAGGTCAAGTTTGCTTTTCTTGCTGGGGCAAACGTCTTCGCGCTTTCCGGTTTTGAGTTGATCTTCCATTGTTTTGTTGAAGGATTGGTTCCGTCCCTACGGGACTCGCTCCGCCTTCATCGTCGCTACCCGGCACTTCCGTGCCGGGCTTTCACATGCCGCCCCTTCGGGGCTCGTCCGGTTGCGCTTTTGGGTGGCGCAGCGCTTTAACGCTGCGATCAGCACCCACTCTATTCAGCGGCTTTAGCCGCCGAGGTACCTCAGAGGCTAAAGCCTCTTTTCAACTCAGCCTCAACCGCAGGCCTGAAGGCCTGCGCCACCCAAAAGCCAAAAACAATAGGTCAGATCAAGAGTACCGGGTGCCGCCCCTTACCGATGGCACGTGCTGCAACTAGTGATGTCCTTCACGTTACGCACGCTGTATTTCTTCACCAGGGCCGAACCCAGTTCAATCTGATCCGTGAAGCTCTGTCCGTCCACAACCACCGGGTTTATGCCGGTCGGCTGCTGATAGCGCATGTTGAATACCTGATCGCGCGGGCGCAGATTCTTCTCCGGCGCGCGATGACAATTCAAACACCACTCCATCTGCAAGCTCTCCTGCTGATACATGAGCGGCATCTGGTCAACTGGACCGTGGCAGGTATTGCAGCCCACGCCTTTATTGACGTGAATGCTGTGATTGAAAAAGACGAAGTCGGGAAGCTGGTTCACCCGCGTCCATTGCAGCGACTCGCCCGAGCGGTAGCTGGCGCGGACGGGCTCCAGCAACTGCGCGTTGGTCCAGATCTGCGAGTGGCAGTTCATGCAAGTCTTGGTGGGAGGAATGCCGGCGAAACTCGAAGTCTCGACAGAAGTGTGGCAGTAGCGGCAGTCGATACCGAGTCCAGCAACGTGATGCTCATGGCTGAAGGGCACGGGCTGCGGCCTGCGCACGCCGGCATACGTTACGTAGGGCGAACGCTGGACCTCCATCGCCACCCAGCCGAGCGCGGCAACGACGAAGACCGCGCCAAAAATCGTGGCCCGGGACAGAGTGTTCGTGCTGCGATGAAAAATCTGCGGCATGCTTACGTACGAGCTAGCACAAATGAGAACAGCAGATCCCTAATTTATGGAAGCGTGATGGTTACGACGCGAAAGAAAACATCCGCAGATTTTCTCGCGCCGCTAAAAGAACAGGAGATTATAAATACTTCGCGCGGAGTTGTCGCGCACTTTCCGCGGGAGCGGAGAAATTTCCCAAGATTGAACCCTGCCGAAAACAGACCCTTTTCGCAGGCGGTAAAGAATGCCGCATGCCAGGACGGCAAGTCCGGGAGTCGCGAGCCGTGTCCACCACACATCTCCATTCAACGCCTCCACTACAATGAAGGCCGTCGGCGCCAATGTCTATCTTGGAAACTATCGTGGAGCTTGCGCCGCGTCTGCGGCGGAAGGAAGTTTCTCCGCTCGAGCTGACTCGCGCCTGCCTCGATCGCATCGAGAAACTCAATCCCGCGCTGAATGCCTTCATCACGCTGACCGCCGACGCTGCGCTGGCAGAGGCACGGGCCGCGGAAATCGAGATCTCGCGCGGGGAGTGGCGCGGGCCGCTCCATGGGATTCCGTTTGCGATAAAAGACCTGATCGATACCGCGGGCACACGCACGACCGCTGCCAGCGCGCTTTACCAGAATCGTGTCCCGACGGAGGATGCGGAAGTGGTGCGGCGGCTGCGGCGGGCCGGCGCGGTCATTCTCGGCAAGAACAATCTGCACGAGTTCGCTTATGGCGGGAGCTCGCTGGTGAGTTTTTTCGGCGACATTCACAATCCCTGGAACACGGCGCACATCGCCGGAGGATCGTCCGGAGGATCGGCGGCCGCCGTTGCTGCCGGGCTTTGCTACGCGGCGATTGGCACCGATACGGCTGGCTCCATCCGCGAACCGGCTGCGCTGTGCGGGTGCGTTGGGATCAAACCGACTTATGGGCGCGTGTCGTGCCAAGGAGTGATTCCGCTTTCGTGGTCGCTGGACCATGTTGGGCCGCTGGCCGCTACCGTGGGCGATGCGGCTGTTGTGCTGCAGACCATTGCGGGATACGATCCGCTCGACGTGTGCAGCGTTGACGTTCCTGTATCCGACTTTGTTTCTGGCTTGCGCGACGCGACGAAGGCTCTTCGTGTTGGCATTCCGCGGGCGTATTTTTATGACGATCTTGACCATGAAGTTCGTGCGGCGGTGGAGCAAGCTCTCGCGGTGATCGGGACGCTGGTGGCGGAGATGGATGAAGTGCATATCGAGGTGGCCACGAGCCGTACCGTGCAAGCCGCCGAATCTTTTGCCTATCACGCCGTTGATATCGCCCGGACGCCTGAGATTTACCAACCGGAGACTCTGCGGCGCATTCGGTCCGGGGCGAACATTTCAGCGGCGGAATATATTCAGCGGCGGCGCGAACTGGATCAGGAGCGGCGCCGCGCTCATGACTTCTTCGCCGACGTGGATTTGCTGGTCACGCCGACGATACCCATTCCTGCGCCTGCGATCACCGAGCTGAAAAAAGATCCTGACGCGCTTCGTCCGGCGGAACTTGCGTTGCTGCGCAACACGCGCCCGTTCAATGTGTGGGGACTGCCTGCGATCTCAGTGCCCTGCGGCTTTACGAAAAGCGGGCTGCCCATCGGACTGCAGATCGCGGGGCCGCACTGGCGGGAAGAGCTGGCGCTGAGGCTGGCGCAGGCTTACGAGTCGGCGACCGAGTGGCGCGAGCGGGGTCCGGTGGGATGAACTGTCGCGTCCACAGCTTCCAGGCTGTGTATTTCTGCATAAAATAAATTTTCGACGCAACTCCCGACGTGTGGATGGATTGGCTTCTGGGAGCAGATATCCGGATCAAATTTTTCTTTCGATACCCCTGAAAGCCTTGCCCGGCGCGGGTTTCGCGAAAGCGTATCGCGCAAAATCTTGTTTTCAAAGAACTTAGATACCAAAATCTTGAGAACAAAGGGCTTAGGGGCGGGCACTCTGGGTTCTCCCAACCGTCACTGCCTCGACCATGATCGCGCGAATTGAATTATGTTGCAAGGTTGGATGTCACAGTGAGGTTGTGGAAAACTGGCGTGGATCCGGGCAGGTGAGCACCAACAATTCCCGCCACAAGTGCCGCTTGGGCGCCAGCGGGAACCACAATTTATGTATTTGACATCATATGATGTAAATGCCATACTGGGACGTGAGTTGGATTGTCGAGATTGGCGACCAATTCAGGCCGGAGTTCTTCGCGTTACAGGAAGACGTTCAGACCGAGATTCTGGCGTTGGCACGATTCCTTCAGCAGGTCGGACCGCAGTTGGGACGGCCCCGCGTCGATACGCTGAAGGGTTCCCGCCACGCGAACATGAAGGAGTTGCGGTTCAGCGCAGCGGATGGCGAGTGGAGAGTGGCGTTTGCTTTCGATCCGAAGCGCAGGGCCGTCCTGCTCGTTGCCGGGGATAAATCAGGAATCAGCGAGAAGCGTTTCTATCGCGAGTTGATCCGCAAAGCGGATGAGCGTTTCGCCACCCACCTGATCTGGCTGAAAACGACGAGGAGATGAGCATGCCTACGAACGTGGACGACATCATCAAGAAGCTGAGTCCCGCGCAACGCAAGAAAGTCGAGGCCCGCGCGGCTCAGTTGATCGCCGAAGAAATGACCTTGCGCGAACTACGGCACGCCCGCAAGCTCACGCAGGTACGGGTCGCCAAGACTCTCGGGATTACCCAAGACAGCGTCTCGCGGCTCGAAAAGCGCAGCGACCTATTGCTGTCTACTCTGCGGAAGACTGTAGAGGCCATGGGCGGCAACCTCTCTCTCGTGGCTGAATTTCCGGATCGCGCGCCGGTCGTTCTCTCCGGCATTGCCGAAGACAGGCCCGGGGAGAAGCCTATAGGCCGATGGCCCCGCCCCCGCTCCGAATCCGACTGCTGCTGAGTATGCCTGCGTGGGAGCCGTGTTGCACGTTATAGTCCGCCGCTACTGCGGCAACTTGTTGATTAGACTCTCGGCTGCAGGGAGAAGTTGATTAATCCTCTTGATCGCCTCATCCAAGGTGGAAGCATAGTCGATGGTCATTGATTGCTCCCTTAGAATGTCCTCCCTCGATTTGGCTAATGCGGTCAGCTCAAACAATCGCGCGGTAGCGTGGTTCTTGACCCTCTCCAAATTTGACAGTCGATCGTAAAACCGAATTATCTCCGGAACAAGGGGATCAGAGACATCCCGCAGCATCCCGAGCTGGCAACTATAGACGCCGGTTTGAAAGGTAGTAGCAAGGTGCAGGCCTCTTCGCACTCCCTTTTGCAAGAGGTCCTTCACTTCGGTTGCGTCCTGCACGGTTCCTCCCAAATGCTTACGTTGCCGTCAAGGTGAGAGCTGGCGCGGTCTTATTTCTCTGCCGCTGTGTGGTAAGAAAGTTGTCGAGCTTCGCTCGANNCGCTCGACTGGACAGCCGAGGGCGGCTGTCCCCGCATGAGCATCTTCGCAAAACGGCGTCACACCGTGCGCATATCGAGGCGCTTGCTCAGCGCTTTCAGGGCGGCGGCGATGCCGTCGATGCGTGAGGTGTGCTGGACGTTGGTGAGGCGGTTGACCTCCTGCGGAGTGGTCCCCTTCGGGACTTGTTCTACCCTTTGCCCCTGTACCCGGCACTTCCGTACCGGGCTATCATAGGCCGCCCCTTCGGGGCTGGTTTTCGTTCCAATTCCTACCCACGGCTTGCGCGCTCCCTCAGTCCACCGTTCTCACATCGTCTGGCAGCATGAGCACGAACGTGCAGGTGCCGGTTGCGGTGGAGCAGGAAAGGATTCCGCGGCGCAGGATTTTGACTGGGGTGTCGTCGGGGAAGGTGAGACGGTAGTCGGCGGTGCGGAGGGCGTCGGTGAAGACTTTGAGTTTCTCGTCGCCGCCGGCGAACTTCACGGCTTCCACGGTAGCGGCAGAACTTACTCCGCGACCCAGGCCACGACTTAGGAGCACAAAGAATTCGGCGCTGGCGGTTTCCTTTGCGACTTTGCCCAAGTCGATGGTGCGCGATTGCTGCAAATCGTCTTTATACTTCGCGACCGCGGCCTCGGCCTTGGTGTTGCCGCCGGTCAGCGCGGCCAGACGGTCGCGAGTCTCGGGGATGGGCCGCAGTCCGCTGAGGGAAAGCGCGTAGGTGCGCAGGGCCAGATTTTTGTCGCCGCGCTTTTCATAAATTTGTCCGAGATGGTCGGCCACCTCGCCGTGCTGGCCGAGACCCCAGGCCGCGGCAACGTATCTTTCGGCTTTGTCCAGGTTGCCTTCGGTGAAATAGACCCAGCCCAGCGTGTCCCAGTAGGCGATGAGGGAGGGCACCAGAGGCAACTCCTGCGGCGTGAGCCGGTCGAGCGAGAGGTTGCGCAACGCCGCAGTGGTGGCCGAGACCGCGGATTCGGCGTACTGCTGCGCGCGGTCGAGATGGGACTTCTTCAGCGAAAGCTGGTAGGCGATGTTGTTCCAGACCAGCGGCGTGGCCGAGATCTCAACTGCGTGGTCGAAAGTGGCCAGCGCTTTGTCGTCCTCGCCGAGGTTGAGATAGGCGTCGCCGAGACTCACCTGCAGTTCCGCATTGTCAGGCATGAGGGATGCCGCCTTTTCCAACTCGGGCGCAGCTTCGGCGTACTTGTGCCACTCGGAATACATCGCACCCAGGCCGGCGTGGGCGAACTTGTCGAGGGGATTGATTTCGATCTGCTTGCGGTAGGCGGTGACAGCATCGTCGTACTTGCGTTCCTGCCAGTAGGCGCGGCCCAGGGCGTTATAGGCGTACTGGTCGTAGGGATTGATCTCGATCTGCTTATTGAGAGCGGCGATGGCAGCGTCATTCTGGCGCATCCCGAGGTAGGCGGCGGCGAGGGAGTTCCAGGCGTACTTGTTCTTGGGATCCACTTCCGTGGCGCGCTTGAGAAGTTGAACCGCCATGGGCAGGTTGCCGCTGGCGATGGCCGCCCGGCCGCTTTCCACCAGGTCATCCGCCTTCATATCGGCGGGCGGCGTTGGCGTGCCCGCAACGGTATTTTCGACGGAAAGAAACTGCTGCAAGTCAGAGCCAACGGCCCGGCGAAAAGCCTGGTAATCCGTGGCGGGCAGCGCGGGCAGCTCGTCCTGACGCATCGTGAGCGTCCTTGTGGCCGTGAAGGTGGTTCCTTCGAGCTTGTAAGTTGCCTGATACTCTGCGTAGTCGCGCTTGAGAGAAAAAGGCAGCGGGGCGTGCGCGGTGTACTTGGCGGGGAGTTCGAGCTTGATCTTGTAGACGTACTCCGCTTTGGGGCCGAGCTTCAGGGGTTCGGCGTCTGCGTCGCTGTCGTCGTCGCCATTGCCATTGCCGATGTCGGGCAGGTTGAACTGACAAAGCGGCAGGATCAGGTCGGACTTCTTCCGGGACCAGTCCAGGAAGTTGGGCCGGGCGACATCGTAGGACATGGTAAACGGCTCGCGGGTCGCGGCCGGATCGCCGATCTTCAAATTCGTGACCTCGCCGCCCATTCCGGCGTTGACATTTTCCACCACGCGTTGCCATTGCGCTTCTGGGACGCGGCGGAAAATCGAGCGCAGCATCAGTTCTTCATCGCCTCGAAAGGTGTAATGCACGTGCGCTTCGAGCTTGCCGATGTCGTTTACTTTTCCGTCGACCTCGGAAATCTCGCTGTCGGGCATGGGCGTGTCGGCGGGCGTCTCCTCCAGATGGGGCGTGCCGTTGGCGGGGATGACCAGCGCCAGCTTATTGCGCAAAGAGTAGGCCAGCAGGCGGAAGGGAGCGACCTCGCTGGTGGTGTCCATCCATACTTCGTCCTTGTTCATCGGCAGCATCGTGATGACGTGATCGAATTGCGAGGGCGACGGCACATCGGGATCGAGCTTGCGGCTGGAGTTGATCAGCACCGAAGACGCATGCAGGCCTTCGGCTTCGAGCAGCGAGGCGAGCAGGGTGTGCTTATCCTTGCAGTCGCCGTACTGGTTGTGAAGAACATCTCCCGCAGCGTGGGGCTGATAGCGGCCCAGGCCCAGCGACAAGCTGACGTAGCGGAAATTCTTCGCGACGAAATCGTAGAGGGCCTGAACTTTGTCCAAATCGTTGTCGAGACCCTTGGTGAGTTCCTGCGCTTTGGCGCGAACTTCCGGCGAGGGCGCGCGCCGGTCTTTTTCCAGGCCGGCATACCAGCGGCCCATCTGTTCCCAACTGACGAACGTGGTCAACTGGACGTCGGGCCGTTCCTCATCGGACTTCTTCTTTTTCTTTTTGTCTTTGTCCTTGTCGTCTTTGTCCTTGTCTTTGTCTTTGTTCTTTTCGTCGTCTTCGCGCTCCAGGTGAGAGCTGGTCCAGTGGTAGATGCGACGCCCGTTTTCTTCCAATATCTTCGGGTCCATGCCCGGTTTGTTCTTCATCTTGAGAGGGCGGTCGGAGGGGACGTCCACATCGAGTTCCTCATCGAGCATGATGTTGTTCTTATCAAACTCGTAGTCCGCCCAGAACTGTCCCGCGGCCAAAGGTGTGTGAATCACCGTGACCACGTCGTACTCGAGCACTTCGCCCGGGCGCAGGCCGGGCACGGTGATGTGCTTCTGACGGTAGTCGGTGTAGACCGGAGCTTCGCGTTCCATGGGCGCACTCAGGTCCTGCACGGCATCGTCACCCGCCTTCACCACGCTCCCGTCGGACTGAACCACGCGGACATAGGAAATTTCCACACGTTCGTTGGCGGAGTTGTAGCCAATTGGAATCTGTCCCCACTGCTGGACTCCGGCCTCGCTCTGCACCCGGACACGAGCGATCGTTTCTTTGCGCCCCGTACCATCGCTTTCAAAGCGGTAGCGCGAGCGGTATTGCTCGATGACAAACGCCTCCTGGGAATAGTCGTGCTTTGGCTCCGCCAGCTTGGAGACGGGGGTGTCCGCGGGCTTTGCGGCAGACGTATCAGGCTGCTGCGAAGCCTTCCGTGACTTCGCCGAGGCGCTGGCTGACGGCTGAATGGACTGATCCGGAGCTTGCGCGGAGGGCCCGGCCGCTGCACACGGTACGAACGAAGCCACAGCGCAGCCAAGAAGGAAGATGGAAAGCGGGTTACGCATGATTCATTATGGCAGACCTGTGGGGTTTTCTATGATGCCGGCGCTTGAATCATAATTTCTTCCTGAGTCCGCCTTAAACCGTAGTAAACTTCCGCCCAGATAGTCTTGCCTGGCCATGACGCGAGGCAAGCGTGACGCATGATGTTCTTGCGCCACGGTCTTTCCGTTTGGAGGGTTCTGGCATGGAAGATCGGTCCCCTGGCGTCTCCTCTTCGGTTTCCCCGCAGTCGATATCTCCGGCGTCGGCCGGCAAACAACGTGAAGGCCGCGGCGCATGGGTTCTCACCGCTTACGGCATCTCTGGGCTGGCGCTTTTCGCGATCCTCGCTTATTTCTTCTCGGACTTCATCGCTCACTAGCTGACAAGTTTCCGGCAGTGACGAGCGGGCGTGCGCGTCTTCCAAGCGCAGTGGAAGTGTAGTTGAAGTTTTCGGCTTACCGCGAACCTCCTGGGCCAGTGCCTCCCTTCGCGCGTGTTACAATGAGCGGCCTTAGAAGGCGCTGCTTCGCAAGGAACCCAGCGTTTCCCCACACTGAAGCACTGAGACTGAGAACGAGACGCACGCAATAAACTTCGTGGCTAAGAATCCCACGTCCGCCGCCACACCCATCACCTACGCCGACGCCGGTGTGGACCTCGACCGCGGCAACCGCACCAAGCAGCGCATCAAGTACCTGGCGCACAAAACCTTTACCCGCGGGGTGCTCGGCGAAATTGGCGGGTTCGGCGGCCTCTTCGCGGTGGACAAGACCAAGTACGTGGACCCCGTGCTGGTCTCCAGCGTTGACGGGGTAGGAACAAAGCTGAAGATTGCCTTCGAAATGGGCCTGCATTCCACGGTGGGCGCCGACCTCGTCAACCACTGCGTCAACGACATCGCCGTGCAAGGCGCCGCGCCGCTGTTTTTTATGGACTACCTAGCGACGGGAAAGATCGAGCCGTTGATCATCGAAAAAGTAGTCGAGGGCATCGCCGATGCCTGCAAGCACAACGGTTGCGCCCTGATCGGGGGAGAGACCGCCGAAATGCCAGGCTTCTACCCGAATGGCGAGTACGATCTGGCGGGATTTATCGTGGGCGTGGTGGAACGCGACCGGATTATCACCGGCAAGGACGTACAGATTGGTGACATCGTCCTCGGCATGGCTTCCAACGGCCTGCACACCAACGGATACTCGCTGGCCCGCAAACTGCTTTTCGAAGTGGCCCACTACTCGACCGAAGACTACGTCAACGAGATCAAGAATAAAGTGGGCAATGAACTGATGCGCACGCACAAGAGCTACTGGCCGGCGCTGAAAAAGCTGATCGATGGGCAATGCGTTTCCGCGCTGGCGCACATTACCGGCGGCGGCATCACCGAAAATCTTCCGCGTGTCCTGCCCCGCGGGACCGCAGCCGCGATTGATCTTGGTTCCTGGCCGGTGCCGCCATTGTTCGGGCACCTCCGGCAGCTGGGTAACGTTCCGCAAGACGAGATGCTGCGCACTTTCAACATGGGCCTAGGCATGATCCTGGTCGTTCCCCTGGCGAAATTTAAGAAAGCCCAGACCGTACTCGAACGCGTGGGCGAGAAGGCTTACACCGTCGGCCGCATCGTTAAGGGTGAGCGCAAGGTGTTCTACAACTGAGTCTCCCTGACGTTATGCACAACCTCGGGATTCTTGTTTCCGGACGGGGCTCGAACTTCGTCGCCATCGCCGACAGTATCGACGCGGGCCGCATCGCGGATGCGCGCATTGCCGTCGTCATCTCCAACAAAGCGGACGCGGCGGGCATCGCCACCGCACGCCAGCGCGGCTTGAATGCGCTGGTGATTCCATCGAAGGGCAAGCCGCGCGAAGAGCACGACCGCGAAATCGCCTCCGCGCTCAAGCAGCACACGGTGGACCTAGTCTGCCTCGCCGGATACATGCGCCTGCTCTCACCCTGGTTCGTGCAGCAGTTCCCGCGCCGGATTCTTAACATCCACCCCTCGCTGCTGCCTGCGTTCCCCGGACTTGAAGCGCAAGAACAGGCCTGTGTCTACGGAGTAAAAGTCTCCGGCTGCAGTGTGCATTTCGTCGACGAAGAGCTGGATCACGGCGCCATCGTCGTGCAGAAGACGGTCCCCGTGCTCGACACCGACGACGAGCACACGTTGGCCGCCCGCATCCTCGAGCAGGAGCACATCGCGTATACGGAGGCCATCAGGATCGTCCTGGGGGGGAATTACGAAGTGAGAGGCCGCCGCCTGGCGAAGTTAAGTCAGAAGGCAGAAGGCAGAGTGCAGAAGTAGGAAAGTGAGGATTTTTTGTGACATCCATCACAGACTTCTGTCCGCCAGGACATGAAAAAATAGCTCTCGTGGGAAACACTCAGGACCTGAGGGCGCGAACCAAACAATTTGCGCTTCGCATTCTGCGCTTGTATCAGGCTCTGCCAGCCAAAGAGGAAGCCAGGATTCTGGGGAGACAGATCCTCCGTTCGGGAACGTCCGTAGGGGCGAACTATAGGGCGGCCTGCCGCGCGAGGTCGAAGGCCGGAATTCATCTCGAAACTCGGTATCGTTCTGGAAGAGGCCGACGAGACGATTTTCTGGCTCGAGTTGCTCCTCGAGGGTGGGATCGTCGAGCGCGAAAGGCTGGAGTCCCTGCTCAAAGAAGCCGAAGAACTCACCTCGATTTTCGTGGCCTCGCTTTGCACTGCCAAAGGCATCGCTTCCTAAGAGAGACTCGCTCAACTCCGCTTTTACTTCTGCATTCTGACTTCTCCCTTCTGCATTCCTTATAATGTTCTTTCCCATGCCCAACTTCGCGCCTGTCGAAGAACAACTGACGTATCTCAAGAAGGGTTCCGCGGAAATCATTCGCGAGGCCGATCTTCGAGCCAAGTTGGAGAAATCGCGCGCCACGGGAAAGCCGCTGCGCGTGAAGCTCGGCATGGACCCGACGGCTCCCGACCTGCACCTAGGGCATACCGTGGTTCTGCGCAAGCTTAAGCACTTTCAGGATCTCGGCCACACCGCAATCTTCCTGATCGGCGACTTTACCGGCATGATCGGTGACCCCACGGGCCGTTCGGCCACGCGTCCGCCGCTCACCCGCGAGCAGATTGAGGAAAACGCCGAAACTTACAAGGCGCAAGTCTTCAGGATTCTCGATCCGCAGAAGACCGTAGTCGACTTCAACCGGCGCTGGATGGGCCAGTTCACCTCCGACGATTTCGTCCGCTTGACGGCGAAGTATACCGTCTCGCAACTGCTGGAGCGCGAGGACTTCCACAAACGATTCCAGAACGAGAAGCCGATTTCCGTGCATGAGTTGCTCTATCCGCTGGTGCAGGGATACGACTCGGTCGCGCTCGAAGCCGACGTGGAACTTGGCGGCACCGACCAGAAATTCAATCTGCTCGTCGGCCGCGAACTGCAGCGTGCCTATGGCCAGGAGTCGCAGGTGGTGCTGACCACGCCGATTCTCGAAGGCCTCGACGGCGTGCAGAAAATGTCGAAGTCGCTGGGGAATGCCATCGGCATTAACGAGCCGCCGCTGGAGATGTACGGCAAGATCATGAGCATCTCCGACGAGATGATGTGGAGGTACTACGAGTTGCTGACGGACGTGCAGGTCGCGGACATCGAGAAGATGAAGCGCGAGGCGCATCCGATGCAGGCGAAGAAGGAGTTGGCGCGACGGATCGTGGGGGACTTCCATTCGGCGGAGGCTGCAGCAAAAGCCGGAGAGGATTGGGCTAGGGACTTTCAGAAGGGTGAGGAGGTAGCGGAGAAGGTTATAGTCCCGATCGGATCAATCGAGGCGCAAAGCACGCAAGATCGGGCAAAGCCACCTTGGGCGGATGACGAAGCGCAAGTCAAGCATCTTTACCTGCCTAATGAAGAGACCATCAAGGCAGACTGGGACGCGGTCGTAGGCGGCAGCCTGAAGGTGAGGATTGCAAGGGTCGAAAAGCTGCTGGTGCAACTCGGCCTGGTTTCGTCCACGACTGAAGGAAGTCGCAAGCTAAAGGAAGATGCGGTTACCATCGAGGGCGAAAAAATGAAGGGAAGATACTTCGCGTTTGTGAGTGTGCCGACAGAAGCATATGTAAAAGTCGGACGCAAGAAAAAGATTGCCTCAATAGTATTCTAAACCAACCCTCAGCAATGACCATGTGGGGACAGCCGCCCTCGGCTGTCCGGGCGAGCGCAGCTCGCCAGGCTTTCCTCTCCAGCTTTCCTACTCTGAAATTCGACGAGAATTTTTCAGGTCTCAGAAGCCCTCTGCACCCCAACTCCTACTAGACTTCAAGATTGCGGAGCTTCGCTCCGCGGACAGCCGAGGGCGGCTGTCCCCACATACAACCGGCTATGCCGCAGGCTTTTTATCGTCGACAGCTTCCGCATCTTCAATGCGACGACAAGCAGCACTTCGTAACATTTTGTACCGATCACCGGTGGACTCTTCCTAAGCGTGTGCGTTCCATCGTGCTCGAATGCTGCTTGCACGACAACGGGGTCAAGTTCGACCTTCGGATCGCTGTTGTAATGCCAGATCATGTTCACATGATCTTCACTCCCCTGGTCAACCAGCGGGCTATGGAGATTTACTCGCTGGCCGAGATCATGGATGCCGCCAAGGGTGCTTCAGCCCACAGGGTGAACAGGGTCCTAAGCCGCAAAGGGCGGGTTTGGCAGCCAGAATCGTTTGATCACGTGGTCCGTTCTGCGGAAAATCTCGATGCGAAAATAGTTTATCTGCTTCAGAATCCTGTCCGGCTGGGTTTGGTGAATGAGTGGACGGAGTATCCGTGGATATGGAAGAAGCCCTTTGTGAATCCCTTCGCTCCCGACTGAAGCTGTGAAGATCAAGAGCCACTGGGCTTCGCCCAGCCGGACAGCCGAGGGCGGCTGTCCCCACATGAGTTGTGTGCAGGCGGCATTGATTCTGCTACTCTCGACCGCGCACATGCGCGCGGCGCCATCCTCGGGCTGGGATGTCCTTAGAAAAACCTCAAGTACTCCAAAGCAGCCTTAGCCGCCCGGGTGCTAAACTTTCTCCCATGCCTGACCGAAGTTCCCGCACCCTGCTCTGGATTCTGATTGGCGGAGGAGCATTCTTCCTCTTTGTGCTGGCCATGTTTTCGCTGATTTACCTGACGCTGCATGCGGGCGGCAACGAAGCTGCGTTTGGCGGCTTTGGCGACCGCATCGCGGTGGTGGACCTCGACGGCGTAATTCTCTCGCCCCAGCCCGTGGTCGGCCAGTTGAAGAAGTTTGCCGATGACTCTTCCATCAAGGCCATCATCCTGCACGTGAATTCGCCCGGCGGTGGCGTGGCTGCGTCGGAAGAGATTTATCGCGAGGTCAAACGCATCCGCGAGGAAAAGAAGAAGCGGGTCGTGGTTTCCATCGAGACCGTGGGCGCCAGTGGCGCCTATTACATCGCGTCGGCCTCGAACAAGATCTATGCCGACCAGGGCAGCATCGTGGGCTCGATCGGCGTGATCGCCGAGTGGGTGAACTATGGCGATCTTCTGAAGTGGGCTAAGCTGAAAAGTGTCGTATTCAAGACGGGCGAGTTTAAGGACACCGGGAACCCGACCCGCGACCTTACTCCAGCGGAGCAGGCGTACATGCAGTCGCTGATCGATAACATGTTCGGGCAGTTCGTCCAAGCGGTGGCCGATGGACGCAGCATGAAGTTCGACGATGTGAAAGCGATCGCCAACGGCAAGGTGTGGACCGGCGAACAAGCCCTTTCCATGAAGCTGATTGACAACGTGGGCGACTTTGAAGCTGCGGTGAAAGACACCGCGAAATCGGTCGGCATCTCGGGGGAACCGACGCTGGTGCGCCCGGAGAAAGAGCGCAGGACACTGCTGGATCTGCTGGTGGGCGATGTCTCGAAGTATCTCCCCGACCGCGAGAAGATGCTGGAACAGCAGGTTGGGTTCTACTATCTCTGGAAGTAGGGGAGAGCGGCAGTTTGAGAGTTGTCCTGGCATCGCCCGGCCCGTGTGCCCGATCCGCGACTTGCGTACAACCCCTGAAATTTGAGAAGGTTATGGAGGTTGCCGACGCGGAACTGAGGGCCGCCGCCAGTTAGGTGGCGACTCCTCGGTGAAAAGCTGGCTCGGAGCGGAGTGACACTATGACGAAAGCCGATCTGATCGATGAAGTCTCGCACTTAGCGGAACTCACGCGCAAAGACAGCGAAGTAATCGTGGAGACGATCTTTGACAGCGTAGTGCGGTCCTTGCGCGCGGGCGACAAAATCGAGATACGAGGCTTCGGCAGCTTCCGCACTCGCCAGCGCAAGCCACGCATAGGCCGCAATCCCAAAACCGGGGAACGCGTCGAAGTGCCCGCCAAGAAGATCCCTTTCTTCAAGCCCAGCAAGGAGCTCAAGGATCTGGTGAACGAAGGGCTTGGCGACGCGGCAGCGCCTGCTCCACCTGCGGCCGCACCGCCTCCGGCATAGAAATGCAGAAATCAGAAGTGATAATGCAGAAGTAAAGGCGAATCCGGGCTTACTTCTGCAATCTGACTTCTGCATTCGCCTATCCCTTGATACCCACCGCGCCCATCATCCGCCCCGTTCTCCCCTTCTCTGCGCGGTAGGAAAACAACAGATCGGTGCGGCAACTCGTGCACAACGGGGAGGCTTCGATGCTCTTCGGCGGCACACCCACAGCCAACAGTTGTTGACGATTGGCTTCCACCAAGTCGAGAAAGATCTTCTTCGGCAGATCACTGTGGCCGGGAGCCCGCGCGGTGAGAAACAGTAAAGGATATTTTTCGCGGACGGGATCGGATTCGGCGGTCTCGCGGAATAGCTTTGCCGCATACGCGAACTGGGACTCGAACTGCTCGCGCACGTCCTCGCCCACTTCATAACAGCAGCCGTGGATGCCGGGACCGATCGCAGCCTTGAGATCGCGGGGACGGCTGCCGAACCGGCGGCGCATCTCGCCCGCTCCCTTCTCAGCGATGCGTTTGACCGTGCCCCGCCAGCCCGCGTGAAATACGCCCACGGCGCGGCGCTTCGGGTCGACGAGAATAATGGGCAGGCAATCGGCGGTCTGAATGCCGAGCAACAAACCCGGAGCCGCCGTGATCAGGCCATCTCCGGCAAGTTGTGATTCCGCCGTAGAATCGACGAAACGGATGATGTCGGAATGAACCTGGCGCAGCGTGACCAGCGGCCAGGGCTGTGAGTCGGCTCTCCGCAGGGCTTTCCTCCGTTTACTTACAGCACCGAGTTCAAGCAGAAACGCGGCGCGGTTGCGCTCGACTGCGGTTTTGGAGTCGTCTTTGGTGAACCCGAGGTTGAGCGCGTCGTCTCCGTATGCGCGCGAGAATCCTCCCCCGCGCGTGGAGAATCCATGGACGAGCCAGGGAAATTTGCACAGATGGCTGGCGCGAATGATGTTAAGTTTAGAACTGATCCCGTGAGCGGTGGGAAGGGCGCGGCTTCCGGCCGTGCCGCTACCGGTCAATAACAATGCGGGCTTTAGCCCCTGAGGGTTCGGCACCAGCCCATGTTACTCGAAGCAACCACCGCGGCGCGGGCAGTGGGGGCGGCGATCTCGACGGCCGGGTCAGTCGTGAAGAAGCTGGCGCGAAATCAAGCAAGGAGTGAAGCATGAGCAAGGTACGAGTTCTGGTCGGTACACGCAAGGGCGCGTTCGTACTGACCTCGGACGGCAAGCGTGAGAAGTGGGATGTCAGCGGCCCGCACTTCGCAGGCTGGGAGATCTACCACGTGAAAGGATCGCCGGCGGACCCGAATCGGCTGTATGCTTCGCAGTCCAGTGGCTGGTTCGGGCAGGTAATCCAGCGCTCGAGCGACGGCGGCAAGACCTGGCACCAGCCCGGAACGCCGCCTGGAGAACCGCCCGCCCCCGGTCCGCCGAAGGCTGCGAGCAACAAGTTTGTTTACGACACATCTGACGCGACCGGCAAGCCGCTTACCACGCATCAGTTCTACGACGGAACGCAGCATCCCTGGGAGTTCAAGCGTGTGTGGCATCTGGAGCCCTCGCTCACCGATCCCGACACGGTGTACGCCGGCGTGGAAGATGCCGCCATCTTCCGCTCGACTGACGGCGGAGAGAACTGGCAGGAACTCTCCGGCCTGCGCGGGCACGGCACCGGCCCCAAGTGGCAGCCGGGCGCGGGCGGTATGTGCCTGCACACGATTATTCTCGATCCCAGCAACCCGAAGCGGATGTGGATCGCCATCTCTGCGGCGGGCGCCTTCCGCACCGACGACGGCGGCAAGACTTGGAAACCAATCAATCGCGGACTGCGCTCGCAATACATCCCTGACCCGAATGCCGAGGTCGGCCACTGCGTTCACCACGTCGCGATGCACCCGTCGCGCCCGGGCGTGCTGTTCATGCAAAAGCACTGGGACGTGATGCGCAGCGACGACGCCGGCGATTCCTGGCAAGAAATCAGCGGGAATCTGCCGACAGACTTTGGATTCGTGATCGACGTGCACGCCCACGAGCCCGAAACGATTTACGTCGTGCCGATCAAGAGCGACTCGGAGCACTTTGTCCCGGATGGCAAGCTGCGCGTGTATCGCAGCCGTACCGGAGGAAACGAGTGGGAAGCGCTTATGAAAGGTCTGCCGCAAAGCGACTGCTACGTCAATGTGTTGCGCGACGCCATGGCCGTCGACTCACTCGACATGTGCGGGGTGTATTTCGGCACCAGCGGCGGGCAGGTGTATGCATCGGCCGATGCCGGAGATAGCTGGGCGCCCATTGTCCGGGATCTTCCGGCGGTGCTCTCGGTCGAGGTACAGACGCTGGGGTGATCACGTTCCCATGATCCGAGTCATACTTCCGCCACATCTGCGAACGCTGGCGCGCGTTCGGGGCGACGTGGAGCTCGAGGTCCAGGGGCAAGTTACACAGCGCTCGGTGCTGGACGAGCTCGAAGCCCGCTATCCCATGCTGCGCGGAACGATTCGCGACCATGTCACGCAACAGCGCCGGCCGTTCCTGCGGTTCTTCGCCTGCGAGGAGGATCTGTCCCACGAGCTGCCGGATGCGCCGCTGCCCGGCTCGGTCGCGTCGGGGAAGGAGCCGCTTCTCATCATCGGGGCCATTGCCGGGGGGCTGATGGGCTACAAGCTTCCGTGGTAACATTCTGCGCGTGCCCGACCGGACAGCCGAGGGCGGCTGTCCCCACATAAGCATCTCCGCAAGCTGAGATACCACAGCCTCGGCCGAGCGTTTGCCGGGGCCGCATCCCTCCGCTATAGTTTTCCTAGCCATGTTTGAGGATTTCACCGCCGCCGACCGCTGGACCAGGAGGCCAGTTCACTGTGTGTATCAAGCGCTGATCGTCGCGATTGCCACGCGGCACGCCGATGCCGTCGACGTCAAGTTTCTGGTCGACGGAAGAACAGTCTGGATAGCATTGCCGCATCCGGCCTGGGTGGAGTACAAGAAGCGCACCGGCAAGCTCATCACGGACTCGCTGGCTATCGAAATTGCCGGCCATTATTTGAAGACCGCGCTGGAGGCTGGCGAGGGTCTGGGCCGCGACATGTATTCGCTCACGGTCGAGGAAACGCTGGCTCATCTGGAGGCGGTCGTCACCGCGATGCAGACGCCGGTCCCTGCTTAGAGTCGCCGGGGCTGGTCCAGACTTGGCCTCGCGCCCTATGGTCTGTCCCTAACCCTAGCGGCAAGCCCATTGACATCCGGCCCTGGCTGGGGGCTGCTTACGCCTTCTTGAGCAGGCGGCTTATCCAGATCAGCAACATGGCGCCAATGATGGCTACCACGATTGTGCCGATCAAACCGCCAGCGTAGATGCCGAGCGCGCCCAGGAGCCATCCGCCCACAACCGCGCCGACGACGCCGAGGATAATATCCATGACGGGGCCGTAGCCACCGCCCCTCATGATCTTGCCGGCAGCCCACCCAGCGATTAGTCCAACAATGATCCACCAAATGAAATTCGTGAGCATGCGATTCTCCTGTGAATTGCCGGGATTTTGTGCCGACGCGCGCGGCGGCGGATTGTTCGTCCGCAAGAGCTGGCCGCGTGGGCCGGCGCCGCAAGCGTGGTGCTGGGCAGACTAGTGGCCTCAAGCCGATCTGTCAAGCGCGGCTCCGTCGTTTCGTGCCCGCCGCATGGTCTGTGGTTAAATCAAGTCATGTTTGCCCGCAAAATTCGCGTCGAGTACGAGGACCATGGCCAGGAGCTTCCCTGTCCGATGAAATGGCTGGACAGCTTCTCGATGCGCAACTTCACCAACGCCAGCGTGTTTGACGATACAGTACCGGTCTCCGATGGGCGCATGGAGATCGGCACAAACGTCCCCTTGGAGCAACTGCGGGAAGCCATGGAGGATTGGTTCCGGCGCAAGGGTTATGTGGCCAAAGACTCGAAGTTGTCACTGGAAGAGATCTGACAGTCGGCGGAAACTAGCACAAGAATCAGCGGCCAGGATATGACAGGTTCTTGACAAATAGGCGCAACTCTCCGGGATGCGGCGTCATCTTAATTGTCAGGCAGTTATTGTGCCGAAGTAGATAACAGATGGTTTGCTCGAATGAGTTTCCGAAGGCGCGGATAAAACTATGAGCTACAAATCGCAGCTCTTCCGATCCAGCATTTGCGAGATACCATTGCGCATGTCGATTGGCCATTCGTGGGGATCCTCGCCCGCGAATTTACAGGACATAAAGTTCCTGCGCTCCTGGCTCGTCTACGACTCCGACATCCAGAGCGGCTCCGTGAGAGGCAGCGTCAATTGGGGCATGGTTCTGGGACTCGCGCTGGCGACCGCTGTCAGCGTCAGCATCTGGGCCGGCCTAGGACTGATGATCGCACGCGCCTGGAAGTAAGCGGCTCTCACCGCCGCGGCCGTTTGTTCGTCGCCATTGTCCGTGGCTATTTGTCTGTGGCTATTTGTCATAGTGCAGCAGTGACATTACGTCGTAGCCTTTCAGCTTCTCTCGGCCCTTCAGGAAATTCAATTCCACGACAAAGCCGAGTCCCGCAATCTCCGCGCCCAGTAGAGACGCCAGCTTGGCCGTGGCTTGGGCCGTGCCCCCGGTGGCCAACAGGTCGTCCACGATCAGCACGCGTTGGCCTTTCTGGATGGCGTCCTTGTGCATCTCCAACGAGTTGGTGCCGTATTCGAGCGCGTAATCGAACTTCACAGTTTCGGCGGGAAGTTTGCCCGGCTTGCGCACGGGAACAAAGCCAGCATTCAGGCGGTATGCGAGTGCAGGAGCGAAGATGAAGCCGCGGGCTTCCATGCCGAGGACGAGGTCGATCTCATGGTTGAGATAGTGCTCGGACAACCTGTCGATAAGAGTGGCGAAGCCGGCCTTGTCTTTCAGCAGGGTCGTGATGTCGTAGAAGAGGATCCCTTTCTTGGGGAAGTCGGGCACTTCGCGGATCAGGTGCTTGAGTTGGTCTGCATTCAGGCTTGAGTGGGGGGACAATCTACCATGCTCCTTCAATGCGAAATGAACTGAGACCGGAGGCCGGCCGGGCTTCCGATTCTTCGACACCATCGATGCGGGCCGCGCGCGGCCCGTCACGCAGGCGCGAGCATAAGCCGGAGAGCTGATCGCGGGTTCCCTGGGCGAGCACTTCCACGCTTCCATCGGCGTTGTTGCGGACCCAGCCGGCGATGCCGAGAATATGCGCCTCGCGCTCCACAAACCAGCGGAACCCAACACCCTGCACGCGTCCGCGGACCACAAAGCGGCGGGCCTCAATCGCTTTTTCAGTGGAGGTCATGCTCTGAAACAAGAATGCAGAAGTGAGAAGTCAGAATGCAGAAGTAAAAACCGGACCGGGTTTACTTCTGCATTCTGACTTCTGACTTCTAACTTCGCCTTACGCCCGTGACAAATACGCCCCTTCCGAGGTATCGACCTTGATCTTCTCGCCTTCATTGATGAACGGCGGCACCTGCACCACCAGCCCAGTCTCGGTCTTCGCGGCTTTGGTGACGCTCGATGCGGTCGCGCTCTTCAGTCCGGGTTCAGTCTCGACCACGGTGAGCTCCACGGTTTGGGGCAACTCAATGCCGACGGCCTTGCCGTCGAAGAATTCCACTTTGATCTCGAGATTGGCGATAAGGTAATCCACGGCGTCGCCCAAAACCTCTTTGCTCAGGTGCGTCTGCTCGTAGTTGGAAGTGTCCATGAAGTAGTAATTGTCGCCATCGGCGTAGAGGAACTGCATGTCGACTTCATCGACGTTGACCTTTTCGATGGGGTCGGGCGAGCGGAAGCGGTGCTCGAACATGGCTCCGGTGCGCAGGTTGCGCAGCTTGGCCTGGATGAAGGCGCGCAGGTTGCCGGGGGTGCGGTGTTCGACGGCGAATACAGAGTGCAGATCATTGTTGTGCTTGATGATCATGCCGGGACGCAGTTGGGTGGCAGGGATCGACATCGCTCGAAACCATCTCCTTAAAAATCAATACGCTTGCGGTTTGCTGAGCCGGCGGAAGGCGGGCAGGCCACATTTTCCGCCGCACAAGGGCTGAAAAAGTTATTTTACACTCAGGTCACGGGAAAGGAAACCTTCCTAAAGCTGCACTCACCGTAAAGGGGACGACATTCGTGGCCCTGGGGTGGATGCGGCCACCGTTGGGGAGGAATAGAATTGCAGGTGGCGGGATATCACAGCCGGTGCGGAAGTATGCGCGGCGTTTTTCCGCCATGTGGAAAAGAGGTCCATATCATGCGCTTTGGACGTTATGAATCTTCCGAGGGAAACAACGTAGGAACCGCCGTCACTTTCTTTCTCATTGGGGTCGGTGCGGGAGCCTTGGCAGCGCTCGCGCTTGCCCCGAAAACCGGCAAGCAATTCCGTCGCGACCTGAAACGCGGCTACGACGACGCCAAGGACACGCTGCAGGATTGGACTGAAGAAGCCAAGGATCGCGTTCACGACGCGAAAGAACGCGTGAAAGACGTGGCCGAGCGCGGCGCCGATCTGGCGGGAGACCTGCGCGATACGGCGCGCGAGAAAGTGGAACCGCTGCGGCGGGCCGTCAATCGCAGGTGAAGGACGTCGCCAGGTCCAGCTTCCGATCTCTAAGCGCCAGATCCTAGCGCCAGATCCTAGCGCCAGATCTCTAGCGCCGGATCCCTAGCGCCCGATCTCTAGCGAAAGATTGCTGCGAGAAATCCCTTGATCCGGCGCAGCAAGCCATGGCGCCCAGCCTTCGCCGGAGTGCCTAGTGCCGGGGCAGGCGGTGGTTGTACCTGTGGCTCCAGCCGGACTGGCCTGGCGGCGGACGATGCCATCACGGGCAGTGCTGCCGCTTCGTCCGTAGGCACGGGTGGTGCGGCAGAGCTTTTCCTGGCATGGAAAACAAATGGCGCATCGACCTGGATTTGGACGTCATTTGCCTGCGCTGGTGGCAGGGGCTGGGTTTCGGGTCCGCTGGAGAGCGCTTGGTGAGAGTCATTCTCCGGCTTCGCGGCAGTCTCCGATGACGCACCACCTTCGGCCAGACTGGTATTCGCAGGCAACTCAGAATCCGGGACAAGCGCCGGCGGCGAATCCGTTCGCATCACGGGAACTGGCGGCGGGCAGCCACACTCCAGCGGGACATCTGCATCGACCTTATCGATCCTCCCCGAGTGAAATACCGCCTGCTCGGTGGGTTTCACCTGATAGATGCGGTCCCCCATCAGCTCCGAAACGATCGCTGAAGAGGTGTTTCCCATCAGCGCCCGCACGCAGGTGTTGCCGTGGGAGTCTGTGCTGATGGCGTAGTGAAATTCTCCCGGGCCCGCGAACAGGATGCGGAAATCCGGAGTGAGGACGGTATCGGCCGAGGCATCGAGTGCGTAATGCGTCTCCAGCGCGCCTGTGCTCATGCCCAGCATTAAGTCTTTCTCGTTTTTCGAAGGCGTCACCGAAACCGTCGTTCCAGGACAAACGCGAACTTCGCCTCCTCTCGACAAACGCAACACCGCCGTATCGCTCCCGGCAGTCAGGGATGATCCTGCCGCGACTCGGCTCCCCGCTAACACAATGCCGCCCTCACCGCCGGTCACAGGCACAACCGCCGGTGCGGAGGGTGCCAACGAGAGCACTTGCGGCGGCTGGAGCGGCACCTTCTGGCTGTCTGCATTCGGGTCTCCGGCGGGCGTCAGCCGCACCATCAGGCGATTGCCCGCGACATCCCAGGTGTAGCCGTAAGGAGCAAGGAGGTCGAGCACAATCCTCGTGATGGGAGGGTCTTTCTGGTATTGCTCGGCCCGGATGGTCAGAATGTTTTCCTGCAGCACCGGAATCCGCTTATGCGGCAGTCCCATGCGCGCATTGGACAGGTCGATGACCAGCCGCGGAGGCGAATCCAGCGACTGAATCGCCGGCACTACGGGGAGAGTAGAAACAACTTCAATTGCCGGGACACCCCGGTCTTGCACCACGCGCACGCTGGTAACGACTGCGGCCTCCGCTTGGGAGGAGGCCTTCTGGTGAGTCGCATCCGGCGCAGGATTCTGCGACCAGGCACTCGTGACCACCAGCGACACCGCCAGCACAATGCCAAGTTGGATGCCAGATCGCGGCAAAAAAAATCCCCCAAGAAAAGCTGAGGTCCTGAAAGAAACCTTATCACTTGTCAGGAAGGTAAAGAAGTGGCGGCCCGGCGGGAGCTGGAGTCGAAAAGATCGCGGAAATATCCCGAATGCGCGCTTATGTCGTCAGGAAACTCAGATACTGCCGCGGGAGTTGTCCCGGAAGCTGTGAGCCTTTCCGGAGTCCGCTTCAACTCTGGGGAAGGAATTCGTACTCTTCAATCACTGCGGCCACGGCCATCTTACCATCGGCGGTGCCGTCCTCGATCCGCACCACACGTCCTTTGCATTGCACCCGGATACTCTCCGTAAGCGTGATTTCGGGCGGGAGCGTGAGCGTGAAGCCGATGGGCGACCCCTGCTCGATGGGTGAGTCGAGGTAAAGGCAAATGCCGCGCGCGCTAACGTCGCGGATTTGAGCCGATTCGCTGTAGTCTGGGTTTTCACCGCGTGCGACGGCTACCGGAATCCGAAGCGCGAAGCGCCGTGCAGCCCTTTTCTCTTGCTGGGCTTCTGCCATTCGTTACTCCAAGCTAATGAAGTGGCGTCTAACCTATGCTAGAGAATGATGGCGTTTAGAGGCCTGTCCCGTCAATACCACCCTTGGGGAGGGGAATGGCCCGTTCGTTCCGGCGGAAAATGGGGACGCGAGACCCTCTTCCTTCGAGGCTTCCATAGTCTGGTTCGGGTGTGAGCGAAAACCTGGGTGGTAATCTAAAATCTGGACGGTCCCGGTGGTCTTTGTTCTCGACAACTACGATTCCTTTACCTACAACCTGGTTCAGTATTTTGGGGAACTCGGGGCGGCGGTTGAGGTTCGCCGCAACGACAAAGTCACGGTGGCTGACGTCGAGGCCATGCAACCGAAGCACATCGTCATCTCGCCCGGTCCATGCACGCCGCAGGACGCCGGCATCAGCATTGATCTGATCCGGCACTTCGCCGGCAAAGTGCCGATTCTCGGCGTCTGCCTGGGACACCAGGCCATCGGCGCGGCCTTCGGCGGCCGGGTGGTGCGTGCCCCGCACCTGATGCACGGCAAAACCAGCGTGGTCACGCACGATAGCAAAACCATCTTCCGCGGGCTGCCCACGCCCATGACGGCCACTCGCTACCATTCGCTCATCGTGGAGGAGAAAAATCTGCCAGAAGATCTCGAAGTCAGCGCCTGGACTACGGAGAAAGATGGAACCCGCACCATCATGGGCTTGCGCCACAGAAAGTTTGCGGTCGAGGGTGTACAGTTTCACCCCGAGAGCGTGCTGACGGATGCGGGGAAAAAACTGGTGGCAAACTTTCTGGCGCATGGAGCAGGGGCAGTCGTTAAGGGGAGTTACCAGTAACGCGCTGCTGATCTCGAGCAAATTGGGCGCTGATCACTCTCGGTCCCCTTTACGGAGCCCGATTGTTGCAGCTATTTCACCATCGTCAGGTGCTTGAGCAGGAAATCGTAGTCCGTCCGGTACTCCGAGATCTGAGACTCGTTGTCGGCGGATAGAGCCACGTTCAGCAGTAAACCACCAATAGAAATCTTCGTGACGAGGTCCACATAGGGATTCTTTTGCCTGTGACACGAGAACATCTGCGCTTTGTTCTCACAGCCTTGTTCGAGCAATCCAGTCTTAGGGAGGTCCTGTATGTCAACCGAATCACACCCTCTTCCAAAAGACTGTGCATCATTTTGAACCGCACTCCTGAATGATGCTTCCAGCCTTTCAATACGGATGTACATCAGCGTTCTTGCGTTATCGTAATTCTCGCCCTGCTTTACGAAGTAAAACGGATTCTTCTTCGTCTTATCCAGAAACCAACCATTCGGTGGCTCGACCACGACGATTCCCTCGCTAGTGGTCAGGTACTGTGGATTCGAGAGATGGACCTTTGCCTTCCCGCACTCAGGAATGTCATGAGTAGTGACCTTCTGCGCCCAGGCTATTTGCATTGGCATGTAAAACAAGATCAGAAATTCCCATAACAAGGACCGCCAGTTGATTCCGAGATCTCTCATTTTGATGCCCCTTTCGACTGTCTATGACTCCCTCGCCATGTCCACTGCCCGTAGCAGCGCCTGGGCCTTGTTCATAGATTCCTCAAACTCGCTCGCCGGATCCGAATCCGCCACGATGCCCGCTCCTGCCTGCAAATAAGCGTGCTTGCCCTGCATGAGCATGGTTCGAATGCCGATGCACGAATCGAGGTTCCCGGCAAAGTCGGCATAGAGCACCGATCCGCCATAGATGCCGCGGCGCACCGGCTCCAGTTCTTCGATGATCTGCATGGCGCGGACTTTCGGTGCGCCACTCAGCGTGCCCGCGGGAAAACAGGCAGCGAACGCGTCGAGCGCATCGAGATCCTTGCGCAGCGTGCCTTCCAGCGCCGAAACCAGGTGCATCACGTGGGAGTAGCGCTCCACATACATCAGGTCCTTCACTTTGACCGAGCCGTACTCGCTGACGCGACCGAGATCGTTGCGGCCAAGATCGACCAGCATGACGTGTTCGGCGCGTTCCTTTTCGTCGTTCAGCATCTGCTGTTCCAGTCGCAGATCTTCGGCCTCGTCGCGCCCACGCGGATGCGTACCGGCGATGGGACGGTATTCCAGCCTGCGTCCGGTCACACGCACCAGCATCTCGGGAGAAGAGCCGAGGATCTGCGTCTCCCCCAGCCGCAGAAAATAAAGATAGGGCGAAGGATTCACCTGGCGCAGAGCGCGGTATAGATCGAACGGCTCAACCCCGGGGATGAAGTCGAGCCGCTGCGAAAGCACTACCTGAAAAATGTCGCCCGCGGCAATGTATTCCTTGCAGCGCTCCACGCTGCGCAGAAATTCAGCACGCGTAGTTCCAGCATGGATCTTGAGTTTCCCTAGCTTGGTCTTAGTGGATTTGCGCCACATAGCCGGACGCAATCCCGCGGCCAGCTTTCTTTCCAGCGCGGCAATGTCGCGCACTGCCCGGTCATAAGCGCGCCGGGGGCTCTCCCGCGAAACATCCGCCGCAGCCACAATGTGAATCTGGTGGCGCAGGTGGTCAAAGGCCAGCAGCCGGTCGAAGAACATCAGTTCGCAATCCGGCAGAGAAAGATCGTCTTTCGCCCGCTCGTCAATCTTTTCCAGTTGCCGGACCACGTCGTAGGAAAAATAGCCGACGGCCCCGGCGGTGAATGGAGGCAGGCCAGGCATCGCGGCCGGCTGATGCTCGCCCAGCAGTTGCTTCACCACCTGAAACACGTTGCCCTGGCATTGTTCGCGCCGCCGTCCGCGTTCAATTTCGATGGCCGAACCCCGCGCCCGCAGCCGCATGTAGGGCCGCGCGCCCAGGAAGGTGTAGCGGCCAATCTGCTCGCCGCGCTCGACCGACTCCAGCAGAAACGCGTGCGGCTCGTTTTCTGCAATCGACAGAAAAGCGGAGACCGGTGTGAGCAGGTCGGCGCTCACCGATTTCACCACCGGCACCAGCGTTGCGGAACGCGCCAGACGCGAGAATTCCTTGTAGTCGGGGTTAATCATGCGAGGACTTAACCATGCAAAAGATAAGGCATGTGAAAGACGAGGATCGCCGGATGTCAGCGCCGCCCCGCGGTTCATTATAGGGGAGGCGTTCCCGGGATTGGGGGCCTGCTCCACGTCTCAAAAGACCCACCTGGTTACCTTAGGCGGCCTTGCGAAAATACGCTGTGAACCAATTCGGGAATTGACGGGCGCACTCCATCGTCGGAAGATACGAAGATACCAAGCAGGCGGCCCTCGTGCGGTCACGAGCCTATGCGGATTAAGTTCTGGGGCGTGCGTGGTTCCACGCCGACTCCACAACCCGAGAACATGCTGTATGGAGGCAATACCTCCTGCGTCGAAGTGCGCTTCGGCGATCAAATCTACATCTTCGATTGCGGCACCGGATTCCGCGTGCTCGGCCAGCAACTCCAAAGTGAATTCGGTGATCGGCCCTTTTCCGCCCACGTCTTTGTTTCCCACTTTCATTGGGACCACATTCAGGGCATGCCGTTCTTCCGGCCCCTGTATGCCAATGCGGAGAACCGGTTCCTGTTTCAATGCTCCAGCCGCACGCGCAGTCTCAAACAAGTCCTGGCCGACCAGATGGCCGCGCCATACTTTCCCGTGAACATCGGTCAGATGCAGGCGCAGCGCGACTTTTACGACATCGAGGCCGGACGCATCACGGTTGAAGACGGCGTCCAACTACAGACCGCATGGCTCAATCATCCCCAGGGATGCATGGGCTTCCGTCTGGAAACCAAAGATGGAGTGCTGGTTTACGCCACCGACAATGAGCCCGGCGACGCGACCTTCGACAAGGCCGTGCGCAAGCTGGCCGAAGGCGCGGACGTGCTCATCTACGACGCGCAGTATTTGCCCGAGGAATACGAAGCGCGCCGCCGGGGCTGGGGACACAGCCACTGGCGCGAAGCCGTTAACGTCGTGATGGAAAGCGGCGCCAAAGAGCTCGTATTGTTCCACCACGATCCCGACCACACCGACGCCGTTATCGACAAGGTCGTGCACGAAGCCCGCAACTACTACCCCAAAGTGCGGGCCGCTTCCGAAGGGATGGAGATTAGGTTGGAGGGCGCGACCCGCCAATTCGCGTCAGATCGACCATCACAGCGAAGATCAGACCGAACCTGATCCCGCGTGCGCCACATCCGTGTTGGCAAAGTCTGCGCCCTTGTAGAGCAGTTCCTCTCCCAAGCTTTGGGCAAGTGCATAGCTGAGGCAGGCGCCGAAATTCAGCCGAGCGGCGTGACCGCTGCCCTTTCCGTAGCGCCGCCAGGCTGTGCGGGCGATCCGCACCTGCTCGATGGTCACCGGCGCAACTTCGATCTGGGCGCGGGCCAAAAACAGGTCCAGTTGCTCGCCGCCCCTTTCTCCGCATTTACTTTCGAGCACGATTGCGGTCGCAAGGAGGCTTGCGGCAGATATTCGCCGGGAGCCAGCGGCAGTCAGGCTACGCAACAGGCCTTCGGCCCCGGATTCTTGTCGCAGAATAGCCACGACGGCTGAGGTGTCGATGACCATTTATTTCGGTAGCCCGTGCTTGTCATAGCCAATAATCTCATTCGGGCTGCGGCGATCAAGCTCGGGAAGGGCGGCGGCGCGGCGGGCGATGGCGGTGAGGTCCTCCATCAATTGTTCCTGCTTCCGCGCGGCACGCACGCGCTGGTGGCGCTCGCGCAGAGCCTGCAAGATCGTCTGGGTCAGACCCTCCCCCGTCAGGCGAGAGAGAGCGCGGGCGAGGCGCTCGACTTCCGAGTTGCGGATACTGAGGGGCATGACTGGATTATATACAAAACAAAATGGTATATACAAGGAGAAAAGCGGCTGGTATTCCAAGGCCGCCTTGCTTCCCAACCGTCCCCGCTCATATACTCGAAACGTTTGCCCGTCCAATCCGGGAACTCCTTCCGGCGCCGGCCAACAGCTTGAATCGCAATCATTCCGGAGACCCATTTATGACCACGATGACCTCCCCGCTTGTCGACAAAGAAAGCAATCCATGGGAGTCGCAACGAGCGCGTTTTGACCTGGCTGCCCAGAAGCTCAATCTCGATGACGGCCTGTGGCGGGTTCTGCGCTATCCCAACCGCGAACTCACGGTCTACATCCCCGTCCAGATGGATGACGGCCACCTCGAGGTCTTCACCGGATTTCGCGTGCAGCACTCGATTGCGCGCGGTCCCGCCAAGGGCGGCATCCGCTACTCGCCCGACGTTACGCTCGATGAAGTGCGCGCTCTCGCGAGCTGGATGACCTGGAAGTGCGCCGTGGTCAACATTCCCTTCGGCGGGGCCAAGGGCGGCGTGATCTGCGATCCGCACAAGATGTCCATGGGCGAAATCGAGCGCATGACGCGGCGCTATACCTCGGAGCTGATCGAATTCATCGGGCCGGAAAAAGACGTACCCGCTCCCGACGTCAATACCAACGAACAAATCATGGCGTGGATGATGGACACCTACTCCATGCACATGCGCCAGACGGTGACGGCGTGCGTGACCGGGAAGCCCATCAACATCGGCGGCTCCCGCGGACGCCGCGAAGCTACCGGACGCGGCGTGATGGTGGTATGCGACGAGGCCATCAAGAAGCTCGGCCTGTCGCGCGAGAGCAGCCGCGTGATCGTGCAGGGCTTCGGCAATGTAGGCTCCAACGCCGCGCACCTCATGCATCAGGCGGGATACAAAGTCGTGGGCATCGCCGAAGTCGGTGGCGGCCTATACAACAAGAACGGGATCGACTTAAACGCGCTCGTCGATTTCCGCCAGAAGAATGGAACGGTGCACGGCTTCCCCGGCGCGGAGCTATACGATGCCGCCGAACTGATCACCACGGATTGCGAAATCCTTATTCCCGCGGCCACGGAGAACGTCATCACCTCGCGCAACGTCGATCGCGTGAAGTGCCGCATCCTGGCTGAAGGCGCCAACGGCCCCACCACCTCTGCCGCCGACGATGTATTAACCGACAAGGGCGTTTTCGTGATCCCCGACATTCTGGCCAACGCCGGTGGCGTGACCACTTCCTACTTCGAATGGGTGCAGGACCGCCAGGGCTACTTCTGGAAAGAGTCTGTGGTCAACGAGCAACTGGAAGAGATTATGATCTCGTCGTTCGGCGACGTAGTCCGCTACGCCGAGACCCACCACGTGAACAATCGCATTGCCGCCTACATGCTGGCGATTGACCGCGTGGCCTATACGATTCGCCAGCGCGGGATCTACGCGTAGGGAGGAAATATGAAATCGATTTGCAGAAGACTGGCAGCCACGCTAGCCCTGTCGCTCGTGGTTTCGCTGGCGACCGTCGTTGTTGCAGGGCAGGAACCTGGCTCAAAGCCTGAGGCGATGGCGTCGCCAGCTCAGATGGCGAGCGCAGCGGCCGGCGACAAGCTCGACATCAACACCGCGACCAAAGATCAGCTCAAGGGACTGCCAGGCGTCGGCGACGCCTATTCGCAGAAAATCATTGACGGCCGTCCGTACCGAACCAAGCTCGATCTCGTGCACAAGAAAATCATTCCCCAGGCCACCTACGACAAGATCAAGGACCAGATCATCGCCAAGCAGCCCAAGCAGACTGGAATGACTCCGGCCGCACCGAAATAGTCGAGCATCGGACTTCACTCCAAGAAGCATCCTGAAACATCTGTGTCCTAAGGGCACATCCCCTTTATTGCGTTCCCCGCCACTGGGGAGGATAATCAAATTGTGTTTCGCACCCTTCCGGAAAGTTGTTGAGCCGCGGTGAACCTGCCCAATTCCATCACGCTGATCCGCATATGCAGCATTCCTCTGCTGATCTGGATCTTGTCTTCCAATCACTTCAGCAGCGAACACGGCGCCAAAGAACTGCTCGCCTCCGCCCTGTTCATCGCCGCCTCCATGACCGACGGCATTGACGGATACCTGGCTCGCAAGCGCGGCCAAATCACGACCATGGGCATTCTGCTCGATCCCATGGCCGACAAACTTCTGATCGCCGCCGCCTTCGTGACCCTGGTGCAGTTCAATCCCAGCCTGGTTCCGGCCTGGATCGCGGTGATCATCATTGGCCGCGAGTTTCTGGTGAGCGGCCTGCGCTCCATCGCCGCGTCGGAGGGCTTCACCATCGAAGCCAGCGAACTGGGCAAGTTCAAGATGGTGGTGCAAATCGTTTCCGTGGTCGCGGTAATTCTCGACCACCACTGGAAGGAGTGGCCGGTTTACGGAAACTTCGTCTTCCCGGTGCACTGGATCGCCTATGCCGCGATCTGGTTCGTGGTCTGCGTCTCGCTGGTTTCGGCCGTCGATTACTTCGCCGCCTTCTGGTCGAAGATTGACCGCCGTGTGTCCCAGCGCCGCCGCCGCGCTTTCATTCTCAGCCGTCGCCGCAAGCCGCAACCGGCGCCGCGGCCGGCAGATGCCGATGTCGCCCCTACAACATAATTCGCCGCCGGCAGTGGCTGGCCCAGAAGTAAGCCGGTCTGAAGTCGGCAAAGCCGCAACCCGCGCGGCTTCCGGCCAGGGATGCTCCAGCCAGGAGTTCTCCCAGGAAGAGCGCATCCTGTTGCTTCGCTTGGCGCACGATTCCATTTCCTCCGCTCTGCAGCATCGCGAGATTTCTCTGGATCCTCCCACTCCTCACTTTGCCGAACTCCGCGGCGCTTTCACTTCGCTCTACTTGCGCCAAGATCGGCATGGAGAAGAATTGCGTGGATGCGTCGGCTACGTGCCGCCCACTTGCCCGGTCTACCGCGCGGTGGCGGAAACCGCCCGCGCCGCCGCTTTCGACGACAACCGCTTCCCGCCCGTCACCGCAGAAGAAGCTGCTCATCTCGAAATCGAGTTGAGCATTCTTTCGCCCGCGCGACCCATTCAGGCCGAAGCGATCGAAGTCGGCCGCCACGGTCTCCTCATTAGCTGGCACGGGCGCCGCGGCCTGCTGCTGCCCCAGGTTCCCATTGAACGCGGATGGGACCGCACAACTTTTCTCGAGCAAACCTGCCGCAAAGCCGGACTGCCCCTGGATGCATGGCAAAAAGGCGCGACCCTCGAAGCCTTCACCGCCGAAGTCTTCGGGGATAAAAGTGGCCAGTGACCGGTGATCACTGGCCAGTGGTTGTCAGTGGTCAGTGGTAGTCAGTGGTCAGCAACAACCTACCGCCTATCTATAATCTCTCGCGTAGATGTCCCCAAGCATGGAAGGTGTTAAACCGTCCTGGGTTGAACGACTGAGTGGGGCCCGCGGGTTACCGGCCACTCGCCACTGGCCACGCCGCTACAAAATAAAACCGGGGACGGTTGCCCGTCCCCGGCTGCATTGCGCTGCTTGCGAAAGGTTATTGCGCCTGTTCGTCCAGTTCCACACCGTCGCCGGCATGCACGTCTTCCATGGCAAACACGATCATTCCAGTTGCCGTGGTGGGCGTGGTCCCGATGACGACGATCTCCCCTACCGCCCGCCGCGGCAGGTCCCTCACATGAATCACCGGACCGTTCCCCTTCGTAAACATGTGCGGGTCGAAGGACGGCTGCTTCTTCTGCGTGTCTTCGCTGATTGCGGCCTTGAACGACAGCGAATCCACCGGGTCGTTCAGGTCCGCCTCATAGTTCCGCACGGCGCGGAAATAGTCGCCGACCTTCACGCCCTGGTTCGATCCCACGTTGAAGTAAAGCTTCTGACCCGTTCCCAGCTCTGAGTCGAAATCCCTTCCCATGACGATGCGCCCGGAAACTTTGCTGCCGGTGGGCAGGAACCGGTCAAAACGAAGCGGCTCGTGAAATGCCACCATCGCTTTCTCGGCGAAAGGAATCGCCGTATCTCCCGGATTGATGGGATCGCAGGAGTATTCGATCTGCGCCACCGCCGTCTTGCTGCGGATATCGATCACGCGCACGCGGCCGACCACTTCGTAGGGCTGGCCTGTAGCCTTGAGCAGCTTCCGCTGTCCGGGAAACATCTCATACTCGTTGATGTCGCGCAAAGCGCGCACAATCTCGTACTGCGCCCCGGCGCTGTAGCCCGCCCCTTCCAAATAGACGACGCCGCCCTTGACGAACTTCGTGGTTCCCGGAGTCTGCAACCCGCCCGCGACGAAGTTGGCGTCGGGCAGCGTCTGCCGGTTGATGAAACCAGCACAGTACACATCTGCGTAAGTGGGCATCTGCACCCGCTGAACGGGAAAGTTGGCCGACGTCGAAATCGTCCCTTGTGGGGTGGTCGAGTCCGCCGAGTTCCCATCGGCCGCCGATTGCGCCCAGGTCGCTGTCGCGACCAACAGCAATAACAGTCCTATTTTCTTCATGTTACCTCCGAGAAGAGACGCACGCGCCCCCTCTCCAGCAAAATGCCCCGGAAGCAAGGCTTCATCAGGAAGGTAACAACCGGGTAAGAGGGGGTCAAGGTTACGAGGGTGTCAGGCGATCTGTGAAAATGGGTTTTTTCGTGCGATTTGTGAATTCCCCTGTTGCATCTGGAATTCAGCTTCTGTAAGATTCGCGCCGAACCTATTGACCCAAACCATTGACCCAAACCATTGATTCAAACCGTTGATTCAAGATGATTTCTGCTCCCAAGAGTTTCCCGCCTCGCTTGCCCCTGCGCATGCCGCGGGTCTGTGTCGCGATCACCGCCGCGGACCCCGGCGAACTGGTCCAGAAGGCCGAGGCCCTGATTCGCGATAACTCCTTCCTGGAGTTCAGGTTGGACTACATTTCGAAGCCCGCGTCGGCGCTTCCCAAGATCAAACATTTTCTCGACACTCACCCCGGCACCGTGGTCATCGCCACCTGCCGCCGCGTCCCGAGCGGAGGCAAATTCCGCGGTTCCATCGCCTCTCAACTCGACATCCTGTCGAAGGCCTCGGCTATCGGCTGCCAACTAGTCGACGTCGAATTCAAAACCGCACTGAAGTGTAAGCCGGCGCAATTGCAGAAGTTGCGGGGCCGCTCCGCTCTCATTCTTTCCTTTCACGACTTCCGGGGAACCAAGAAGCTCGACCAGACTCTGGAAAAAATGCGCGCCTTCCCCGCCGACTTCTACAAAGTGGTCAGCACAGCCGCCACTCTTTCCGACAACGTTTCCATGATTCAATTTCTGGGACGCGAAGCCGACAACCAGTCTCTGGTCGGCCTGTGCATGGGCGAGCAAGGCATCGTCAGCCGCGTGCTCGGAGTCCGCGCCGGCAGCGTATTCACCTTCGCCGCCGTCAGTCCCGGAGAAGAAACCGCTCCCGGACAGGCCACCGCGCAGGATCTGCGCAGTGTCTACCGCATCGAGAAAGTCGATGCCGCCACCCGCGTCTACGGCGTTGCCGGAGACCCGGTCTCCCACTCCCTTTCGCCCGCCATCATGAATGCCGCCTTCCGCCGCGAGAACGTCAATGCTGTCTACCTCGCCCTGCACGCCAAGACGCTCAAAGACCTGCTCAACTGTGTGCGCCAGATTCCCATCCACGGCCTCAGCATCACCATGCCGTACAAGGAAGCCATCCTTCCCTACCTCGACAACACCGACTCCCACACCACGAAGATCGGTGCCTGCAACACCGTGGTCCGCGCCCAGGATGGCAAACTTTACGGCTTCAATACCGACACTTCCGGAGTGGTGCGTCCCCTCGAACGCCGCCTGAGCACGCTGCAGGACGCGAAGATCCTCGTTCTCGGCGCCGGCGGCGCGGCCCGCGCCGCCGTCTTTGGCCTCAAGGAACGCGGAGCCGAAGTCTTCATTCTGAACCGGAACGCGGCTCCGGCGCAGAAGCTTGCCCGGCGCGCCCACGCGCGCTCAATAAAACGCGCGGACCTGAAAAAATACGTTTTCGATGTGATCGTCAACGCCACCCCGGTCGGCATGGGCAACACCCGCGAGACTCCGCTGCAGGAAAAAGAAATCAACGCCCGCTACGTTTTCGACATGATCTACGACCCCGCCGAAACCCAGCTGCTGAAGCTCGCAAAAGAGCGCGGCGCGCAGATCATTCCCGGCATCGAAATGTTCGTCCACCAGGCCGCCCGCCAGTTCGAGATCTGGACCGGCAAGCCCGCCCCCCAGGACGACATGCTCCAGGTCGTGCTCCTGGCCCTGCAAGACCGCGCCACCCGCGCCGCCGCCGCGGCCGCNNGGGTGGCCCAGGCTTTTGATCTCGCTGGCATCAGCAACACCGGGGTGCCCCGTCCTTCGCGTTCTTTGCGAAGGGCGGGAGTCGGAAATGCCTGCATAAGTGGGTGGATCACGCCGGCCGATCCCCAAACGAAATCTTCGTCCAGCCTTCATTCACTCGCACCGCCCCGGCTTCGTCCAAAAGATAGAAACGATAACTGCTCCACCGCCATTGCTCCGGCGAGCCCACCAAGCCGCGCTTCACCGGATTGCGATGCATGTACCTCAGCTTCTCCACGCGTTTGTTCGTCGTCCACACGTTGAAGTCGTAGAAACGGGCCTGCCAGAAAGCGGTGCACAGAATAGCATCCGGAAATAGGCGGCATTGGCGCGCGTCCGCCCGCTTTCCCTTCGGCAACAAGGCGCGGGCCGTTCGCTGTTTTAACACTTGCATCACCGTGGACGGAGTTCCAACCTCCGGTTCGGTGATGAGCAGGTGGATGTGTTCCGGCATGACGACATATCCCACGACCACGAACCGATAGCGCTCGCGGGTCTGTTCCAGAATCGAGAGAAAGCGGTCCCGGCGGCTCGCGGTGCTCAGATGTGGTAATCGCCGATAGCACGAGCAGGTGATAAAGTGCAAGTGATGTGCGCCATAGCTCCGATGCAAGCCGCGTGGCATGACAAACAAAATAGTACAGGCAGCATCGCTGCCCGCCCTTGCAAACCCCGCAAGGACGGGGCACCCACTGTACCGGAACGGGAAGGGAAAACACAGAAACCTGGGCCACCCGCCCAGCTCCATATACTTACGTAAAGAGTGGCGGCGTAGCCGGAACTTCAGTGGGCTGGCTCGACTATTACAACGAAATGCTTCAGTGGGGTGAGCTTCAGACCCCTTACATGAAGTTCTTTACTCCTCTGAATGCCGTCGGTAGCGACCTCGATTACGGAACCCAAGAGGCTGGCGCCGCCGCAAGCAGTTCGAACGGCCACGGATTCATTGATGGCTTCGGCAGCCAGGGCCTGTCCCTTCTGGACTACAACAACTGCGCCAGCTCGGCATCCAACTGGTGCACTATGTTTGGCACTTGGTATCCAGGCACGATGCCACTCGAACTACAGCAGGTATCTTTGTCAGACGAGCAGGATGAAAACTGCACGACGCAGAGCCCTCCTCCTAACAACGCCTGTGGAACCCCACCAGGAGACTCGGGAGACCTACGGGTCTGGCTGCCCTACGCAGTCACCAACCACCTCACCGCACTGGAGGTCTACTACCTCGACGCCGGCCTCGCATTTGATCCGAATTACTGCGCGAGTTTCACGGCTCCTCCTTCCGTGCGATGCGTCGGTGGGTATAACATAGGCAGCAACACGTTTCTCACAACGACCCTTCAGGCGACGTTTATGAACGCCGTAGGTCAAGGATCAAATTGCAACCCTCCGGTTTCCGGAGCCGGCGGCGCAAGCACTGGCAACTGCGCTTACGCGACGACAATCAACAACGCGCATGGCGCCCACCAGGTGCAATAGTTTTTCTGGCGAGGTCGCAACTAGGCTTGTGCCGCCCCCAAAAGCGGTATATGCTTTTCTTCAGATGTGGGCTCCGCCCCGAGCTGGCTCATCCCCCGAGCCCCTATTGAAATCTCACATCAAGAGGGAATGCCATGAAAATCTGCCAGATCACACCATGGAAGCCCGCCGGAAGGCTGAAGTCAGCGACTAGTGTGACAATCGCTCGATTCGCTCTGCTGCTCATCGCGGCCACCGCGAGTTCCGGCCAGACCGTTCGCGACGTTTACAATTTCACGGGGCAAAATTCGTCCGCCATTCCGTCGAATGTAACGCCTGCGCAGGGACGCGACGGAAGCCTTTACGGCACCACCTTTGGGCAGGGCGGCACAAATTACGGCACCATCTTCAAACTGACCACCGCCGGAGCGTTCAAACAACTGTACACCTTTGGTAGCACAGCCGGCTCCCAGCCAAACGCTGGCGTAACGCTCGCAAGCGATGGCAACTTCTACGGCACAGCCTTTTCCGGCGGAAGCTCGAATGAGGGAGTGCTTTTCAAGATAACGCCCAGCGGCACCTACACCGTGCTGCACGACTTCGCAGGTGGGGCAGATGGTGCCGGTCCCGCAGCGGCTCCCATCGTGGGGACCGATGGTAACCTTTACGGCACAACCAACGGGAATCCGACCACCCCCTCCACGATCTACAAGTACACTCGGTTTTCCGGTACATTTACCACGATTTATCAATTCGACCAGGCCCACGGCCAGTTCGTGGGCGCGCCTCTGATCCTTGCTACAGATGGAAACCTGTACGGAACCGCGGCCCAGGGAGGTGCGGCGAATTGCGGAACCATTTTCAAGATCACAACTTCGGGCACACTGCTCTGGTATTACAGCTTTCCGTGTACGCCGGGTGCAAATCCTGCCGGGCCGCTAATACAAGCCGCGGACGGGAATTTCTATGGAACAACCAGCCAAGGCGGGAATCCAGGCGTCGGAACCGTCTTTAAGCTCAACCAAAAGGGCGCGGTTTACGTTCTCTACAGCTTCAAGGGCTTTTATAGGGGCGCAACAGATGGCTCGACCCCTTTAGCAGGTCTGGTTCAAGCGACCGATAGCAAGCTATACGGTGCCGCGTCAGCAGGAGGTACCGCTAATCAAGGAACGCTGTTTCAGATCACGACCAGCGGTACCTACAAGCAGCTATACAGTTTTACCGACGCAGGCAGCGGCCCGGCCGCTGCGCCTTTGCAGGATACGAATGGATTTCTTTATGGGACGACTTTCCAGGGCGGGACATTTAACTTTGGAGTCGTGTACAGCCTGAACATGAATCTTGGGCCGTTTGTGGCGCTCGTTACTTATGCAGGCAAGGCGGGGAGCACCGCGCAAATTCTCGGCCAAGGATTCATTGGAACAACCAACGTTGCATTTAACGGTGTTGCGGCCAGTTTTACCGTGGTTTCCGACACCTACCTAAGGGCGGTTGTACCGAATGGAGCAACGACCGGGCCGGTGCTAGTTACAACTCCCAGTGGCGCGCTGACGAGCAACAAGAGTTTCAGAATAGTTGGTGCCGCAGCTAACGCGACAAGAGCGAAAGCCGGACAGCCGATTTCCCACGCCGCGAAGAAAACGAACTGATCCCGGCAGCCGCGCGGCTACGTACCTTATAAAGTACAACACGTGGCTGTCAAGTCTACTTTAGTAGTCATCAGACCCCCTCGAAAGTAGACATCCCTTCCCCGGCCTAACCCCTTGAATCCATTGATCCGCCCAAAGGCTCGCACCGGGAATCAACAACTTACGCCGCCAATTTTCTGCAAAGTGAAATGTTCCCATGGGAACATTCCGCCCAACCTTCCGCCCCGGAGGCCCTCAAGCCTCCCCGGCAATGTCCTTCACAGCAGTGCAGCCCGCTGGTGACTCCCGTCACCTGGAACGCCGGGCTGATCCCTCAAGTGTGCCCTCGCCCCGCCGATGAAGACTAAGAGCCGCATCTCGTCTCGGAGGCTGAATGTCCCGTCCGTTCGCCGCGTCCCGGCAGCGTCGCGCATTTTCATTTCTAACCTTAACAATTCTCTTACCGTTTCTTTCCCTGAACCTGCCCACATGGGCGCAGCTAGCAGACGATCCGCCGAGTCCTCTGTTCATACAGCCCCCGTTCGCGCAGCCGAAAGACCGCGTCACCAGCTTCATTGACGACGAGCAACGAGTGACACTCGGCGGCAACCTTCATCCCCTGGCCCTCGCCCAATACGATGCCGGCGTAGTGGCGCCCGACTACCCCATGCAGCACATGCTGCTCACCCTGCTGCCAGACGCCACCCAGCAAGACGCCCTCAACCAGTTACTGGACGCACAGCACAACCCCGAGTCTCCTTACTACCATCAGTGGCTCACCCCGGAACAGTTTGCCGAGCGCTTCGGCGTTTCCGAAACCGACGCCGCCCAGATCGGAGGCTGGCTGCAGGACCATGGCATGGAAGTGGAAGAGGTCACAGCCGGCCGCCGCTCCATCGTTTTCAGCGGCACCGCCGCCCAGGTCGAATCGGCCTTCCACACCCAGATTCACACTTACAAGATCGGCGACGAGCTCCACCACGCCAACGCCAAGGATCCTGAAATCCCCGCCGCTTTGGCTCACGTCGTGGGAGGCGTGGTTTCGCTTCACGACTTTCGCAGCCAACCGATGCACGGTTTGGTCCGGAAACCAGCCCCTGACTTTACTGCCAGTGGCTTGTACTACCTCGCACCCGCAGACTTTGCCACCATCTACGACCTCGACCCGCTTTACCAACAATCCATCAACGGCAACGGCCAGTCCATCGCCATCGTCGGCCGCTCCAACATCCACATCGCCGACGTTCGCCAGTTCCGCACATCTTTTGGCTTGCCCGCCAATGACCCCCAGATCATCGTGAACGGAACGGACCCAGGAATTTTCAGTTCCGGCGAAGAAACCGAAGCCGATCTCGACGTGGAGTGGTCCGGTGCTGTGGCCCGGAACGCCACCATCAAGTTTGTCGTCTCGAAATCGACGAATTCCAGCGATGGTGTGGATCTCTCGGCGCAATACATCGTCAACCACAACCTTGCGCCCGTCATGAGCACGAGCTTCGGTCTTTGCGAGGCCGCGCTCGGTTCTTCCGGAAACAGCTTCCTCAACAGCCTGTGGCAGCAGGCGGCATCGCAAGGCATCACGGTCTTCGTTTCCTCCGGAGACAACGGCGCCGCCGGCTGCGATTCCTCCTCTGCCTCAAGGGCGACGCACGGACGCGGCGTGAACGGCCTCTGCTCGACGCCCTACAGCGTTTGTGTCGGCGGCACCGAGTTCAACGACGCGTCCAATCCCGCGCTCTATTGGTCGGCCTCGAACGCTTCCAGCACGCAGTCCTCAGCTTTAAGCTATATCCCAGAAACGGTCTGGAACGAAAGCGGGCCCGGCGCAGGGCTGTGGTCGAGCGGCGGCGGCGCGAGTTCCATCTACGCGAAACCCTCCTGGCAAGCTGGCCCGGGCGTTCCCGCCGATGGCAAACGCGACGTTCCCGACGTTTCCCTCACCGCCGCCGGCCACGATGGCTATCTTATGTATCAAAATGGCGGACTCTACGCGGTCGGTGGCACCTCGGTTTCTTCTCCGTCGTTGGCCGGGGTCATGGCGCTCGTGGTCCAGCACACCGCGGTCCGGCAGGGCAATGCCAACACCTCGTTCTATTCCCTGGCCAGTAAACAGCGGGCGGGCGGAGCATCCGTTTTTCACGACATCACCAGCGGCAACAACAGCGTTCCCGGACAAACTGGCTTCAGCGCGACAGCGGGATACGATCAGGCGACCGGACTCGGTTCCATCGATGCCTCAGTCATAGTCAGCCACTGGAGTGACGCCAGCATCCTTCCGACCTTTCACGCGACGCTTTCGGCGAATTCCCTTGCGGTGACTGCCGGATCGAACAACCACACTACGCTGAATGTCACAGTCGGCGGAGGCTTCAATACGGCGGTCGCCTTCTCCGTGACCGGATTACCCAGCGGAGTCTCGGCCGCTTTCACTCCCGCCTTTCTGTCCGCTCCCGGATCAGGCAGCAGCGTCCTCAAGCTCACAGCGAGCAAGAGCGCCAAGCCGGGCGTTTATTCCGCCACGGTGTCGGCAGCGGGCGGCTCGACTAGGCAGCAGATGGCGGTCTCGGTTACGATTAAGCGCTAGATCTCCCGTCCGCTCTGCCACGATAGGATACTCCTGTGATACAATAGTATTGCATCACGGTAGTATGGACCTTCATGATCGCGAGTTTCCGGGACGGGGAGACGGAGCGGCTGTGGCAATCGGGAAAGAACCGAAGGCTTCCCGCCGATTTGCAGCGAAGGGCGTTCAAGAAACTCGCCCTTTTGAATGCGGCGGCGACGCTGGACAATTTGAAGGTACCGCCGGGGAATCAATTGGAAGCGCTGCGAGGAAACCGTACTGGGCAACACAGCATCCGAGTGAACCATCAATATCGCGTGTGTTTCGTGTGGCGGGACGGCAATGCATTTGAAGTAGAGATCGTGGACTATCACTAGCAGGCTGGAGAGTTATGACGAAGAGAAAGATCTTCGCGGTGCATCCGGGAGAGATTCTCAAAACCGAGTTCATGGAACCGATGGGTGTGAGCGCTTATGCATTGGCGAAGGCGCTCAACTTTCCCGGGATCTATGACGTGATTCGCGGGGACCGGGCCATCAGTGCCGATACTGCCATTCGCCTGGGAAGGTATTTTGGCCTGCCGGCCCAGTTCTGGATGAATCTTCAGAACGACTACGACCTTAGAATTGCCGAAGGCAGCGGAATTGGCAGAGGGATCAGACCTCGAAACGCTGGGTCTCGGGCCGAGCTTGCAGGTACGCGCTAGAGCGTACAAACCGCGCGCACTCCTTCGGCTTCGCCTGGGGGCAGGCTGTTTTTTCAAGGTGCGCGCAAGGATGCGGACCCGCGTCGTCGGGGGTATGGGTAAGAAAGAGGGAGGGTGACTGCCATCGTGCATCTCCGTCTCTATTGACCTTTGTGCAACGCGACGGCCCCCGTCGTGTTTCAGCGGTCTCTTCAGTCTGCCATTCCTACTTCGGGAATGGGAGTCGGTCCTTCTCTTAACTCCTAGGAGGGAGGTATTTTACACCCGCTGTGCCGTCCTGCGTGCTGTTTTCTTCTTTCGCGCGCGCGCGATCTAAGTTCAGCAGTCTGGGTGCTGGTTGACGCATCTCAATTCGGGCGCTTATCATTTTCGTTTGACGCCGACCACGGGCGGCGTGGGGGAGCCGTCACGGATTTTAGAAGTGAGCTTGAAGTGAGCTTATGGATAAGAAGAAGTTAGAAGCGTTCAGGAAGCGGCTGGAGACGCGGCAGCAGGATCTGCGCCGCACGGTCTCCCGCACCCAGGCCGATGGCCGCTCCGCCGACGAAGACACGGCGCAGGACATCGCCGACCGCGCCGCCAGCTCCTACACCAAAGAATTTCTCTTCAGCCAGAGCAACAACGAGCGGCAGCTACTGCAGATGGTGGAGAAGGCGCTGGCGCGCATCCGCGAAGGCAACTTCGGCGAGTGCATCCATTGCGGCAAGGAAATCAACGCCAAGCGCCTGGAGGCCGTGCCCTGGACGCGCCACTGCATCGAGTGCCAGGAGAAACTCGAGCAGGGATTGCTGGAGGAAGCTCCCCGGTAAGCGGAGGTAGCAGCGCCTGAAGGCGCGATTGGCAATGTGGCACGTACGGTATGCCTGAAGGCATACCCTAATACGAATCTCACGGGTACCGGGCTGAAGCACGCGGCTTTGACGGTGCTGTTTTCCGGCTGATAAACTAATAGTTTGACCCACCAAGGCAGAGAGTCAACGACATCGACTCAAGAGACTGAGACTGGAAGGTAGTCGTGCGCGCAGAAACCCGCCATCAACTTAAACAGGATGCATTCAGCCGGGTCACCCTCGGAGCCGCCGAGAAGACCGCGCACTGGAGCGTGGAACACAGGAACACTCTCGCGGTCGCCGGCGCCGCCGTTGTGGTGATCGTCGCCGTCGTGCTGGGCGGGTGGTATTACCTGAGCGCGCAGGATGAGCAGGCCAGCTTCGATTTATCGCAGGCGGTCAGAACTCTGGATACGCCGCTTCGCCCGGCGGGAACGCCTGCGCAGCCCGACGTTCCCAGCTTCACCTCCGCGAAGGAGCGCTCCGAAGCCGCCAAGAAACAATTCCAGGCGATCACGGACAAGTATCCGCACACCCGCACCGCGGATATGGCGCGCTACTTTTTGGGGGTGACGTCAGCGACCGCGGGCGACAACGCCGCCGCCGAAAACAACTTCAAGGCGGTGGCTTCGACGGGCAACAAAGAGCTGGCTTCGGTGGCGAAGCTCGCGCTGGCCGCTCTCTACGGCAACTCGAACCGCACCAAGGATGCCGTGGCGCTTTACCAGGAGCTGATCAATAAGCCCACGGCTTCGGTGAGCAAAGTGACGGCGCAGTTACAACTGGCGGAACTTTACCAGACCAGCAATCAGCCGCTCGACGCCAAGCGTATCTACGAGCAGATCAAGAAAGACAATCCCAGCACGGAAGCGGGACAGCTGGCGACACAGAAACTGGCGGAACTGAAGTAGGATCACGCTCGCGCGTCGCCGCTTTCATTTTCCTTCCTAAACCCTTGTTTATTCTTAGTTCCGATTGCCATCCGTGGTCCCGGCGGAGATGACTATGGAACAGCCGCGGGCATCGGCTGGCCTACGGTCAGCTTGAAGATTTTGATGTTGCCGCCAAACGACACGAGATGTACGTCGTGAAACTCCGCGAAGTGTCTCTGCAATTCCTCGAGAAGATCCACTCCCCATCCCGCCTGAAGAATCCAGACGGCGGTGCCCGGTCTGAGACGATAGGATTGCACGAATCGCTGCCACTCGTTGGGGAAATTCTCAAGCGAAAATACCCATTCAGCAGTGGTGGAAACGACGCGGTGGCCGCCGCAGAAGAATTGTTCGAAGCCGACGGGGGCGGCGTCCAAGGAAACGGGACGCTGCCGGCACAGATAGTGACCGACAATAAGATCGGTCTGGTAGTCGGTGACGATGAGATCGGACTGATGAATATTCCCGATAAACTCCATGGCGGCCGCCATGTGCGTCCGGCTTTGATCGGCCCGGTCCATCCGGGGCGGGCGCGGGTTGACAAAGGCGATGCAGGCCGCGATGACAAGGGCCGCGATCGCAAGTCCGCGCGCCCATCTTTCTTCCGTCGAACCCGCGGCCAAACGCGCGATTGCCACACTGACACCGGCCACTCCCGGGATGACCAGGAATGCCAGGTGGCGTGTGCCGCCGTACGGATAAACATGAGCCAGGCTGGCGCCGCCGGCAATCGCGAACGGAAGGAGCAGGAACAATCCCAACGGACGCGTGGAGGGTCGAGCCGCCGGGAAGCCTTTCCCGCGCAGTAGCAACACGACTCCCACCACAAACAAAAGGCCCATGGCATCGCCCACGGCAAGCTGCCCGAAGAAATATTGAAAGACCCCAAAGGTGTGACCCGCCAAAAACACGATGGGGTTATCGTGAGCGCGATCGAAATACGAGCGGTGCAGATGGAGTTCGCTCGTCCAGAGTGCGCCCGTCCAGCCTTGCGGTGCCGTTGTTGATTTGCCTGCGCCCAGTTTGGACACATGGGTCTCGTACAGGAACAGTGCAAGAGCGAGCGCGGCGAGTTGTCCGATTGCCCAAGCCGACACCAGGCGGGCGGGCGAATGTTCCGTGAAGATTCTGAGCAGAACATAAATGCCGAGCGCGGTGGCGAACAAGAACGCCGAGTAGTGAGACAGCATGGCGAGGCACAGGCAAAGCGAAAAGGCCGCCATCCGGCTCGTCGAGTTTTTCGCGAAGGCTTCATCCAGGAAGTAAAGAGAGCTGGCCAGGAATGCCAGGAGCAAAGCATACTGGCGTACCTCCGCCGCGAGCAGGACCACGGGCGGAAGCAAAGCGACGAAGAGAAGTCCGATGAAACCGGCAAGGCTGCCCGCGGCATTGCCGAGCCATTTGTAAAACATCCAGCAAAAAACCGCGCCCGCGAGAACCGAAGGCAGGCGCAGCCAGAGTTCCGAGGCGCCGAACGCGCGCCAGAAATGGAGCACCAAGGTGAGAAGCGGAGGATGAAAAGCGGTGAGACCCGCTTTGTAGGCGAGGGCCATGGAGACCTGGTTAGCCAGGCGGAAATGCAGCGCCTCATCAGGATTGAGGAATGTTCCGGAAGCCGTCCAAAGACGCGCCACGAGACCCAGCAGAGTGACGGCGAATGCCGCCAGCTCGGCGTGACCGCGGATCCAATCACTTTTGCGGTTCTCTCGCGAATTCCCCATCATTCCCGCATTCCCACCCGGTTACAAATGCGCCCAGTTATTTTACTGGCAGGCGCGCAGCCAGCATTGGCCACGCGCTCGTCCGCGACGATCCTCTCCACGACGATCCTCTCCGCGACGACCCTGTCGACCGTGAACTGAACCTTGACACTGCTTTCTCTCACCTTTATCCTTGATTCTTGCTCCTTGCGGTACTTGCGCCTTCTTGGCGCGCTTCCGCGGGCCTGGGGCGGCAACTGGACGGGGCGCGGGGGTTTCCCGATGTTCTTCGAGATCAAAGACTTGGAGCTTCATCCCGTGGGGTTTGCGGAGAAGTTCGAACCGGGCATGATCGACCTGGGAGCGGAGTATCGCCAGTGCATGCCGATCGAAAGCAGCGGGCGGGTGGATCTGGTGGAGGAGCATCACGGCAAGCATACGATCATACAAGACATACGCGTCAAGGGCCGGCTCGCGACCAGCCTGGAATCGAACTGCGCGCGCTGTCTCGAACCGATTACTCAGGACGTGAAGCGCGAGTTCGATCTGTTGTATCGTCCCCAGGCGGCGGGCGCGGGGCGGGATGAGATGTCGGTGACCGACGCGGAGGCCGAGATCGGCTATTATGAGGGCGAAGGGATTTCGCTGGACGATGTGGTGCGCGAGCAGGTACTGCTGGCGGTTCCGTTGAAGGTCACGTGCCGCGAGGATTGCAAGGGCCTGTGCCCGCACTGCGGCAAGAACCTGAACCAGGAACAGTGCTCGTGCGCAGTGGCGCTGGAAGAACCGCGGTGGGCGGCGTTAAAGGAAATCCGCGGCAAGCTGGCGCATTAAGAGCTGGGATACAGAGATCGATTGCAGGCGAGGCCGAAGGGCCTCGGCGAGAGGAAGTTTGAGACTATGCCGAATCCAAAACGAAGACATTCTCAGAAGCGCACCTCGACCCGGCGGGCGCACGATGCGCTGAAGAGCCACTCGCTTTCCGAGTGCCCGAACTGCCACGAGAAAAAGATGCCGCATCGCGCTTGTGCCAAGTGCGGTTACTACAAAGGCCGCGAAGTTCTGGAAGTTAAGGAAGCCAGCTAGCTCCCTTTCACCATGCCTAGCGTGATCGCGCTGGATGCGATGGGTTCGGACCGGGCCCCCAAGCCTGAAGTCGAAGGCGCAATCCATGCCGCGCGCAACTACGGCGTGCGCGTGCTGCTGGTCGGTCCGGAAACCACGATCAAAGCGGAACTGGACCGTCACCCGGCGGCGGCCCGGCTGTCCATTGAGATCGTCCATGCCAGCCAAGTCATCACCATGGAAGATAAGGCGGTGCAGGCGGTGCGCGCCAAGCGCGACTCCTCCATGCGAGTAGGACTGCGGCTGGTGCGCGAGGGACGGGCGGCGGGCTTCGTCACCGCCGGCAATACCGGCGCCGCGATGGCTTCGGCCAAGATGGTGCTGGGCGCGTTGCGCGGGGTGGACCGGCCGGCGCTGGCGGCGGTTTTTCCCACGGCTCCGGGCACGGCCGCGATCTTGCTGGATGTCGGCGCGAACGTGGACTGCAAGCCCCACAATCTCGAACAGTTCGCCGTGATGGGCGAGATTTATTTTCGCTCCATGTTTGGGAACATGTTTGGCAACACGTTCGACAACAAAACGTCCGGCCGATCGATGTTCGGCGCCGGGAGACGGCCGCGCGTGGGATTGCTCTCGATTGGCGAAGAGGAAACCAAAGGCAACCAACTGACGCGCGCGTCGTTCCAGTTATTGAAGCGGCTGCCCTTGAACTTTGTGGGCAACGTCGAGGGCCGCGACCTGTTCAATGGCCATGTCGATGTGATTGTGGCCGATGGATTCGTGGGCAACGTGGCGCTGAAGATTTCCGAGGGCGTGGCGAACCTGGTGCGCACAGTTCTGAAAGAATCGCTAAAAGCGACGATTACGCGGCAGGTCGGCTACATGCTTTCGCGCAGCGCATTTTCCGATTTCAAAAAGCGCATCGACCACACCGAATACGGCGGCGCACCCCTGTTGGGGTTGAAGGGCGTGTGCATTATCACGCACGGTTCGTCGAACGCGAACGCGATCAAGAATGCGGTGCGGGTGGCTGCGGAGTTCGCCGAGCGGCGCATCAATACGTCGATCGAGCAGGGACTGGCCCAGCTTCGTCCGGCACGGGTGGAAGTGGAAGTGGAAGTCGCACCGGCTCACTAACTTCTGGCACGATCATGACGGAATCAACAGACCCGGCTACGGCGGCCACACCAAGGATCGCATTCATTTTTCCCGGCCAGGGATCGCAGGCCGTGGGCATGGGCCGGGATCTCGCCGAGAAGTACCCCATCGCGCGGCAGACGTTTGAAGAGGCCGACGAGGCGCTCGGCTACAAATTGTCGCAGGTGTGCTTTGAGGGTCCGGAAGAGCAGTTGCGCCTGACTGAGATCACGCAGCCGGCGATTCTCACTGTATCGATCGCGGCGTTGAGAGTTCTCGAGGGCCGCATCCCCAAGCCGGGCTTTGTGGCGGGCCACAGCCTGGGCGAGTATTCGGCGCACGTGGCGTCGGGGACGATGAGCTTTGCGGATGCCGTGCGCACCGTGCGCAATCGCGGCAGGTATATGCAGGAGGCGGTCCCGGTGGGAGTGGGCGCGATGGCGGCAATTCTGGGCATGGGATTGGAGATGGTTGCCGCGGTTTGCCGGGATGCGGCGCAAGGCGAAGTCTGCGCTCCCGCCAATATTAATTCGCCGGAGCAGATTGTCATCTCCGGCAACACCGCGGCGGTGGAGCGTGGAGCGAAGCTCGCCGACGAGCGGGGAGCGAAACGCGCGAAGCTGCTGCCCGTGAGCGCGCCGTTCCACTGCTCGCTGATGAAGCCCGCGCAAGACCGTCTGGAAGTGGACCTGAACGCGCTGCAGACGCAGAAACCGGTATACCCGGTGGTTTGCAATGTGGAAGCGTCTTTGGTCAGCGATGAACAGCGGGCGCGGGCCACGCTGGTCGGCCAGGTGACCGGGTCGGTGAAGTGGGAACAGAGCATGCGCCTGCTGATCGGGGAGGGCGTGCAGACCTTCGTGGAAATCGGGCCGGGGAAAGTTCTGTGTGGGCTGATGCGGCAGATTGATAGATCGAAGACTTGCCTGAATGCCGGAGACGAGGCGTCCCTGACCAAAGCGCTGGAGCAGTTCGGAAGTTGGGGGAGGAGTCCCCAGGCCTGAGAATGGAGTTCGCGATTTGCTCTGCAGTTTGGGCGCCGATCGTCTCAGCGAAATTCCAGATCGCAGGGCGGTGAGCTGATCGTCTTATCCGTTTTGTCCACGTATAACTGGGCGTGCTGCGCGCGCTCGTTCACGATCAGGTCGATGACCACGCCGCTTCCACCGCCGGGACAGTTACTGGCGCCATAAATCTGAAAGCTCTTGACGGTGCCCCACTCTCCGCCCGGTCCCCAGTCTTGCCGGAACTCGTTGAACGGATACTGCGCGTGATTTTGCAGATGCCGCTTCCAGCCGGGATCGGCGTAGTAAACGCCGTAGGCAGTTTCGAAGTCTTGCTGCTGCAGCGAAGAAAAGAATTTATCGGCGACGCGCTTTTCCGGCCAGAAACGATTCCACCATACGAGAAGAGCGACGACGAGCACAAGAACGATTGCCGAGATCATCCGGATTCTCTTCTTCCGCTCTTTTTCGGGATGGTACTCTTTGGGGTCCAGGAGGGTCATCGCCTTCTAGAATAACGGACGCGGCCGGTAAGTCAAAAAGTTCCAGGGGCCGGTTCACCGCCGAACACGCCGGGAGCGCTGAGAAGTTCGCGCGAAACATTGAATCGAGTGACCTTAATTTCCTCCGAGATATCCGACGACGGTGCTCTCCCTAGTCGGTCGCTTGAGTGCGGCTGCGATTTCTCAGGGCTGAAGGCGGCCGTAGCTGGAAACGAGTTAAGGGAACGGAACCATTGCCTTGATTTCGATCGACGAGCCGCTCCGCCTTCCGTCTTCGGTGACGGCCTTGACGGCATAAAAGTATGTTCTTCGGGGTTTAACACCGGTGTCGACACACCGGGTTCCTTGCAGGGGTAATTCGCTCATCCGGTCGCTCTCGGCGTACGTGTGCGACCTGAGGCTCCGGTATATGTAATAGCCCTTGATTGTGTCTCGTGGTGAATGGGACGCGGGAACGGCCGCATTCCACGAGAGGGTCACAGAATGCGGATGCGGGTTGACTTGCGACGGCGCGTGCGCGGGGGAGGAACCGGACGCGCCGTTACACAGTGGGATATCCCCCGGCCGCGGCAACGCTTTGGCGCCTCCCGGGCTCGGAGTTGGCGTGGCCTGATTCTTGACCTGGCCCATGCCGCTCATGGTCAGGAAGACGACTACCGCCAGAACCGCCGCCCCCGAGATCTTGATCGGGATCGATAAGCTTTTCATCTGGAATCTTTTTACCCCAATCGTTTTTCGGAACGCTTCAGCCATCCAGTCAGCCATCGCGAGTTTAGCCGACCTCGGAGAGCATGCGCTGCAAGGCCGATGGTCCCAAGTTTACCTGCACGGGTCTAGAATAGAAGCGTTTTGTGGGCAACCGCTTGCCCACCGTGAAGTGACCTCAGTAACTCCCGGTAGGACATAAAGTAATCATTTTAGACATCTTAGTGGCACCGAGGGGCCATTCTCCTTGGATCGGCATTGCGTTAGTACTAGTACAGGCGGCCAATTTTGGCGCTCACTTAAAAGTTATGCGGACAGATTGGTTTAACGCGATTCTCCCATACAAGGCAGCAATTCTGCTGGCAGGTCTGGGTCTGTGTCGACCAGCACTGGCGCAAGAGGTCTCTTTCGCGCTGCTTCAACCCGAGGTCATGGAAGCCGCGCCGATGGTGAAGTCGTTCCAACCCGCACCGCTGCCTGAAGCGCCCAGCCAGCATCGATTCTGGGACCGTGAGAATAGCGTTCTATTTGCGACAAGTGCCGCCTTCAGCGCCGCCGATTTCGTCGTAACCCGGGACAACCTGCACAATGGCGGCCAGGAACTGAACCCTGTAACACGGATGTTCAGCGGCAGCACCACGGGACTTGCAGTGAATTTCGCCGGTGAGACCGCCGGCGTGGTCGGGCTCAGCTATGTCTTCCACAAGACCGGACATCATAAACTGGAGCGGGTCGTCTCCATGCTGAACATCGGTTCCTCGGCGGCAGCCGTGACCTTTGACCTTGCCCATCGATAAGCTAGATCTCCTTTCAATCGGCGCTTCCCGCCCCGATTCCTGGTTTTGCCTCTTCGCCACGGCGCAAAATCCAAAGAAGCAGGAATATCGCCGCCAACGCGATAAGAAAAAAGATGATTCCGCCCTGGCGGTGGAGTCTCCCAGTCAGGAAACTCGGGTCGACGCGCGTGGCGAGCATCGCGATGGTAAATATGCGAAGGCCATTCTTGGCGACGGAAAGAGGGATTGCCACGGCGATGACCAAGGCCTTTCGCCAGGCTGAGCGCAAGAGAAGATGCGCCAGGACCATGGTTGTGACCAGCAACATCAAGCTGGAGCGGATGCTGCTGCACTCCCGGGCAACCTCGACGGTCAACCCTGGAATGTGCACCAGCACGCCACGCTGCGCCACCGGAACACCTGCCGCTGCGAAAAGCAAATGGGTGGCCGCAGCAGAGCCTTGCTGCAGCAGGCTTACGACCGGGTTCAAAACGAACGCGGGAAAAGGAACCATCCAGAACAAGAAACACAGAGGAAAGAGTGCGCGCCGGAAAGCATGACTACCGAAACAAAGGATAAAAGCTGCGATCCACCACACCACCAATGCCAGCATGTTCACCGAAAGTTGCACATCGGAAGGCAGCGCGATCACTCTCCATCTCACACCGGCAGTCACCAAAACAGCGATGACCAGCAAGACTGAACCAATGCGTAGACTCAATCGAGCGGCGGGCGCGGGCGATTTCCAGTCCAGGAATATCAAGGCCGCGCTAATGGGGAGAATCAGCAGCAGGTGAGTGTATTGGTCGTCGTGCAAGGCCAAAGCGAACGAAGACGCGAGCGGACCCCACCACAGCGCGAGCGAAATTGCGCCGAGAATGGAAAAGACCAGAAACGGCGACAATTTGGCGATCGATTCTCGGTTGGATTTATTCGGCACAACGTCCTGTCTAGAGAGTCGTTTCTCGGATCTTGTACCGCGGCGGCCTATCCTCTTATGACCGCGACCACGCCGGTAATGTTACGCCAGCAGGCAAGTAGCGCCATGCGTTAAAGGTATAGTCCTGCGCCATCTTCGGACTAGATCGTTCTTGAGACCTGCCCGCAAGCATCTGTCACCTCGGCAGCGGGACTTGCGCATCTCATGCTCAAAATCGCGGTAGCATGAAGGGTTAGGGATGACCGGACCCGCGCGTGAGCGATTGACTCCATAAATTCGGGTGGCGTAGCGTACGATCAACGGAGAGCCGGGAGGAGTAGTTGGCATTAGGAACCGGATGGTCCAAGACGTGGACCTATTTCGAGGGAGACTGGCATGAGGGCAACGTGCCGATCATGGGTCCGCGCACCCATGCCGCCTGGCTTTGCTCCCTGGTATTCGACGGCGCCCGCGCGTTCGAAGGGGTCACGCCCGACCTTGACCTCCATTGTGGGCGCGTGAATGATTCCGCAAAGAAGCTCTTCCTCAAGCCCACGGTCTCGACCGAAGAATGGGTAAAGCTCGCGCGGGAAGGGATAAAGCGGTTCGATAAGGACGCCGCTCTTTACATTCGACCGATGTACTGGGCGGAGAAAGAGGGACCGTGGGTTCAGGCACACGATCCCGAATCCACCCGGTGGTGTCTCTCGATCTATGAAGCACCGATGCGCGTGCCCAAGGGCTTTTCGATTACGTTGTCTCCGTATCGCAGGCCAACCATTGAAACCATGCCTGTCGATGCCAAAGCCGGATGTCTTTATCCCAGCAATTCTCGCGCGCTTTTTGAGGCGCACGCCCGGGGCTTCGACAATGCGATTGTCTGCGACATGCTGGGCAACGTCGCCGAGCTCGCCACATCCAACGTTTTCATGGCCAAGGACGGTGTAGTTCTTACGCCAATCCCGAATGGAACATTTCTGGCGGGCATTACCCGGCAAAGAGCGATCGGACTATTGCGCGAAGCTGGCGTGACGGTGGTCGAGAAAACCCTCACCTACCAGGACTTTGAGAAGGCGGATGAGATTTTCGCGACTGGAAACTACTCCAAGGTAGTTCCGGTGACTCGGATCGGCGACCATCCACTGCAATTCGGCCCGCTCTACGCCCGGGCCCGGGAACTCTATTGGGCATTCGCGCATTCATGACCTCCGGAGTCTCAGGCAACGTGGAGTCTAAGTTGGCCTCCTCATTGGCGCGCGGCCCGGATGCGCTGTCCGGGTGTGCTATTGGTGTGCTGTGAAGGGCAAGCCCACTGCTGCGACGGTCGAGGCACTCACTCAGATTTGGCGGCGCGTGCTGCAGCGGTCCCCCATCGGCGCCGAGGATGATTTTTTCGATCTCGGCGGCAATGATTCGCTAGCGGACACTGTATTCGCCGAGATCGCGCAGGTGTTTGGCCGGGAACTGCCGAGTGCTACGATTTGCCACGCTCCGACGATTACGGCGCTGGCTGGCCTGTTGGAGCAGGCCACTGTTCCGCGGTTCTCACCCTTCGTCCCGCTGAAGGCTGGCAGCGAGAAGCCGCCGATCCTCATTACCCATGGACTGGGTGGGCGTGCGAGTTTCTCCGAACTCGCAAAGCATATTCGCACCGGGCATCCGGTCTATGGGATTCAGGCCAAGGGCGTTGACGGTAGAGAGGAACCGTTTTACCGCATTGAGGATATGGCGGAGTACTATCTCGATGCGCTCGACGAACTACAGACGCAGGGTCCTTATCTTCTGGTCGGTTATTCATTCGGTGGTCTAGTGGCTCTGGAAATGGCACAACGCCTGTCCGCGAACGGAAAAAATGTCGCACTGTTGGCGCTCGTGGATACGTATCCGCATCCACGCTACTTGCCAACAGGCCAGCGCCTATGGCTCATCGCAAAACGGACCGTAGGCCACATCTCCCAGATGACGCAAATGCCCATCGGTGACGCATTTTCATACCTCGTTCGCAGGCTTGCGAATCGATTGCACATGGCTGGAGCTCACAACCGCGGCATACTTCTTCCAGACACGTCTCGCCTATCGTTCGCCCAGACAACTTTGCGGGTTAAGGAAAGTGATTTCGCGGCCATGGAACGCTATCGGCCGCGTTTTTATCGAGGCAAAATAAGGTTCGTGAGGCCCGAGGCCAACTCTTACCTCCCGAACGATCCCACCGCGGTTTGGAAAAAACTGGCGGCTGAACTTGAGGTCGAGACCGTGCCGGGCGATCATCTGGGAATGGTGGGCACGCACTTCGAGAGTCTGGCCGCAGTACTTACTCGTTATGTCGAAGGATCAGTCGATAGGAAATGAGCCAACGATGAACGGCGCAGAGAGTTTAGTTCGCGCGCTTGTCGCCGGAGGCGTGGACACTTGCTTCGCGAACCCCGGCACTTCGGAAATAAACATCGTTGCGGCACTGGACCGGGTGACGGGAATGCGCTGCGTGCTCGGTCTGTTTGAAGGCGTGGTCACGGGCGCTGCGGACGGGTATGCGCGCATGGCCGGGAAGCCGGCATGCACTCTTCTTCACCTGGGCCCCGGCCTCGCCAACGGTTTGGCGAATCTGCACAATGCCAGCCGGGCGCAGGCGCCAATCGTCAACGTGGTCGGCCAGCATGCCACGTATCATCTGTGCCACGACACGCCCCTCACTGCCAATATCGAAGCCATCGCGCGTCCCTATTCCAGATGGTTGCGGACCTCTCAAGCTGCGGCCGAAGTCGGCCGCGATGCGGCGGAAGCGATCGCCGCGGCCCGCACAGCGCCGGGCCGGATCGCTACGTTGATCGTTCCTGCCGATGTTGCATGGTCCAAGGTGATCGCGTCCAAGGTGATCGGGTCCAGCGTTATTCGGAGCGAAGGCGGAGCCGTCGCCGGGATCCCCGCTCCACCGCAGCCGCCCATGCCCGCTGTCGAAAACGTAGAGCGCGCCGCGGCCATGCTCCGGTCGGGTTTGCGAACCGGTCTGCTGATCGGCGGGAGTGCGCTCCATGGCGATGGACTCGTAGCTGCCGGGCGCATCGCTGCGGCAACTGGCGCCAAGCTGCTGGCTCCCTACCCCATCGCGCGCCTGGAACGCGGCGCTGGCATCGCGCCAGTCGAACGAGTTCAATACGTCCTTGAGCAGGCGGTCGAACAATTAAAGGAGTTTCGTCAGCTTATCCTGGTGGGCGCTCCAGTTCCCGTGGCATATTTCGCTTCTCCAGGTAAGAACGCCGTACTCACATCGGCGGAGTGTGCGATCCACACCTTGGCGGGTCCAGAAGAAGATTGTGTTGGCGCGCTCGAAGCGCTGGCCGCGACATTATCGCTGCGCGGAACTCAGCCACCGCCAGACACGACCGAACGGCCGCCGGTGCCGAGCGGGAAGATCACATTGCCCGGTCTTGCCGCCGCTGTGGGAGCGCTCCTGCCTGAAAATGCCATTGTGGTGGACGAATCCATGACCTCAGGTCGAGGCATGATGGCAGCCACAAGAGGCGCTCCGCCTCACGACTGGCTGGGGAACACCGGGGGCTCGATTGGGATTGCCTTGCCTCTGGCTGTGGGTGCGGCAGTGGCATGCCCGGAGCGCCGTGTGCTGTGCCTGACGGCCGATGGCAGCGGCATGTACACACTGCAAGCGCTGTGGACCATGGCACGCGAAGGGCTCAAAGTCACGACGGTGGTGTTCGCCAATCGCGACTATGCCGTCCTGAAGCGCGAGTTTTCTTATCTGGGGATTGGCAATCCGGGGCGCTGCGCTTTGGATATGTTCGAGATCGGACGTCCGGATCTCGACTGGGCACGCTTGGCGAAAGGCATGGGGGTGCCGGGCGCGCGTGTGACCTCGTTGGAAGGATTTGCGAAGGCGTTGCGGGAAGGGTTTGAAAACGAAGGTCCGAGCCTGATCGAAGTGCCTCTATAAAATGGACGCCTTTACGTTCTTCAGCGCGCCTGAAGGCTGATGCGGCCGTCTTTATCCGGCCGTCTTTTATCCGGCCATCTTGTGTGCGGCCATCTTTTATCCGGCGATTTTGGCGAGCTCGGCCTTGACAACTTTTCCAGTCGGAGTGACCGGCATGGCGGGAACGAGGAGAATCTGCGACGGCCGTTTGTACGGAGCAAGATGCTGGGCGGCATATTCCGCCAGATCGGTAACCGTCACTAACGAGTCCGGCAGTGGCTGAACGAAAGCGACAACTTCCTCGTCTCCTTCCACCGATCGGCCAATCACCGCCGACTGCACGACCGCGGGATGACCGTTCAACACCGCCTCGACCTCGGCCGGGTAGACGTTGAAGCCACGACGGACGATCAAATCCTTCGTTCGTCCGACGATGAAAAGATTTCCATCTTCCAACCGGGCAAGGTCGCGTGTATTGAACCATCCTTCCGCATCGATGGCGGCGGCAGTTTCCTCGGGGGCGCGATAGTAACCCTTCATGACGTTAGGTCCGCGCACCCATAGTTCACCGGCTTCTCGCTCGGCCACCGGTTTGCGATCCGGCCTAACCAACTTGATTTCAACTCCTGGGAACGGCGGTCCGATCGAGGTATCGCTGCGAGGCGCTTCGACCCGGGTTTGAGCGATGGTGGGAGAGCATTCCGTCACGCCATAGCCGTTGTGAAGCGGCATGCCGAAAAGTCTCTCCACGGCTGACTTGGTAGAAGCGTGGAGTGGCGCGCCGGAAGAAGAAATGATGCGAAGCGCGGGAAACTTCAGCGACTCGATCCCTCTAAACTTTGCATATTGGAGGAATTGGGTGAATGTGGCCGGGGCGCCCAGCATCACTGTCAACCGCTCTCTCTCCAGCGTCAGGCGTGCGGTGATGGGATCAAAACGCGGCGATAAATAAAGCGACGCGCCGCTTAGCAGCGAACCCAGAAGGACCACGGAGAGGCCCACGGCATGAGACATCGGTAGAACGCCATAGAGGCGGTCGGCGGCCGTCAGGGCTCGTATCTTCGCCGATCCGGCCGCCAGAAATAACAGGCTCCGGTGGCTCAACATCACACCCTTGGGAAGACCCGTAGTACCGGACGTGTAAATTAAGGCGGCGACGCGGTCCGCAATGTTCGCGTCTTCATCTATAGGCTCGGGTTCGACATTCTCGTTCAGAGGGCCGAGGCCGATCGATCCCAAACCATTCACTTCTTCGAGCACCGCGCCGTGCCGCTGGGCGTGATCGGTAGCGTGCGGCGATATGCTTGTGGTGTAGAGCACACGACGGGCGCCGCAGTGATCCCGGATCTCGTCGATCTCGCGCCCGGAGAGACGTGCGTTCACCAGCACTGGCCATGCGTCGAGGCCGGCCGAAGCCAGGAGAATTGCTACAAACTCCCGGCAGTTCTCGCCGACGATCATGACGCGATCGCCCGGACGTACGCCCGACTTGCGAAGCCACATCTGCGTCCCAGAGATTGCGGAATCCAATTGCCGGTACGTCCAGGTCCCGGAGGTCTCGACCAGGGCCGGCCGGTCCGGCGAACTCTCCGACCATGGCTTCACCACGTCGCTGATGCGGGCGGAAAGCATCCTCAACATCTCAGACGCCTGGTTTTCACTGGTTGGTGCTGGAGCAATCATTCGGCGGTGAAAGCGTGAAGCGCGCTTGGATGGCTACGATACCGCGGACCGTTTTCGCTGGACTTGGGCATAAGACGCCGTTGCAGCCGCGAACCGCGATGTCTCGGCCTTCCTCGACAACACGTACTGCAACCAGTTGCGATACACGTATATAGCCGAGGATTGCCAGGTGTTCTGCAATGCCTCGACCGCGATCGCCTCAGGAAAGAACACCAACTGGTCTTCACGCGGATGGGCAAGAGCAGTCTCTCGAAACTCGGTGAGAAGTTTGGCCGCTGCCGCATCGAAGTATCCATGCGGCATCGTCGGATACGTTTCTCTTTCCTGACGCAGGAATCTCTTTATGTCTCTGCGGTATTCCTTCAACAGAGTCCGCGCCCCATACTCCGGATGACCCTGGAAATGCACGAACAGGCTCTTCTTTTTTCTTTTCACAAACAAGTCGACGCCAGCCTGGGCCGATTTGGTCAGCACCGCATAGCCACAGGAAGTCAGCGAGTCCTCTCGCACCTCGTTCCATCGAGAATGCGGAAATCGCATTGTCCGCGTGGCGTGCCGGGTAAGTTCATGGTCACAGACTCTCGCCGACTCAAAGACGCCGAAATGTTTGTCATTCAGCGGGTGGCGCCGAATGCCGTCGCTGTGGAGAACGCCGGCGTGTGCCGCCAGACAGGACAGGACCGCGGAAACAGTATTGCGCTCGGCCCAATCGAGGACGTCGGCCATAGCGGACCAGTATGGTTCTTCCCGCAAGTCGGGCTGACGCGGCTCGGTCCCCGTTACAATGACGGCGTCAAACCGCGCATTCCAAAGGTCGCCGATGCTGGAATAGAAGCTGCCTAAATGCTCCTCTCCCCGATCACCGCGGGGAATTCTGGGCAACGAGTAAAGCTTGAGCCGCACAGGAATGTCGCCGGAGGCGGCGTCGAGAAGTTCCATGAATTGCATCTCGGTCTCCTCCAGCGCCGCATCCGGCATGTTGTTGACGAGGGCGATTCTTACGCCTTCCGTCCCAGAGTCGTAACGGCCGTTCGACACAGAAGGCAGACCCTTCTTCTCCGCCCAGCGAGGCGGGATCCGGCCTCCGTCGATTAGCAGCGCCATGACGTACCTCCCAAATCGCTGACCGCGATGATTTTCGCAAATCTCATGGTGTAGCTTTATCCAGTGCCTGGGAGAGGTCAGCAAGAATATCGTCGATATGCTCGATGCCCACGCTCAGCCGAATCATCTCCGGGGTCACACCGACCTTTTGTTGTTCTTCGGGCGTCAGTTGCCGGTGCGTGGTCGACGCCGGATGACATGCCAGCGACTTGGCGTCGCCCATGTTGACCATTCGTTTGAAGAGCTTCAGAGCGTTGAAACATTTCGTCCCCGCTTCAAATCCGCCTCTCACTCCAAACGTCAGCAGGGAGCAGCGTTGGTCGCCCAGATATCGTTGCGCCATGGGATATAGGGGGTTGTCGGAGAATCCCGCGTAATTGACCCAATCGACCATGCGATGGCCGCGCAGGTGTTCCGCGACTTTGCGGGCGTTTTCGACATGGCGTTCGACGCGGAGCGCAAGCGTCTCGACTCCCTGAAGCAGCAAGAAGCCGTTAAAAGGAGACAAGGTGGCGCCCGTGTTGCGCTGGCAAACCGTCCGGCAACGCGCCACATAAGCGGCGTCGCCATAGTGGTCGACGTAGACCACGCCGTGATAGGCGATTTCCGGCCGGTTCAGCATGTAAAAGCGTTCGGGATAGTCGCGCCAGGGAAATTTACCGCTGTCCACAATCATGCCGCCCAGTGTCGTGCCGTGTCCTCCCATGAACTTCGTCATGGAATGCACCACAACATCGGCGCCGTATTCGATCGGCCGCAACAGAATCGGCGTCGCGATCGTGTTGTCGACAATCAAAGGCACCCCATGCTTATGCGCGACCGCCGCCAGTCCCTCGATGTCGGCAACGTTGCCGGCTGGATTGCCAACGCTTTCGCAAAAGACCGCTCGAGTGTTTTCGTCAATCAATTTTTCAACGTCGCCGGGATGGTCGGTCTTTGCAAACCGTCCCTCGATTCCCCGTTTCGGAAAGATGTGTGCCAGCAAAGTATAGGTAGCGCCATAGAGCTGCGGAAGAGAAACAATGTTGTTGCCTGACTCGGCGATATTGATGAGCGAGTACTCGATGGCGGCCATTCCGGAACTCACGCTGAGCGCATCCACTCCGCCTTCGAGCGCGGCGACGCGTTTTTCCAGAACCGCGTTGGTGGGGTTCCCGATCCGCGTGTAGATGTTCCCTTGAACTTCCAGATTGAATAAGGCTGCGCCATGCTCCGCGCTGTCGAACTCAAAGGCTATGGTCTGATAGATCGGCACCGCTACGGCCTTGGTGGTGGGGTCGCCGTCATAGCCGGCGTGAATGGCGATGGTCTCTCTCTTCATGCGTCTCGTTCTTGTGTGCGGGACCGATTCTAGGATCCGGAAGCGGCGCCGGCTTTCTCACGCGGCTCCGGCGCCTTCATTTCGCGAAGTTCATCCCGGCGTGGAACCGAAATCGACGCAGACTCCCGCGCCAGCGACTTCCTCACCGCGCGCGTGAGAGTACGGGCTGCGAAGCCAGCACCGTAAGCGAACCGCATCACCGGTCCAAAGCTGTTTGCGGCCGTGATCCCGGCAAAATACAGGCCGGGCAGGGACGACTCGAAACTGGACGAGAGCACAGGCGCGCCGTCCACAACCTCGAGTTTCGAGCGTAGCTCCGAACTAAGAAATTTCAATCGATCAAGATCTACTTTGTAGCCGGTTGCGGCGATGACATGCTCGGTTAGGATTTCACGCTCACTACCGTCGGCGGCACGAAGATGCAGCCGTACGCGGCCGTTCTGGATCTCGGCGCGCTCCGGCGTGTATCCCAGAAGCAGTGGGACCCGCCCCATCACTTTCTCTTTGGTGAACCATCCTCCAGCAGGGCCTAATACTCTTCGGACAGCTTCCAGCCGGAGGCTCTGGGGAAAGTAATGAAACGCCAGGGGCGCGTCGGCACAAAAGCGCAACCGCCAGCCGGGGCCAATCCCCGATTGCGGACGTTGGATTTTCTGCCACCAGGAACGAGGCTTGCCCGCCTGCGGCATGCCGTGGAACTTCAATGAGGTTCGGCGAGAAACCAGCTGTACATCGGAGCCAGCTTCGTGAAGCAAACCGGCCAGGTCAGTCGCCGAAGAACCGCCCCCAATCACAACTACGTTGCGGCCCCGGAACGATGCCAGGCTGTGATGGCGGAAGCTGTGCGAGAGAAACTCCGGCGGCAGATTTGCCAGGCCGGCGGGCACGTGTTCGAAGTGGGTGATGCCAACGGCGAGCACGACCCGCCGGGCGGTTACGGTTTCGCCGTTGTCGAGGCCCAGACGAAATCCGCTGGGCAAGCGATCCACGCTGGTGACCAGCTTGTCTTCCAGTTGCGGCACCTTTCGTTCCTTGAACGCCAGACCGTAGGCACTGAAAGTGTCGAGGCGTACCGGAATCCCGGCGTCGGAGTACTCGATTCCCCGCTCCGCGCAAAAATGTCGCAAGGTAAAGTCGCCGTCGGGATCGTAGATGTTGGAGGCGAAGCCGTCAGACTTGAGACACATGCCTTTGGGCATGTGCGCCTGCCAGCTATCCATCAGGCGGCCGAAAATGCGGAAGGGTATTCCTCGACGCCGGAAATGCGCGGCGATTGAAAGACCATAAGGACCCGCGCCAATGATCGTAGCTTCTAGCATAGTTTTAAGAAGAACTCATTTGACTATTTAGTTCTGGCAGCAGCCGCAAAAAATGGCCCGGACTAACTTTGGGGATTGAGAAGGGGAAGGAATCTAGGAAAATCATATCATGGCACTTATGTTTCAACGCATCGAAAATACCCTAAGGTCACAAGGTTGGGATGTACAGTTCCAAGCTCGGATAGGCGCCACTCTAACTGTCTTGTTATGAAGGATATAGACCGAGAGCGTGCATCCGCTTGGGAAGACTGCCGGGCAGCCGTTGCGGCCCGGGGGGCAACTGGCGCTCGCTAGGCCTTGCTCCCCAGCTTTCTCGCGACAAATGCAACAGCCTTGTGTACCGAGTCGAGGTTGTCCGTAGTCACCTCTTCATCATCAACCCTGATGGCGAAACGCTCTTGAAGAAAGACTACGAACTCGACGACGCCGTGGGAATCAATGACCTTGTCTAGAAGTGGCGCATCGTCGCGCAGCTCTTCGTTGCGCCCAAAGAGAAAGGTATCCACCAGGAAGCCGCGAATTTCGCGCTCGATGTCGGTTGTTTGCATGCTTCGGATGGCCCTGGTTCAGATCGCCTTCGCGGCCGCTCTCTTCAAATGATAATTGTAGTAAGTAATGAATTGCGTATCGGATAAAGATATGCGATGCGGAAGTATGGTGAGATCGACATCCCACCATGCATTGCCCTCAAGCACAACCGGCCCGTCCCTTAAAATCGCGATATCCCAACCTACAAACGGCATGCTGGGAAACGCCGCGTGGGCTTGCTTCGCAAGATCGAGAACTTCCCGCCAGCACGGCAATTGCGCGCCGGCGAGATCGAAGCCGGTGTCGGGATGTTTCTCGAACCAGGTGACTCCGGTCGCTTTGTCCTTTTGAATCGCTGGGCCACAAATTTTTCCGGTGGCAAGATCCACCGGGGCGGCCAGGCCGCCTTGCGCGATGTTATCGACGATCGCTTGCCCGATCGGCATTCGTATCGCGGGCGGCAAGAAGTCGACCGCACCGTCGGGAGTGCGGCAGGTTACGAGGCGGACCGTGGCCAATCCGCCATTGGTTAGAGACCCAGCCATGGACGAATGGTTCGAAACCTTCTCCTGCACGACGATTCGGCCTGACTTCGACTCGGCACAGAGTTTTTCAATGAGAGTCTCCTGGTCATGACTTTCACCGGACAGCGCGTTGACATACCTGCCCGCAGACTTGTAAAGCCACAGGTTTGCGCCAATGCCACACCAGTACTCGGAGGGCTTTGAAAACAGGTCCACTGGAGGAAATACCGCCTCGCGCTCGTTGCTCCCGGGCGGATGGACAATCATTTTGCCTTCCGCAAATTCAGCTAGCAGTGGAACCGATGGAAGTCCTATTTCGGAGCACCGTTGGGCAAATCGATGTTTGCTCTGGAGCCAGGGAAAATCTTCGCAACGGCTGACATCGATGAGGTACTGCTGCATCGGCAAAATCTCCGAGAAGCCGAAGTGCCGGGCTCTCAGTTTGCGATTCTCAGCCACGTACAACTGATACATGTAAAACTTTTCTGGCAAGATGCGGTAAGACAAATGGTCCGAAGATAGACAGCGGAACTGTTCGGAGAGGCTGATGCCGTATTGTCGCCGAACCCCAGGGCCATAGCGGCCTATTCCCCGCAGTCCATGGGAGATCGCCAGGGGAATCGACAATTGACGCCCGGCGATGTGCCGCAGTCGGGTGAGAAAACTCCGGCGATATCGATTGACGACCGCCAAATTCGCGCGGAACTCGCTTATATCGGCATCCGATGCGGTCACCACGCGGGCGCCTTCAACTAGCGGAGGCCGTTCCGCCAGGCGCGAATGCATCGGCTGTTCAGCAAGCAGGGATCGTTGAGTCACAGAGGAGATCCCGCATGGGCCGTGTTCATACATACGGGCTCGCACAGTACAGGGGTCGCTTCGGCCTTGACATGCTGCTGCAGCACGTAGGCATTGACGACGGGCCAGACTGGATCGATGCTCGCGTTTCCCGCTACCGCTTGTTCGACGGCAACCTGCGCGGCCTTACCGTTCCACGCGGATGCTTCCAGGAAGGCTCGGCTCGCAGCGATATCGAGCAGCCAGGAACCCAAACCCTGGCGGGCCCAGTCGCTAATCGGGGAAGAAAAGTGGACTTTCTTGGTTCGCAGGCGAACGGAATCGGGCATGAGGTCTTGCATCGCCAACCGGAGCACCCGCTTGGTATAGCCTCCGCCAATCTTGCTTTCATCGGGCAAGGCAAAGCCAAAAGTCACGAGCCGCCAATCCATGAACGGCATGCGCACCTCGATGCCGTGCGCCATGGAAGCCCGGTCAATGCAGCGCAAAAACGTTGGCAGGACGCTGGCATGGAAAAACTCGAACAACATCTTCTGCAGCGCCGACCCGCCTTTCGGGCCGTGCCGCAGGGCATCGCAATCGAGACTTTTCCCGGACCCTGCCCAAGGCGGCAGAATCGGATCGGACGGCGACGTGCCCAACAGCCAGGACTGGCCGCGCGTACGGACCGATCGGATTGGCTCCAGGATGCCAAGCCGTTCCAAACCGCGCGTGATGCCGCGCCTGGCAACGCTGCGGAGATCGGAGGCGATCCCACCATGCTTTAGGAGCTCACCGCTGCCACCAACTTTGGTACCGCCAGCCAGCCCGGCGCGAACCCGCTTCAGGTCAAGGTACCGCCCCGGCCGGAAGGCCGTCCCGAACTGCTCCTCAATCGCCGCCTGAACGAAGAAATGGTAGCCCCCGAGAAGCTCATCGGCGCCATGGCCATCGAGGCTGACCCGCATGCCGCAGCGCCGCATCTCCCGATAGATGGACCAGGCTCCCACCAGCGGCACGTACCATACGTCTTCCAGATCAAAGATGACTTTCTCGATTTCCTGGACCGCCACGTTGACGTCGACGGTAGAGTAATGCGGACGCATGCCCGTATGCGCGACGATCCGCTCGGCATAGCTTCGTTCGTCGAGATCCGTACCCGGAAAGCAAGCGACAAATGCACGTTGCCAATCCTCCGGAACGTGATCGACCGCGCCCCGCCGGCCAAGCTCGGAGATGGCGCAGGCGACCGCACTCGAATCCAGTCCTCCACTCAGGGACGTGGCTATGGCCACATCGCTGCGCAGCCGCAGCCGGCAGGCGTCGAGAAAAATCTCGCGGAAGCGCTCGGACTGTCCAGCCAGATCCGCTGGCGGCACGGGCAGGTGTTCGAGCGTGTTCCACCACTGGACAATATGCGTTTGGACGCTGCCTGTCGCCTCTTGCCCGACCGTCATGCAGTGTCCTCCCGGCAGCCGCTTGACGCCGGGGAGCAGGGTGTGAGGTGTGCATTCCTGGCCTACGACATTCCGCAGCGTTTCCGCGAGCACCTGCTCATCCAGTCCGCCGCGGCACCAGGCAAGCTGCCGGAAAGCCTTGAGTTCCGATGCGAACGAGAAGCAGCCATCGACCTCGGCATAGTGAAGGGGCTTGACGCCGAACCGGTCGCGGGACAGGAAGAGGCGTTTATCGCGCGCATCCCAGATCGCGAAGGCCCACATGCCGTTGAAACGCAACTGGCAATCCGGTCCCCATTCGGCATAGGCGGCGAGAATGACTTCGCTGTCCGTTTCCGAAACAAAGCGGTGCCCGAGTTGCCGCAAGCTTTCGCGCAGCTCGATGAAGTTGTAAATCTCCCCATTAAAGGTGAGCCAGTAGCGCCCATCGGCGTAGGACATCGGCTGCCTGCCGCGCTCGGACACATCGATGACCGCCAGCCGCCGGTGGCCCAACCACAACCGATCGGAAGGGAAGCGCTCCAGCCCACGCCCATCCGGCCCGCGATGCGCGAGACTATCCGTAAATGCCCGGAACTCGGCCGCGCCCAGCTCCCGGCCCGCGTATGCCCAATGTCCTGTAATCCCACACATAGCGCGTTTATGCTTTCTTACTTCGCAACCGTGTTGCCATCTTCGTGGACGAACGATGCCAGCGCAGTCTTCTCTATTGGAGCGTTGCTCCGGTCCGCTGAGATTGCTGGATCTAGCCGATACGGATGACCTTCGAGGAAGGCGCGAATGGTAGCGATGAGACGCGGCGAAGCCTGCGCATGAATTCGATCGGTATTCCCCAGAGTGAGGGCGTGGTCCAGCCTTTCCGGCAGATCTTGCTCGTCGTTCGCCACGAGGATCGTGCCTTGCGCGCCGAAGCGCGCCGCGGTCGCGACTTGATGGTCGTTGCGGGTCTCGCGAAAATCCGCGCGCCGGGGCATTACGACAATGGGCTTGCCCAGTTCGAGCGCCGAAATGATCGATCCCATTCCCGCGTGAGCCACGATGACACGGGCTTCCTGAATTACCCGGTTGAACTCCGAAGGTTCGATAAAGTGCGTGAACTCGATGTGCTGGGGACGAAACGTAGAACTCGCGATCTGGGCGAACACATCGGATCGAGCGCACAGTCCGGCCCATTCGTCGACGGCACGGATCAGCCGATCGAACGGCTCCTGGGAACCGACGGTGACGAAGATCACAGGACCGATCCTCCGTAATGCGGACCTTCCGCCTTTGCCAGGTGCGGCCATTGCGTGAGCCAGAGGTCCGCGTAGCGGCCGGCGCGTGATCCGGACATCGAGAGGTCCTCGATGTTGGCCATGCTGTCGATCCAAATCGTTTTCGCTCCGAACCAACGTCCGAGTAGTATGGCAAAGTATCCCGGCGCCGCGCCCGTGGAGATGACCACCGACGGCCTTTCCTTAACGATGATCCAGGCCAGCCTGAGCGCCAGCCGAATCAAACCCAGCTTGTTCCAGCGGGTGGCGTCGTTCACGGAATAAAACCTGTTTTCTGGCACCTGCGAGCGATACGCTTCGATGACTGTGACGTAGACGACCTCGGAATCGGCAAATGCCGGAACGAGCCGCCGCAATTGCACCCAATGGCCGCCGCTGGAGGCAACCGCCAATACCTTGTTGCGATTGTGAGCTTCTTTCACCGGCATAGTTCCCTTAGCGGCTTGATCTGGAAAGATTCCTTCTGGGCGACGTCCAAAAGTACCGCGGTCAATTCGAGCACGAAATCATTTCGTGGCCGCGTCCGGTCCAGGTCGTGCATCAAGACGATGCCACCGCCCTCGCTACGCAGCCGGTCCGCCACCTGGCTCGCGCTGGGCAGCAGGTCGTGGGTGTCTCCCGAATCGATGGTCCACCACCAGACCGGAGCGCCCCGGCGGCGGATCGACCAATAAGTGGGCAGGGTCATTTTGCCGTGTGGCGGACGGAACATTCCATCCGGCTGAATCCACGGGGAAAGCCGTTTATATCCAGCATCGATGTCGGCGACGGCTTCCCACGGCAGCACCTTCCAGGCGTTAAGGTGTTGGTCGGAATGGCAGCCGACGTCATGGCCTTCTTCAATGACGCGGTCGACAATCTGCGGATGCTGCTGCGCGTGCCGGCCCAGCATAAAAAAGGTGGCGCGGGCGCCGCGGCGCTGTAGCAGATCGAGGAGTTGCGGAGTGAGCGCACTGCTTGGACCATCGTCATACGTCAGGACGAGGATTCGGTTCCTGACCAGTTCTCTTCGAACGCGATTCATCCGATGGCGCCGCCACAACCAAGGCGAGAAATAAGCGGCGGAGCCCGCCAGTCCGATCGTGGCCGCCAAGGCTGTAGTCATTGTTTTGCGCATTCTCGTTTTGCGCATTTTCGTTTTGCGCATTTTCGTCTAACGCTGATTCGCCGGATGCATGCCGTCTGAGGTGTCGAGAAATCCAAGGAGGCTAGGCGGTGGCGCGGGATGTTTTGTCGCGCTCCCAACCAGCCGTGCCACCCCGAAGGCGCTTTTGGGCTCGACGCTTTGCGATGGTTGTAACCAGACAATAGATCGCCAGCTTGAACCACAGCCGCGGATTCTTGAATAACCGAATTAGCGACCGATTGTTGCTTTCGCCCCGGTTTTGCCAGAGTCTCGGAAACCGGCTCGCCAATTCGAACGAGCCGTAGTGGGCACGGGTCTTCGTGGCAATCAGGTGCTTGAGGGTCCGCGGCGGAAACACCGTCGAACTGGCGGAACGAATTGTTTCGCGTTCCTCTTCGAGAAACTGGATGCGGACGTAACCATCGTCCGCGGTCAGCGTGGGAAACTGGCGAAAGCGGCCGCGCCCCGCCTCAGACAGGGCATATACCCCGGAGCCACCGATGCCTTCCTGAGCGGAAGGAAGCCGGGACCGGATGTCGAAACAGGCGCGAACGGCCCAGGAGCAACCGGCAAGATCGAAGTTCGGCGTCGGAGCGACGGCGAGCAGGTCTCCCCGTTTCAGACGGCGCGTCAACCGCCGAATAGAGTCCAGCGTAATCACCACATCCGCATCCGCGTAGATGCGTGGGAAACCTTGGGCGGCTTCGTCCCCAAGGTTAAGCGCGTGCGTCTTGCTCGCGATGTCAGTCTCGATGACTCGCACGGGCGGCCGAAAGCGGCGCGCCACGGCCGCGGTGTCATCGGTGCATCCGTTACAAACCACGATCAAGTCCAGTTCGCCCGGCTGGGCGCCCCCGGTCATCGCTTTTAAGATTCGAGCGATCACTGAACTTTCGTTGTGCGCGGGGATGATGACAGAAATCATATCGATCATTCAGCGGTTCGGCGTTGCCCTGTAAGCGCTGCTCGATCCCAGCACCCACTCTCCCTTTGAGGGGTCGAACTGCTTTACCACCCGGGCCGGGTTGCCGGTTACAACGGAATTCGGAGGTATGCTTCGGCTCACCACGGAGTTCGCGCCGATCACGGAGTTTTTCCCTATCACCAGTTCGCCCTTGCCGCAGACAATGGCTGCTCCGAAGCCAATCCAGCATCCCTCTTCGATTCGGATGGTTCCTCCCGGCGTGATTCCCTGGCGCTTGATGGGAACGTTCACGTCTTCAAAAGCGTGGTTGTGATCCATCACCAGGACAGAAGGAGCAAAGACAACATTGCGCTCGAAATGAATCCGGTTTCTCGCCGAGATCACGCATCGCCGCCCGATCTTGCACCCCTCATCAAACAAAATCACCGGCTCACTGCCGTTGGGGGCAACTGGAATGTTGATCCACACGTCCCGGTCCAGAAGAACCGAATCGCCGATCTGGATATGGGGGGCAATCGAGCGTTTCAGGTCACACGAGTAATGAACGCAGAAGTTGCCGCCCACAGACGCGAAAGGGTAAGTTCGCAGCATCCACTGGCTGCGGAACTTGTTGGCAATGCGGGCCAGCCACGAAAGTGGGTCCTCCAAAGTATCGTGGGTCGATTTGCTCATTGAGCTTTCTTGACCAACGTGGCGGCAATCACCTTTGCGGGCCGCCGGGAGCCTTTCTGAAAACCACTTCCAGACTTGGTCCCGCGCCAGCGAAGGAAGCGAGCCGAGCAAAGGGCGCGGCAACAAACACACGAAGCCCCCTGCGAACAACCTTCAGGGGAAGACTCGCCAGTTGCGGCTTTGCCTGAGGCGTCGGGGAGAAACCCAGCTTCTCGAGCAGGCTGGAACAGACATATCCCGCGCTACGCTCCATGTAGGAAACCGGTGGTGTCTTTACGCATACTTCCTCGAACCCAAGCTCGGTCATCAAGTACCGGAGCGAACGGGGTGAAAAATGCGACAGGTGCCGCGGCAGCTCAAGACCAAACCAGTGTGTGCCGAAGAACCGGGCTTCCCACGAATCGATGTTGGGCATCATGGCGTAGAAGATGCCGCCTGGCTTCAGCCATTCCAACACCCTGGTCAAGACTTGTCGGGGAGAGTAGACGTGCTCCAGCACGTCGAAGCAGGTGACGACATCGAAGCTTGCCGGCAAGAAGGAAGCCTCCACCGCGTCCCCTACAAACACTTCCGCGCCGGTGGTGGCCCTGGCTCGCTCCGCCGTCGATTCTTCCATCTCGATTCCGTATAGCTCCCAGGCAGATCCCCTCATCGTGCTCAAGAAACCGCCGGAACTGCAACCGAGGTCAAGGATCGCTCCTCCGGTCTTGTAATGCGAAATCAGTTTCACCTGGTCTTTCCAGCGGCGGGCGGCGGACCCTTCTCCGGCGGTAACGATGGCCTTGTGGTAATCCTCGGTGTAGTGGCGCCCCATTTCCTCGGGCTGCGGCGCGCTCGCGAGCCAGACGCCGCCGCAGGAATGACAGCGAACCAGGCGATACATCTGCTTGCGTAAATGAAACCGGTCGGGCGCGGCCAGCAAATCAACCAGTTGGCCGCCGCCACAGATCCGGCATGTTTCGGGTTGCCGACTGGTTTCTCCAGCCGCGTTTGCCACCGTCTCCGTGTCGCTCACAATGTCAAGCGTGCTGCTCATCCGCTCTCACCCATTTTCCGCTTTGTTGGTCGTACATCTTTATAAGTTTCGCCGGGTTCCCGGCAATCACACTGAAAGGCGGAAAGCTTTGGGTCACAACCGCATTCGCGCCGACAACGCTGTTGCGTCCGAGGTTCAGATCTCCGGAGGCGCATGCGATCACGCAGCCAATCCCGAGCCAGCAGTTCCGCCCGATAAAGATCCGCCCGCCGCCGGGAACACCTGGCGTTTGAGTTCGCTTCTCGATGTTGGAACCCTCATGGTTGTGGTCCAGGATTAAGACCGAGGGTGCCAGCAATACGTCCGCTTCCAGGGTGATTTGATTCCTGGCAGAGATCGTGGAACGCCTTCCAATTGCGCTTCCACTTCCAATGACAATCTTCGGCTCCAGGCCGGGTGAGCCAGGGGCGACGTCGATCCACACGTCCGGAGCCAGATAGACGTCATCGCCCAATCGAATCTCCGGCGATGTGGATCGCCGAATATCGCACGAGTAATGCACGGCCACGCCCCGGCCGAACTCCGCGAAATGATAGGTACGTCGCAGCCAAAGGCTGTTGAGTTTGGTCCCAATCCGCGGAATCGAGGCCAGCGCATCCTCGCCAATCGCACCGTTCTCCTGGTCTGCGCTCATGTCCGCCACTAAGTGAGGCTCTCCGCACAGCGTTGTTCGGCATTCATCCGTCGTGGAAGAACAATGCTAATGAGAGCCTTCCCCTCAGCCCCGGTTACGGACTTGGTCAGCGCCAGGGCAGGCCACGCGGCCAGCAGACATGCCAGGGAAACCTTTCCTAACTCCAGAACCGCCAGCCAGCGGACACTCGAAATAGCGGGCAGCGGGATCCGGGTGGCGATGGCGCCAGCCAACAGAACCGCCGCGCTCGCCACCGTCAATTTCAGGGCATCGGGCAGCAGAGATTTTGGGTGAAAAGCGCGAAAGGTTTTGGTAACCGCATACAGCATGAATACCATTCCGATGAATTCTGTTAAGGCCAGGCCTGCCAGCACGCCGTAAAAACCCTCGTGGCGGGCAAAGGCCACGATCGAGAGCAAGCAGACAATACGCAGAGCCTGCCGAATGTTGTCCAGAAGCGCGTTTCCCGAAACTCTGTATAACACCAGTCCCAGGACGGAGAATGCCTGAAAGAAGCCCGCGGCGCATACCAGCCAGAGCGCGATTTGCAACGACGAATCGGCTTGTCCGGTCCAGGCAAACACCATCGTCGGTCCGAAAGCCGCAATGAAAGCCAGCGGAAAAAGGCACAAGCCCAAGGTGATTTTGAATGACTTCGTAATCAACCTGCGCATCGCTTCCTGGGAGCCGGATGCATACACCATCGCGCCTCCGGAAAGAATGGGCACCAGGAAAGCGTCCGACAGCATCACCGCCGACATCACCAGCCTTGTGGCGACCGCATAAATGCCCGACGCGTCAGCGCCAAAGACCCGGAGCACCGCCACCGGGAGGATGGAAACGTAAAGCACCTCGAGAACGTTCACTAGTTGATAGCTGCCCGCGAATCGGACCAGTTCTGGTATCACCTTCCTGGTCACGAACATTCTGCTTACGCGCACCTGCGGCAGGATTTTCTTCGAGCTGACATAACAGCAGAGTACGAATCCGACTTCGGAAGCGGCCATGACCGAGGCCATGGCAAACAGGCCGTAGCCAAAATGCAGAAGAATGACAATGGCTACCGCTTCGGCGACGGTGAAGAAGGTCGCGAAATTCCGGGCCAGGTCAATCCGGTGGCCGCCCATCACAATGGCTTCGTAGACGGCGCCCACATTGGACAGAACCATGATCACCGCGAGGACGGAGGTTGACTCAGCCGCAGAATGCAAGAACTCCGGCGGCACTCCGGCGGCCCGCGCCAATGCGGTCGAGAACCACGCCACCGGAATCAACACCGCAACCGACAGAGCGAGCATCGCGGCACAGCCAGTGCTCAGAAGTTGGTTCGCCGTCTGGAAGTCGCCATTGCCGGTCGCTTCCGCGACATATTTTTGGAAGGCCGACTTGATGCCCACGCTGCCGAAGCGCATATAGGCCGCGGTGGTCATGATGATCGACCAGATCCCATATCCCCCCAGGCCGAGATGGGCAATCACGATCGGTATCGTCACCAGCCGCGTTGCCACCTGGGCAAATCTGGAAACCACGCCGAAGACAGTGTTCCGCCCGATGGTTTGCGCCAGATTGCGAACTAAGGCAGGACTGGAAGATGAAGCCGTTGATTTCATCGTGTGCTGTACCGCTGGGCGATTTTACTGGCCACAAAGCTCCGAAGGGGAGGGATGGACGCCCACTGGTTACGTTTGCCAGCCGGAAGCGCGACCATCAGTTCCCGAGACCCTGGCAAGCGATCTCCGATTCCCTCGTCCCCAGACCAGCCGCTTCTTCCGCAGGTTGCGTAACCAGGCTGACCTTATCCGATGGAGCTCCGAACTGGACCTGGTTCAACTCTCGTTTCGGGCGAACCGCAATCGCCGCTGGAATCATGGCCAGCAGCGCATACCACGCCACCATGGTTTGATCGAAGTAAGAAATGCCAAAGAACGCAACCACGTTGGCAAACAATGCCGACCCCAGCGCCCAAATGAAAAGGGCCGTCTTCTTGTCTTTTGCGGCAGCGCGCCGGGCCCCGCCCAAATACTTGAAGCCGTAAACGAGGACCGCCAGAAACAGAAGGAAGGGAAGAAGTCCGGAACTATCGCACAGGCCAACGTACTGATTTGCCGTGTCCCACATGTCCCAGCCCCAAACGCCGGTGTCCTTTACGCCGAGAAGCCACCAATCCCCAAAATGGCGGATACATTGATCGACCAGCATGAATCGGTGCCAGGACGAAGAGCCGCCCGTGATATCGATCCTGGTTATCAAGTGCCAAACCGGATTCTTCAGCAGTAATTGGAGGGAGATTAGAGTGAGCACGATTCCCCACCGCAGGGCGCGCATCCATCGGCGCAACGGCCAGAGGCAGAGCGCCAGCACACCGGCCGCATAGCCCAACACCGGGGTGCTGGAGTTGCAGGCCTCCGTAATCACGGTAGCCGAAACGATTCCCAGGACTGCCATCGTGCGATATTTCCTGCCCTTGCACCATAATCCAACGAACAACGGCATCAGGACCGCGCCAAAGGTTCCAGCCAGAATGGAATGAGCAAAAGGCCCCTGTGCGCGAAAGCGATCGTCCCGCACCGCGAGCGACGCGTATTGTGAAACTCGCGCTCCGCCCAGCATTGCGTATGGGTTGTGCCCGGTCGCCAGTTCGTACGTCATGACCACGGCAACGATGGCTCCGACACAGGCGAGCGTCTGAATCGTGCGTAGAACGTCTTCTTCGTCTCGGATCAGGAAGCGCAGCAGGAAGTAAACCCCGAAGACCGTGTAGAGGTTCCCCAACTCATTGATGACCTCTCCGGACGCCTGGAACAAAAGAATTCCGTTTGCCGCGATGAACACCGTTAGGAGAATGACCGCCCAATCAATCTTGTTCATCCCTTGACTAAATACACGCGACTGCGAAGAAATTTTATCCTTGACGATTCGAACGATGCCGAACAGGATCAGAATGCGCAGCATGAAGAAATGCCACGATCCGACCAGCAGAACCTGGTCCATGGGAATCAGGAGGGAGGCTGCGAGGAATGCAACCATCGCATTCTTTCTTGGCCTGACGCATATCAAGACGCCCGCAACGAGAACCACGATCAGCACAGCCGGGTGGAGGATGGTCTCCGATACACCCCCGCCGAATTTGAGGCGATCCGGTCCCATGATCTAGAAGTTACCTTCCAACATTCGACCCTGCCTTCACTTTATTCGCGGGAAATCCGCCGACTACGGTCCACGACTTGACCAATCCGCAAAATCGCTCCGGAACTAGGTTTGCTCCCGGGAAGATGGCCCTGAGCTCGGTCTTGCCGAGCAGGCGGACCTCCTCGACGAGCTTGCGGGCCCCCGATGCGTCGGCACACGGGCCGCGCCACCCGCATCTCCACCGCTGGATCATCGCCGTTCGAAGGCGCACCGGCATCCATTGCCAGCCCGGCACCTGGAAGTGTGGCTCCATGGGGAACCAGAAGTTGGGCGTCTGCACCCAGAAAGCCTTGCCAACCCGTTGGATCTCCGAGGCCATCCGACGCTGGCTCTCGAAAGTAAAGAGGTGCTCGATTACTGAGTTGCTAAATGCCACATCGAAGCTGCGGTCGGCGAATTGGGCGAGGTCGGTTGCGTCCCCCGCGAGCGGCTTGATGTTTTCGTGCCGCGGCTTTTCCGGTACAAGGTTCACGCTGCATATCTGGATATCATTGCGCCCGGCCCAGCCACGTTTTTCCCAGAAATCGTTGGTGCCTCCAACGTCGAGAATGCGCAACGGCCGCGGCATGGACGCAACCAGCGCCTCGAACTGCCAGAAGCGGCGGGCGCGGAGCTTGTTGGAGAACGATTTTGGGTTTTCGTCGTCCGCGAGCCACCGCAAATTTGGCATTGAAAATTCCATGCGACAAACCTCCTGCGCCACGGATCTCACAATGGATCGACGATCCACGAATGGACGCGAACTCGGGCAATAGGCCAGGAACCTCGGACATGAAGGACGAACTGAAAAAAGTAGTCAGGCAGCAGCAATTTGGATCGTCGCCGCGATCGAGGCATGGTAAAACCGCGCTGGGAACGGGGACCGAAGCGGGATTTCACAAAAAGAGCAGGCTGTCGCTATTGCACAACTGCCGCAAGGCCTGTTGGGGCTTGCGGCGCTCCGCCACTTGCGAACTGGTACGCTCCAATTTGCCACTCTCCGGAAGTCGGACGGGCCACCGGGGTTCTGGCGGGCCATGAGACGGTGTGATCGGCTGAATTGTAGCTAACCCCCAGCGTCGTGTCGCTCAAGCAGGCGCTCCCAGCGGCCGCATTGATGCTGGAGATCGTAGAGCACAGCGACATCAGATTGGCCGCAGTTCCAATCGTCGCGGCCGCGGTGGAATCGAGCGGAGCGAAAGGATAGGTCTCAGTGAAATTCAGATTGCCCGTGCCGTTGCCCGACCCAATGGGAGCGCAGATCAGGGTTCCACCGAAGTTCGTCGTGGTGATTCCGCCACAGGTTTTGGAGTTGTTGGGACTTGATGTGAGGCTGCCCGACCATCCACTGTGATTTAGTACTGCTGGCCCCCCCGAGCTGTTGCTGGACACGCCGAAATTATTGTAGTCGAAAACGCTAGCGGCATTTCTGAGCCCGACGCAGATGTATCCTGCATTTGGATCTACTCCGCATTCTTCCGTGTTCTGGAAATAGTAGTAGGTGCCACCCTGGCCAGCCCCTGAGAATGAACTCGTGTCGTAGCCGTTGGGCTGGTACATGCCCGTGTTCACGTTGTTGAAGTAATAAACGGTGGCCGAGTCCTCTTCCACCTCCAGATTTTCCGCGTTGACATTTGTGCAATCGACATTGTTGTTGTAAATGAGTTCGTTGAACGAACTTGGCATGGTCCCAAAGACGTGAATGCAGTTGCCGTGCGGCTCGCTCCCATTGTTCGGGTAAAACGTGGTCGCGATGTTCCTCATGGTGTTGTCGTGAACCAGTAGGATCGTCTCGTCGTTGGAAGGACTGGATGGGTTGAAGATGACGTTATCGAGTCCGCTGAAATAGTTGTTGTACACGTTTCCGGTGTAGACGCCCTGGCAGCAATCCGCGCCGCCATCGGAGTTGTCGATAACGCTGTCGTGAAAACTAGAGCCGGCATCCCGCGGCATCCAGAACAGCGCACCCGTATTCGCCGGGTCCGTGCTGGTTGGGTACGCGGTATGCGTCACATTGTGAGCGTAGAGGTTTTTCAACTCCCAGTTGCCTCCGGTGCCGCTCAAGTATCCGTGCCAACTAATGTATCCGCAAGCGTTGAAGTTGACGTTGCAATTCGTCCCGCTCCAGTACAGTCCGGTGAATTCGATATTGTCCAGAACCAGGTAGCTCGCCTGGTGCGCAGCATCGCTCAGAAGGCTTCCGGTATTGGAGTTATAGCCACTGCCCTTGCCCCCGCTGAAGATTGGCCGCGACCATGACCCACCTGTAAACCAGCCGGGGTCCGGCCCCATGTAGTCAGGCGCTCCGCTGGCTCCGCCCCACGGCAGGCTCGCTGGCCAGCAGCGATCATCGACGGTCACGCCCCCCTTGAAAATCCAGCCTTCGCCAGAGCCGGATGTGTGAGCCGTCGCTGCGCCTGTAGCGTTCGCGCACGTCGGAAGATGTTGCCAGGGGCTCGATTCCGACGTACCAGCGTTCGAATCGCTCCCGCCGGCGTAATCGATGAAATAAAACGAGGTCACCCCGTTCGGGATATTTGCCGGGCAAGCGCCGGATGCAAACCCGGAACACGATCCCCCGGTTGCGGAGGCAGTTCCGGGGATTATGATGCCGACGGTCAACATGAGGAGGGCGAGGCGAAGCAAACGATTCATGACTGGGGATCCCCTGCTAAAATCTCACGCTTGCTCTTTGCAAGCCTGAGGACAGGGTATACCGGGTCAAAAGCCGAGCCAAGAACACACAAGGACATGAACCGGGCATGCACCAAGATCACGCGGAAACCGCACAAGGTGCGTGGCCTTTTGGATTCCCGTTTTGAACCCCAACTTCCGCCAGCGCTTCTCGCACGGTTAGAATCCGGCAACCGCTTCGAACGGCGCAAGATAGCGCCGCTTCCAGCAGCGAAGGCGTGCAACCGAACGCCGAAGGTCTTGGACGCACGTCATGCGTATAGAAAATCAACCAGGTCTTTCGTTTCGCGTTTTCCAGGATCAACTTCTCCGCCCGCCCGGCGCTATCGAGATCGCCGTAGAGGCTGTTCGCCCGGAGCAGGTTCAGATCGATGTCTGGCCCGTTGCAACCGGGAGCGATGCTTCTCGCACTGCCGGGCCCGAGCCTCAGGGTGCGCTTGGCCTGGAGCGTGACATGGCCAAACGGATAGGCGAAATTCGTGGAGTCCACGCCGGTTACTTCCTCAATTGCCTTCCTACCCTTTTCCACGTCCTCGCGGAATGCGGCACAGGAAACCGAGCGGCAGGAAATGTGGCTGAAGGTGTGGCTGGCTAATTCGTGGCCCCTTTCCAGCAGAGAATCCATATCCTCGGAACGGAACTGCTCCCCGAGCTCGTTCGAGGCGTTCATCAGCCCAAAAGCCGCGTAGTATGTCCCCCGAACTCCAAACCGTTCCAAAACAGCCCCACCCGCCGAATAAGCGGTGCGGGGGAAATCGTCGAAGCTGAACGATACGATGGGCCCGCGATTCCCCAACGGCACCGTGCGCCGGTACAGCGAGCACAGCACTTTGCGCCGCACCGCACCCAGCCCGGAACGGAGGCTCATGCTGGCGTCACCAGGAGCGCGTCTTCGGTAATGATGTCAATGACGCCGTCGTCCGGAACCTGTCTTTCCTTAGGAAACCTCAGGGATAGAACTCCGTCCCTGTTTTGTGTCTCTTCCTTTTGTGTCTCTTCGTTTTGTGTCTCTTCCATGGCCAGGTCGGCAAACACCTGCCCCGACGGAGCATTCCGCGGAGTCTTGCGGTAATCAGCGTAAAAATCCTTGCCGGTTTCGGCGATGTACCTGCGCATCATCCAGGTCAGAAACGCGTGTTCGACGCGCTTGGATTGAATGCGGCAACTGAACATCAGATCGGTCATTCTCGGTTCGCGGCGATCGACGATGGAAAAACCGATCACTCCATAGCTGCCAAACCGGTCCTCGCAAGTGAGGACAAACGTATCCAGATGCGGGTTGGACAGTAGATTCCTCAACACCTCGCGATCGTACCGGTTCCCGGAAAAGTTCATCTGGTTCGTTCGTTGGGTCAACTCGTGGACGCGCTCCAGATTCTCTTCGCTCATCGGACGAACCGTCAGTTGAATCTGGCAGTGCCGGAGGAATGCCATGTAGTCGTTGCTGAAGCTCTGCGCCACCGTCTGCCGGCTCGCCTCTACTTGATACAGCTTGCGCCGTTGCTGGCTTTCGGAAGTGATGGGAACTTGGCACTCGCCCCGTTCCGGCAGAGTACGGTACTGTTCCGCATTCAGAACTTGCACCTCCGGACAGACCGCCTTCACTTCCTCCAGCTCGAACTTGGAGTCGTCGATGAACAGAATGCTGTCCATGCCAATGTTTAGCTGTTGGGCAATGGCTTTGATTCCCTGGCTTTTCGGTTGCCAGGAGATCTGTGGGCACAGGAAGTACTGATCAAGCTGGAACTTCTTAATCACTCGCAGCGCATCTTCCGAATTGTTTTTGCTGGCGATCGAGTGCAGGATTCCGCGCCGATCCAGTGCCTGAATGACGGCGGCGATGTCCGGCTTCAGTTGCAGGCGTTCTGGACCGTCCTCGACCAATACGCCGTCCCACAGCGTGTTGTCGAGGTCCCATACGACGCACTTGATTTTCTTGCCGGTCGTGTCAGGCTTCTTGCCGGGCTCGTCAGCCTTCTTGCTTTCCGCCAGCTCGGTTACAAACTCCATCAGGCCAAAGTAAAGGGTTGTCTCATGGGCCTCGTCGTTGGGGATAAGATCGATGCCAAACGGTTGCCGAAGATCGATCAACGCGGTAATTTCCTCCAACGGAACCCGGATGCGGTGAAATCCCGGGGTCAGATCGATCAGTTTTTGGAACGGCATCCTGGAGCGCTCATCAATCGCGCGCATGGTCAGCGACAGGCGAACATCGTGCGATTCTGGGTTGTAGCATTCCAGAAGAAAGCACGCCGGGAATGCGTGGCCGTTGGATGCCGAGCTGGCCATTCTCTTCTTGAAACCATAGCGCTTGGCCGTGGCCGTGATCTTTACGAGCGACGGCAAAGGGAATCGCTGCAGCGCGCTTCCGATCCGGTAGTCTCTTCTTTCAAGCCGTTCCGCTTTCTCCGCCGTATGCAATCGGATATTGCCGGGGGTCCACAGTTTCCCCCAGCGCTTAAAGCGAATCTTCAAAAGGTAGGGATTCACGGCCGACGGGGATTCGATTCTCACCATTCCGTCCGCGAACCTCCGGCATCTTCCGTCCTGCCGGGGACTGTACAGATCGCAGGATGTGTAGCAGGTGGGCCACACACACTCCGTGCAGTGCTCGCTCCATGGGAGCACCGTTCGAGCCCGTATCCGTCCTATGAGATGTTCGAACGAACGCATTGCCTCAACAGGAAGTTGAGCCGGACTTTCGGTATTGTAATTTGCTTCTGTCTCGTACATGGGGTGGCTTTGCCCGGTCTGGCTCGGTCTTTTAACGGAGGCGGTAGACGCGACGGCGGTGCATCCGTTGGATCATGCGACTTTCCTGCCGGCCTCTAAGGGCTTGAGCTTCGCTCCGCCCACCCACTGCAGGCAGGCGAGACTTCTCTTGAACCTGGCGACGGTGCGAGGTCTTTGCGATGGCGAGCACAGATAGATGAAGGCGGAGCCCAGCAGCCGGACCGAATGATGGACGGCAAACGCAACCAGAAAGCCGAGTTGAGCCAGCCCACCGTGATGCTTTCGCCAGTATTGCCAGGTGGCGCGGTACAGCTCCAGATAAAAGCGCACCGGCGCATGGGAGGAACTCGCTCCGCCATAGTGAATCGCGCCGGCTTCCGCAAAGAAAACGACCGTCTCTCCGGCTTTTCGGAAGCGGTAGCACCAATCCACATCTTCTCCGTACATGAAGAACTGCGGATCCAGAAGGCCGACTCGTTCGACTGCGCTTCCGCGAACCAGGAGAAACCAGCCATTCAGTACTTCGACAGGCGCCGTCGTCCGGTGATCGAAATCGGTCATCAACAGACCCCCAAACGAGCGGGATCTCTTGAACAGGGAATCGAGTCCAATGGCCCTGCAGAAGTTGTTCCAGACGGTGGGAAAGCGCATCGTGGAGCGTCTCACCTCGCCGTTTGCCGCCAACATCCTCGGTCCCAGCATGCCCACCCCAGGATGGTCCGCCAGGTAGCGGATCATGGGCGAAATGCAATCGTCGATGAACTTTACGTCCGAGTTCACCAGGCAAATGTAATCCCCCGAACTCTGCGCGATCCCAATGTTGTTGGCCTTGGCGAATCCGAAGTTTTCCGGGTTGCGAATCAACTTAAATTCCGGAAATACTTCCGCAACCAGTTCCGGGGTTCCGTCCGTGGAAGCGTTATCGACGACGATCACTTCGGAGCAAGCTTTCTCGCAGTGTTCTCGCAACGACTCAAGACACTCCAGCACGTACTCCTTGGCATTCCACACCACGATGACCACTGAGACTCGCGATGGCCCAGCCTGGGGCCGCGGCGACTGCAATGCAAGCGTTCTGGATTCGGCGATCATCTTTGACATCTGGAACTCGATGGATGCATCCCGTCGGGATACGCAGTTGATTGAAATCGGTCGGCTGAACCGCGCACTCGCCGGGTCACGTGTAGCTCATCAGCCAGGAACTTCCGGCCCCGGCAAAAGACAAGCCATTTCTTATCCAACGTGTCTGTATAAAACCCGGCCAGCGAAGGAAAGAACGCCAGGCTGCATGCGGGCCAGCAAGTACTTTGCCATTCGGGCTTGCCAGTTCGCGGCAGACGACTCGAACATGTGGGTGACATTGTCTGAAAGGCCGTACCTCGAATAGATCAGGGTGGACTGCGTGGCGCCCCATCGCTTCTTGAAGGTGATGAGCCCCTGTTGACCCGCTTCGGTCCGCCCGAAATCAAAGAAATGCAGTCCGGAAGTCTTGGCCTCCTGGATAGCCCTCCAGAGCAGCAAGTGCATGCCGCCAAGATTGTTGAATCGGGAGTCGCTGCCGCCGTACTTGTACACCAGAGTATCCCTGTGGCAAATGGTGAGCACCGCCGCCAATGGCCGATCGTCCTTAAACGCTACCCGAATGTTGAGGGCGGATCCGAAGCCATCCATCAAATTCACAAACCACTTCCGGGGCTGCGGCGGCCGCCTGTGCCGTTTGCGCGTAATTGTATGAAGCTTGTAGAAGTAGTCCAGCAGTTCTTCCGTGCATCCCTGGCGATGGCGCAAACCTTCGCGGTCCGCCCGGCGAATTTTCCTCTGGATCGAATCCTTGTGAAAATTGCGGAACAGCGTATCGATCTCCGGTCCAAGGTCAAGTTGATGGAAAGTGTAGGGTACGGTCGCGTGCTGCAGGGAAGTGACGATTTCGCACCGTTGCAGAGGACGCATCTCTATGTATCGCCATCGTCCGCAGCGGGATTCCCGCTCCAGAGCCGCCGTGATGGCCGCCAGGTCCTCGGGCGTGTCCACTAAGGGGTCGCAGTGATCGGAGAATGGCAGCGAGACCAGGCGTCGCCCGGTCAGCCAGCTTTCCACCCGGCACAACACCATGCCGCTCTCCAGTTTCTGGCCAGCCGGAGACGTTGTATAGGCGATGGGCTTGTATCCATAGGTGCGGGAGAGCGCCCCTAGCCACGCCGAGGAGTGAAAGACGGAGGCTCGGGGATGTCTCTGCACGAATTCATCCCAGCGACGATCCTTCAGTGGCTCGATGCAATGAGCCACCTTTGGCTCGCCGCTCGACGGGGGCGCCTCGGTCTCGTTGCGGCACTCAAGCAAAGACATAGCGGTCAAGAATATCCTATCCTCAACTACCAACCGCCCGTGGCACGACGACTACCTGACGTTGAACACAGCGTGGACGGGCCGACGGGGCTCGTGGGAGCGCTCAAGCTAAAAAGCGTCATCGCTGAACAAGGCTCTTGGCGTTTGCGCCAGGATTTGAAGGTCCAGCCATAAAGACCAGGTACGCACGTATTGCAGATCCAGACGCACCATGTCGTCAAAGCGTATCCGGCTGCGTCCTCTTATTTGCCACAGGCCGGTGATTCCGGGCTTGACCTCAAGCACGCGGCGGCGATGCCAAATGTCATATTCCTTGCATTCGTATGCGATCGGCGGTCTCGGGCCAACCAGGGACATATCCCCTCTCAGGACATTGATAAATTGCGGAAGTTCGTCCAAGCTGGTCCGGCGCAGGATCCATCCCATCCTTGTGATTCGCGGGTCGTTCGTCATCTTGTAAACGGACCGGCTTCCCCCCTCGGTCCGCCCATCGTGATCGCCTTTGATAACGCGCTTCATGAATTCCTGATGGATCTGGCGGTCATTGTTCGCATACATCGACCGGAATTTAAGGAAAGTAAAAGTTTTGCCGAACTGGCCAAGGCGCTCCTGCTTGAAAAGAATCGGCCCCTTGGAACTTAGCTTGACGAGGACCGCGGCAATCAGAAAGATGGGAGATAACAAAACGAGCGCAATCGCACTGCCAACGATGTCCATCAGGCGCTTCGTCATGCGGCTGAATTTCTGAGCTTCGTTGCGATTTACAAAGTCGGGATAGAGGGTCGGATTGCCGTGTGCGCTTTCCTGATCCCAGTCCTCCGGGAAAACGTGCATCGAAATGCTGATCTGGCTGAATTTCTCCAGGCTCAAATTGTTGCGCAGCGTTTCGCTAACCCGGCTCATCATGGTGCCCAGAATCGATTCCCGATCGTCGGCGCTGATGTCCGTAAACATGACGCCCACGATCGATTGGTTTTTGTACCAACCCGTCACATCGGTCTCGCGGGTGGACAACGACAAGGCCGACAGGATTTTTCCCAGCACGCGTCCGCTTCGATCCGAAGGCAGGCAGTTGCCCGCGTCGAGGAGCATGAGCAGGAACGGTTTTCCCGAGCGTTCGGTCCGCTTTCTCTCCAGCGCGATCATGCGATGAAAGGGCTTTTCCCCCAGCACGCCGTAGGTTTGGCCCGGGACGGGCAGACCTCGCGGCGCGAACACGGATGCATTGGGTGGACTCAACTTCACAACTTGTCTCCCTGGCTCCGCTCCAATTTGTTTGGAAGCGGAAACGAACGAGTTACCGAGTAGTTTGGACATTTGAATATGTGAAGCCCAGGCAGAGGGACTGGTTTACGCACTCTCTGTTTGGGCGGTTAGGGTCTGCGATCGTCTACTGTTCCCGGTCGGGATGGTGGTTGGTCTGTACGTTGACCTGCAGGGGCTCGCAGAGCCGATAGTAGTTTTCATCTTCGGCCAGGGTTCGGTTCAAAGGATTCCCCAGCCGGAATTCCCGATGGATACTGGCGAGCGCCGCTTGTGTGTCTTTCTTCGCCACCACGAAGGAGATGGTGCACTCCGATGAGCCTTGCGCGATCGCGATGAGATCCACCTCATCCCGGCCCAGCGCTCCGAAAGTACGGCCGACCGTGCCGGGAACAGACCTCATGTTCTGACCGACTACCGTAACCATGGCAACGGTTGCATCGAGAGTGATGTGTTCCATGGGTTCGTGCGCCAGATCATGAGCAAACTCATGGCGCAGCGCCTCCACCGTGCACTTGGCGAGCGCGGATGGAACGACCAGGCACAGGTCGTTTTGCGAGGATGCTTGCGAGATCAGCAGCACATCGGCTCGAACGGCCGCCATTGTCCGGAAGGTGCGGCCCAGTACATCCTGCACCCCGGCAAAGCCCGGGCCGCCGACGGTGATCAATACCGCGTCGCCGATGGCGGTGAGCGCCTTCACTCCTGCGCCGCTCGGTGAGCCCGCGGGCGTAATCTTCGTTCCCAGACGTTCTGGCGCGAACGTGTTGCGCACCCAGAGAGGAATGCCGCACGGCATTATGGCCCGGAGAGTCTTCGGATGCAGCACTTTAGCGCCGAAGTATGCCAGTTCGGCCGCCTCGCGGTACGAGACTTCTGGGATGGTGCACGCGCCCGGCACCAGGCGCGGGTCGGCCGTCTGCAAGCCGTCCACGTCCGTCCATAGGATTACTTCGTCCGCATCGAGGACCGCGCCCAGAATCGTCGCGGAATAGTCCGAGCCGCCGCGGCCGAGCGTGGTGAGCACTCCGTCTGGCGCGGCGCCGATGAAACCGGTCACCACGGGAACGATGCCCTGCTGCAAGAGGGGAAGCAGGCGCGCTTCGCAGCGTTCTCGCGTTAACTCCATGTTTGGGTCAGCGGCGCCATGGCACGCGTCCGTGACCACCAGCTCCGTGGCCTCGATGGCTGCGCTGGCCACGCCGCGCTCGGCCAGCGCAGCCGCAACGAGAGGAGTAGAGAGGCGCTCACCAAGACTCGAAAGCGCATCACGGGTTCGCGGTGTCAACTCGCGCAGCAGGATCGTGCCCTGGCACAGGCGGTCGCCTTCTTGAAACAACTCCGTCATCTTGCGGCCGAGGCGGCTCCGTTCCGCAGTCGAATGGATCAATGCGTTGGCGGCTGCGTCGTGCTGCTGGTGCAGCTCGCCGAAAATCGCAGCGACCGATTTGTAGTCTCCTGACTCCGATTGGCTGGCGGCCGCGACCAAACGGTTGGTCACGCCGCTCATGGCGGAGACGACCACCACCACGTCACTCTCCCGCGAGGCGGTTCGTATGATCTCAACCACCCGCCCAATGCAGGACGCGTCGCCCACCGACGTCCCGCCAAATTTCATCACTCGAAGTGGCTTCTTCCCCGCGCTGCGAAAGCGGTCTGGGACGCTGCGATGCCGCCGGAGGCGCTCGGGAAAAAGCTCCGAGGCCGGGCCAGGTAATTCGGCGCCTGCGGCGTGATCCTTGCGTCGAGTTGTCATAGGCGTGGGAGGCGCACCGCCGAAAGAGTCCGGACCGGAGTTTGGGAAAAATCCAAAGCGCCCGGCTTCCGCAGCCTGCGCACGCAGGCCCGCAACAGCTCGGGTTCTTCCCAAGGAACATCGTGGTAGCCCGACTGCAGAAATGCGCTCTCCGGATCCCTCATCCACTCCTGCGGGAACAGCGCGATCGTGTCGTTTTCCGTGACCTTCGGAGCCGCTCGCACAGCCTCGCCGGAGAGGGCCGCGTACAAGGCAGCGGGAAGATCCCGCCCGGGACCGAGCGTCAGGTGCCCCACTTGAGTCGCGCGGGGATTAATTTCGATGAGATACGCATTTCCCGTGTGGGTCTCCAGCATGAAATCAAACCCGTGCAGACCGGAAAGATTAAGCCGCCGGACCATCCCTTCGGCGGCGGCTGACATTTCGGCATTCGCTATCAAGCGCACGACGCTGGAGGGCCCGGCCGAATCCCGCTTATGGAGCACTTCGAAATGGAGGCTGGCCAGGACGGTTCCTTGCCAGCACGCGACGGCGCTGGTGGCTTCGCGGCCGGCCACAAATTCCTGGGCATTCACGATGGATCGGCGACGAAGCAGCGAAGGCCAAACCAGCGTCTTGTCCTGGTCCACCAGTGCCCGCTTTACGGCCCGCGGGAAGAGTGGAGGAGCCTGCAGCGCCCGCAAGGCGCGTTCCGCCTCTTCGAGCCTGTGGACGATTCTTACGCCGTCTCCGCCCGACGTGCCGTTCGCCTTCAGCACCGTCGGAAACCCCATCCGGCCCACCCACTTCTTGAGGGCAAGGGCGTTCGCAATCACCTCGGTCTTCGGAGCGCGGATGCCCTCTTCTTGGGCCAGTTCCATAAACCTGGTTCTCGCATACACTACCGGAAAACTTTCCGGCATTCCGAGGGAACGTTCGATTAGCGTCGCCGTTTTCCTGCCGCGTCCTTCTTGCCCATGCAGGCGGTGTAGGTGGAGGGTCGCGAGGTCGTCGCCGGGTACGATCAAATCCGGACGGGTCTCGGCGATCGCGCGCGCGAAAGACATTAAGGGTGTTAGTCCGCGGTAAGCATAGGTTTGGCGAATGTCGCTGACCTTGCCGAGCGGATGGCGGGCGGGGCACACAGCATCCACGATGCACCCGGCATGCGCCAGAGCCATCGCCAGCCGGGCGGTCGGGAGCCAGCGGGACGTCGTGGCAATCAAGACGGTGGGCTTCACCTTTGGACCAGCCTCCCTGCCTCGTCACGGGTTGCGGGATCGGGATACAAAGGTGCATCGCCACGCATCGCAGGAATTCGCTCGTCGCGTTCTTCCGGAAAGAGATGGAAAGAAATACTTACCAGATTGAATTGCCGTGAACTCAGACGGCTTCGCAGAGCTTCGCTCACGCGGTTCATGACTGTGGTCACAATCGAACTTCCATCCTCGATCGTGATTTCCGTGAACATCACGCCTAGCACGGAATCGTCCTTGTACCAACCCGTCACATCGGTCTCTCGGGTGGTCGGGGCCAGCGCAGACAATATCTTCGCGAGCGCCGCGCCATTCCTCTCCGAAGGGAATTGGGCGTCCATTTCGATCAGCATCAGCAGAGAAGGCTTCCCGGAGCGTTCGGCTCTCTTTCTCTCGTGCCAGATCACCCGGAGAAAGGCTTCCTCGCGCAAAGTGCCGCGGTCCGCAGCCGGCACCGGTCCCGCCGGACGTGGACTCGAGTGCGAATCCTTATTGGAGCGACGTACGTTCATGATTCCCTCCGCCTGTTCCGCTTCTTTGGGGAGCGGATACAAGTGAATCAGCAAGCTGCTTTGTGTTGGGGGGATATGCAGAACCAGACAGTGTTAACCGCTTCGCTTACGATCGCCTACTTCTTCGAGCGGGCAGACTCGGGGGATGACGCTGCCGGACCGTATCGTTGATAGTAGTCGCTGTGCGCCGCATCGGCGGAACCGTTCACCAATGCGCCCAGGAGCTTCGCGGGCTCGAGCGCTTCCAGCCCGCGCTGTAGTTGCCGCTTTTCGGTGACGCTTTTTCGCGTAACCAATAGAACTCCATCCGCCAGCCGGGCCCAGATGCTGGTGTCGGCCAGCGGCAGCACCGGCGGAGAATCGATGATGATCCAGTCGAACCACGAGGTCAACTGCTCCATCAAGGGTGAAAGTTTTCCGGACTGCATCAACTCCAGCGGGTTTTCGGGCGCATTCCCCGCCGGCAAGACCCAAAGCCCTAGAGCATCGAGCCGGTAAACGTTCATGCCTTCGGTTTCGCCACGGAGGCATTCGCTTAAACCCGGAACTTTGCCCAACCCAAATTTCTGCGCCACCGTCGGCCTCCGCAGATCGCCTTCCAGCAGCAGCGTTTTATGCTGTTTCCTTCTGGCCAGGGTACAAGCCAGGTTGGCCGCGACCGTGCTCTTTCCTTCCTGGGGAATCGTGCTCGTAATCAGGACCTTCTTCAGCGGCCGGGTTTGCCCAAGTTGCCTCAAGCGAACCGCCAGGAACCGGAACTTCTCGGCCCCGAGGCTTCCCTCTTCCCCGATGGACACTAACCGGCTGTTCGGCAGGATGGAAACCGGCAGCGACCGAAACTGTTCCAGGGAATTCGACGCGTCGGGGGTGGCGGCATTCGCGCTACTCGGCGCGCTCCCCGCTCGCCTCTTGCGCTCCGCGGCCTGGAGCAGTTCTGTCGCGACAGAGAACGTGGATGGTTCCGCGAGGGACGATTCCTCCCCCAGGCGTTCCGCTTCCGATCTTTGCAATGCATCAAATATATGGCTCATTGTTCGGTCACCCGGGGTTCAGTCACTCGGACGGGCACACGCGCTGCCAGTTCCTCTTCCCGCGCTTGCTCGCCCTGCAGGTGGGCATATAGTTCGAGCAGTGTCTTGGCTGCTTTCCGCACGTCGAGTTCTTCGGTTTTTTTCTTTGTTTCCACCGGGGGCGTGTGGATTCCGAGGCGGAAGTCGGTCGCGATCGCGTCGATAATGTCTGGAGTCACTCCGCTTGCCTGCCGGGCATAGGCCGCAATCAATGCGTTCTCGCAGATGGTATTGATCAGCCGGGGGATCCCCCGGGAATGCCGGTGGACCGCGGCGACGGTCTCCGGCGGAAACAGCCCAGAGGCGTCGGGACTCCCCGCGAGCTGGAGCCTGCGCTCGATATAGCCCTGGGTTTCGTTCAGATCCAGCGACGCCAGCCGGGAGCGCAGGGCAATTCTCTGTTTCAGTTGCCGCAAATCGACGGAGTCCAGTTTCTCGTCCAGTTCGGGCTGCCCGACCAGAAGGATCTGCAGCAACTTCTCGTCCGCAGTCTCCAGGTTCGTCAAGAGGCGGATCTCTTCAAGAATGTCGGTCGACAGAAGATGCGCTTCGTCGACCACCAGCACCGTCGTCAATTTTTTCTCGCCGCGCGAGACCACGTAACCCGCCAGCTGAAGCAGAAGCTCGCTCTTGTTCTTGCCCGAGGCCGGCAATCCTAGATCGCCGGCAATGTACTGCAGGAACTCAAAGGGGGACAGCCGTCCGTTAAATACGTACGCGTACTTGACGTCGGCGCTCTGCCTCAGAGATTGCAGCAGGCACCGCAGCAGAAGGGTTTTGCCCGTTCCCACCTCTCCGGTTAAGACCACGAACCCTTTGTGCCGCCGGACACCGTAGTAAAGAGCGGCCAAAGCTTCGTTGTGCCTCCGGGTCGGAAACAGGAACGAAGGGTCTGGAGTAATCTCAAACGGATTACGCTTCAAGGTGTAAAAGGCTTTGTACATGGGTGAATGTCGCTAGCCGCGCAAGTAACTGAGGGCCGACCCCAGCAAAATCGTTACCGATACGAGAACTGCCGTTGCCCAGCCGATCCACAGCCGCCGGCGCTCACTTTGCTCGTCTGCCGCAGCCGCCAGGGCCGGGATTTCCGAGATCACCGCAACCGGCAGGAGCTTCTGCAGTTCTTTCTCGTCATAAATCCGGTCATCCATCATTTCGAAGGCTCCAGCCACGATGATGCCCAGCGCCAATCCGATGCCCAGCCCAATCACACAGAACTTCAGCCGATTGGGGAAGTCGGGTTTCACGGGCAGGCTGGGAGGATCGATAATGCGAAAGCGCTCACCCTGCTGGAGCAGTTCCATGCTGGTGGCCATGGCCGACTCATTCTTCTTCTTCAAGAGCTCGTCGTAATTCGCTTTGGATTGATCGTAGCCCCGGGTCAGGTCGGAGAGCTGTTGCTCCCGCACCGGCTCCTGATTCAGCCGTGCCTGGTAGTCAGTGACCTTTGTCTTCAGTTCCACGATCCCGTGCTCGCGATTGGCAATCTCGACCCGGTTCGCCTGGAGTTGCCCCTGCAACTGCACCATCGGGGCCGACGCGTCCCGTGACTCAGCTGGATCTGAGGCTGGCGCCGTTGCGTTAGAGTCGCCCTGGCCGCCAGAAGCTTTCGTTTTCTTATCGGCGACGAGCTGGCTTCTCATCTTTTCGGTCTTGGCGATTTGCTCCTTAACCTTGCGCACGTCAGGATGGCGGTCGGTGTAATGCGAGCTCAAATCCGCTAGTTGCGCCCGCAGTTTATCCAGCTCCTCGTCGAGCGCATTCAAACCCACAGACGCCCCGCTCTCGCTTTTCGGCGAGCCTTGCAGCGAGCGGTATTGATTGACCAGCGTCTCCAGGTAGACGCGCTGCTGTTTGGCTGTATTGAGCGCGTCTTCTTCGGTTTGCAACTGGGACTGCAAGCCGGCCAGAATCTGCAGATTACTCCCCACTTGGGTGGGCAGCTCCCCGATGTGTTGCCCCTTGAACTCGCGAATCTTCCCTTCCTGGTCAGACAAGGTCTTGCGTGCGGTTTCCAACTGGCCCTGGAGAAACTTCGTGGTGTCTTCCGACTGCTGCTGGCGCACCTCCAGATTCTCGCTGATGAAGAGGTTGGTGAGTTCGCTGGTCACCTGTTGGGCAACATGAGGATCGTGGGAGGAGTAGTAAACGTTAAAGGCGCTGACCCGGTTTTCGGGATCGCGCACCAATTCGATTTCGATCTCTTTGCGCATCCGCTCCACCTTCTCGTCGGATGTTAGATGGCCGTTCGAATCCGCGTACAGGTTTAGCTGATCGATAATGTGCAGCAAGCGGGTACGGCTGAGAATCTGCTGGGTAATGCTCCGCAACCGGTCTTGCAGATCGTCGTTCACGTTGGGCGTGACATAGTCCTTCGGCATGGTGGGCTGTTCCACCAGAATCAGTGTGCCCGAGCGATAGCGTGAGGGGAGAACCCAGCTGGCCCCCCATACTACAAGCCACCCGAGAAGCAGCGGGATCAGGAACTGCATGTGACGGCGGCGGGCCATCCCGAGGTAATGCGGGAGATCGAACCGGTCCGAGTTTTTTTCTTCGAGATCTTCAGCCATAATTATTTTCCCAGGACTATCTTCCCCGGCCTATCTTCCCCGGCCTATCTTCCCCGGCCTATCTTCCCCGGCCTATCTTCCCAACGGTCTGGCAAATTGATACGAGATGGCAACCCACTCCCGGTTCGTGTCCGGGTTTGCGGAAATGAAGCTGTAGGTCTGGTGCAGCCGCGTGTACCCAAGCTGTAGATTCAGATGCTCACCGACTTGTCGTTGCAGAGAAGCGCTTCCGGAAACGGAATGGCCGCCCAAAGCGGAAACGGCGAGGACGCCATTGTTCGCGTAAGCTCCAGTCAGCGAGGCGCTAAAGTTGCGCGTGATCTGTTGCCGCACCGACGCATTCGCGCTGTCGAGCTTCACCGCTCCAATCAGCCCGCCGCCGCCGCTAACACTCCGCGAATAGCTGACCGCCATGGCGGTGTGCCGCGCCTGCCAGTTCAAGCTGGCGCCGGCTGCCGGGGACCAGGATTGCGAAGCCGGCACCGGGGACAGTGCCGCGCTGGGGTATTGCGGGCCCGCGCTGTAGTATTGCGGACCGCCAAACAACGAAAAAGAGAACGCGGGCGCCCGATAGAACGTATAAAAAAGGAAAACGCCATGCGTCTGCGTCTCGTTCGTCGCTGCGGCCGGGTAAGAGAGCAGTTGCTGGTATTGATACGTCGCACCGATATAGTGCCGCCTGGAGAGGCGGTAACTGTAGAAGGCCGATGCCCCTCGCGAAGCTGCATCGTAAAGTCCCGGCACTTCGGCTGGGTTCGGGTAGTGCAGATTGGTAAAGGTCCCGCTCGCCCCGATCATGGCGTTGGCGCTGAATTGATAGGTAATTCCCGCGTTGCCGATATTGCCGAGCCGGTCGGCCAGCGGCGCAATCACGGAATCGTTGGCGGCCTGCGCGGAGCCGGAAACTGCGCCGGCCAGGCCTTGATCCGGCTGATTGAATACGTCGGACGACTTTTGGAACGAATCGCGCAAGCTGACCGTCACATGCGGACTCAACCGGTATTGGAAGTCCAGCGACAGATTCTGATCCGTCTCGTTGCGGGAGCTGGTGCGCTGATAGAACGTGAATCCCGGAGCGTACGACAGAACCCAGTGCAGCCGCGACCGGGTCTGATCCAGCGCCAGCGTGGGCCAGACCGAATAACTCACGTCGCTCACCGGGCTGGCGCTGGTCGCCCCCAACACATTGTCGGAGTAGGCGGTGTTGAAGGTAACGCCGCCCCGCAGATAGTTGGCTCGTTCCTCGGAAGTAAAGGAGAGCGGGTAGGTTTCTCCGCTCACCGGAGGAGGGGTCAGCATCTGGTTTTCGTCATTGTCACTATTCAGGGAGACGGCGCCGATGGGGCCGGTCGCCGCCGGTGGTGGAACGGTGCGTTGCTGCTCCTGCGCCCAAAGCGGCGCGCTGGCCAGCAGGACCAATCCCAACCAGGCTGTATCGAAGATTCTCATGGTCACGATTCTCATGCTCACGATTCTCATGGTGACGATTCTGATGGTCACGGTACGATGATGGTGTCGCCGGGCTGAAGTTTAACGTTCTGCGACATATTCTTGCCTTGACTGACATCCTTATAGTTAAACGGGAGGCGGGACTCCCCGGTGGGGCTCTGCCGGAGAACATACAGGGATTTCTGTTTTGCAAAATCACGGAACCCGCCGGCCAGCGCAATCGCGTCGAGCACGGTGGGAGAATTGGCGATCCCGTACGATCCCGGCCGCACCACTTGTCCCAGAATGTTGAATTTCTGGCTGTTGACCTGCTGGACCATCACCGTAACTTCCGGCTCCGAGATGTAATTCTTCAGCTTGCTGGCGATGTCTTTTTCCAGCCGCAACGGAGTGAGTCCGGCGGCCTGGACTTCCCCCACCAGCGGGAGCGAGATTTTTCCGTCCGATCGGACTGGAATCGAGCGCGAGATATCCGGTTCCTTCCAGACATTGATCGCCAGCACGTCGTCGTTGCCGATCACGAAGCTGTCATCGTGCGGTTTCGCGGCGGAGGCTTCCGCTTGGGAGCCCGGCGAAGCCGTTTTTGCAGATGGGTCGATGCGGCTTGTGCCGGCCCCGGTTTGCGCGCAGAGCGAACCGGACAAAAGAGCGCACAGCAAGAGCATGGTCAGTCGTTCAATCCACCAGATGCAGGGGTTTATGGTCATAGCTGCTCCTTGTCGAGTGCCTCCAGGCGTATTCCGAGTGGCTCGCTTCAACTTGCCTTTCCGTTGCCCTTGACATCGTTGCCGTATGCCGAAAACTCGTCGGCCGGCAGCGGGGAAAGAAACGGCTCCGGAGCGCGCATGTGGTATTGCCCGATCTTGTACAACAATGTGCGATAGCTGACCCGAAGCAATCGCGCCGCCGCCTTCCGGTTCCACCCGGTTCTCTTCAGCGCGGCTCCGATCGCATTTTGTTCCGCTTCCGACTTGATACCCTGGATCAGGGACTTCAGCGATTCGGGCTTGGGCGGTTTCTGCTCCGAACCTCGCTGCTCCCATGGAGTCGCTGCCAGTCTAAGTGGCCGCGAGAGGAAAGTATTGTCGGTACGGTCTGCGGAGTCTAACCCCATTTCACCCAGAGTCAACTCCTGGTCGCCGGCTACCAGGTAGCGTTTCACGAACGTTTCCAGTTCTTTCAAGTTTCCCGGCCAGGAGTGATGCTGGCAGGCATCCAGCACGGTGGATGAGAATCCGCGGGCAGGAAGGCTGTAGTGCTTTGCCAGCTTGTGCATGAAGTACCGCAGCAGGATTGCAATCTCGTCTCTGCGCTGGCGCAACGGAGGCACATGCACGGTGAAGGCGCTCAGGCGATAGTACAAATCTTCCCGGAGCCGCTTCTCCGCCAAAGCACGCCCGAGGTTGGCGCTGCTCGTCGCCAGTATTCTTACGTCGGCGGGCACGGCGTCGGCACTGGCCGGCCTGCGGAACTCGTGGTTTTGCAATACCTGCAGCAGCCTGGATTGCAGTCCCGCAGGCAGGGCGGCGATTTCGTCCAGGAAAATCGTGCCCTTTTCGCCCGCTGCGAACTTCCCCAAACTCGTCCGGCGGGCAGAGGAGGCATGATCGTCCCCAAACAACTCGGCTTCCAGCAGAGGCTCCGGCATTCCCGCACAATTTACTCTGAGAAGCTTGAACCCGGAACGGACGGAGAGCTTGTGAATCAGGCTGGCAACCGTGTATTTCCCGCTTCCGGTCTCTCCTAGAATGAGCACCGGAACATCGGTTTTCGCCAGCAATGCCGCCTGGGCGCGAAGCTTCTGCATAATCGGGCTGGCACTCACGAAGAATGCGTCCTCGCCAAGCTGTTCGACATTTTCGCCGACGATTTCCGCTTCTCCGTTTCCCGCCGGCCCGAGATGCCGCCGGATCACAGATTCGAGCTGTTGCCCGTCGAAGGGCCTGACCAGAATCTCCTGCGCGCCGAGGCTTATTGCTTCTTTCCTAGCGGCATCGTCCGGGTAGCAGAGCACGACAACCAGAAGATCGGGGCGGAGCCGGCGCAGCCACCGCAAGAGTTGCAGGCCGTCGGAGTCGCCGCGGGGAAGATCCAGCAATAGCAAGTGGGGCGCTACCCCGGATTGCACCTGCTCCATGGCATCCCAGCCGCTCGGCGCTGTTTCCAGATGCCAGGAGTTGGGTTCTTCCATCGACCAGAGCATACGAAGAACTGCCGGTTCCCTGCTCACGGCCAGCAAGCGCGTTGTTTCGATTCTGTTTTCCGTCAAGGGTGAGTAGATCCTTACCGGGGGAAAGAGAGCCATTTCCTAAGCACTTCAGACAGGTTCGACTTCGTATCCTTCCACGCGAACCGCCAGTGAGCGCTGGATCGCATCCACGGAAATGACCAGTGAGCGATCTCCATTGCGGGAGACGAGTATGCCCTCCAAGCCATCGAGTGCTCCGCTGCGGATTCGCACTCGCTGCCCGATCTTGAGGAAGGGATGAGAAGACCAGGGCAGTTGCCCTTCCACCAGGCTCCGAACCGCTTCGATTTGCGCGTCCGGAATGGGCGCGCCCTCGCCCCGGGCGCCGACTAGCCGGAATACTCCGTCCACGCGGAGAACGCGTAATCGATCCGACCGGTTCGGAACAAATTTCGCGAACACATAACAACTGAACAGCGGCATCCGCACTGACTTCTTGCGGTCACTCCAGCGGTGCACCTCGGTGACGAGAGGCAGGAAGGTCGTCACACCCCACTCTTCAAGTCGCTGGACCACCATCTTTTCGTGCCGGGCGCGGGTCTGCAGCCCGTACCAGTTTTCAGCTTCCGTTTCGATGAGTGGAGCCGGCTGCGGAGACTCCCATGACAAGCTGCTGACGGCCATAGCTTCGCCCTCTAAGTCACCTTTCCAGGTTGACCCCAAATGACGTTCAAGACTGTTCCTGTCGAGATCTCAGCGGCGAGATCCAAGGGGGATACCACATTGGGCGGGAAACCGGGGGGGAGCTGATTTCCCGCTAACTCAATTGCGCTTTACTTAGACAATCGTTACTTAAACAATCGTTCAGTTACTCAATACGATTTCCGTTTCCGGGCCACTGTTGCCTGGCTGAAGTCACATGGAGCAGGTCCATTGCCAAAAGATGATCCGCCTAAATAATCACTACTATGCCTATAGTGATTATAGCATCCAGCATTAACCGTCAAGCGGCGGGGTTCACCTCAACAGATCTCTTAGCCGTCACACGCACAGATTTACCGCGGAACCATCGGGCGGGGGAGAACCACTGCCGACCTGATAGTCGGCTTGCCCTGATGACAATGAGCTTACACGGGATTGCAGATCGTTGCAAGGGGTTACAGTACCCAGCTGGAAGTTACTCTTGGTCCTTGCCTATGGCATCTCATGACAATGAGAAGAATGAACCTAAAAGTTCGGTGTTCTTTGTTGTAGCCCGCCTGTTCTACCTGCGAGTCGAAAGTACCAAGCGTAAACCACCTAAGTTATTGATTATACTAACTTTTAGCACCAAGAGACCTCGATTTTACACCAGACGTGTTGGTTGCACACTCGCGAAACACAACGGCACCCCAAAACCAGACCTCCCGCACTGACCAGTGTGCAAGATTTTGCACTTTATGTCCATGACTTGCTACATTACCATCAAGCCCTAGTGACAGGAGACTGCACAGAGGCTGTGTCTCCGGAGCCATGGAACAGGTAGCCTGCGAGGAGATTCATCACAGATGATGATGACGGCGAAGCAGATCGACGAAGTTCAAGCGGAGGCCAGCGCTTGGCCTTTCCGGAAAGGGATCTTACCGGCTCCAAAAGAGGACCCGGCCGGCACCTGTGCTGAGGATAAACCAGTGAGGATAAACCAGAAAGACGCAGCGATGAGAAACGGCGTGCCCGATTTCTGCACGCCGGGTGGATTTCGAATTGGTCCGGGTCTGAACCCAGACTAAGAGAGGATCTTGCTGGTTCCGCGCATGGACGCTTGCCGCCGGGAGCGTAAAACCATGGCTCCGAGGCAACAGAGACTAGCAAGCGATAGGTACATCAAGGCTGTCCCGCCCTCGGGCACTGGCGTGCAGCACCCCCCGCCGTTGCCGCCACCTCCACCCCATCCATCGTCCCATCCTCCTCCGCCCCATCCTCCTCCGCCTCCACCTTGGTTGCCGCAACCGTCACCGCCGCCTCCGTGGTCGCGGTCCCTGTGGTCACGATCCACGTGGTCGCCGCTGGGACTGAGAGCGAAGGCTAAGAAACTGGAGGACGCGTAGTTTAGAACGTGATTTTCCGTCCCCGCCAGCTTACTGTTGACCGTACTTTGGCCAAACGCGCAAGGCGCGCAGCACAAAAACGCGGCAAAAGCTACCCACGCCGAAAACCTAGCTAGCAATTTCATCGTAGATTCTCCTCATTATTTCGGGCGAACAGGGAGGGAGAGGGAGGGCGGATGCTGCGGCACAACTACATCCTCCACTCTAGCGCGAAGGCCAGAACTGTCAAGACTGATAATTTCTGCGACCCGGTTGCAGCGAATTGCAACTCTCAAACAACCAGCTTTGATGTCAATAAGATAAGGGAAGGGGCCACTTGAGGCTCGCGCAAAGAACATGGGGTGGATGAAGCCGCCTGTGCAAGCCAGACAGCCTTCCGCAAGAGCCATTGCAGCGAACCGGCGCACCCCGACCCGACACTAGATATTTGGACAGCGACGGTTATGGCGGAGGAATCACGGCCTGGACAGGGGTGGAAGGCGCGCTCTCTTCGTTACTCGAATTCACCGCGGTCGTCTCGTAATAGTATGTCTGGCCGTCCGCCACGGATGCGTCGGTGTAGGCCGTTGTGGCATCCAGCACGGTGTTGATCTGCTGGTAGCCCCCACTGGTCCCGGTGCGGCGATAAACGTTGTAGCCCGTCACATTAGGGGACGAACTCGCGGTCCACGAGAGATTCACTGCGTGAATGGGCGCCGCCACTCCGGTGCCGGTGACAGTTGCAGAGGTTGGCGAGTTCGAAGCGTCGCTGGTAAATGAAACGTTCACCGAGGCAAAGCCGCTCGTCTGGGGCGTGAATGTCACCGTAAAGTTCAAGCTCTGCCCCGCGGCGATGGTGACCGGGAAAGAAAGGCCGCTAAGAACAAACTCCGAACTGCCCACATTGACAGAGGAGACCGTGACGCTTGCACCGGTGGCGCTCAGCCTCCCGGTTTGAGTTCCACTGGTCCCGACCGTGACACTCCCCACGCTGATCGTCGTGGGACTAACGCTCAACTGCCCTTGAGTCTGCGCGGTCCCCGATCCGCTCAATGGGATGATCAGGTTCGAATTGGACGCGTTCGAAGTAATCGTCACGCTTCCGCTGAAATTGCCCGAAGACTGCGGCGCAAAGGCCACGTTGAAAGAGGCGCTTTGTCCTGGCGTCAAGGTCACCGGTGTGGTTAGTCCTGAGATGCTGAATCCCGTACCGGTAGCTGTCGCCTGAGAGATCGTGACATTCTCGCCCCCAGAATTCTTCAACGTTTCGGTCTGCGATTCATTGCTTCCGACTTGAACGCTTCCGAAACTGACGCTGCTCGGACTTGCAGTAACGCCCCCCGCCGTGACTGCGGAACCAGAAAGCGGGATGTTCAGGGGGCTGGTGGAGCCATCGTTGATGAGCGCCAGATTCCCGCTCGCGCTCCCAGCGGACTGGGGGGTAAAGACGACGCTGAAAGTCGCGCTTTGTCCAGGCGTCAAAGTCAAAGGTGTGCTGAGTCCTGAGACGCTGAAACCCGCGCCGGTAACCGTGGCCAGCGAGATCGTCCCGTTCGTGCCGCCAGTGTTTCTCACGGTTTCAGTTTGCGCCTGATTCTGACCGACCTGGACGTTGGCAAACGTCAGACTCGCAGGGTTTGCGGTCAGGGTAGCCGGCGTCACTCCAGTTCCAGAGAGAGCAATATCGAGCGAAGTGCTCGATCCGCTTATCGTGATCGATAGACTGCCATTGCCGGGGCCTGCGGTCGTTGGCGCGAAAACGACACCAAATGTCATGCTTTGGTTGGGCGCCAGCGTCAGCGGCAGGCTCAAGCCGGTATAGCTGAAACCCGCACCGGTAACGGCCGCCTGAGAAATCGTGAGATTCCCGCCCCCCGAGTTCTTCAAAGTTTCGGTCTGTGTCTGACTGGCGCCCACCTGCACGTTACCGAAGCTGAAGCTGGTCGGATTTCCGGTAAGGCTCCCCGCCATAACTGCCGTCCCGGAAAGCGCGATATTTAGCGGGCTGCTGGAGGCGTCGTTGGTGAGTGCCAGATTCCCGCTCGCGCTACCGGCCGATTGCGGGCTAAAGACGACGCTAAAGGTAGCGCCTTGTCCAGGAGCCAGGGTCAAGGGGAGATTCAAGCCGGTGGCGCTAAAGCCCGGCCCGGTAACGGCCGCCTGCGTAATGGTGAGACTTGTTCCGCCAGTATTACTCAACGTGCCGGACTGAGTTTGGCTTGTCCCAATCTGCACGTTGCCGAAGTTTACGCTCGGAGGCGCGGCACTCAGCGCGCCTGGCACGGGGTTCTGCGTGCCCTGACCTTGCGAGCCAGGTTTGCCCGTGCTCAGTCCCTGGCAGCCCAGCATGGTGGCTAGGGCCAGCAGGACGGCCAGCGCATTCCAGCGATTGGGGAAGTGGCGCATATATAACTTAAGCTGTGCTTTGTCGGCTCCCAAACTTGAAAGGTTAGTGTGCCCTCTGTACATTGACCGCGTAAGGTCTCGAAAGGGCATGTTAGGAGAGCCCGGAAGATGCCTTGGCTGACTGGTCGGCGGTTATCCGCTGGATGATCCCGGGGCTGGAAGAACCCATGCGACCTGATTTTCACCGCGGCGCACACGTGGCATCCGCGTTACGAAACGCGGAGAGTGGGGGAAACGCGTCCTAGGCGCGGCTGATACAGTTGCGCCAGGCACGAGAAGCTTAAGCAAATTCAGGTGAAATGCATGGTCAGCTTTTTCTCTATCCTCGCGGTTGGATTTTTTCTGGGGATGCGCCACGCCACCGATCCCGACCACGTTATTGCGGTCACAACCATCGTCAGCAATCAGCGCAACGGCCTGCGGGCGGCCCTGATCGGGGCATTCTGGGGCGTGGGCCACACCCTTACCATCTTCGTGGTCGGCGCTGGAATCATTCTCTTCAATCTCGTTATTCCAGCGCGGGTCGGGCTCAGCATGGAGTTGTCCGTCGCAGTGATGCTGATTATCCTGGGCCTGATGAATGTGGCCGGGTTTCTGCGCTCAATGCCTGCCGGATCAAACCAAAATCAGGATGGAGCGGAAGTCATCCGCTCGCATCCCTACAGTCACGGGGACGACATCCATAGCCAGCCCCACGGTCACCAGCCGGAGGTCCATCCTCATCCGCACGACGATACGCCGCTGGCGTGGATGGACCGGGCATTTGGAAGGATCGGCCTTTATCAATACCTGCGGCCGTTCGTGGTAGGCGTGGTTCACGGACTTGCCGGTTCGGCGGCTGTTGCTTTGCTGGTCTTAACCACGATCCGAAATCTCCGTTGGGCGATCGGTTACCTGTTGATCTTCGGCGTGGGCACCATTGCGGGCATGATGCTGATCACAATGAGCATTGCCTCCGCGTTCACGATGGCGGGAAACGGCCGTCAGAAGGTCTCCCATGGACTGGCATTGGCGTCGGGTCTGCTAAGTCTGGGCTTCGGTCTTTTCGTCACGTACCAGATCTGCTTTGTCTACGGCCTTTTCGCGGCCCATGCACGGTGGACGCCGCCGTAGGATGACTCCTCCGGGTAAGAGTCAGGAGCCCTGATCCTGCCCGTATAGCGATTCGAGCCGCTCGTGCATAATTCTCCGACCCAAACCGTCGCTCAGTCGTGGCCGGGGCAACGACTCAGTTCGATCCGTGGGCACGAAGTTTCCGGTTGGGATGGGCGCCGCTCAGCACTAATTCGCAAAGAGAGTCGACAAAGTCGGACGTCAACTTGTCATGCCGTATGAGGAATCGCATGTAAATGGGCCCGTAGAGTGAATCAAGAAGCAGATCCAGGTCCACGTTCTCGCGCAGTTCGCCGCGTAGAATTCCCCGGCGGAGGGTGGCATAAGCCTCCTGGCGGCGCGGCCTGAGGAAGCGTTCGCGGAAAGCGGCGATGAGGTCTCTGTCGCTCTGGCCTCCGCCAAGAATGGCGGAGACGATGCGCCCGCGCCGGCTGCGAAAGATCTTGACGAGCTGGCGCATCTGCTGGCTCATGTCCGTGCGAACGGAGCCGGTGTCGGGGAAGTGGAGTTTCCGGGTCGCGCTGCTGGCGAACGCGTCCGCGATAAGGGCGGCCTTGTTGGGCCACCAGCGGTAAACGGTTGCCTTGCCAACGTCGGCATGAGCTGCCACGTCTTCAATGGTTAGCTCGAAAAAGCCATTCTCTCCCAGGAGTTCCAAAGTGCTGTGCAGGATGGCCACGCGCGCCTGTTCACTGCGCGGGCGGCCGGGCGAACGCTTGGGGCCTTTGCCGCCACTCTCGTGAGCCGGAGACTTCTGGCGCATGACCTTAACCTACCATATAATTAACGTCGAGCCTTCAGAATCCAATACGCTTAGTATCGAATCTAAACCAAACCCGCGGGGTTGTCTTTGCATCCGTGCGGTGCAACCCCTTTTATATTCGTCCGAACTCTGGAGTGGTGCCTAACCGATGTGGATTGTTGCGTTAGCTCTCAGGCGTCCCTACACATTCGTGGTGATGGCGCTCGTCATTATTCTTCTGACGCCGATTACGATTCTGCGGACGCCCACGGACATCTTTCCGAATATCGACATTCCGGTGGTTTCGGTGGTCTGGTTCTATACGGGCATGTCGCCGTCAGATATGGCCGACCGCATCGTGTCCAACTCCGAACGTGGCATCAACATCACCGTAAACGACATCGAGCACATGGAGTCGCAGTCGGTAAACGGCCTGGGCGTCATCAAAGTATTTTTCCGTCCGGGCACGAATATACAGGGAGCCATCGCGCAAATCACGGCCATCTGCCAGACGACGGTTCGCGGGCTGCCTCCCGGCACGACGCCGCCGCTGATCATCTCCTATAGCGCCTCCACCACACCCATCATTCAGCTTGGGTTGAGCAGCAAGACCCTGCCTGAGGCGCAACTCTTCGATCTGGGCCAGAACTTCCTGCGTAACTATCTGACCACCGTGCCGGGAGCCGCCACGCCGTATCCCTACGGCGGCAAGATTCGCCAGATTCAGGTGGACCTGGACTTGCCGAAGCTCCAAGCATACGGACTCGCGCCGGTTGACATCGTCAATGCCGTCAACGCCCAGAACCTGATCCTTCCGGCCGGCACCGCCAAGCTCGGCCCGCTGGAATACAGCGTTGAGATGAACGGAACGCCGGGAACCATTGCGGAATTGAACGACTTGCCGGTCAAAACCGCCAACGGTTCCACACTCTACATGCGCGACATCGCTCACATCCGCGACGGCTTCGCGCCCCAGACCAACATCGTGCGCCAGGATGGTAACCGGGGCGCGCTGATGTCGATCTATAAGAACGGCAATGCCTCCACGCTGCAAATTGTCGCTGGGGTCAAGAATATTGTCGCGCAGGCGGCACAGTCTCTGCCGCCGGAACTGAAGATCACCGCGCTGTTCGACCAGTCTTTGTTCGTGCGCGCGTCCATCCAGGGCGTGGTGCGTGAGGGGCTGATCGCAGCCGCCCTTACCGCTGTCATGATTCTCATCTTCCTCGGCGATTGGCGTCCCACCATCGTTATTTTGATCTCCATCCCGCTCTCGGTCTTTTGCTCGATCATCCTACTGGGTGCCATCGGCGAGACCATCAACATCATGACCCTGGGCGGATTGGCGCTCGCCGTCGGCATCCTGGTCGATGACGCCACGGTGGAGATCGAAAATATCGAGCGCAACCTTGCCATGGGCAAGGAGATGAGGCAGGCCATCCTCGACGGCGCGCAACAGATCGCCGTGCCTGCCTTCGTATCCACGCTCAGTATCTGCATCGTGTTCGTGCCCATGTTCTTCCTGGCGGGCGTGGCGCGATTCCTGTTTGTGCCGCTGGCGGAGGCCGTGAGCTTCGCCATGCTGGCCAGCTACCTGCTCTCGCGAACCCTCATCCCCACGCTGGTCATGTACATCATGCGCGGGCACGAGCATCGCGCGGAAGCCCCCACGACGTTCCTGGGCCGCTTCCAGCGCGGTTTCGAGCGCAAGTTTGACGATTTCCGCCGCGGCTACGAGCAGTTGCTGGAAACCACCATCGAGCATCGCGGCATCTTCGTGCTTTGCTTCCTGGCCTTTTGCCTGCTCTCGCTCGGGCTGTTCACATTCCTCGGACAGGACTTCTTCCCGCAAGTGGATGCGGGCTTGCTGCGCCTGCATGTACGCGCCCGTCCCGGCCTGCGCGTGGAAGAGACGGCGCGGCTCTGCGACGAAATCGAAGCCGTTCTGCGAGAGGAGATTCCGAAGGGCGAATTGCAGACGATTCTCGACAACATCGGCCTGCCCAACTCCGGCATCAACCAGTCCTACAGCTCCAACGGAACCATCGGCAGCAGCGATGCCGAGATCCTGATCGCGCTCGACCCCGCACATCACCATCCCACCGCGGGCCACATACGGCATCTGCGGGAAGTGCTGCCGAGGCGCTTTCCGGGCGTGGAATTTTTCTTCCAGCCCGCGGATATCGTTACGCAGATCCTGAACTTCGGGCTGCCCGCACCCATCGACGTGCAGGTCGTGGGCACGGACATGGGCAGCAGCTATCTCATCGCCCAGCAGATCGCCAACAAAATGCGGCACATTCCCGGCGCCGCCGATGTGCATGTGCAGCAGTTGCTGTCCTCGCCCACGTTGCACCTGGATATTGACCGTACGCGCGTCACGCAGCTTGGGCTCACCGCGCGCGATGTGGCGCAGAGTGTGCTGATTTCACTCAGCGGCAGCTTCCAGACGGCGCCAAATTTCTGGCTCAACCCGCGCAACGGCGTGACTTACCAGATGGCGGTACAGTCGCCGCAATACCGCATGACCAGTCTGCAAGACCTTATGGCCATCCCGGTAGACTCGCAGCAGGGCCCGCAGTTGCTGGGTAACCTGGTGCAGTTATATCCGGTCGCGCGGCCGGCTACGGTGAACCATTACGACGTGCAGCCGGTGATCGACGTTTACGCCAGCACCCAGGACCGCGATCTCGGCGCTGTGGCTTCCGACACCGACGAGGTGCTCAAGACGTTCGACGGACAACTGCCGCGGGGCACTCGCATCGTGGTGCGCGGGCAGGTGGTTACCATGCGCTCCTCGTTCTTCGGATTGGGCCTGGGGCTGGCCGGAGCCATTCTGCTCGTCTACTTGCTGATCGTAATCAACTTCCAGTCGTGGCTTGATCCGTTCATCATCATTGCCGCCCTGCCGGGAGCGCTGGCCGGAATCTGCTGGTTCCTGCTGCTGACCCGCACCACATTGAGCGTGCCATCTCTCACCGGCGCGGTTATGTGCATGGGCGTGGCTACGGCCAACTCCATTCTGATGGTGAGCTTCGCGCGCGAACAGATGGACGCGGGCGTTCCCGCCGTGCAGGCCGCCGTCGCCGCCGGCTACACACGCATGCGTCCGGTGCTGATGACCGCGCTGGCCATGATCATCGGCATGGTGCCCATGGCACTGGCGCTGGGAGAAGGCGGCGAGCAGAACGCGCCTCTGGGCCGCGCCGTCATCGGCGGACTGCTGTTTGCTACGGTCGCCACCTTGTTCTTTGTGCCGAGCGTGTTCGCCATGTTCCATAGCCGCCGGGAAGCCAGGCGTGGGCGAGCAGGTATAAACCAGGAGCGGGCGTAAACAGTTTTCGCAGGAATCGGAGTCGAGTATGAGTGCAGAGAACGAGTCCAAACCAACGCCGGGGGATGCGCAGCGGTCTCAACAGAACCGCGATGCGCGCCCGCCGCAATCGCAGCACGAACGGGCTGAAGAGCATCATGCTCAAGGTGTTCAGGCCCAGCGCGACGGGGAGATCGAAGCGATCCGCCAACACTCCCGGCAGCAGGGTGCGGGGATCGAGAAGCCACCCGAGCTTCCGCCCGCACCTCCGCGCAAAGCTTTAACGATGGTAGCTCTGGCCCTCCTCGTTCTGCTCGTTGCCGGAGGGCTTACCCTTTGGAACCATGTGGGCCACGACCGGGCGCTGGCCAAGGAGACCGAGCGCGACACCGTACCCACTGTCGCGGTGGTTTACCCCCTCGCGGAAAAGCCCGACGAGGACTTAGTTCTGCCCGGCTCTCTACAGGCCTATGAGGAGTCTCCGATTTACGCCCGCACCAGCGGCTACCTTGTACGCTGGTACAAGGACATTGGGAGCCGAGTCGGCAAAGGAGAGTTGCTGGCGAAGATCGATACTCCCGAGGTTGATCAGGAGTTGAACCAGACTCGCGCCGCGCGTCAGCAAGTTCTCGCGCAAATGGAACTGGCAAAGATCAGCGCCGACCGCTGGGAAAACCTGCGCAAGACCGACTCCGTCTCCGCGCAGGAAGCCGATCAGTACGTGAGCGCATACAAGCAGAGCCAGGCCAACCTCGCCGCCGCCGACGCCAATGTGCGCCGCCTCGAACAGCTTGAGGGCTTCAAGGATGTCTACGCGCCTTTCTCCGGTGTGCTGACCCGCCGCAACGTCGATCCCGGCGCGCTCATCAATGCCGGAGCGGGCGTCGCCGGCCGCGAACTGTTTGACCTCGCACGGATCGATCCACTGCGGGTTTACACCAGCGTTCCACAGGCCTATGCACGGTACATAAAGGTTGGCGCCAAGACCGCCGTCACTTTGCAGGAATTCCCCGGCCAGAAGTTTTTCGGCCAGGTGGCACGCACGGCGGAATCCATCGATCCGGCCACGCGGACTCTGCTGACCGAGGTCGACGTGCCCAACAAGGACGGGCGTCTACTGCCCGGCTCGTTCGGGGAGGTGCACTTCGCCGTCGGCTCTGGCGTGAACAAGGTCACGATTCCGGTGAATGCGATGCTGTTCCGCGCCGAAGGCTCGCGCGTCGCAGTTGTCAGTCCCGGAGGCAAGGTACAGTTGCGGCCCATCAACATTGGACGCGACTACGGCGCCACATTGGAAGTTCTCGGCGGCGTCTCTCCCACCGACCTGGTCGTCATCAATCCCGCGGATTCGCTTGAGGATGGGCAGCAGGTAAACGTGGCGCAACCGCCGCCGGATCGGCAACAGCCCGGTCAATCTCCGCCGCCGGACCAGAAGAAAGACCAGAAGAAAGATCAGAAGAAAGACCAGCAGAAAGGCAGCGGATTGTGAAGCGACCACTCTTGGCCGCTCTCGCGCTGCTCGGTCTTGCGGCTGGATGCACCGTCGGTCCGCGTTACAGCCGGCCCGCAGCCCCAGCGCCTGCGCCTGACGCGTGGAAGACGCAACCGCCGTGGCAGCAGGCCGCGCCCAAGGACTCAATCCCAAAGGGCGCGTGGTGGCAGATTTTTCACGATCCGGCGCTCGACGCCTACGAACAACAGTTGCTCCAGGCTAACCAATCTCTGATGGCCGCGCGCGATCATCTCGAACAGGCGCGCTCGCTTGCACGCGTGGCCACCGCGAATATGTTCCCACAGCTTTCGACGGATCCCAGCGCGTTGCGTGAACGCGGTTCCGGCAATCGGCCGCTCAACGGGGCGGCGCCGATCGTCGTGAACGGCGCGACGCAGACCATCCTTCCCTACACCCAGAACGTCTATACGGTTCCCTTCTCGCTTAGCTATGAGGCCGATCTTTTCGGACGCGTGCGGCACAATGTGGAAGCGGCCAACGCTTCTCTACAGTCCACGGCTGCCGATCTTCAAAACGTGCAGTTGGTGCTGACCGCCGAACTCGCCGCCGACTACTTCACGCTGCGTGAGCTGGACGCGGAGGTGGAAGTGGTACAGGAATCCGTCGGCTACCAGCGCAAGGGGTTGGCTCTGGTGAACAACCGCCACGAGGGTGGCATTGCCAGCGGACTGGAAGTTGCCCAGCAGGCCGCGCTGCTCGACTCCACGTTGTCGCAGCTTGCTCTGGTGCGGCAGTCGCGCGCACAGTATGAGCACGCCATCGCGGTGTTGGTGGGCCAAGCGGCCTCCAGCCTCACCGTGCCGATTGCGCCGTTGCGTGCCACGCCCCCGCCCGTCCCGCTCGGAGTGCCGTCCGACATATTGGAGCGCCGGCCCGATATTTCCACCGCCGAACGCCTGATGGCTTACCAGAACGCGCAGGTCGGCATCGCGCGCTCGGCCTTCTACCCCCACATCACGCTGAGCGGTTCAGGGGGATGGCAGAGCCGTGACCTCACGCCGCTCTTCAATGCGCCTAGCCTCTTCTGGTCGCTCGGCGCGGACGCCTTGCAGCCCATCTTCGAGGGTGGGCGAAACCGCGCCACTCTGGCCGCCGCGCGCTCCGCATACGACCAGTCTGTGGCCAACTACCGCCAGTCGGTGCTGACGGCGTTCCATGAGGTCGAGGACGGCATCAGCAATCTGAGCACGCTCTCGCAAGCCCTCGCCACGCAGGGAGCGGCCGTCGAAGATGCTCGCCGCGCCCTGGCGATCGCCAACAATCGCTACATCGGCGGAGTCACCACTTACCTCGACGTCATCACTGCGCAGACCACTTTGCTCACCAGTGAACGGCTGGAGACGCAGTTGCTCGGCCAGCGCGTGGTTAGCTCCGTCTATCTGGTGAAAGCCCTCGGCGGTGGCTGGGACGCCAGCCAGCTCAACCGCGAGCAAATTCATCCGCGGGCTGGTCAGATTTTGCAGCCCTGAGTGTTGCCGTGGATCGAGCTACGCGGCTACCCGCATGACAACTCGCTTCTAGAGCGCTACGCAACCCGCTGCAGGTTGACAACCGCGGCGAACAGGCCTAGAATTGTAATTGGTTGTATATCTCTTCTTACTCTTTCAGGCTTCTCGGAAGTAAGTCAGTCCCATCTGAAGTTTTTTCCACTTTAGCGCGCCTCTGAAAGAGTAGTCGCGTTGTAAGACGATCAACCCATTACGAGTTTTGTGTCGGCTCCTTGTTGGTCACCTGTGTTTATCGTCCTGAACCCGGAGGGAGAAACCATGAAGAACACCAAGTTTCTGGTGAAAGTGAACCGCAGCGGCACTCGCGCTCCTGAATACGTGCAGCGGATTGACCGGAGTCCCATCCAAACGACGACCAACCGTAAGCTGGCATTGATTATGGGAAGATTCACCGCGGAAGACGCCGTCAAGTCCATCCAGAATTCCCGATGTAATCCCGAGTTGGTGTCCGTCCAGGTTAGCGCCTAGAACTGGTCTCGGAAATGGCCTTGGCAGGGCACGGCTTCACGCCATGCCATTGCCGGTCAATGAGAACACGGGCTTTTAGCCTTGGCCGCAGCATCCGGTTGCCCCTGCTTTGTCGTACTTCCCACCGCTTCACCCTCCAGCCGTCGTTGTATCGCTCCGAGCGCCGCAGACTGTTCATCGGGCGCTTCCCCCAAATCCCGTCATTCCCAGCTTCAGATAGAAATTCGGAGCGGTTCTCCGCGACGGAGAAAGATTCAGTGCCAATTGGTTTGCCGTAGTATTCTCGCGAGGAATGAGTTTTCTGGTTTCTCCGATCGGCGAAATGATTGCCACCGTGGCGCATGACGAGAAGGCCGGGTACAACCGCTTCCTCCTGCTGGTAGCGGGACTGGGCGGCTTGCTGTACGGGGTGGATGTCGGCATTATCGCGGGCGCCCTGCCGTACTTGGAGGCCACTTCCGGGTTGAATGCGGGCCAGCTTTCCATCGTCGTCGCAGCGGTACTTCTCGGTAGCGTGATCTCAACCCTGTTTGCGGGCGCGCTGGCAGACTGGATGGGACGCAAGCTCCTGATGACGCTTAGCGGCGTGCTGTTCGTCATCAGTATTCCCGCGATTGCTCTCTCGCACGGCTATGAACCGTTGGTTCTTGGGCGCCTTTTACAAGGCATCAGCGCTGGCTTGATCGGGGTAGTGGTCCCGCTGTATCTAGCGGAGTGTCTGTCGGCATCGAATCGCGGTAAGGGCACGGGTATCTTCCAGTGGCTGCTGACACTCGGGATCGTGACCGCTGCCATTGTCGGCATGTTTTTCAGTATTCGCGTCGAAGAGGTCGCAAGACTCGGCGATCCCGGCAGGCTCTTCGCCTTCAAAGACACGGCTTGGCGCAGCATCTTCTGGGTCTCGCTGCCCCCCGGCGTCTTGTTCGTGATCGGTAGCCTCATGGTAGCGGAGTCCCCACGCTGGCTGTTTCGGCGTGGGAGACGCGATGCCGCCTACGCCGCGCTCCTTCGTTCTCGCACAAACGAGCAGGCCGACCTGGAACTGGCGGAAATGGAGCAAGCTGCGGCTGCGGAGAAGGCGCAGAACTCAACCGGAGCGAAGGTTAAGGAATCGCTTTTGCGCCGAAAATACGTGATCCCGTTCGTGCTGGCCTGCGTGATTCTCGCGTGCAACCAGGCCACCGGCGTCAATTCCATCATCGGCTATAACGCCAACATCCTCTTGCAGAGCGGTCTTTCCGATGTTCAGGCCCATTGGGGCTACGTTATTTTCACCATCGTGAACTTTCTGATGACCATTGGCGGCATCCTGCTGGTGGATCGCAAGGGACGCAAGTTCCTGCTATCCGTAGGCAGCGCCGGCATTATCGTGTCGCTGATCTGCACGGGTGTACTATTCCGCCGGACTGAAAAGTTGCGCGTGGATTCTCGGGCCGGGGTTCAGTCCATGGTCAATGCGGACCATAAGATCGCGCTCCTTTATGACGAAAAGTATGCCGATGCGCTTCTCTCGGCAAGCGGGGACGCCGGCAAGGCTCTCAGAAACAGGCCCACATCGCTGATCATCATCTATTCGTGCGGAGATTTCCGCGCCGCGAGCAAAGTCGTGCGTTCCGACGACCCCGCAGCGAAAGCGATTGAAATCACGCGTGAAAGCTGCCTGCCCGCCAATAAAGTGGTGGCGTTCTTCTCCAATCCATTCGGCAATCTCGATGCCTCGCGCCAGGCTCCGCTAAGAATTGATAATGCACTGGTAAGTCCGGTGCCGAGCACCCACAATGGCTGGCTGGTGGCGCTCAGCCTTTTCGTTTTCATGGCGTTTTTCGCCATCGGTCCCGGCGTGTGCGTGTGGCTGGCGCTCTCGGAGTTGATGCCGACCCGGATTCGCTCCAATGGCATGAGCATTGCCCTGTTGATCAACCAGGCAGTTTCGACGAGCATCGCCGCCACATTCCTGCCGACCGTCGGCAAGTATGGCTACTCCGCCATGTTTTTTGGCTTCGCGGCGTGCACCGTGATCTACTTCATCACGGCCGCTTTCCTGCTTCCGGAAACGAAAGGGAAGACATTGGAAGAGATCGAAGCGCATTTTGAGGGCGCAGGAGAAAAGGCTGGCCTCGCAACCGCTTGAATCGTGCGACCGACCGGCAACCTGTATCCTGTCACGCGTCGCGTGCCGATTCTTACGTCCAGGTGGCGTTCGCTGGTGGGTTTCGAGCGTTCGCGCCGCTGCATTGCCTGTTAGGCTTGAAGCTTGACTAGCCAGTTCGCCGGCTCAGGTAGGATCGCGAATGTCGGGAGCTTGCCGCGCACCATGGCGACTTCGTCGCAGTTGTGAAACCTGGGACAGACGTGGCAATCCTTGTGAATCTTGTCGGGAAGATCTTCTCGTCGCGCCATCTCGAATCCCTGACGCGAAAAAAAATCGGGAGACCGCGTGAAAAGACAGATGCAATCTACCCGGTGCCGTTTGGCTTCGGCCAGCAAAGCCTTCACCAAGCGGCTACCCCCACCTTGACCCTGGGCACGAGGTCCAACAGTGATTGAACGTATCTCGGCCAGGTGCGTGCCGTAAAGATGCAGTGCGCCGCACCCAATTATGCGGCCCTCATTTTCCAGAACGACAAAATCTCTTACGTTCTCGCAAATCTCCGCTAGTGTGCGTGGCAGCAAAGTGCCATTGCCTGAATAGCCGGCGATGAGCTCGTGGATGTGCTTGGCATCCGGCGAAATGGCTTTACGCGTGCGCATGAACCTCCTCGCGCAGGGAGGCGATTTTCTTTCTCGCCGCCCCAATCCCCTGCCGCACCCGGGCCGGTGCAGTGCCGCCGACAACATCATGGATCGCCAACACGGAAGCCGGCGTCAAGCATTCATGAAAATCCCGGTTGAATGCGGAATTCAGGCTGCGCAACTCATCCAGCGTTAGGTCGTGGAGCTCGCACCGCTTTTCCAGGCACAGCTTCACTGCCTTGCCGATCTGCTCGTGCGCGAGCCGCGAAGGAACGCCGCGATTGACCAGGTAAGTCGCTGCCGCCCACGCGTTCATGAATCCCGACTGCGCCGCCTCGTTCATGCGCTGGTGATCGAACTCCACCGCTTTCATCCACTCCGCGACCAGCGGCAACAACCCAAGCGCCGTGTCCGTTGCCTCGAAGAGCGGCTCCTGCGTTTCCTGCAAGTCTTTGTTGTAGGCTAGAGGCAAACCTTTCAACGCAACTATCAATGCCGTTGCGCTTCCGATCACACGGCCGGTCTTTCCGCGCACCAGTTCCAGAAGATCTGGATTCTTCTTTTGCGGCATGGCGCTGCTGCCTGTGGAATAAGCCTCGGGCAACTGCACAAAGCCAAATTCCTGCGAAGACAAAATGATCATCTCCTCCGCCCACCGGCTCAAGTGCAGCCCCAGGAGCGAAAGCGCGTTGACGAATTCCAGAACGAAATCACGATCGCTGGTAGCGTCGATACTGTTCGCCGTGGGACCGGCGAACCCGAGTCCATCCGCCATGAAGGCGCGATCGAGCGGCAAAGTCGCACCTGCTACAGCACCAGACCCCAGAGGACACACGTTTAGACGCTTGCGGCAATCGGCCAGTCTGTCAGCATCCCGCAAAAACATTTCGACATAAGCCAGCAACCAATGCGCTACCAGCACGGGCTCAGCGCGCTGCAAATGTGTGTAAGCCGGCATCGCGGCGCTGCCGGCTTGTTCGGCGCGGTCGGTAAAAACTACGCAGACCTCAGCCAGTTCCTTCCGCAACTCATCGATCGCCGTCCGCACGTACAGGCGCAGATCGGTAGCGATCTGCTCGTTGCGGCTGCGCCCGCTATGCAGCTTGTATCCGACGTCGCCGATCCGCGCCACCAACTGCTTCTCCACGAAATGATGCACGTCCTCGGCTTCATCATCTTCCACAGGGTCTTTGGAGGTGGCCGCCATCTCGCCAATCTGCTGTAGACCTTCAAGAATGCCGATGAGTTCATCGGCGGAGAGAACTCCGGCGTTTTTCAGGGCACCCGCATGAACGCCGCTCGCCGTCAATTCGTAACTCAGCAGCCGCCGGTCGAAGTCAAACGACCGCTGCCAGCGTTCGAATTGCAGGTCCAGCGGCTGCCGGAACCGGCCCGACCACATCTTCATCTCGCAACCTCCACGCGAGCTCGCGCGCGCGTGCGCGAGGGCAGTCCGAGGATTCGAATGAAGCCCGCCGCATCCTTCTGGTCATAACCATCGCCCATAGTGAACGACGAGAGATCGGTGCGATAGAGCGAGTGCTCGGACTCGCGGCTCACCACCGAAACGTTTCCCTTATACAGACACAGCGTCACACTGCCCGTCATTTCTGTTTGCGTACTAGCTACGAAAGCGTCCAGCGCCTCGCGCAGCGGCGTGAACCACAAGCCGAAGTAGACCAGTTCCGCGTACTTCAGTCCCACGTGCTGCTTGAAGTGCGCGACCTCACGCTCCAGGCACAGGGCTTCCAGTTCGCGATGCGCCGCGATCAGCAATGTTCCACCGGGGGTTTCATAACACCCGCGCGACTTGATGCCCACGAAGCGGTTCTCCACCAGATCCACCCGGCCGATGGCGTTGCGCGCGCCAATTTCGTTCAGCAACTCGACCAGCGACACCGGATCAAGCTTCATGCCATCGACCGCGATCGGAACCCCGTTCTCGAAACCAATCGTCACCTGCTCGTCCTTGTCCGGAGCCTCTTGGGGCGACCGCGTCATCTGCCATGTTGCCGGCAGCGGCGCATTCGCGGCATCTTCCAGTTCGCCGCCTTCATGACTGAGGTGCCACAAATTGCGGTCACGGCTGTGAATTTTATCGCGGCTAGCCGCTACCGGAATGCCGTGCTCCTCGGCGTAATCAAGGCAGTCTTCGCGCGATTTCAGCGACCATTCCCGCCACGGCGCGATTACTTTCAGCTCTGGCGCGAACGCCTGATACGTTAACTCAAAACGGACCTGATCGTTCCCCTTCCCCGTGCAGCCGTGCGCCACCGCCGTCGCCCCCTCGCGCAGAGCGACTCCGACCTGATGTCTTGCGATCACGGGACGCGCCAGCGATGTGCCCAGCAGATACTTATGTTCGTACACCGCACCCGCTCGCAGGGCCGGAAAAACGTATCCCGTCAGAAACTCCTCGCGGAGATCCTCCACGATCACCTTGCTTGCGCCCGTGGCATAAGCTTTTTCTACCACGGCTTCAATGTCGTCGCCCTGGCCCAGATCGCCGATCATCGCGATGACGCTGTATGCGTAATTCTCTTTGAGCCACGGAATAATAATGGAGGTATCGAGCCCTCCAGAGTAAGCAAGAACAACTGTTTCAGGCATGAGCACTCCTTGCGGGCAAGCGATCGCCGCCGCCCAGCAGTAAATAAAGAATCGCTTTTTGCACATGCAGGCGGTTCTCCGCCTGCTCGAAAACCAGCGACCGCTCCGAATCTATGATCGCGTCCGTCACTTCCAACCCGCGGTGCGCTGGCAGGCAGTGCATGAACACCGCATGGGACGCGGCTTCCGCCATGAGCTCTGTATTGACCTGGTAAGGCGGAAAGATCTTCGCCCGCTCGACTTCCTCCTTCTCCTGCCCCATGCTGGTCCAGGCATCGGTGTAAATCGCATCGGCTCCGACCACCGCCTCGTGCGGATCGGTCAGCAATTGAATTTCAGCGCCGGTGTCCTCGGCAATCTGGCGCGCATCGGCGACAATCTGCGGATTGGGCGCATAGTCCGGTGGAGTCGCCACGCGGATCGACGATCCCAGGCACGCGCATGTAAGCAACAATGAGTGCGCCACATTGTTGCCGTCGCCTATATACGCCAGGCGGCGGTCCTTCCCATTTCCGAACCGCTCCAGCAGCGTCAGATAGTCAGCCAGCGCCTGGCACGGATGCTCCAGATCGCTGAGCGCGTTAATCACCGGGACCGAGGCGTGCTGCGCCATCCCCTCGATGGTCTGCTGCGAGAAGGTGCGCAGCACAATCAGGTCCACCCAGCGCTCCAGGTTGTGCGCCACGTCGCTCAAATTCTCGCGCACATCGATTCGTTCGTGAGTCTGGTCGACGAACATCGCCGTACCGCCCAGGCCCGCCATTCCAGCCTCAAATGTCAGCCGGGTTCGCAAAGAGGGCTTCTCGAAGAACATCACCATCTGCTTGCCCGTGAGCGCCCTGCGAAAATCCGCGGGGTGCGACTTCATGATTCCAGCCAGATGCAAAATCGCATCGACGCCGGCGGGGCCGAGATCGCGAGTCGAGACCAGGTCGGGGCACCAAAACACTTGTGGAACTCTCTCGGGAGCGGCCGCCATTCTGCCGTGTACATGAGCATTCAACTTGGACTCCTTGTTCTGGATCTGGTTCTGGACCTGGTTCTGGATCGGCGTACCCGCCGGTTGCGATTGGTAACGAGCGGCAACTGCCTGACTCATGAATAGGTGACCTCCGTACCGCATGACAGATTGGTCAGGTAGAACTGTGGCAAGATTTCCGCCTCGGTTGCCAGCAGAATTCTCACTCGTCCCACGCCTTGTTTTAGCGCCTGCCCGCAGGCTTGCAATTTCGGCAACATGCCGCCGCTGATGATCGAACCGGCCGCCAGTTCGGCCGCCTGCTTCGTGCTCAGCCACGGCATCACGCTTCCCGCGGCATCCCTAACGCCGGGCACGTCGGTGAGAAAGATCAGCGCGTCGGCCTCGCAGGCTATGGCGCACGCAGCCGCCATCTGGTCGGCATTCACGTTGTAATACTGACCGTCGCCTCCGAGCGCGACCGAGGAAAGCACGGGAATGCCGCCTTCGGCCCAGATGGCTTTGAGCCAGCGCGGCTCGGAAAAACAGATTTCGCCGACAAATCCCAAGTCGTGTTCCGCATCCTGTTTCTTGCGGGCTCGAAAAACGCCGCCGTCTCCGCCACAAAGACCGATGGCGGGCTGTCCGGCGGCAGCGATGGCCGCCACCAGGCTCTTGTTCACAATGCCGGCGAGCACCATCAGGGCAACATCGCGCGTCTCGGCGTCCGTCACGCGGAGACCGTGGATGAATTCGCTCTTCTTGCCGAGGAGTTTCAGGGTGCGGGTCAGCGCGCTGCCCCCGCCGTGTACGACGGTGACCTGATGGCCGTCCTGGGCGAGCTGCACCACGGCTCGCGCACATTTCTGAAGGGTCGGTTTATCCTCCAGCGCCGCGCCGCCGATCTTGATCACAATCTTCACTGCAGACCCTCCGCTTCGTCCCAGCCGTACATGAGGTTCATGTTCTGCACGGCTTGACCGGCCGCGCCTTTGAGCAGGTTGTCGAGACAGGAAACGACAACGAGTCGGCGGCCATCGCGCGCGAGGCAGAAACCAAGGTCACAGTAGTTGGTGTGCACGGAAAATTGGATTTCCGGCAAACTCGATGCGGGGAAAACGCGTATCCAGCGCTTGCCCTGGTAGAAATCCTGGAAGCAGCATTGAATCTCGTCCGCCGTCGTTTCGCGCTTCAGATGCACGTAAATCGTGGACAAAATTCCGCGTGGGATGGGCAAAAGATGAGGAGTGAAGATCAATTGGCTGGAATANNCGTCAATTGTTCGAGGATCTCGCCCGTGTGACGGTGTCCGAAGACCGAGTAGGCGGAAAAGTTGTCGGCCACCGAGACGAAGTGGGTACGCGCGGTGGGTTCCTTGCCGGCGCCGGATACGCCCGACTTTGAATCGGAGACGATGCCGCGATCGCAATCCACCATGCCGGACGAGAGCAAGGGCGCCAGCGCAAGAATGACGGAGGTCGCATAGCAGCCGGGATTCGCAACCAGAGCGGCGGACGGGATCCGGTCCGCATTCGGCTTCAACTCGGGCAGGCCGTAGACGGCGCACTCCGTCAGTTCCGCCGCAGTATGGGGGTTGGCGTCTTTGAAACCATAGACGGCACGATGCTCTTCTTGTTTCAGCCGCCAAGCGCCGCTCAGATCGACGACGCGCAGGCGGCGTGCCATCGCCTCGGGAACAAGTTCGCGCGAAACGGCGTGCGGTGTTGCCAGGAATAACAGTTCCACGCCATGTTGCTGCAACGCGGACCACGAAAACGGCTGGACCGGCGATTGGCCATTGCCAGAAATGTGCGGCACGCCAGCAGCGGACCTGCCGGCCTCGATCTCCGCACTTTTATCCGCACTGCGGCGCAAGAGCAAGGGAGCTTCGGTGCGCGGATGCCGGCCGAGCAGGCGGGCGAGTTCGAGGCCGGAATAGCCGGTCGCGCCGAGAACCGCGGTTTTGAGTTTCGCCGTCATCAGATTTTCTTCAAGCCGCCTCGATCGGTTCGCGTGCCGATTCCCCACGCTGAGGCATATTTATCCATCATCATGCATAAATATTCATCTATGATTCAACGATCCCAGTGAATTGTCAAGTTGAAATCAAAGAACCGGGCAAACTTCGAGTTTCGCGGCGGGGGGGAGACGGGGCAAGCCCTGGGCAAGCCCCGTCTCTACGAAAACGCAGTAGCTTGCAAATGATGACTGGCAACTGCCTCCCTACTCCACCGTCACGGACTTCGCCAGATTCCTCGGCTGATCCACATCGCATCCCCGCCGCACGGCGATGTGATAAGCCAGCAATTGCAAGGGAACGATTTCGAGAATCGGCGAGAGTTCTTCCGGCGCGGCGGGAACGTAGAGAACGTGGTCGGCGGCTTCTTTGATTTCTTCGTCGCCTTCGGTGGCCACGGCAATCACCACGCCGGAGCGGGCTTTCACTTCCTTCAGGTTTGACATCGTCTTCTCGTAGCGGACCATCGAGCCGGGATTGTTTGCATCTTTGGTGGCGATGACCACTACCGGGAGATTCTCGTCGATCAGGGCGTTGGGACCGTGCTTCATCTCGCCGGCGGNNATTTCCTTCAGCTTCAGCGCGCCTTCGAGGGCGATGGGATAGTGAATGCCGCGGCCGAGAAAAAGAAAATCGTGGGCCCGCTGGAAGCGCTTGGCCAGGTCCTCGCATTCTTCGTCGTGGGTGAGGATGTGTTCGAGCTTGCCGGGGATGAGGGTAAGTTCCTGGGCGGCAATGCGGGTTTGCTCGGCGGTCATGGCGCCGCGCACCTGCGCCAGATAGAGAGCGAAGAGATAAAGCGCGGTGAGCTGGCAGGTGAAGGCCTTGGTGGAAGCCACGCCGATCTCGGGTCCGGCATGCGTGTAGATGGTTCCAGCAGCTTCGCGAGTGATCATGGAGCCGACCACGTTGCAGATGGCGAGCGTCTGCGATCCTTTGGCTTTGGCCTCGCGCTGGGCGGCGATGGTGTCGGCGGTTTCGCCGGACTGCGAGATCACGAGGGTGATGGTCTCCGGGCTGACGATGGGGTCGCGGTAGCGCCACTCGCTGGCGTAATCGACCTCGACCGGCACGCGCGCGAGACTCTCGATCATGAACTTGCCGGCCTGTCCGGCATGCCAACTGGTGCCGCAGGCGACGATGTTGATCTTTTTCGCGGCACGGAATTCGGCGTCGCCGATTTTCATCTCGTTGAGGAAGATGTGGCCGGTGTCGAGAGAAACCCGTCCTAATGTGGTGTCGCGGACGGCCCGCGGTTGCTCGTAAATCTCCTTGAGCATGAAGTGTTTGAAGCCGCCTTTTTCCGCCATGATGGGATCCCAGGTCACGTGCTGTACCTGGCGCTGGACGGGCTTTCCGTCGAAATCCGTCAGTTGTACTCCCCCGGCGGTGACCACGGCGAGGTCGCCATCGGCAAGAAAAAAAATGTCACGCGTGTGATAGAGAATGGCGGGAACGTCGGAGGCCACAAAGTATTCGTCGTTGCCCAGGCCGACCACCAGAGGAGGACCATTGCGCGCGGCCACGATCTTGTTGGGCTCGTCGACGGAAATCACGGCCAGGGCGAACACTCCGCTGAGTTCTTTCACCGTCTTGCGAACCGCCTCTTCGAGGTTGGGATGGTGGCCGTTGCCCGTTTTGAACAGATGCTTTTCGATCAGGTGAGCGATGACTTCGGTATCGGTTTCGGTGGAGAACTTGTGTCCTTCTTCGATCAGCTTTTTCTTCAGGCTGAGATAGTTCTCGACGATGCCGTTGTGCACGACGACAATCTTGCCGGTGCAGTCGCGATGAGGATGAGCGTTTTCTTCCGTGGGACGTCCGTGGGTGGCCCAACGGGTGTGGCCAATGCCGTAGGTGCCATCGAGCGGCTTGAGACGGATGGCTTCTTCCAGGTTGCGCAGCTTGCCCTCCGCGCGGCGGATCTGCAGCTTGTCCCCATTGCCGGCAACGGCAATTCCCGCCGAATCATAGCCGCGATACTCGAGCCGCCGCAGGCCCTCGATAATGATCGGAACCACTTGCTTCCTGCCGACATAGCCAACAATGCCACACATGCGGGAACTCCATGAATTCAGTCTGCGAGGGAGCAGCGAAACTCTTCAATGACCGGGTTGGTGAGTACTTCACGAGCTATGCGCTCGACTTCGGTTTGCGCTTCTTCGCGGCTTAAGCCGCCATCGAGAGTAAGTTCGAAGTATTTTCCCTGACGGACGTCTTCCAGACCCTTGTAGCCCATCTTCTTGAGCGCGCCCTGGATGGTCTTACCTTGAGGATCGAGGACACTCTTCTTGAGCGAAACGTAAACGTAGGCGGTCATGGAAGTCTCAATTATACGTCAGCAGCTCAGAAGGGTTCGCCGCGGCGGCCGGAGCGAAGCAAGAGCATGACGAGCGAAGTCGTCATGGGTATGCGCAAGCGGAAGCGCTCCGGTGGCGTAATGGGCCAGCCATCAACCTTGGGCGCCGAGCTCTTGTATCTTCCGCTCCAGATCGGCGCGAGCGTTTTCGAGCAGGGCGCGATGACGGGCATGGTGGCTGCGCTCGAGTTGTTGAATGACACTCTGGAGCGAAAGACGAAGGTTCTCTTGCTCGCGGAACCGTGCCGCCTCTTCCCGCGTCAGACGCGGCTTTTCGGGTATGGTTCTTCCGGCTGCCTCGTCCTGTTGTGCCTCGACGGACTTGCTTTCCCAGCCCCGCGCCATAGGTGTGATTATAGCTTTCCATAGGTGTAGTTATTCGGATGTAGTTAATAAAGGGGCCGCTACGAGAGTAACAAGCGGTCGCACCGCTCCCATATTGGGACGAGTCTGTTACGAAAACCGATCTCGCGAAGAAAAACGACTATTTCCTTGAGATATGTGGTAATACTGCGGGAGTCACTCTGGGCAAATTGAGCGGCGCGCTTTTGAGGGGGAGACGCCGCTGGGAGTCCGTTGCAGTGCACCTCTTAAGCGCGCCACGCTTGGAACCGGATGTGCAGCGTTCGCACGCGCTGCTGGAGATGGCGGATGTAGTGTCTCGACGCCGTCAGCCGGCCGATCTCTTTCGCGATCTGGTTCCGCACTTACGGACAATTGTTTCCTTCGACTTACTCAACTTCGCTCTGTACGATTCAGCCCGAAAAACCATGCAAATGTATGTGTGGGTGGGAGCGGAGTGGCCTCGTGTGCCCATGGAGATCGCGGTGGAAGAGGCCGCTGTCGGATGGGCCTGGCAGAATCAAACCGCTTTATCGATCGCCGATCTGCGAACCGAGAAGCGGTTCGAGCCAGGGTTGCGATGGCTCCACGAGCACGAACTCCATTCCTACTGCGTGCTTCCCCTGACCACGGTCCAGGAAAAACTGGGTGCCCTCGGGTTCGGCAGCAAACGGGCCAGCGCATTCAGTTCTGACGACGTTCAGTTTCTGCAGCGCGTCGCGGAGATGGTGGCCCTCTGGGCCGACAACACCCGGACCCCGGCAACTCTGGTCGCGGAAAAGGACCGACTGCTCCGACAGCAAAGGGAGCAAACGCGGACGCTCCTGGCCTTCAGCAAGGGGTTGGGCCTAAGCGGCGTTGTGGGACCCTCTGGCCGGCTGCAGGATCTCACGATCACTACGGACACTGAACCTGCGGCGGCGGACAGTCCGGTGTGGTTCGGGGCGCCTGAAGCTCTCATTGAGTCGGAACAGTTATTGGCCGCTTACTTCAGCGCGTCCAGGGTGGGTTTTGGAATTCTAGATACGGACTTCCGCTTTCTCGCCGTCAACCAGACGCTGGCGGAGATGAATGGCATGCCCGCGGAAGCGCATTTGGGAAAGAGCGTCCGCGAGGTGCTGGGCGATTTCGCCGAACTGGTGGAGCCGCAGTTAGAGCGGGTATTGGCGACCCGGCAGCCCGTCTTGAACCTCGAAATCAGCTTCATGCTGCCCCACCGAACCGAACCCGGCCACTGGATTGATCATTTCATTCCCATCCAGGATGCGACGGGCAAAGTTACGCAAATCGGCGCTGTGGTGGTGGAGATTACGGAACAGAAGAGACTCGAGAAATCCCTGCGTGGCGTTTCCGAGACGTTGCGGGAGGAGAAAAAGCGGCAGCAAGTGATGATGGAGGTGAGCCGTGTGTTGGCCGCGAAGTGGGATGTGCTGCGGGTCTTTCCCAAAATCTCCGCCTATGTGCGCCGGATTCTGCGGCAAGAATACGCGGCCCTCGCTTTGCGGGACGAAAAGAGCGGGCAACTGGTCCGGCAGGCAATGGATTTTCCGCTGCGGAAGGGGCCTGCTGCCGAAAGCGAAATCACTGTCGCAAAGGATCCAGGAGGGAAGGCTCTGCTGCAGCGCGCGTCTTTGATTTTCACCAAGGACGAGATGCGAGGGTTCCATCCTGGGACGACGGACCACTTGCTGGCCGAGGGCCTCAAGTCTCTTTGTTGTGTTCCACTTCTCCGGCCCAAGGGTCCGCTGGGAGTTCTGGTGCTCGGCAGCACCCGGGCAGACGCCTTTAAGACGGATGACCTGACGCTGCTGAACCAGGTCGCCGCGCAACTCGCGATCGCCTTAGAGAATGCGCGGGCCGCTCTTGAAGTCGAGCAGTTCAGGAGCCGGTTGGAGCGGGAGAAACGTTACTTGGAAGGTGAAACCCGCACCCAGCTTCATTTTGAGGAGATCGTCGGGGAAAGTCCGGCCCTCAAGGATGTGCTGGATCAGGTTGCGATCGTCGCCGCCAGCGATGCCACCGTTCTGCTCCTGGGAGAAACTGGAACCGGCAAAGGGCTCATCGCGCGCGCCATTCATCGTACCAGCAAGCGTAAGGACCGAAGTTTTACCACCTTGAATTGCGCCGCGATTCCCACGGGGCTGCTGGAAAGCGAATTGTTCGGACACGAGAAGGGAGCATTTACCGGGGCCGTCAATCAGAAGATGGGACGCCTGGAACTGGCCGATAAGGGCACTCTCTTCCTGGACGAGATCGGCGAAATCCCCCTGGAGTTGCAGCCCAAGCTGCTCCGGGTCTTGCAAGACCACGAGTTCGAAAGGCTGGGAGGGACGCGGACGATCAAAGTAGATCTGCGCCTGATCGCGGCCACCAACCGGGATTTAACGAAAAGCGTGGCCGAGAAGGAGTTTCGCAGCGACCTGTTCTACCGCTTGAATGTGTTTCCGATTCGCATGCCGTCTCTGCGCGAGCGGCGCGAGGACATTCCGCCGTTGGTCCGGTACTTTGTTCGGCACTTTGCTCGCGGAATGGATCGTGGCATTGAGACCGTCCCCATCGAAACTATGGAAGCCCTCGTCAATTGGCATTGGCCGGGCAACATCCGGGAGCTGGAGAACTTCATTGAGCGCTCGGTCATTCTCACGGACGGGACGGCCTTGCGAGCGCCGCTGGCTGAGTTCCAGGTGGAGACCTCCAACTCCGCAGAACACTCGCTTGCGGGGACGGAACGGGAACACATCCTTCGTGTGTTACGCGAGACGGGCGGATTGATCTCCGGACCCACGGGAGCCGCCCCGCGGCTCGGCTTGAAGCGCACCACCCTGCAGTCGAAGATGCAGCGGCTGGGAATCACGCGCGCAGACTACTCCGTTCAGAAACCTGCCTAGAGTGCTGTCGAAACAGGAGGAGTTTCAAGTGCCGATTCATCCTCTAGGTGCCGAATAGTCGGCAGCCGGCTGGTTGGAAGGCTGGCGATCCCCGCCGGATGAGCTTGGTTTCTGCGAGTTAGGCCGCTTTCTCGCCTGGACCATTCTGGAACGACAATTGCATTAGCAGTCCTTGATCGGGAAGCAATCCGGATCAGGAGTGCACCGTGTTGGTGGCCAGGAATTATCAGCCGAGCAATCTAGTTCGCATCCTGCCGGAATCCGCCAGGGCCTCCGCCCGGTCTCAGGAGATTTCGAGGAGTGAAGCGTGGCGCGGGAGGCCTTGCGGCCGCGAGGAGCCTTGGGCAGCGGTCCTGCCTGAGTTCGGCGCCGGGGCAGGGTCGGAACCGTGGCGCGAGCAAGTTCTCAGCCAGGCCAACCCAGAGGCGGTTGATCCTCTGTATTTGTTTGCCTGCCAAGTGGAGTGGGAGCGGCGCGCCGATCCCAGTGCGGCATGGGAAGTGATTTCTGCCGCGCGCAGTCCGCACGCCGACACGCGAGCTCACGCCCGGTCCTTGCTCGAGCGTCCGCAGCAGAAGGAACCACAAGCTCCGGAAGATATCCCCACGGATCGAGGATACCGGCGGAGTTCGACAAAGGAGGCAGGCATGAGAACTCCCTACGGTCTTGAAATCATCGAGAGCTGCATAGGCTGCAAGGCGAGCCGGGAGGGCTTTTTTTGCCGCCTTTCACCGGCGGTGCTGCGGTCAGTAGACGAAGTCAGTCACCACACGGTCATGCCCGCCGGAGCTCTGCTGTTCGTGGAGGGGCAGACGCCGCGGGGCGTGTTCGTTCTTTGCTCCGGAAAAGTGAAACTGTCCGCGACTTCGAAAGAAGGCAAAGTGCTGATCCTGAAACAGACCGAAGCCGGGGAGGTACTGGGGCTGAGCGCCGCCATTTCCGGCACGAACTACGAAATGACCGCCGAAACCGCATCGCCATGCCAGTTGAATTTTATCGGCCGCCAGGATTTCATGACCCTTCTGCAGGACGAGAGCGAAGTGGGGCTGCACGCGGCCCTGTGGCTGAGCCGTGAGTTCCAGGGTGCGTATCGCGATATCCACGATCTGGTGCTGAGCCGTTCTTCATCGGGGAAACTGGCGAGACTGTTGTTGTCGTGCGCTCCACGGGGGGTGCAGGAGTCGGAGGAACTGCGGCTGCGTTCCGCCATGACCCACGAAGAGATGGCACAGCGAATCGGCTCCTCGCGCGAGACCGTTACGCGGCTGCTGAGTGATCTAAAGAAAAAGAGATTGATCCGCCTGGAAGGAGCGACGCTGGTAATTCGCGACCGCACCGGCCTGGAAGCGATGGCTGTTTAACTCTTCCCCCGCACTGGAGGGCGGCTCGAAGCTGGAGCCGCCCTCCGATTCCGTTGACTGCAGACTGCCGGTTTTGGAGACCAAATCCCAGTAGAAGTGAGTGAGTGAGTTTGTATACCGGCACGTTGCTTAACGATCTGATCGCTTCGGTAGAAAGGGCGGAGCAAGCCGCCGCGTCGAGGCCACGCCAAGTCTTTTCCGCCACTTCGAGTGAAGCGGACCACAGGCGGGCGCCGCACGCGGAGGTGGGACACTCAAAGCCCGGACACTCAAAGCCCGAACAGCTCGCGCAGCCGCTTGGTTTGAGCCCGGCTGACTGGAATCTCGCTCTGCTTCTTGTCATCCATGCGCAACTGATACGAACTCTTGAACCAGGGCACGACTTCGCGAATCCGGTTGATGTTCACCAGGTAGGAGCGGTGAGCGCGCCAGAACAAGCCGGAATCCAGGCTCGCCAGTAATTCCTCCAAAGTACGGCAGTTCGAGTGCCCCTCCATCCCCGAGGGACCCGCCGTCACCACCGTGATGACGCCGTCCTCGATGGAGGCATAGCAGATTTCCTTCTGGTCCACCAGAAACATTCGCCCCACAGCCTTGAGCAGGATTTTCGAGGTCTGCGGTTTGGGCGCCTGCAGCATGCGGACCAGGGTGTCGATTTTCTCCGCCGGCAAGCCCTCCGCATCCTGCTGGGTGCGGGCCTTCTGCACCGCCTGGGCCACGCGCTTCTTGTCGAACGGCTTCAGGAGATAATCCACCGCGTTGACCTCGAATGCCTTCACCGCATACTGGTCAAACGCTGTGGCGAAGACGATCTTGGGCAGCGGGATCTTTCTGTCGAGAAGCTTCTTGATGACGCCGAAGCCGTCGAGTCCGGGCATCTGGACGTCGAGAAAGACGAGATCGGGACTGTGTTCCTTGATGAGGCTGATGGCCTCGAGACCGTTTTTCCCCTGCGCGACCACATTCACGTCGCCGGCGTTCTTGAGCAGGTACGCGAGTTCGTCGCGGGCGAGTTGCTCGTCGTCCACGATTACCGCTGAAAGAGGCATTCCGGCTCCTGCATCCAGTTCTTTAAAAAGTATACCGCGCTTCGCCGCGGTCAACCGGGGCGTCCGTATCCTTCTCGCTCACGCCACATTTTCCAGCGCCAGCGCCATGCCCATTCCGCCGCTTACGCAGAGCGTGGCCACGCCGCGCTTCGTATTGCGCTTCAGCATCTCGTGCACTAACGTGACTGTGATTCGCGTGCCGGTGCAGCCGATGGGATGCCCGATCGCGATCGCTCCGCCGTTCACGTTGAGCTTGTCGCGGTTGAAATTCAATTCGCGGTCACAGGCGAGCACCTGGGCGGCGAAGGCTTCGTTCAGTTCGATCAGGCCAAAATCCTGCAGCTTGAGGTTGTGCTTCTCCTCCAGCTTGCGCAAAGCCGGAACGGGACCAATCCCCATCGTCCGTGGATCCACTCCAGCCGAGGTCACGGCGGAGATCCGCGCCAGTGGTTTCAGGTTGTTCTGCTTCACGAAACGTTCGCTAGCCACAACCACGGCGGCAGCGCCATCGGTGATTCCCGAAGAATTGCCCGCAGTCACGGTTCCGGTTTTCGAAAATACCGGAGCCAGCTTGCCCAGCTTTTCCATGCTCGCGTCCGGAAACGGATGTTCGTCGCGGCTGAAGGTGGTCACGCCTTTCTTGCCTTCGATGGTGACCGGAGCAAGTTCGGCGTCAAATCGTCCGGCGGCAATCGCCCGCCCGGCGCGGGTTTGCGACATCAGCGCATATTCATCCTGCTCCTCGCGCGAAATCTTGTAATGCTCGGCCAGCACTTCGGCGGTATCGCCCATGACCATCTTCGCCATCGGACAAAAAAATCCGTCGCGATACATGCCGTCGACCAGTTCCTGGTTGCCCAGCCGGTATCCCCAGCGCGCTTCGAGATAATAAGGAACCCGCGACATGGACTCCGTTCCGCCCGCCAGAATGCAGCTCGCATCGCCCAGCAGAATCGCCTGGTAAGCCAGCGCGATGGACTTCATCCCCGAGGCGCATGCTTTATTCACGGTGAACGCCGGCACTTCCTGGGGGACGCCGCTGCGAATAGAAATCTGCCGCGCCGGATTCGGTCCGCCGCCGGCCTGCCGCGCGTTGCCGAAAATAGTTTCTTCCACTTGCTCCGGCTGGATTCCGGCGCGCTCCATCGCAGCTCTGGCGGCCACCACGCCCATGTCAGCCGCCGTCAGTGAAGCCAGCGATCCGCCAAACTTCCCAATCGGCGTGCGCACTGCGGAGAGAATGTAGACTGCCTGCAAAGTGTTGCCTCCAAAACATTTGAGTCTAGCAGGACAGCCAAAGATGCGGGAAGGCGCAACGCTTACGAGGGCATGGTGCGAATCGGGTTCGTATCAGGTGCGTATCGGATCCGCATCGGGTTCGTATCAGGGCATGCCTTCAGACATGCCGCAACCTCTGCTTTGCGATTTCGCCTTCAGGCGCTGGGGTTATGCCGCACGTCACGAGGCGAGATTGCTAGCGCTCGTTCATCTCGTCTCGGGTGTAGGGCCCGGACGACTTTACGTGTTTCAAGCTGCGCGTCCACCGCTTTCCCGGTTCTGGTAGGGAAAGTGGCGAGGAGGTCTCGGACGGGGGACCTCCTCAAAGTAATATTGACTTCGCCCCTGAACCTGACGATAATTATTTTGGAACTTGACGGGTTCATGCCCCGGGCCGAATATGGCCCGGGGTTTTGCTTTCGGTAAAGGGCGCAGGAGGGGCCAACTCAAGGGAATTGACAAAGGGCTTACACTCAAAGGCGCTCGGGAATAAGGATCGACTGCAAATGGCGAACGGCACAAAAGGGGATGATCCGATCCTCGATATTGTTTACTTTAAGATCTCCCGATTCTCGCCCACCGCGGATGCCCTTATTGCGGAAATCGTTCAACTCGGCGCCCAGCGCGAATTGGAGTCCGCTGTCAATCTGTTCGCTCCGCCGCCAATCGCCGCGTTGGAAGCTGAGCTTAAGGAAATGCGTGACCGTTTGCTTGCCGATCGCAAGGAACGCGGATGGGAAGTGTAGATGGGAAGTGTAGATGTGCGGAAAACAGATCGACATTACCTGCTCCTCCCTTGCCATTCCCGCTAACCTCCGGCATAATAAGTGTTTGTCTTGACCTCGCCGGACGCTTCCGGAACAAGGATACTCATCTGTGTTAATGATTCGACTGTCGCGCATGGGTGCGCGCAAGCAACCGCATTACCGCATCGTCGTCATTGAGAAGGCGCGCGCGCGCAACGGCCGGCCGGTGGAAGTTGTGGGGACATACAATCCTCGCACCAACCCCGCCAGTGTGGAGTTCAAGCGCGACCGCGTGGACTATTGGGTTTCGAAGGGCGCGCAAATGTCAGAGCGGGTAGGCAAGCTCTTCTCAAAGCCCGTGCCGGCTCCTGTGGTTTCCGCCGCATAAGCGACCATCATGACTGAATCCACTGCAGACGTGCGCGCTCTCATCGAGCAGATTGCGAAGTGGATTGTCGATGCTCCCGATGAAGTTTTCGTGGAGCACCTCGATGACGACGTGATCGAACTGGAAGTCGCCGAAGCTGATGTGGGGAAAGTCATCGGCCGCCAGGGGCGCAACGTCCGCGCCCTGCGCACGCTTCTGAGCGCTGCGGGTATGCGGGCACGCAAAAGATACACTCTGGAAGTGATTGACTAGAGACTGGCGAGATTTGTATCAGGGCATGCCTTCAGGCATGCCATAAAGCGCCGGGTTGTGGCTCGCCTTTAGGCGCTGCGTTTTAGCGCAGGGAGCCGGACCATTCGCGATCCTGAAACAAGTGGTGGGTTCATTACGCTGGCCCGCGTGGTGAAAACGCAGGGCCGCCGCGGCGAAGTCGCGGGCGAGATCTACAGCGATGTTCCCGGGCGATTCGCCGCGGGCATGCTGTTGCTGGCGCTGCCGCGGAAGCCGGGCGCGAACCGCCGGGAACTCGAAATCGAAGAACTCTGGCCGCACAAAGGGCTGCTGGTGCTGAAGTTCGCGGGAGTGGATTCGATTTCCGAGGCGGAAACGCTGGTCGGATGCGAATTGCAGGTGCCGCGCAGCCATCGTTCACAGTTGCAAGCAGGCTGGAATTACATCAGTGACCTCGTAGGTTGTACGGTGCTCGACGATGGCCACGAGATCGGGCGTATCGAGGACGTTCAGTTTGGAGCCGGCGAAGCGCCGTTGTTGATCGTGCGCGACGCCGCGGCCCGGCTGTTGGAAATCCCGTTCGCTGAGGCGTATCTCGACGGCGTGGATCTGGAACGCACGCAGGTTCGCATGAAGTTGCCCGAAGGCCTGCTCGAAGTGAACGCTCCGCTCACGGCCGAAGAGAAGCGTGAGCAGGCGCAGCCAGAGAAAAAGAAAAAGCGTTGACAGAAAGAGAATGAGAACGAAGTCTTTGCTGAGAACTGAGAACTCGCTGTGCCCTCTGTGGTAAAGGTTTTGGTTCCACGATGAAGGCGGCCATTGTCACCATCTTTCCGGACTTCTTTCGCGGACCGTCGGAATACGGCATCACGCGCCGCGCGCAAGAGATGGGACTGGCGGAAATTCAAGTCCACGATCTGCGGGAGTTTACCCATGATCGTCACCGCACCGTGGACGACCGTCCTTTTGGCGGCGGCGAAGGCATGGTGCTGAAGCCGGAACCGCTGTTTGAATGTTTGGAGTCGATGGGCCTTGCGCCGCGGGAAGAGCGCCTCGCGGGACGCGTCAAGCAATCGGTAATCCTGCTCTCGGCCCAGGGGCAACGCTTTACTCAGAAAGTCGCGGCGGAGTTGGCTTTGCTCGACTGCATCGTTTTGGTCTGCGGGCGCTACGAAGGTGTGGATGAGCGTGTAGCGGACTTTCTCGCCGACCGGGAACTTTCCATCGGCGACTATGTTCTGAGCGGCGGGGAAATGGCCGCAGCCGTGATTATGGAAGCGGTCATGCGCTTGCTTCCCGGCGCGCTAGGCAACGAAGCGTCAACCCTGCAGGAATCGTTTACCGTTGACGTGACGCTGAAGCGCTCGGGCGCTGCGGATTCGACTTGCGGGTCGAACGGATTGCTGGATTATCCGCACTACACGCGGCCGGCGGAGTTTCGCGGGATTGCAGTGCCGGAGGCGTTGATGTCCGGCAATCACGAAGAAATCCGGCGGTGGCGTCGTCAGCGGGCGCTAGAGAAGACGTTGCGCAACCGGCCCGATTTGCTGGAGGGCGCGGTGCTGAGCGAGGAAGACAACAAGTTTCTGGCCGGGATCAAATCAGGCCTCAAGTAAAGATCGTTAAGTAAAGATCGTTAAGTAATGATCGTTAAGTAAAGATCGTTAAGTAAAGATCGTTAAGTAAAGATCGCTAAGTAAAGATTGCTGGTGAGTTTCACAACCGGGAGTTTTTTAAGCGAAGGATCCGGATTTCAGAATTCAGAAGGACTAACCATTATGTCGAACCTTATCATTGAAAGACTGCTGGCAAAAACTCAACGCACCGATATTCCCGCGTTCCGCTCGGGCGATACCGTTCGCGTTCACGTGAAGATCAGAGAGGGCGACAAGGAGCGCGTGCAGGCGTTTGAAGGCGTGGTGATCAAGCGCGATAACGGGCCCCAGGCCAGCTTCACCGTCCGCAAGATCAGCTTCGGCCAGGGCGTGGAACGCATTTTCCCCGTCCACTCCAAAGTGATCGACAAGGTGGATCTGCTGCGTTCGTCCAAGGTCCGCCGCGCCAAGCTGTATTATCTGCGCGGACTGAAGGGCAAAGCGGCCCGCCTGCGCGACGTCGAAAGACCGAGCTGAACGGCGTCCGTTGCGCGTCTCGGCCTCTTGCATGGGACGCGCCGCGACTGGCAGCAATCTCTATCCCGCGATCGCTACCAAATGCTCCGTGATGACTTCTAGATCAGCGAAGTCCTCGGTCGGGCGCTTCTTCAACTGGTTCAGCACATAATCGAGCAGGGGACGATCGCCCTGGCGGATCTCCTGGAACTCCACGCCCATGGCTCGATTCTGAGCCGTACATCTTACATGCCCTCGCAGTGCGACGCTGACATCGCACATATTCAGGACCAGCCTTAGGCCAGTGCCGGGCGCGAGAAGATCGCCGGCGCTGATGAGGCAACCAAATTCGGAAATCTGTTCCAGGCGGCCTTCGACACGGGAGCGTCCGCCGATCTCCGCCAAGTCGGCGCCTCCCTCCACTTGGAAGCGCGGCCGGCGGCGCCCATTCTGCTCACCCCTGCCGAAAGCGGCCGTCGGCGGTTTCCTGTTTGGCCCGTCTGGAATAACGGGCATATACTGCTCCTCCATTTGCCGCAGTTCTTCTTCCCAGGGAATCCTGCTGCCCTCGACGCATTCCACCGTGAATTGGCCGCGCAACGCGGAGTCGGGATCCGCGGTCCAGACTACCTGGCAGACGGATTTATTGCGTCCACGCTCGACCGTGATCAAGTCTCCCACCTTTACATCGCGGCAGCTGAGCAGCCGCGCTCCGCGCGGATGGATGTCATAAGTGCAAGCCATCTCCAGGCCGCCGCGCCCGCCGTTCGCCGTGTGAGTAAGGCGAACCGGAAGCGCCAGGTGGATCAACTTCTCGACCGGCGCATCATTTTGTGGCACAGCGTCTGGTGGCGTATCTTGCCGTGGCTGGGTTGCTTCGTGGTTCACAATTGCTCCTCGCGTAAGGGGATCTGTTGTGAACATAGCAGTACATGTCCGACCGGACAATGTACGTCCGTAATCGAAGTAATGGTTACTGAGCGGCGTTACTTTGTGCGGAAGGCATGACCCGAAAGTGGTATGGCGGCGAACCGCAGAGGCAGAGAATTCCTGGCAGCGCATTTTCTTGCTTGCAGGAATCTGTGCGGGCAAGCGAAGATGGTGGGCACTCTTCATTCCCAGATCTCAATGTCGAGCATTGCGAAGATCGCGTCTGAATTTTCTCTTTCTCCGTCGGCAGTTAAGCTGCACATGCTGAAAAAGCTGCGCTGCACGCTGCGTTTTGAAAAAAATGCATGGGCCTCAGGGGCCGCGATGGTCGCCGGGGTGGATGAGGTGGGGCGCGGATCACTGTTCGGTCCGGTGGTGGCGGCGGCGGTGATTCTCGATCGCGGCTACCGCGTTCGTGGCTTGCGCGATTCCAAGCTGCTGCTGCCGGAACGCCGCGAACTGTTGGCACCGCGCATTCGAGAACATGCGGTCGCCTGGGCGGTGGCGGCGGTGGATGCGGCGCGCATCGACCAGATCAACATCTATCAAGCGTCGCGGCTCGCCATGCGCGAAGCGGTAATGCTCTTGCGGCCTGCGGCCGATCATCTCTTGATCGACGCCATGCGGCTGGATTGCGAACTGCCGCAGCGGGCCATCATCCATGGCGATGCGCTTTCGGCCTCGATTGCGGCGGCTTCGATTCTCGCCAAAGTCGAGCGCGACCGCATGATGTGCGAGTGGGACGCAGTCTTCCCCGAATACGGCCTGGCTTCGCACAAAGGCTACAGCACGCCGCAGCATCTGGCGGCCTTGGAGAAGTACGGGCCGACGCCCCTGCACCGGCAGTCGTTCGCTCCGGTGTGGAGTATTCCGGTGGCGCGAGAAGTTTAAAGCGCCCCTCCACCCCCAACCTTTGCCATTCCGAGCCACTCGCAGCCGGTGAAAAGACAGCGCACTCCTCCCCCCGTCAGGCGGACCTCGCGCAGTCGTATTGGGAGGAAGTGCTCCGTAGATGCACCAAAGTGGTGTATACTGGTGCTACGATGGCAAATGCGAAACGAGCGCGCGTGAAACAAGTCCGCCGAAGCGTGACCTTGCCCCCAAGAATCGCCAAACAGGTCGAGACCATAGCCAAACAGCGCGCTCTAAGCGACAACCGTGTCCTGGTGGAACTCATCGAGCAAGGCATCGAGGCCGCCCAACAAAAGGAGAAAGCATTCTTCCATCTGGCCGAGCGCTTCCGCGCAGCCAGCGATCCTGAGCAAGTCAAGCAGTTGGGCAGTGAGTTGGGCCGCTTCGTCTTTGGCGAATGATGCCCAGCGGGCTGCCGAGAAACATCCGCAAGCCCCACGGCTCGAGAAGGGCACGACTTCACAGGCTGCGGAAAAACTCGCAAATCGGTGAAGTGCCGTGGAAGAGCGGCGCTTCAGCGCCGCGTAAAGCCTCTAAAATCAGCGCGGGCTTTAGCCCCAGTGGTCGCATTTTGCGTCCACCCCGAGTTTTTCCGCAGCCTGTTCAGCCGTGCCGTAAGCCGCTCGACGAACCCAACAGTGTTTTTGGGTGGCGCAGCGCTTCAGCGCTGCGATAAAGCCCCCCTTCACCTCCAACCTTTGTCATTCCAAGCCACTCGCAGCCGGTGAAACCGGCAAGAGTGGCGAGGAAGCTGTTTTCTCGTTCCTCAGAGAATGCCCCACCAGGCGGCTAGACGATTCGCAAGCGCCGGAGTATATTTTCTGGCCTATGTATATTCGTGAATTTACAGCGAAGAACTACTTGGTTCACAAGAATACAATGCTCAAACTTTCACCGATCACAGTATTTGTTGGCCCCAACGGGGGTGGGAAATCGGCATTGTTTGATGCAATTCTGAATTTTTCCATGGTAGCGCGAGGGAACCTTAAGCAAGCATTCACCCACTTCCCGTACTCATACTTTGCAACCAAATACCACGGCGCAAGCAAGCAGGCGCGCATCGGGTTTGACGTTGTGATCTCCGGTAGCCCAAACGACAGTAACTGCCTTCGCTACGAGATTGACTACGCCCAAACGAGCGGTGCCGAGGCTGGAAGCCCAAGCTTCCAGATTTTCCACGAGTCTCTCGTTGAATTACCCGGAGGCACGATCTTGTTCGATAGGAAAGACGTTGATTCTTCTCCCTTAAAGAAGGCCGTCAAGTACGTTGAGGAGGACAGGGGCATCTTCGCGGCGCTTCGTGCTGCGTTTTTAAGCAAAGAGTCCGAAGGGAAATTCGAGTCCCTAGGGGGTACAGCAAGGGAGATCAGCCGCTTCAACCGCTTTAGGCTGACACCGTATGACCTAGCGGGCACCAGTCCACTGCCTGACCTGACAGGGGACGGCAACGCACCCAGGCTCGGCCATACCGGAAGCGATCTATCAGCCTGCTTGTACTACATGCAGGAGAAGAAGGATTCCGCCCTCGAGAACATACTTAAACAAGTCGGGGAGGTCGTACCCGGGTTTAAGGGGTTTGAATTTTCCTTCTCCGGCTCCGATCGGGTCGCATTCTCTATGGTCTTCGAAGATAATAGGCGAACCGTATCTGCGGTGCGACTATCCGATGGCCTCCTACTCTTTCTTGGTCTCATGGTGCTGACTTATAGCTCTAACCGGCCTCCCGTGATGTTAATTGAGGAACCGGAAAACGGACTCACCCCCACAGCGCTCAAGCGCTTCTACCAAGCCGTCAGAGAGCTAGCCTTCGCAAGCGACCCCGTAAAACGTAGTCAGATTCTTATCTCGTCCCATAGTCCATTCGTAATTTGCGAAGCTTGGAACGGAGAAGATCGTGATTTCATTCACCAAGTCAAAATCGAGGATGGGCACGCAGTGGTCCGTAGGTTCTCGGACGCAGTGAAGGAACAACACATAGTCCTCGGCAAGGACGAAAAGGGGCACCGCACGGTTTTGGGCTTACGGAATGCAGAAGAATTGATGGCGGGATACTTGGCCTAGCTAGAGCAGGCAGCTCTGTCTTCTCTTTCAGTACCGCTCAACGGGTTGACACCATAGCCAAACAGCGCGCTCTCAGCGACAACCGTGTCCTAGCGGAACTCATCGAGCAAGGCATCGAGGCCGCCCAACAAAAGGAGAAAGCATTCTTCCATCTGGCCGAGCGCTTCCGCGCAGCCAGCGATCCTGAGCAAGTCAAGCAGTTGGGCAACGAGCTGGGACGCTTCGTCTTTGGCGAAAGATGCTGCCTCAGATCGAAACCTGCTCGTCTCCCCGCCGCCCGCTCACGAAATCCACACCACCGTTGTGACATCTGACCTTGCCCACCACTGAAAACTAGCTCATCATGGTCAAGGCGGAGGCAGTCTGGAGGGCGAGTACGACATCGGGCGTAAGTCCTTTGTTGTCCGGATTTTGACCTCTAAGTCCTTTGTTGTCCCGATTTTGCGGGGATTTTCCCCCGATGATTCCAATAGAGCCCAGGGGGGGAGGGGGGCATCGAGGCGAACGAAAATCGCGGCCACCCACAATGTCTCTAGTCGGAGCGCGAGCCAAATTTATTACAGGGTAGAAATCCACAGGCGGGTTTCAAGAAAGCGAGACATCGTCCAAAAAATGTCAGTCGAACTCAAAATCGCAGCGCTGAAGCGCTGCGCCACCCAAAACCGGCGCGGGTCTACCAGGCTGCGTTGTGGACGGAAAATGCGACCACCGGGGCTGAAGCCGTGATTCTGGAGGGTTTACGCGGCGCTGAAGCGCCGCTCTTCCACGGTTGCAAGACCGTTGTCGCAGTGGCGCAGACGCAGTGGCGCGGATGTAGTGGCGCGGATCAGTGGGGCGGATGCAGTGGGGCAGGTGCAGTGGCGCAGATAGAGACGTTGCAAGCAACGTCTCTATGACAGATCAGAATAGGTTGGGATGAGTTGGATTGAGCTTACTTGGATTGAGCTTACTTTTCTGCCCGCATAGCGCCGTTCAGGGTGGAGTTTAGTTGATTGACTAGCTTCGTATTGTTGGCTAGCGCTTGGCGCAGGATTTCTGCTTGCTGTTGGGCGGTGGGCCAGTCTTGTTTCTCGACTGCCTCGGTTAGGCCGGGCAGCTCAAGGTGGGCGTAGGTGAAGCGGGCGCCGTAGAGGATGTGTTTGAACCAGGGACGGCCGGGGATGCCGTCAGGGTTGAGCCAGTTGCGTTCGACCTGCATTGTGCCGTGGTTGATGGTCGCGGCTAGTTTGGAATCGATTGCGCCGGAGGCTAGGGCGCGGGCGATCGAGGCGTCGAGGCGTTGGCCGGCTGTCTCGAAGTCGGCGATGGCATCTAACGCCGGCTTTAGATCCAGTGGCGGCGGCTGCCGGGCTTCGCCCGGCCGGACAGCCGAGGGCGGCTGTCCCCACATGTTTTTATTCTTACTTAATTCATTCACGAACTGGCGGATGTTGGCGGCGTAGCTGGCGAAGTCGAAGGGGAGCAGGTCAGCATTCGACAGGCGCAGGGCGAGCACGCCCCATAGCTGAGACATCAGAGTGTGATAGCGGTAGCCGGGATCGCCGAAGTGGTTCATCCAGAAAAAGTCGTCGTAGGCCGAGTGGTAAACGCCATAAGATCCCTCGAAGCCCAGGCCGAGGACGGGGATGCCCACAAAGTTGAGAAAGACAGTATGGTCGGAGCCGCTGCCGATGCGTGTGTCGGCCAGGTTTGAATCGGTGACGTTCGAGTCTGCGACTTCTTCTGGTTGTTTGGCCTCGCGGCGGTCGCGCGCGGATGATTCCTTCCACGCTTCGTACAAAGTTTTGCCCGAGGGATCTCGCAGCGAGTGAGCGGTCTCGACCAGCATGGGCGCGAGCGACGCCACGGCCTGGCCGTGGAAGTTTGAGCCCGACGTGGCTTCATCGACGTTGATGTAGGCGACGGCCTTTTGGCGCAGTTCGTCGGCGAACTGCTCTCCCCATTCGGTGGAGCCGGCGAGGCCGACTTCTTCTCCGTCCCAACTACAGACCACTAGCGTGCGCCGCGGACGCATTCCTGACTTTGCCAACTTTCCCAGCGCGCGGGTTAGCTCCATCATCGAGGCGGTGCCGCTGCTGGGATCGACGCCGCCGAAGACCCAGGCATCGCGGTGATTGCCGAGCACGATCCATTCGTCGGGCAGCTCGGCGCCGCGAATGCGGCCTTCGACCACGTAGTAGGGCTGAGTGGAGTTGTCCATTACGATTTTCACGTGCACGCGCACGCGATTGCCGCCGAGGCGATACTTGATGGGCAGTCCGCCCTGCCAGCTATCTGGAGCGAGCGGGCCGTCCATGTTGGCGAGCAGCGGCTTGGCATCGTGCCAGGAGAGCGGCAGCGCCATGATCTTCGGGATCGAAATCGCATCCTCGACGGGAATGCGCTTGGCGCCGGGAACGGAGGCCCATCCCGGGGTGAGCGGATCGCCGGGGACCATGAAGTCGTAGGTGATGGCGCCGCGCTGAATGTGATACTCGGGGCCCCAGGGGCCGTTGGGGACGACTTTGCCTTTTTTGAATCCGTCTTCGGCGGGATCGCTGTAGATGAGAATGGCGGCTGCGCCTGCGCGTTCGGCGGTGAGCGCTTTGAATCCGCGGTAGCTGTAGGGATTCGAGTAGCGAACGAGGACGACCTTGCCCTTCACGTCGATGCCTTGCTTGCGAAGCAGTTCGTAGTCTTCGGGATTGCCGCTGTGGGCGTAGACGAGCGGGGCGGTTACTTCGCCGGAGGCGGACATGCCGCTCCACGCCGAACTTATGCTCTTGTTCTTTGAGTCAGGATCGCCGGGTACGGGCAGCTCGCGCAGGATGGCGCGGTAATGCACGGGCGCGGTCATTTCCAGAGAGGTGGATTTTGGATTGCTGCCGTAGACGTCGTAGCGGCGGATGACGACGTCCTCCAGCCCTTCCTGCCGCCACTGGTCGGCGATGTAGCGAGCCAGTTCGTTGTTGCGCGGGGAGCCGGCGACGTGCGGCTCGGCGGTGAAGATGTGATGCTGGCGGCGCTCTTCGTCCGGAGAGGGGATCGCTTTGAATTTGTTTTCGATCTCGGCCTCGCGCTTGGCTGCGGAAGGAGTGAAGCCCAGGATGGAAGTCTGGGGTTGGACTTGAGCTTGGACTTGAGCTTGCGCTTGAGCAAAGTGCGGCGATTGGAGGGCCAGCGCCAGCAAGGACAGGGCGCCGGCGGAAAACAGCATACGCCGGGGAAAGCTCATGAGCGGCATCTCTTCTTTCTCTCTCCTCGCAAGACGAGTGAGCAAGGAGTCGAGCCAAACGCGCGATTATTGTGGCGCAAAGAACGCGCCACATCGCGCGGCTCGCCCAGATTCCCTCGACAAGCTCGGGACAGGCTCTTCGGCGGGCAAGAAGCGCCCGCCTCAGGATGACAAATCTACGTTACGCTACTTTGCCTTGTAGATCTCCGTCAGCAAGTCGGGCTTCGACTCGTCGCGCACCAGGTGAGGGTAGCGCTCGCCGCCGTGGTAATCGAGCTTGTAGGTTTTGTAGTAGTCGGTGTTCTCGACCAGAAGGTCGAGGGCCGCGGCGCCGCCCTTGCCGGCTTTGAGGGCGTCGCGCAGGATTTCCGCCGAGTATTGGTGGCCGTTCACCGCGATCAGCTTCATGCCGGGGCCGATTCCAGCCTGGGCTGCGGGCATGCCCTCGATTGTGTCAGTGATGGTGCCGTCCTCGCGCAGGTCGATCCCGATGGAATACACGGCGTCGATGAAATGCGAATTGCTCTCGCCGCCGCGATCCATTTCGGATGGAACTTCGTCGTAGACGAGCTTCCATCCGCTGCCTTCGATCCCGCCCAGCGGGGCGCCGGGACCGTGATTCGTCAGGCGCTCGGTCCAAAAGCCGCGCCAATCGTAGGGTACGACCTGGTTCAGAGTATTCACGACATCGTCGAAGGTATAAGGCTTCACCATCGGCGGCGTGCTGGGAGCGCCGTGGAAGAGGTGGCAGAAGTCGTCCAATGTTTTCTTGCCCTTGCTCTGCTGGCGGATGATGATGTCGGCCCACAGCCAGTTCAGAGTGTCTTCCTCGTAGAAATCGGTTCCGCGGCGCCAGGAGTGCCAGGCTTGCGGAGAGAAATAAAGCTGCGGAGCCGCATCGGCGGTATCCTGCAAGTTGCGCCAGGCGCGGCCGGGAGTGTGGTCGAGGGCGGCGGCAGTTAGAGCCAAATCGTCCCGCGATTGCTCCGGGGTGAGCAAAGCGCTGCGGGCGGTCAGCACGGTGCCCAGATAATTCGTCAAACCTTCGTAGACCCATAGCAGATCGTCCTGCATCGGCTGTTGATAGTCAGGCGTGGCGAGATCCGCGGGACGCCGGTATTTTCCGTTCCACGAATGCACGTACTCGTGAGGAAGCAGGCTGGCTTCCATCTTGCGCGCGGTGTCATCCACGAGCCCGCGCTCGTCAATGCGGCTGTCGTCGGACTCGTGGTGCTCCAGGCCGAAGTGCGCGACGTGGTCGCTCAAGCTGAACAGGAAGTGGTAATCGCGATAGTGGTGCGCGCCGAAAAGCTTGTTGGTTTGTTCGACCAGATTTTTGTAGTGGTCCCAGACTTCCTGCGGAGGGGCAAGCGCGGCGGCGCTGTCGGCGGCGATATCCATCTCGACGAGCGGATCATCGGCCAGCTTGACGACCTTGAGGAATTCACCGGTGATTACCGGCGAATCGACCAGCGTGGTCAGGGAAGCCGGCTGGAATGTGATTTGTGTCTCGCCGTTGTTCTCGCGGGTGGATGCGATGGGCAGGGGCGTGCCAAATTTCCAGTTAGCGGGAAGTTTCAGGCTGGCTATGTAGGTGAGATCGTCCGAGGTCCAGCCTTTGGGATAGAGCAGAACCTGATTCCAACTGATCACCGCCATTTTGTCGGTGGCGGAGGAACCCGCGGAGAAGCCGCCTTCGAAGGTGGCGGGAGAAAGGAAATCCAGTTCAGCGTTCACTTCATTCTCGCCGGCTGGAACCTCGACGTGGATGGTGAAGCCGTCGAGCAGATCGCGGCGCCATTTCAGCGTTTTGCCACTGGCGGTGAACTTCAGGCCTGCCAAATCGATTACTGGGCCATCGGGGGCATGCTCGCCGGGAATCCACTTTGGATAGTAGAGCGTCAGGTCTCCGGCGGTGGCAGGAATCTTCAGCTTGGCGTGGAAGATCTTGCGGGGAGCCGAGGTAGCGTCCACAAAGATGGTTACGGTTGGCGGCGTGGCTGACCAACTAGAAAGCGAAGAGAGTAGAAGTAGAAGAAGACAAAGCACTCCGAAGGTTCTTGAAAGTTTCATTTTAAGGGTCCCCATCGTGTCCATGAATCGAATCCCACTTCGCTCGCAGAATTTTAGACTATAGCAGCCGCGGAAGTAGCAGTACAGGGACGCACCAGCGCTGCTATCATCTCGACGATGTCGCGGCGCGGAAAATTCATCACTTTCGAAGGGCTGGACGGAACCGGCAAGAGCACGCACCTGCGCAAGCTGGCGGCCGTGCTGCGCGCGGCCGGACATAAGGTCGTAGAAACGCGCGAACCGGGCGGGACGGCGACGGGTGAGAAGATTCGCCGCGTTTTGCTCGACTCCGCGACCGAGGGTCTGTCGCCGCTGGCGGAAATGGCTTTGATGTTCGCTTCGCGCGCCCAGCACATTGCGGAGGTGATCCAGCCGGCGCTCGATGACGGGAAGATTGTGCTTTGCGATCGCTTCACCGATTCGACCGAAGCCTACCAGGGCAGCGGCCGCAAGCTGGGCAGCGAGGCTGTACTGAAGTTGCACCGCGTTTTTTGTGGAGATTTGCAGCCCGACTTGACTATCCTGCTGGAGTCCGACCCGGCGATGAGCGTCGGGCGCGCACGACGGCGCAATCGGCGGACTTCGCGTCGCCAGCATAATAGTTCAAACAAAACCGCGAGCAAACACGCTGACGAAAACCGCTTCGAACAGCAGACTCGCGCCTTCTTCGCTCGCGTGCATGAGGGCTATCTGGCGATTGCTGAACGAGAGCCGCAGCGCGTTGCGGCGGTAGATGCGAGCGGCACGCCGGCGCAGACGCATCGGCGGATTGTGGACCTCCTGCAGCGAAAGCTGAGGTTGGGGAGAAACTAATGACTACGCACACAGTTCGGAACAGTCCGACCATATCCGAGCCAGGGCTGTAGGTGGTGGGCGATATTGAAAGCGCAACGTCCCCGTAAGCTGGGTACCCGTCGCCGAGGGGAGCCTTTCGTGCATGCTTCATCAATTCCCACCCTTGCAAAAAACGCAAGGGTGGGGCACCCTCAGTGTGTGTGCTATCGACGAAATCTAGCGCAGTGGTGAGCCGACCCCCGAAGTGAAATGTCATGGATTTGAAGAAACGCCGTGCCCGCATTGACGAAAGCGGGCGAGTTCTTATCCCGGCTTCGTTTCGCCGCGCCCTTGGTCTCCAGTCTGGCGGCACTGTTGTTCTGCGCATCGAAAGCGATGAGTTGCGAATCACCACGCTGCGGCGTCGCCTGACCAAAGCCCAGCAACTGGTACGCAAATACGTTTCGCCGACTACGTCTCTGGTTGACGAACTGATTGCCGAGCGCCGCGAGGCTGCACGGCATGAATAGAATCGCGACCCACACTCATGAGCTTCTCTGACTTTCACGGCAACGCCGAAACCGTCCATCGCCTGCGCGACATGCTGGCGCGGAAGCGCTTTCCGCACGCGGTGATTCTGTCGGGGGCGCGGGGGGCGGGCAAGTACACGCTGGCGCTCATGCTGACGCAGGCTCTCAATTGCCTGGCGCCGACTACAACCGATGGGCTGCCTGACTTTTGCGGGCAATGCGCGAACTGCCGCCGCATCGGCTTGGCCGCCGATCTCGACGCCCGGTTTGCCGAAGCTGTGGAGACGCGTGAAGGGCTGCGCGACGCCGACAAGAAAGATACCCGCCTGTTCGTGCAGACTCATCCGGACGTGCTGGTCATCCCTCCCGATCCTCCGCAGATGATGATCAAGGTGGATCAGGTTCGGCGGGTCATCGAGACCATCTACTATCGTCCGTCTGAAGCTCGCGAGCGCGTCTACATCTTCACCGACTCAGCCTTCATGAAAGAAGCCGCGAATTCTCTGCTCAAGGTTCTGGAAGAGCCGCCGGAGTTCGCCACCATCTTTCTGCTCTCGGAGAATCCCGGTGAACTGCTTCCGACCATCCGATCGAGATCGATGGTCTTTGCTCTGGGCGCTTCGCCGGTGGAAGAAGTGGAGCGCTACCTGTTGGAGCATCGTCCGGAATGGAAGCCGCAGCAGCGAGCTTTGGTTGCCAGGCTGAGCGAAGGCGCGCTGGGCCGGGCTCGCAGCTTCGACGTGGAGGGCTACGTTGCCGCCCGCGCCGACGCGCTGGCAATTCTGAACTCGGCCGTGGTGGGAGGCGAACATACTCCGCTGTTCAAAATCACGGAATCCTATCGCGCCGGCGCCGAGGGACGGGAGAAGACAGAACACCTTCTGCGAACGCTCTACTCGCTATTGCGCGACCTGATGTTTCTGGAGTCGGGAGCGCCTGAACTGGTTCAGAACACCGACATTCAGAGCCAACTCACGAGGATGGCCGAGGCTGCCGATTTCGACTGGATCACCGCGGCCTCCGATCAATTGGCCGAGGTGGAACGGGGGATGCGCCGTAACTTGCTGCGGTCGTTATCGCTCGATGCCTTCGGCCTGGCTCTGGAGAGAGCCTGAGAGATCGCGTGCGGCATTGGCAGGAGTGGTATAGAAACAACCAGATCCCCTTCGACTTCGCTCCGGGCAGGCACTCAACTTCGCTTCCCCTTCCTGTTGGAAGGGACTCCGGTCGGGATGACAGCTTCCAAGCCAGGGCAATCATCGAACTGCTATAATCGTATTGTTTTCATATGGTTACAGCGATTACTTCGGTGGTTCTACGGCCTTCAGATAGGTTGCGCCTCCTGTTCTCAGCACTTATAATCGTCTTACTCTGGTTTAAGAATTCTCCGTCAGGTTCCGGGTGGCAACATGCGAGGGTGAAGTCTGTCTTCGCCTACGTGGATAGGAACCCGGTTATGCGAAAACGCCTGCAAATCGCCCTGATGGCCAGCACCGTAGCCGCGACCTCCCTTCTTCTATCGCCCCAACTCCGTGCTGGCGCCGATAGTGACGGATCTCCTCAAAAGATCACCGCAACCGACGAACACGGCCGCAAGATCTACGTCAATGAGCCTGTCCCGGCGAGTCCAGCGCACCACAGTCAACCGTCCGAAGCGCCGCGGCGCGCGCTGATGTACTGGAGTTCCAAAGAGAATCGCTGGAAGCCCGTGCCCGCGCCCAATGCGGCGGCCATGCGCGCGGCGCGGTCGGCGGCAGCCGAGGTCAGCCAGTATCTGGGACGGGAGTCCAACCCGTCGGCAACCGCGAAGATAGTGGCAGCCAACTTCCGCGGCGCAGCGGCAACGCCCGGGGACATCGATAGCGCGATCGAGCAGGCTGCGGCGAGGCATAACGTGGACCCCAACCTGGTGCGGGCGGTGGTGAAAGTGGAATCGAACTTCAATCCCAACGCGGTGTCGCGGAAGGGCGCGATGGGGCTGATGCAGCTGATGCCTTCGACAGCACGCCAGTTGAACGTAAAGAATCCGTTTGACCCGGAACAGAATGTGGACGCCGGCGTGCGCCACTTGAAGCAACTTCTGGAAAGCTATGGCGGCGATATCAAGCTGACCCTAGCCGCCTACAACGCGGGTGCGGGCGCCGTGGCGCGCAGTTCAGGCGTGCCGCATTACGCCGAGACGCAGAACTACGTCCGGCGGATCACCAACCTGTACTACGGAGGGATCGATTTCAATCCCGGAGCTTCGCGCGAACCCGTTCGGGTTCAACGGGATGCGCGCGGCGTCCTCTACATCAGCAACACGGACTAGGTTCGCGGCATCTTTTATTTGTTTCTCTTATTTGTTTTTCTTTAAGCAGTATCTCTCGGGCAACCAGGGCACTGGTTCAAGCAACTGGTTCAAACAAGCGGGAACGAAGTCACGGGCTGGTTATCGTGCGGGCTATCTTGAGGAACTTATCGCGCCAGCGTGGTCTGTGGGGAGCGCTGTTGGTGCTCGCCGTGTTCGGCGCGCTTACCGCTCCGCCGGCGTACGCGCGCGCGCGCCATTCCGATGCCTGGGCACGGGAGCATTTCGCCACCGCCGAGCGGATGCGCGAGGCGCTCAACGGACGTCCCCCAGCCGACANNCCTCAGAGGCGCTGAACGGAAGACCTCCTGCCGAGCGAACGCGCCACGACTACCAGCGCGTGGTGAATGCCTACCGCTCTGTTTATCTGGGCGCGCCAGCTTCCTCAAAAGCGGATCCCAGCGTGGTTGCGGTGGCTGAGACGCTGGTGGAAATGGGACGGCGTTTCGACGACGACAAGATTCTGAACGAGGCCATCGAGCAATACAAGTTCCTGCGCCGCGAGTATCCCGGCAGCAAGTACCGTTTCGACGGACTGTTCACCATCGGCGAGATCTACAAGGACGATCTCAACGATGCCGAAGCGGCGCGCGCCACCTTCCGGGAGTTTCTCCGCCATTATCCTCACAATCGCCTGGCCGACAGTGCCCGTCAGGCCATCGTCCAGCTAAACCAGGTAGCGGAAGCCGAGAAGGCAGCGGATGCGCGGAAGGGTGCGGAGAAAAAACAGTTAGAGAAGAACGGCAACCACAAGGACGTGGGAGAAGCCGCCGGGAACAGTCATGCTTCCCATCGGGATTCAGGGGAGGGCGAATCCTCGGAAGCGCGCTCCGGGCGTTTGCCGCGTGTGACTGGCCTGCGGCACTGGTCCACTCCCGACTACACGCGCGTTGCCATCGACGTGGAAAGCGAGGTAAAGTTTTCGTCCCGGCGAATCGCCAGTCCGGCGCGCATCTTTTTCGACCTGCGCGACACCAAGCTGGCCTCCACGCTGGTCGGCAAGAGCTTTGACGTGGAGGACGGCTTCCTGAAGAAGGTTCGGGTGGCCCAGTTTGCGCCGGGCCGCACCCGCGTGGTGCTCGAGGTCGACAACCTCTCCGATTACGACGCCTTCCTATTGCCCAATCCCTACCGTCTAATCATCGACATTCACGGCAAGAATGGGCGGGCGAAGCAGCCCAAGGCCGCGGGCGAAACCACGCCGACGGAAGCGGATGGCGTGGCCGCGCCGAAAACAATCCCTGACGCCGACAGCGGCGCGAATTTATCGGACAAGCCCGCTGTCTTGGCACGCGCCGCTTTGGCGCAAACCGGGAAGGCGCCGATGGTCAGCTCGGACGTCAGCGATGACGCTACGCCATCTGCATCGGGGCCCACCGCTGCGAGTAAGAAGCCAACCACATCGGTAGTGAAAAAAGTTGTGGAAGCCGACGATGACGATGAGGACGCCGGCGCCTCGGCTGATGTGGCAAAGCGGAATGCTCAGGTGAAGAGGGTTTCGGGAGCGCGGAATACGGACGCCGCGAAAAAGGCGGCGAACAGGGATCTCGACAGCGACCCGAATAGCTCAGATTCGAGCGTCTCTGCCGCGCGAAACAATCCAGGCGACTCCCGGCGCAAGTCTGGGTCGCGCTCGCTCGCTTCCAGTAAGTTGGGAGGCGCCTCCAATCTGAGCATTCGCGAGGCGAAGCCCACCGCAAGCGGCGACCGTTCCCTGATTCGCGCCTTGGGACTGAAAATCGGCAAGATCGTGATCGATCCCGGGCACGGAGGCTACGATACCGGCACCATCGGTCCCAACGGCCTGGAAGAAAAAGATCTCGTGCTCGAGGTAGGCCGGCGTTTGGGCAAGCTGCTGGAGACGCGGCTGGGCGCGGAAGTGGTTTATACGCGCAAGGACGACACCTTCATCCCGCTCGAGACTCGCACGGCGGTTGCCAACCAGTCTCGCGCCGATCTGTTCGTCTCCATCCACGCCAACTCGAGCCACGATGCCGCGGCCCGGGGAGTCGAGACGTACTACCTGAATTTCACCTCGTCGCCGGAAGCCCTGGAGGTGGCGGCGCGCGAGAACGCGGTTTCGGAGAAGTCCATCTACGAACTGCAGGATCTGGTAAAGAAGATTGCGCTCAAGGAAAAGATCGAGGAGTCGCGGGAATTTGCCGGGGACGTGCAGGAGTCGCTGCACAGCGGTTTGGCGGTCAAGAGCCCGGCTATTCGCGACCGGGGCGTGAAGAAAGCCCCATTTATCGTGCTGATCGGCGCCAACATGCCCTCGATTCTGGCCGAGATTTCTTTTGTCAGCAATCCCACCGACGAGCACCGCCTCGCCACCAGCGAATACCGCCAGCGCATTGCCGAGTCGCTCTACCGCGGCATCGCCAACTATGTGAACGGGTTGAGCGGGGTCAAGGTCGCCAGCAAGATGGATAAGGGTGCTGGGCAGTAGTGTTTCTTGCCCACAGCCCACTAATTCCCATTCAGGCAACTTGTGCGCAGATTATCCGGCGCCTGCGTCTCCCACGTTGCCTCATTTCCGGTTTTCGCTTATCTTGAAGGGCATGGAAGTACATCTCACCCCCGAGCAACAAGCTCAGCTTGCGCAGATCGCCAGCAAAGCCGGGACCGCCCCGGAACGGTTGGTGACAAATGTTGTGGCGCGCTTTCTCAACGAAGAAGCCCGTTTCCTTGCAGCCGTGGAAAAAGGAATAGCGGCAGCCGATCGGGGCGAGTTTATCAGCGAGGAAGAAATGGACGCCCGCCTTGAAGCGATGTTCAAGGTCTGATGCGCATTCGCTGGACTGTCCCCGCCGCCGATGATTTGGAAAGCATCAAAAACTATCTCCAACGGCACTACCCGCATTTCGCAGAACCGACCGTGCGGACAATCTACGAGCGTATCCGTTCGCTTAAAGCCGCGCCCCACCGGGGCAGACCCGGCCACCGCAGCGGCACAAGAGAATTGCCGCTTACGCCGCTTCCGTATGTTGTCGTCTATTCAGTGAAACCCGAGGCTGTCGAAATCCTGCACATCCACCACGGGGCCCAAGACTGGCGTTGAGCAAACGGCTGTTCCGAAGCTGCTCGGTTTATTCTTTGGGCCACGACCCCGGCCCGCTGTGCGGTCCCAGCGACAAAACTCCTACGGTTGCGTTCCCGAAAATGTGCCGCTGAGACCGAAGCGAACCGGGGAGTTAGGATTGCATGCCCAGGTGCCCGTTATCGTACGGTTGCTAACAGTTCCCGTGCCGCCGAATACAGCGGCATCTCCAAACTGGTCAGCCTCAGCGAATAACAGGTCTATCGGGGCATTCGCAGTTGCGGGATTGGCGGCAACCCCAATCAAGACAGCCGCTGGCGGATATATGAAGCTTCCTGTGCCGCTGATGGAGCCTTGCCCTGTATTGTTGTCAGCGATGAAGCAGGCTGGTCCCTCTACTGTGAACGTGCCAGAGGTCAAAGCGGTAATGTTTGGTACTGTCCTAATTTGCGAAATTAGGACAGCACCTAATTTTTCCTCCGGCAACTTTTTCCCCTCCTCTGTGGTCTAATTACAGAGGTCATCGGCGATCTCATGAATCGTCAGCGAACACGGGCCAGGACAGGGGCTAAAGCCCGACTTCTGAGGGCCGCTCGGCGGCACCCTTCGGCGCGCTTCGCTTGCTGAGGGCAGGCTAAGAACTGGAAGCCGTGCCCTTCCCGAACCGATTTGCGAGATGGATTCTGGAGGGATTCTGTGCCCAGCGGTGCATTCATGCGCTCTTCAAAGTCTCTGCTCATATTGGCTATCGTTGTTTGTCTGGCCAGCGTGGCCAGCCCAGGCGCGGATTCGCCCGCGCCGCCGATCCTCCCCAGGCAGTTCGCCGGCTGGCAGATCCAAGGCGCGCCTCACCCCAGCAAAGATGCCGCGGCCGCCGACCCCACCCATGCGGCCCTGCTGAAGGAATACGGGTTCACGGATTTCGAGTCTGCCATCTACAAGAGTGACGACGGCCGCACGCTGAAAATCCGCGCCGCGCGATTCACCGACGCGAGCGGCGCTTTCGGCGCATACAGTTTCTACTTGCAGCCGGAGATGGCGCGGGAAGAGATCGGCGACCGGGGCGCATCGCTCGATCGGCGCGTGCTGTTTTATCGCGGGCACATCCTGGTGGAGGCGGTGTTCAGCCAGTTGTCGGTGATGTCGGCGGCGGGACTGCGTGAGCTGGCTGGCGTGCTGCCGCGTCCCAGCGGAAATGCGGGCAGCCTGCCCCCGATTCTCGCTTTCCTGCCGCACCACGGCTATGCCGCGAATACCGAGAAATACGCGGAGGGCCCGCTGGCTCTGGTCGCGGTCGGATCTCCTCTTCCGGCGGACCTGGTCGATTTCAGCGCCAGCCCCGAAGTGGCGCTCGGGCAGTACTCCACTGCGGGCGGAGAAGCCACGCTGATGCTGATCGAGTATCCGACGCCGGCGTTGGCTGCCGAACACTTGCGCCGCATCGACGCCGCCCATCATGCCCCTCAACCCCAGGCCGGGGTTGCGGCCATCGAAACCGTCGGCCCGTTTTTCGATAAGCGCTCCGGGCCGATCGTCGCCATCGCGGCCGGCGCGCTTTCCCAGCGCGACGCACAGACGCTCTTGGGTGCGGTGAACTACGACGCCAGCGTCACTTGGAACGAGAACACGTATTTCGACAAGAAAAACAACATTGCCAACTTGCTGGTGAACGTCATTATTTTGTGCGTTATCGTGGGTGCGCTGGCGCTTGCGGCGGGAATCGCCTTCGGCGGCGCTCGCGTGCTCTTGCGGCGGGTTTTCCCCGGACCAGTTTTCGGTCGTCCCGACCAAACCGAGTTCATTTCTCTTCATCTGGCCGATACGGCGGCGGAGGGTCCTGCGGGTCGCCCGTCGGGCACCGGGGAGAGCTCAAACGGTTCTTAAGTGCTTTAGGGGTATTGGCTTAGGACCGTTTTGCCGATTTATCGTCTCAAATTGGAACAATTAGGCCGCTTATTGATTGATTCTGTAACTCATTGAAAATAAAGACATTTATTTCCCAAAAACTGCTTGACACCCTGCTTTTTCGGCCCATAAGATTTTGTCCAGAAAGTTTTGACGGCTTTGCCTCCGTTGGAACTATTCTCCCTAGAAGAAAAGGCCGCCCTGTTGCCGGGTGGCCTTTTCGTTTTGCTCATGAACCGATCCGCATGTGGAGGAAAGCATGTGGAAATATAAGGCGGAGCGGGCGCAACGGAACTCTTACGCGCAACTTGCGTATCATGTGCTGAGCGGTATGTTGTGGCAACGGGCTCCGTTCGCGAATCGGCGCGGGAGGAAATCATGTTCTGCGATGGATGTGGCACGGCGGTGCAACCCGGGCAGGCGTTTTGCAGCCGGTGCGGCAAGCAAGTTGTCGGGCCAGTGACGGCGATGCAGTTGCGCCCCGGGCGCGTGCAGGGGCACGTTCATCTGCTGGGCATCCTCTGGCTGGCGATTTCGGCGTTCAACACGATTGGCGGCGTGATCCTGTATATCCTTGCCAACACTTTGTTAGCTCATTTGCACGAGATGGGCGCACCGCCGGAAGCTCCCACCGGATTCTTGCGTCCGTTGCTCAGCGTTGTGGCCATCTTGGTGCTGGCCAAGGCTGCTTGCGGATTCATCGCCGGATGGGGCTTGTTGAAGCGCGAACCTTGGGCTCGCATCATCGTGCTGGTTCTGGGTTTCATCTCGCTATTCAATATTCCCTTCGGTACGGTCGTCGGTATCTATACTCTTTGGGTCCTGTTGCCCGCCCAATCGCAACAGGAATACGACTCCCTAGTCGCCGCTCGCGCGGCATAAATTGAGCGGATGGGAGTCCGATTCTCTTCCGGAGGCGATAGTCTGCCTCGACCGTCCGCGGTTCCTCCGCCTGCGATTTGATAAACTGGAGCGGTCAAACCAGAAGCCGACGTAGCTCAGTTGGTAGAGCAGCCGATTCGTAATCGGCAGGTCAGCGGTTCAACTCCGCTCGTCGGCTCCATCTTTCTCCTCCTCGAAACCTGCGCAAGATTCCCGAACCAGAGTCCGTTGAGTTCTCGACGTTTCGCGCCAGCTGAAGGAGAATGGCATCAGCGACCTGGCTGCTTGGTCCGGCGCGAGTGGTCAAGCAGTAAGTGAAATCCTCTCAGAGTTCACGTCGGTTCCAACGGTTTTGTCCTGGGCGCGGTCCTTTTCAGCCTTTCTTCTTTCTGGTACTGTTTTGAGTCCGCCAGACGCCAGTTCAGACGAGGCGCGTTTGGCTTGCACGATTCTTCCCGGGGAAAGGACCACCGCGTGATTGTTGGAGTTCCGAAGGAAAGCTATCCGGGAGAGCGGCGGGTAGCGCTGGTTCCCGCGGTCATCCCCATGCTCGCCAAGGCTGGACTCGAAGTGGTTGTGGAATCGCGTGCGGGCGAGCAGGCGGGTTATCCCGATTCGGTTTACCTCGAGAAGGGGGGAAAGATTTTTCCCGATCGCGCCGCCGTGTTCAGCGCTGCTGACATTATTGTGCAGGTGCTTTGCTACGGCTCGAATGACGTGACCGGCAAAGCCGACCTTCCCCTGCTGCGTCGCGATCAGTTGCTGATTGGATTTCTGCGCCCCTTCGGTTCCACCGAAGCAACTCAGCAGATTGCCGCGGCCGGCGTCACCTCATTTTCCGTGGAACTCGTGCCGCGCACTACGCGGGCGCAGAGCATGGATGCGCTTTCCTCGATGGGGACGATCTGCGGTTACAAAGCGGTGCTGCTGGCGGCGGAAACCTCCATCAGAATCTTTCCCATGATGACCACGGCCGCCGGTACCATCACGCCGGCGCGGGTATTCGTCATCGGCGCCGGAGTGGCCGGACTCCAGGCCATCTCCACCGCGCGCAGGCTGGGCGCGGTAGCGTCCGCGTACGACATGCGCGCCGCCTCTAAAGAGCAAGTGCAGAGCCTGGGAGGGCGCTTCGTCGAGCTGCCGATTGAGGCCAAGGATGCGCAGGATGCCCGCGGCTACGGTACTGTGCAGGATGAGACCTTCTACGCCCGGCAGCGCGAACTCCTGACGCGCGTGGTTGCGGAGAGCGATGTGGTGATCACGGCCGCGGTGATTCCCGGGAAAAAGTCGCCGGTGCTGATCACGGCGGACATGGTTAAAGGGATGGCCCCCGGCTCCGTGATCGTCGATCTTGCCTCCGAGCGCGGCGGCAACTGCGAGCTCACCCGCACCGGAGAAACGGTCAAAGAGCACGGCGTCTCGATTATCGGCGCCATTAATCTGGCTAGCAGCGTCCCGTACCATGCCAGCCAGATGTATGCCCGCAACGTCGCCACGTTTCTCGCGTATATCGTGAAAGAGGGCAAGTTGCAGCTGAACCTGCAGGACGAGATTATCCGCGAGACGATGGTCACGCGTGGTGGTGAAATAGTGAACGCACGAGTGCGAGAGTTTTACAAACTACCGGAGCTGGCCCCGGTTGTTGCTGCGAAGTAAGAACTCAATACTGAGAACCGAGAACTGGAGAAGTACATGGGTTCTAACCTGATCGACGCGCTTTTCATTTTCATGCTGGCCTGCTTCATTGGCTTCGAGGTCATCCGCCACGTTTCGCCCTTGCTGCACACTCCGCTGATGTCGCTGACCAACGCTCTCGACGCCATTGCCGTTGTAGGCGCGATTGTGCTGGTGGGCGAGCGCAAGAGCGCGTTTGCGACGGTCTTGGGCGTGATTGCCATTATTGCCGCCACCAGCAACGTGGTGGGTGGATTCCTGATCACCGACCGCATGCTCAAGATGTTCAAGAGCAGCCGCCCGGTGAAAAAATAAAATGAACGAGTTGGCCGGAAGCCAGTACCTCATCGAGTTCATCTACCTGATCGCCAGCGCCCTGTTTATCCTGTCGCTGAAGTGGATGAGTTCGCCCGCCACCGCCCGCCACGGAATTTGGGCGGGTGAGATCGGCATGGTGCTGGCCATCGCCGGCACTCTGCTTCATCACGGCATCGTCGATTGGAAGTGGATCGTCATCGCGCTGGTGCTGGGCAGCGGCATCGGCATCCCGCTCGGCATGGTGCAGATGACCGCCGTCCCCCAGCGGACCGCGCTCAGCCACGCTTTTGGCGCATTGTGCGTCACCCTGGTCGGTACCGCGGAATTTTATTTGCGCACTCCGAACGTTCCGAAGTTCATGATGTCGGTGCTTGCGATGGAGGTCATCCTGGGGTCACTGACCTTCACCGGAAGTTTGATGGCGGCGGGAAAACTGCAAGAAGTGCTGCCCCAGCGTCCCATCACTTATAAGGGACAGAACCTTGTCAACCTGGGGCTGCTGGGCGTCGCCGTTGTCGCGGCGGTTTACCTGGTGCTGCATCCGGAAGCGAAGCAATTCTTCCCGATCATGGTGGCGATTCCACTGGTGTTCGGCGTGTTCATGGTGATCCCGATTGGCGGCGCCGACATGCCGACCGTCATCTCGCTGTTAAACGGCTATGCCGGGTTATCCGCGGCGGCGATGGGATTCGTACTACAGAATAAGCTGCTGATCATTGCGGGCGCGCTCGATGGATCTTCGGGACTGATTCTCTCGGTCATCATGTCGAAGGCGATGAACCGGTCGTTCACCAACGTCTTGTTCGGCGCGTTCGGCCAAGTACAGGCCGCAGTCGCCGGCGCGCAGGAAGCCAGGCCCGTGCACAGCGCCACGGCCGAGGAAGCTGCCGCGATTCTTGCCGCAGCCAATAAAGTTGTGATCGTTCCCGGCTACGGCATGGCGGTGGCGCAGGCGCAGCACAAGGTGCGCGAACTTTATGACATCCTTACCAAGAAGGGAGTCGAAGTCCGCTTCGCCATCCATCCCGTGGCGGGACGCATGCCAGGACACATGAACGTGCTGCTAGCAGAAGCCGATATTCCGTACGACCGCCTCATCGAGATGGAAGAGATCAACGGCGACTTCCCGCAAACTGACGTGGCGTTGGTCATCGGCGCCAACGACGTGACCAACCCGGCCGCGCGCACTGATGCTTCCAGCCCCATCTACGGCATGCCCATCCTCGATGTCGATAAAGCCCACACTGTTATGGTGATCAAACGCAGCATGAGCCCGGGCTTTGCCGGCATCGACAATCCGCTTTATTACCTTGATAACACCCTGATGCTCTTCGGCGACGCCAAGCAGTTCGTGGGAGCGATTGTAAGGGAGTTGAGCGGAGGACACTGACTAGGTCGGTCCTCGATCAATGATAGCGTGATATCATATAATGTGATATCATGATATCGAGGTGAATGGAAAAATATGGCTCAGCTTATTGTTCGCAATATCGAGAATGGAGTTAAAGCACGCCTGCAACGCCGCGCGCGGCGCAATGGCCGCAGTATGGAAGAAGAAGTGCGCGACATTTTGCGGGCCGCGGTGCACGAGGAGGAAACCGCCCCCGCCGGGGGACTGGGGACGGAACTTGCGGCGCTCTTTCCCAAGGGGGGTCCGGACTTCAAGATTGAAGAATTACACTTCGAGATTAAGCCTCCTATCTTTGAGGAATGATCATTCTCGATAGCAACGTGGTCTCCGAACTGATGCGCCCCAGGCCGGAGGAGAAAGTCATCGCGTGGCTTGACCGCCAGTCCCGATCTTCGATCTGGACAACTTCAGTCACAGTGTTTGAAATACGCTTCGGATTGCAAGTCATGCCTCCTGGGAAACGCCGCGACGTTTACGCACGAGGATTCGAGAGTCTTTTGGAAGGAATTGACCGCCGCATCGCGCCCTTTGACGTCGAATCCGCAGAGCATGCGAGCATTTTAATGGCTTCCCGAAAACTGCAGGGTCGGCCACGCGAAGATCGGGACACCATGATCGCCGGTATCGTTCTGGCCCGTCATGCCACGCTGGCGACGCGAAATGTGTCGCACTTCGACGACCTCTCAGCGCCCCTGGTCAATCCATGGATTGCCTAATAGAAGACCATCAACACTTCGCGTGATATTCTATTAACTCCAGCTGCGTACCGTTTTGGCGGAAATTCCCCCGCAGTTTCAGAAAAAAGCTTCCAGAAGAAAGCTTCCGAAGGAAGTTTCCTGAAGCAGCCCAGAAGAAGAGAAGCTAGAAATCATGCTTTCAGTCAGTAATGTTTCCATGCGCTACGGCGCCAAAATTCTGTTCGATGAAGTCTCGACGGCATTTACGCCGGGCAAGCGCTATGGCCTGACCGGGCCCAACGGCTCGGGCAAATCTACCTTTATGAAGCTGCTCAGCGGGGAATTGGATCCGCAAAAGGGGACGGTGGTGCGTCCGCGGAAGCTGGGCGTGTTGAGCCAGGACCAGTTTGCCTTCGACGCCTACACCGCGATCGACACAGTCATCATGGGCAACAAGCGGCTGTGGGCGGCCATGCAGGAGCGCGACACAATTTACGCCAAGCACGACATGACCGACGAAGACGGCATGAAGCTGGGCGAGTTGGAAGGCATTGTCGGCGAAGAAGACGGTTACACGGCGGAGAGCGATGCGGCCATCTTGCTCCAAGGTCTGGACATACCCGACGAAGTGCATTCCCGCAAGATGAGCGAACTGCAGGGCGGACAGAAAGTCCGCGTGCTGTTGGCGCAGGCGTTGTTCGGGCATCCGCAGGCGTTGCTGCTGGATGAGCCGACGAACAACCTGGATTTGGATTCGATCCACTGGCTGCAGGGATTTCTGAATGTCTACGACGGCGTGGTGATCTCGATCTCGCACGACCGGCATTTTCTGAACAGTATTTGCACGCACATCGCCGACATCGATTACGAGACCATCATTACGTACACCGGGTCGTATGACGACATGGTGGTGGCAAAGACGCAAGTGCGATCGCAGATTGAGTCGCAGAACGCGCAGCGCGAAAAGAAGATTTCGCAGTTGAACGAATTCATCGCGCGGTTCGCCGCCGGTACGCGGTCAAGCCAGGTGCAGTCGCGGCGCAAGGAAGTGGAACGGCTGCAGGTGACGGAACTGGCCAGGTCGAACATCCAGCGGCCTTACATCAAGTTCGAGCAGAAGCGGCCCTCGGGCAAGCACATTCTCGAAATCGAGCACCTGGGCAAGGCTTACGGCGACAAGAAGGTGATTCGCGACTTCACGGCCGGCATTACACGCGGGGAAAGAATCGCGCTGATGGGGCGCAACGGAGCGGGGAAGACGACACTGGTGAATGCGCTGCTGGCGAATTCGCCGACCACGCCGGAAGCCGAGTTGCGGAAGACGAGCGGCTATGACGGCCCGTTCGTGGATTCCGGCAAAGTGATCTGGGGGCACGAGGCGTCCATCGGATACTTTGCGCAGGACCATCGCAGCCTGATCGAAGGCGGCATGACCGCGCTGGAATGGCTGCATCAGTGGAATCCGGCGGCGGTCAGCGAAGAAATTCGCGGCTTGCTGGGGCAGATGCTGTTTGCCCGCGAGGAAGCTACGAAATCCACCAGCGTTCTTTCCGGCGGCGAAGCGGCGCGGCTGCTCTTCTGCAAGCTGATGCTGCAAAAACCGAACGTGCTGGTGCTCGACGAGCCCACGAACCATCTGGATCTTGAGGCGATCAACGCGCTGAATATCTCCCTCCAGCGCTACCAGGGGACGGTTTTCCTCGTAACCCACGATCACGACTTGATCGACGAGGTCGCGACGCGTATCTGGCACTTCGAGAGCGACCACAAGATCACGGATTTCAAGGGAACGTACGAGGAGTATCAGGCGGCCGTGACCGTCTGAGGACAGCCACCAGCGGTCAGCAGTTGGCAATTAGCATTTGGCAATTAGTGATTAGCGATCAGTGCAAGCTAGCCCTGCCCGCTAAATGCCAATTGCTAATTGCTTAATTTGCACCATTTCTGTGGCATGTGAATCATTCAGGTTCTCCACAGATTTCCACAAGCGTTTGCTGTTGCGTTTGCAGCCGCAAGTTGCGGATAATGGCGGCGGAACGTTCTTGCGGGGTGGGACAGGCGCGAGAGGTTGGGCACAGTCGTGTACAGTCGAGCCGATTTACTTAGGATTCTTCACCTCACGCCGCGCCAGTTGGCGAACTGGGAGCGCGCGGGGCTGATTGCTGCCTCTGCGGCCTATTCCTTTTCCGACCTGCTGAAGATCAAGAAAGTCCGCGACTTGTGCGCGATGAGGGTGAGGCCGGCGGTGATCCGCGAATCGCTCGAGGCCATGCAGAAGCAGGCGTCCGGCATGGGGAATCCTCTGCTCGATGCCGGAGCCTCATCCACCAACAAGCATCGCATCGCTTTCCGTCATGAGGGCAGGCTGCTGGAGCCCATCGCAGGACAGTTTGTGATGGATTTTTCGGCGCGAGAAAAAGTTGTGATCAGCACGCCGATTCCCGCTCCCGAGTCCAGTCCGCGGGAGGATGAGGCCGCTGTCTGGTTTGCCCGTGGCATCGCGTTGGAAGAGGATCCCGCCACGCAGACGGAAGCGCTGGCTGCCTACCTGAAAGTGCTCGAGTTTGAGTCCAGCCATGCCGCGGCCCACATCAATCTGGGCACGCTTTACTACAATCGCCAGGATTTCACACTGGCGGAAAAGCACTACCGCGCCGCCTTGCAGGCCGACCCTCGCTATGCGCTGGCCTATTTCGACCTGGGCAATGTTCTGGACGAGACAGGGCGCGTGCAAGAGGCCATTCAGACCTACAAGATGGCGATCCAGCTCGCTCCCACCTACGCCGATGCGCACTACAACCTCGCGCTCGCCTACGAAAAGACGCGCGAGCCGCGCAAGGCGCTGAAACACTGGCAGGCTTATATCCGGCTCGACACGATTGGTCCCTGGTCCGTGCATGCCCGCAATCAGATCCAGCGCATTCTGCAGGCGGACACGCTGAAGCTGGTGCATTCCCGCCGCGGCTAGCGTTACTCAGCGGCTTCCAATTGTCTTCTTCCCGCAGTCTTCTTCCCAAGTCTTCTTCCGGCTGTCCTCTTCCGGCTGTCTTCGAGGGTGCTAGAATTCAGGGTCTGCCATTCCTCCGTTTGAAGGTATTCGCATGCCGGAGACAACTCTGCAATCCGCCGTTCCCACGCCGCTGACCACCCTTAGCGAAGACGAGATCCTCTTCCGCGACAACATCCGCCAGTTTGCCGACGACAAGATCCGCCCACTGGTGAAGGAGATGGACGAGAAGGGCATCTTCGAGAAAAATCTCATCCATGAATTCTTTCAGCTTGGGCTGATGGGGATCGAAATCCCAGAGCAATTCGGTGGAGCCGGCGCCAAGTTCTTTGAAGCGATCCTGGCGGTGGAGGAATTGTCGCGCGTCGACGCATCCGCAGGCGTGGTGGTGGACGTGCAAAATACGCTGGTCAACAATGCCCTATTGCGATGGGGCAACGCTGAACAAAAGAAGCGCTATCTGCCGAAAATGGCGGCTGACACGGTCGGCGCCTATGCGCTGAGCGAGGCCGGTTCCGGGTCTGACGCCTTTGCGCTGCAGACGCGCGGGGAGCTCAAGGGCGGCGAGTATGTGCTCACCGGCCGCAAGCTGTGGATCACCAACGCCAAAGAAGCCGGACTCTTCGTGCTCTTCGCCACGCTCGATCCCGCTGCCGGGTATAAAGGCATCACCGCGTTCCTGGTGGAGAAGAACTTCCCGGGATTCAGCGTGGGGAAGAAGGAAGACAAGCTGGGCATTCGAGCTTCTTCCACCTGCGAACTGATTCTGGAAGACTGCCGCGTGCCCAAAGAGAACGTGCTGGGCGAGCCGGGCAAAGGCTACAAGATCGCGATCGAAACTCTAAACGAAGGCCGCATCGGCATTGGCGCGCAGATGATCGGCCTGGCGCGCGGGGCCTGGGAGTTCGCCGCGAAGTATGCGCTGGAGCGCAAGCAGTTCGGCAAGGCCATTGCCGAGTTTCAGGGGATTCAATTCCAGATTGCGCAGATGGCAACCGAGATCGAAGCGGCCCGCCTCATGGTCTACAATGCGGCCCGTATGAAGGATGCGGGCGTGAACTTCGTCAAGGAAGCGGCGATGACCAAGCTCTTCGCCTCGCAGGTGGCCGAGCGCGTGACTTCGCTTGCCATCGAGATCTACGGTGGTTACGGCTTCACCAAGGACTATCCCGTCGAGAAATACTGGCGCGACGCCAAGATCGGCAAGATCTACGAGGGAACGTCCAACATGCAGTTGGCAACCATCGCCAAACTTCTGTTGGGCGGGAAGTAAGCGTGGCGGACTGGGTTCGCCGGACGGGAGTACTTGCCCGGAAAGCCGTACCCGGTGGGCGTTCCGGGGCCGCCGCAACATTAGGCAACGGTTCCCATGCTCAATATGTGCATTGAATTGCACTTGGAACCCGCCAGCCGCGCTCCAGAAATCACACTAAACCACGTCAATTCAATGTCTTCCGGCCACTCGCGCCATTGGCTCACAAGCTGCAATCTCCCCATGTGCCTGCCCTTGCGAGGCCAGGCTGGGGTGCCACTTGACTACTTTGTTCGGTCACACAGCGGGGATGCCGATCGAGGCTCCGAAGAAGAAGCGGAGTCTTCTGCCATTGCTTACGGTGCTGTTCCTAATCTCTTACGGACTGATGACCCTGCTTATCGTTGAGCAAGGCGCGGCCATCCAAGCGCAACGGAATCTGATTCAAGTCCTGATGCGCGACAGCACAGAACTGTGGGCCATGAGAGGAAAGGCCATAGGCGATAAGCAGATGGCTCAGGCACAAGCACAGCGCCGTGCGCAAGCTCCGTCGACCCAGGCGCAAGTTCCGTCAGCGAAGAATCCGTCGACTCAGGCCCCGTCGACTCAGGCCCCGTCAACCCAGGCCCCGTCAACCCAGGCCCCGTCGTCCCAGGTACCGCAACATCGTTCCTCAAGCCGCACAGGCAAGATTGCGAACCCCCAGACTCAGGTTCCTCCCGTGCCGGCTTCGGACTTGTTAGATCGGCGTCGCGCTTTGAGTACGATTTAGAGCCCAGATAAGCAGTAATCGTCGCGCGGATTTGTTTGGAAAACTTGGTTAACCATGAAGGTCCTGACCCTAGCGTTGTTGTTTAGTTTGACGGTGGCGAAGCCGGCGCAGCCAGTGCGTCTATCCGGCCACCTGGAGCAGCAATCCAAGGGCGGACGCTGGTACTTTGCCGCCACCGGCCACGCGGTTTACTGCTATGGACCCGTGATGACGTTGCCCCAGGCAAACGGGGATCTGCAGAAAGTCGCCACCTTCTGCCGCGATGGCAAGACTGTCGTACCACTGAAGGATTAACCCGCCGCGCTACCTTCCACTCCACCCAGCAGAATTGCCGCAAACAGCACACGCCTTTCGCACCGTCCTTGTATACTGATGAGTCATGCCGGAACTCCCCGAAGTTGAAACCATCGCCCGCGGACTGGCCCGGCGCGTGTCCGGCGATGTGATTGAGTCGATCTGGCTGGGCCAAAAGCCGGAGCCGCTGAAATCTCCAGCGAGGGAAATCGCCGCCGCGCTGGCGCACAGCCGCATCGCCACTGTACGGCGTATGGGCAAGCACATCGTGTTTGACCTCGAGCAGAAAAGTTTGGCGCGGGCGCCCCTTCGGCAAGCTCAGGGAAGGCTCTCGCCCGCGAACGGCAGAGAGCCGAAACCGGCGCGTCAGGGATCTAAAGTCAATTCGGCGCAAGCGGAGGCGGACGAGGGCGTCCGCCCCACACAAGCGCAGTGGATCGTCCACCTGGGCATGACCGGCCGCTTGCAAGTCTGCGAACCGAAGTCAGAAGTGCTCAAGCACACTCATGCGATTCTCAAGCTGGCATCGGGCAGGGAACTGCGCTTTGTCGACCCCCGCCGCTTCGGGCGGTTGAGCGTTGCCTGCGCCGGTGGCTTCGAAGCGGGCGGCCTTGAGCCGCTGGAAGCCGACTCGGATGGCTTCCTCGCTCTGTTTCGTGGCCGTAAGACTCCCATCAAAAGTGCGTTACTCAACCAGAAACTGTTGCGCGGCGTCGGGAACATCTATGCCGACGAGTCGCTGTTCCGCGCCGGAATTCGCCCACGCCGCCGCGCCTCCACCATTACGCGCGGCCAACTAGCCAGCCTGCTCGCGTCGGTGAAAGAGGTTCTTCGGGAGGCGATTGCTCTCGGCGGCTCGTCCATTTCAGATTATGTGGACGCCGACGGCGAGGAAGGCTTCTTCCAATTGCAACATCGCGTCTACGGCCGCGAAGGCGAGCCCTGCCTTGTCTGCAAGACGCCCGTCAAACGCATCGTAATTGCCGGACGCAGCAGCCACTACTGCCCGCGGTGCCAGAAGTGACGCTTTGTCATCCTGAACAAGCGTTCTTTGCGCAGTGAAGGATCTGGGCGAGCCGCGCGAAGCGTCGCGTTCTTTGCGACGCAACAATCGCGCGTTTGGCTCGCTTCCCTTGAGCACTCTCCTCCCCGGTTCTGATAATCTTCTCCTCAATGCCTGATTTCTCCATCGGAGTCGACCTCGGCGGCACCAACCTGCGCATTGCCGCCGTGAGCGGCGAGGGGCAGCTTCTCGAAAAAGTTACGCTGGGGACCAAAGTCGCTCTCGGCCGCGACCACGTCATCGACGAAATGTGCGACGCGATTCAACGTCTGTCCGAGAAGTACAGGGCGACAGGAAAGTTTCTTGGCGCCGGCATCGGCGTTCCCGGCATCATCGACATGCAAACCGGAATGCTGCGGAAGTCGGCCAACCTTCCGGGCTGGGCGGACTATCCGGTGCGCGCGGAAATCGAGCGCCGCCTGGGACTCTTGAAAAACGTCGCGCGCGTCGTCCTCGAAAACGATGCTAATGTTGCGGCGCTTGGCGAGCAGTGGCTGGGCGCTGCTCGCGGCGTCCTGAACATGGCGGTGGTCACGCTGGGCACCGGAATCGGCGGCGGAATCGTGCTCGGAGGAAAAATCTGGCACGGCATGAATGGCATGGCGGGCGAGTTCGGGCATGTCACCCTCGAACCGGAAGGCCATCCCTGTGGCTGCGGCAACCGCGGATGCGCCGAGCAGTATGCTTCCGCCAGCGCGATTGTTCGCATGGCCCGGGAGTCGATCGCCAGCGGTCAAGCGCCATCGCTGGCCAAGGCCGCGTCCTCGGACGCTGAGTTCGGCGCGGAGTCGATCTACAACCTGGCGATCCAGGGGGACGAGCACGCGCGGCGCATTTTCCGGAGTTTTGGACGCTACTTGGGCATATTGCTTTCCGACCTGATCAACGTTCTGAATCTCGATATGTTCGTGATCGGCGGAGGCGTTTCCAGCGCATGGGATGCTTATGCTCCCAACATGTTCGAAGAACTACGGGAGCGGTCGCTGGTCTATGCGGCCACCGCTCCCACCGACCCTCTGAGAAGCGATTTGCTAGGAAAAGAAGAAGGCGCGTCGGCACAGACCGAAAGCCTCACCGAAAGAAAAACCATTATCACGTGCGCCTTGCTGGGAAGCGACGCCGGGCTGTTTGGGGCTGCGCGGGTCGCGGTGCCGGCTAGTTAGAACTCATGTCTTGAACAGGCGGGCGAAGGTGCTGATTGACAAGACTTCGGCGCGCCCCTACGATTTCCGGCATACGGGAGACTCGCAATGGCAAAACGCGTTGTTGTCGCAATCTTGCTGATATCGTCTTTACTGTGGGGCGCAAATACCGCCGGGGTTGAAGATGGCTCCGATTGGAAGCAGTTTTCCCAAAGCTACAAAATCGGCTGGATCGATGGTTTTGTGACTGCAATGAGTGATGCCCAGATAGACACCGCAGTCTTGTGTGCATTCCAGTTGAAGCTTCGTTTGGAATCCGCAGAGGCCAAAGCTTGTGCGGCGGAGGCCCAAGGCTTCAATTATGAAATGATTAAATATGGCCGGTTCCTTGATGGCATGGACACGTTCTACAAAGATTTTCGCAACACGGAATATCCGATCAATTGGGCGATGAAAATTGTGCGCGATCAGATCAACGGGCGCCCCGCGGAGGACATTGAAAGAGAGTTGGTTGCATGGCGTCAATGTCGCGCCGATAGCAGTAAATGCATCACTCCGGCGAGTGCGACGAAGCCGCCCGCACCAGCGGCAAAGCAACAGTGACCTTCTTAGGAGATAGGTGTGAAGGAACTACCAGCTTTGCTCGACGAAATCCGCCAAAGGCTTGAACTGTTTGAATCGAATCTGCCCAAACGTCTTGACGGGATGGCCGTTTCACGAATTTCAAAGTTGCCGTACAAAGTATTGTTTTACCGCGAGGCCCTTATCTGGAGAATGGCAGAGATAGGCCGCGCTGCGTTCGAGGATTTCGAGCGTGACAAACTCGTATCCGCCATCGTTCTCACACGTGCCGCGGTAGAGACAAGCGCCGCCTTGTGGTACCTGTGCACCAAAGTGGCCGCCGCCATAAAATCGGCTTCAGTCGGGAATATAGACCAGTACTTGACAAGGCTGGCCGTAGGCATTGCGACTGACCCGCCCTCTTTGAAGAACGGCGCGGCTTTTCCCCGTCCTATTAAGGTTCGTCACTTTCTCAAACAAGTGGATAAGGACATTGACGGGTTTAGCGCGCAATACGGAATCCTCAGCGAATATGCACATCCCAACTGGGCCGGAACCGTTCTGTCGTACGCCAAACACGATCCGGAAAACCGAGTAACCGACTTTGGTCAAAATATCCGTAAGGGTGAAAACACAAGGCGCATAGGGGTTGTTAATCTCAGCGTTGCGTTGGCGATGTTCGAAAGAAGCTACAATCGCGTTAGCGAACTCATTCCCGCATTCACTGCGCTGGCCGAGAAAAATCTGAAGGAACGGGCCAGTTTAGAAACATCCGCAGAAGTTTCAAATCTAACGGTCGTAATCGGGCCATTTCGCCGACAATACCCCAAACGACGGTAGATGAGAGGGTCGCTAGCTTCCTCGTGCCAGAGTTGACACTCGAGGCCTGTCCACAGAACCGCGCGATCCCAGCCGCCGCGCCGCTTGCAAAAACGCCTGGTTCTGCTCCGGCGTGCCAATGGTCACACGAATGCAATTGGGCGCTCCCCAATGTCCAAGCGGACGCACGGCCACGCCTTCATCCTGCAAACGGTTGGCGACCACCGCCGCATCTTCTCCAAGATCGCAGAAAACAAAATTCGCCGATGTTGGAACGACGCGATATCCCAACCCCGACAACTCCTGCGCGAGGACTCGCGACTGCATCATATTGTTCTCCACCACGCGCTGAATATGGTGGTGGTCGTCGATAGCCGCCATTGCCCCCGCTTGCGCCACCGCCGAGACGGAAAACGTGTTGCGCATGCGCGCGCAATAGCCCAGCAATTCCGCGGGGCCTAAGCCATATCCCACGCGCAGGCCGGCGAGTCCATGCGCTTTTGAAAATGTCCGCAGCACGACCACGCTCGCGCCCTGGCGCACATAATCCAGCGAGTTCGAGTATGCAATTCCCCGCAGCGCCGCGAAATGCAGCGCGAATTCGTAGTAAGCCTCATCCAGAACCACGACCACGTGGCCCGGAAGCTGCCCCAGAAAGCGCTCCACCATGGCCGCTTCCAGCATCGTGCCCGTAGGATTGTTGGGGTTCGCCAGAAAGACGAGGCGCGTGTTCGAGTCGATGGCGGCGACCATCGCTTCCAGATCGAAGCTGTCTTCGCCAGAGCGCATAGGCGCTTCGATCAGATGCCCGCCCGCCGCCTGCACGGCCAGCGAGTACACGATGAATGAGCGCTCGCTGGTCACCGCATTGAGCCCCGGCGCGAGCAGTGTCTGGCAGAGCAGAGTCAACAGCGCCGTTGAGCCGGCGGTGACCAGCACCTGCTCCGGCGGCAGGCTGTGGTGCGCGGCGAGTTCGCGGCGCAGCTGGCTGCAATCGTCGTCGGGATAGAAATTCGCCGCGTTCAGCGCGCTCCGCATGGCATCGATGGCACGCGCCGAAGGCCCAAAAGGACTCTCGTTAGAATCGAGTTTGATAAGGAGCGACCGGCGTTCCAGCGCCGCCGGCGTTGTGCTGGGAGGATTCGTCGTGCCCAGGTCGCGGGCCGGCTTGGATACAATGTCGAAAAAGCGGCTCATGCTTGCCGCTCATCATGCCATGAAACGCTTCGTTCCCGCTATCTGTTTGTTGCAGGCGGTTCGCAGGCGATCGACTTCCTGCACGGTTAGGGAACGGAATTGCCCGGGGGGAACATCGAGGGTGAGCGGGCCGTAGCGGACACGCTTGATTTTCTCCACGTGGTGCCCGACCTTCTCAAACATACGCCGGATCTCCCGGTTGCGGCCTTCGATCAGGGTAACCTCATACCACGGATTGGCGGCTTCCTTAATCAGACGGATGCCCGCAGGCGCGGTCCGCACTCGCCAGCCGTTTTCGGTGGCAATGGAAACTCCGCTGCGCAGTTTTTCCAGCGCTTCGCCGCTCGGAGTTCCGGCAATCTTCACCACGTAAGTCTTGGGCACGTGCGATGCCGCTTTCATCAACTTGTTCGCCAGTGCGCCGTCATTGGTTAACAGCAGCAGGCCCTCGCTGGCGTAGTCGAGCCGCCCCACCGGATAGACGCGCTTCTTCACGCCCCGGATCAATTGCATCACCGTCGGCCGCTTCTCCGGATCGCTCACCGTAGTCACGTAGCCCTTAGGTTTATTCAGCAGCAGGTAGACATGCAGTTGCGCGCCCTGCAGCAGCTTTCCATCCACTCGGATGTGATCGGTATCCGGGTCTGCCTTGCTTCCCAATTCCGTCACCACGGTCCCGTTCACCTTCACGTGGCCGGCGCTGATCAGTTCCTCGGCTTTGCGCCGGGAAGCAATCCCAGCGGCGGCAATAATTTTTTGCAGGCGTTCAATAGGCATGTTTGTGAAGCTTCCAATCCCAGCTTCCAATCCGATCTTCGAATGATGACGGCGGCTATTCTTTTTGGGCGGCGGACTCTGCGATCTCTTCCGCCTCGGCAGGATCGGTCTCTCGCGCTTGCGCCGCGTCTTCCGCAGGGATCAACTCCCCCTGGAACGATTCCGCCACCAGCTTCTCGAATTCCTCCATGCTGGGCAGCTCGTTGACGTCCTTCAAGCCAAAGCGCATCAGGAATTCTTTGGTCGTCTTGTAGAGAATCGGCCGCCCGATCACCTGCTTGCGGCCCGCGGTGGTGATCAGCTTTCGATCCAGCAGGGTCGCAATCACGCCGCCAGAATCCACGCCTCGAATCTCGTTGATTTCCGGCACCGTGGCGGGCTGCTTATAGGCGATGACAGCGAGCGTTTCCAGAGCCGGCAGCGATAGCCTGATCGGCGGCTTCAGGCTCTTGGCGAAGCTGCGCACCATTTCGTGCTGCTCGGGCTTGGTGGACATGCGATAGCCGCCCGCCACCTGGCGAATCTCGATGCCGTGATCCGGGCCGCCGTATTCGCCGGCCAGGTCCTCCAAGCTGGAGCGCACTCGCGATTTCACGTCGGCCTCATCGACAGCGCCCGCCGCAACGACGCTCTCCTTCACAAGTTGGGTCATCTGCTCCAGCGTGATCGGCGTCTCCGCCGCATAAATGATGGCTTCGAGTTGAGCTTTTAAACTCATAGGTCAGGTGTCAGTCGTCGGTTAGCAATAAAAGTCGGCAGTCGCGACTGGCAACTGATGACTGGTCACTGGCAACTGTTCTTTCATCTCCAATCGTCGCGCACAGCGGCCTGCTCTGCCATGATAGCGTCGAACCCGGTGTGTTTGCGCACCGCAATCTCGCCGAACATCTGGTCCTGCCGAACCTGGATCGCCTGCAGCCGCACCATCTCCAGCAGCGCCAAGAACATGCACACCAGCGTCTGCCGCGAGGGCACGCGCATCAGAAGCTGCTTCAGCCGGATGGGCCGGTCTTCGAGAGCCAGCCGTCGTCGCAGATAGTCAATCATCTGGCCCACCGTGACCGTTTCCTCGTCCACGTTGATCACTGGCCGGGTGCGTACCCGCTCCAGGATTTGCTGGAACGTCTTCACCAGATCGATCACGTCCGCGGCCATCTCCGGCTCGGCGCCTTCGGCATCGACGAATTCCTTCAACGCCGGATTCGTCAGCACCGCATCTTCGATCTGCTGCTTCTGCAGGAGCATCTGCGCCGCCGACTTGAACTTTTCGTGCTCGAGCAGCCGGTTCACCAACTCCGTGCGCGGATCTTCCAGCTCCTCCGCTTTCGCCGACGGATCGCGCGGCAGCAGCATCTTCGATTTGATGTGAATCAGCACCGCAGCCATATAGATGAAGTCGGCCGCTACATTCACGTCCAGCTCGCGAATCTTTTCCACGTAGGCGAGATACTGCGCCGTAATGCGGGCGATCGGAATGTCGTAGATGTCGATATCCTGCTTGCGAATCAGATCGAGCAGCAAGTCCAGTGGGCCTTCGTATACATCGCTGACCGAAACCGCAAACGGAGAATCGCTCTCTTCTTTCTTCGCCGACTGGCGATCTGATTCTTTCACCGGCGCCGCGGCAGAGCGAGGATTCGCAACGAGCACCGGCAAGGCCGGCCCCGGCGCGTTGTCCTCGGAGGTAATGATTCTGTCTTCCATCCTACTTCCCATCTTTCCTACTTCGCACCCTTGGCCGCCGGTGACTCATACGCAAGCGACATTCCCATGGCCTCGCGCACATCGTCCATGGTCTCGGCCGCCGCCTGACGAGCCCGCGCCGTGCCCGCCTCCAGAATATCCCAAGCCAGCCGCGGATTCTCCTCGAATTTCTTGCGCCGCTCCTGCATCGGATGCAGCAGTTGCACCAGAGCATCGGCCGCCCAGCTCTTGCACTCGATGCAGCCAATGCCAGCGGACCGGCAGCCGACGTTCACTTTATCCATCGTAGCGCGGTCGCTAAAAATCTTGTGCAGATCCCCCACCGGGCACACATCCGGATTTCCGGGGTCGGAGCGCCGCACGCGCGCCGGGTCGGTCACCATCGTCTTCAGCTTCTGCCGGACCACCGCCTCCGGATCGGTCAGCAGGATGGTGTTGCCATACGATTTTGACATCTTGCGCCCATCGGTGCCCGGCAGCTTGGGCGCAAGCGTGAGCAACGATTGCGGCTCGGGGAAGACATCTCCGCGCTGTCCGTAAAAACTGTTGAACCTTCGCGCAATCTCCCGCGTGAGTTCGATGTGCGCCACCTGATCCTCGCCCACCGGAACTACCTCCGCTTTGTAGATCAGTATGTCCGCCGACTGCAGCACGGGATAGCCCAGAAACCCATACGTGCCCAGATCTTTATCCTTGATGTTCTCGCGCTGCTCCTTGTAGGTGGGAACCCGCTCCAGCCAGCCCAGCGGCGTGATCATGGAAAACAGCAGGTGCAGCTCGGCGTGCGCCGGGACGTGCGACTGGATGAAGATCACGGATTTCTCCGGATCGAGCCCCGCCGCGAACCAGTCGAGCGCCACTTCCAGCGAATTCTCTTTCACCCGCGAAGTATCGGCGTAGTCCGTCGTGAGCGCGTGCCAGTCGGCCACTTCGAAGAAGCATTGATACTCATCCTGCATGCGCACCCAATTGTCGAGCGCGCCCACGTAGTTTCCCAGGTGCAGTTTGCCGGTCGAGCGCATGCCGCTGAGCACGCGTTTACGCAATTTGGTCGAAGCTGTCATCGGTTTTCAACGAGTCGTAAAAAAAAGAGAGGCACAACGGAACCACAGCGCCCAAATTCACAGGTTGCGGCGTCATGCGAAAGTATCGTCGATACTACCACGCAGCGCGCGGATTTCGGGGGTGAAGTGGCAAGACAGGTCTGAGCCGAAGCATTCCAGGGAACCTCTCCGCCCCCGATTGCTTTATAATTCGCGTCACTTCTTTGTCGCAAGGCGTCGAAGGCCGATTGCGAACTGTGTGCCCGCTCCAGGCGTTTTCAGCAGTCGTCGAAAAAAGGAAACCGATGAAGTTTCACAGACTGAATTTCTTACTTCTGATCACGCTACTGTTCGCGGCAGCCCGCCTGTTGCCGGCGCAATCGACAACCGCCGCTTTCGATCTCGTCATCACCAACGGCCACATCATAGATGGCACCGGTTCCCCCTGGTGTTCCGGCGACGTCGGCATCCGCGACGGAAAAGTCGCCGCCATCGGAAATCTCGCCCCGTCACCCCGCAAGCGGACAATCGACGCCGCCGGCAAGGTCGTCGCACCCGGCTTCATCGACATGCTGGGCCAGTCCGAACTTTCGATCCTCGTCGAACCGCGCCTGCCCTCGAAAATCTATCAGGGCATCACGACGGAGATTACGGGCGAAGGCGGCTCCGCGGCCCCGCTCAACGATGCCATCATCCGGATCGATCGCCCCGGCTACGAGCACTACCACATCACTCCCGACTGGCGCACCTTCCGCCAGTATTTCGCCCGTCTGGAAAAGCAGGGCATGGGCATCAACCTGGCCAGCTACGTGGGCGCCACGCAGGTCCGCCGCATCGTGCTCGGCGACGACAACAAGCAACCCACACCCGAACAACTTGAACAAATGAAAGCGCTCGTCCGCGAAGCTATGAAAGACGGCGCGGTCGGCGTCTCCACCGCGCTCGAATACGCTCCCGCACCGTATGCCAGGACGGAGGAACTGATCGCTCTCGCCGCCGAAGGCGGAAAGTTCGGCGGCATCTATTCCACCCACATGCGCGACGAAAGCGATTCCGTGCTCGAAGCCATTGACGAAGCCCTGCGCATCGGCCGCGAGGCCCACGTCCCCGTGGAAATCTGGCACATCAAAGTTGCCGGCAAGAATAACTGGGGACGCATGCCCGAAGTCGTCGCCAAGATCAACGCCGCGCGCCTCGCCGGCACCGACGTCACCGCCGATACTTACGCTTACACCGCCTGGTTCAACGATTTCTCGGCTTTCGTTCCGGCGTGGGCCCACAGTGGCGGCGCCGCGAAACTGGTCGAGCGCCTCAAAGACCCGGCCATGCGCGAGCGCATCCGCAAAGATATGCTGACGCCCTCCAAAGATTGGGACAACGAATGGCAGGAGATTCCCGGACCCGACGCCATCATGATCGGCGTCGTGCAGAATCCAAAAATGCTTTCCTTCCAGGGCAAGCGCCTTTCCGAAATCGCCAAGCTGTGGAACAAAGAACCCATCGACTCTCTCCTCGATTTCCTCATCGAAGATCCATATGCGGGCGTTGCCGTCTTCGGCATGTCACAACCCGATGTCACGCTCGCGCTGCAACAGCCCTGGGTCGCCATCGACAACGACTCCTCCGGAACTTCGCCGGAGGGCATTCTGGGCCAGGAGCATCCGCATCCGCGCGCCTATGGAACCTTCCCGCGCGTCCTGCGCAAGTATGTTCGCGAAGAAAAAGTTTTGACGCTGGAAGACGCCATCCGCAAATTTTCCGCCTTGCCGGCCCAGCGCCTGCGTTTTACGGATCGCGGTGTTCTCAAGGCCGGCATGTGGGCCGATGTCGTCATCTTCGATCCCGCGACCGTGCGCGATCTCGCCACGTTCGACAATCCGAATCAGCTTTCCGAGGGGATGGACTACGTGCTGGTGAATGGCGTGCCGGTGATCGAGCAACGCAAGATGACGGGAGCGCTGCCGGGAAAAGTTCTGCGCGGCGCGGGCTACACGCCATAGCGTGGGAAATGTGCAGGATGTAGTGCAGGGAAAGCGCTTGGGAAGGGCACCATTTCTAGTCGTGCCATAAAGCGGAGAAAATGAGTGGGCTTTAGCCCCGCGAAAGGATTTGCCGATGGTCTCCCAGAGGCACATGTGAGCATCCGATCGTCAATTTAGCTAGGGAAGGGGACTGGAACATATTGCAATATGTTCCGGTGGGAACATTCAAGCCGTTTCTGCTCGGTACTCGCTACTGGCTACTGCAACAGGCAGAGCGATCGCCGCCCCATCTCGGAAAGTAACGCTGTTGCCGGAGATTGCGGGCACGCGTTCACCCGGAACCAGAATCCCCACCAGGTTCAGCGGATCGGCCGCCGACAGCGCGATCGTTCCCTGCACGGAGTCGAGCTTGCGCAACGCCCGCACCGACTCCACCGCAACCGGCAGGGCGAACTGCTCGCCAATAAATCCATCCACGAAGCGGCCGCCACGAATCTCGCCACGGTCCTCAAGCCGGCGGAAGCCTGTCAGCAGTTCGCGCCACGGCGGCAAGTTTGCCTCCCGCGCCAAAACATCCCTTACAACAATGCCGTAACGCCGCAGCAGCATCCAACACGCCGCTTCCACGGCGCGAGGCCGTTCCACAACTTCATCGGTGTGCAGCAGCGCCCACCGTCCAGCGTTGTGCCGCGGACGCGTCGTGCGCCCGCTGCCCTGCCCAGCCCGCCTCTTGGGGTCGATCAGCGAGCGCAAATTGTCGAAGCCATCGGCGGTGACCAGTCCGGCGGCCACCAGTTCCCAAAGCGCCGTCTCGATTTCCGCTTTCAGCTTTTCCGTGCCGCGTACGATATCGGCAAAGAACGACGCGCCGCGCTGCCGCAGAAAATCGAGCACCATCTGCGCTCCGTGGCTCAGTCCATTGTTTCCGGCATGTTCCGCGCCTGGATGCCGCGGCGTCATCCAGTCGGCATCTTCCCGGACAAAGAACGTGATGGGCGCGACGCTGGTGGGAATCACCCGGCGCTGGCGCGGCGCCGCACCTGCTTGAACCTCGGTTCCACGGTTCGGATTGAAAGACTCCAACGTCGCAGGGTGCGGCGACAACCTTCCCCAACCCACCGCCCCCGTAAGGCAAAGCTGGTCGAGCCATTTGGGATCGTAGTCCACAACGCGGCGGGCCAGCACCTGCCGCTCCCATGCATTGGCCGGAATCTCAAAGCCTTGCAGTTGCCGCAGCACTTCGAGCGTACCCCTCTCGCCCGTAACCTGTGTACCCGCAGCCACATGTTGCCAGCGCAGCAGCCATTGCATGAATTGCGCCGCCGTGACTGGCTCGATCTGCTTGCGCAGGGTGGCGACCGTCAGCCGGTGGATGCGCGCCAGCAGCCGCCGCTCGCACCATTCGGTCTCGGTCGCTTGTGTGGGGACAGCCGCTCCCGGCTGTCCAGTCGAGCGCAGCTCGACAGTCTCGCGCTGCGCGGGCATCTCGTGTGGGTGCAGGCGACTCGCCCGCGCAACGTCGCCGCTAAAGTTTCCCCGCAGGATCGTCCCGCTCGCTTCCATGCGAAGAAGAACGTTTGAGATCTCGGAAGCGGGAATCCCCAAAGTCTCCCCGAGCTGTGTCGCGGTAGTCGGCCCCAGATGCGACATCCATCCCGTAACCAGCGTAAACAAAGCATCATCGCGAGCAGGGACTGCCGTTTCCACGTCAGCCAATTCCTGCGCAAATCTTGCCTCGGGGAACAACGCTGAAAAAGTCTTGGCACGCTCCGCCGCTACCCAATAGACCCGGTCGCCGCATATGGCAGTTGCGGCGCGCCCTTCGCCGGACAATCGCTCGAAGTAAAACTTCCACTCGCCGGCGACGTTGCGGTCACTCAGCGGCAGCGCCACCAGCGTGTGCAACACGTCATGCAACTCATCCGCATCGCGCACGTCCGGCCAGGCCTCTTCCCGCACCTGCGCAATCGCCGCCGGATCGAGCCCTCCCACTTCTTCGAGCACCGATTCCGGCAGCATCCGCCGCATTTGTACCGCGCGTGCCCGCCGCTCCTCCAGCGGCGCGTCGTCGAGATAGGCGTACGGATTCGCATTCAGAATCTCGTGCGAAAACTGCGACGGGACCGGCGTGTCGACCGCGAGACAACGAATCCGCCCGTCCGCCAATCCGCTCAGCACAAACTTCAGCCCGTCAATATCCATCGCCTCGGTGAGCACGTCTTTCATCACTTCGCCCACCAGCGGATGGTCGGGAATCTGAATGTCGCCAGCGATGTTCTCCTGGCAGGCGGCCGCCTCGGGAAAAACGGAAGCCAGCAAATCGTCGGAGCGCATCCGCTGAATCTGCGCCGGAACCTTCTTTCCGTTTTGAAAGCGCAGTAGCGCCAGCGCCCGGTTCGCATCCCAGCGCCAGCGCGTGGCGAAGATCGGAGAATCCAGCGCCGCCTGTTCCAGAATCGGCTGCACGGTCTCCGCCTGCAGAAAATGAAACACGTCTGCCAGCGGGAAGCTGTGCTGCTCGGCTAGAGCGATGTTCAGACCGTTGTCGGTGGCCGCAGCCTGCAACTCGAAGTTAAAGCCCCGGCAGAAGCGCTTGCGCAGAGCCAGTCCCCAAGCCTTGTTGATGCGTCCGCCGAAGGGCGCGTGGATCACAAGCTGCATGCCGCCGCCCTCATCGAAGAAGCGCTCTGCAATCACGGTCGTCTGCGTCGGAACCGCGCCCAGGACGGCCCGGCCTTGCAAAATGTACTCAATCGCCTGCTCCGCGCCGGAATCGTCCAGCCCGCACTCATCCTTCAGCCAGCCCACCGCCGTGGCCACGTCGGGTTGCGTCGCGGAGAAACCCACCGGCGAAGTATGCGGCAGCATCCCGCTGATTTTCTCCCGCAGTGTTCCAATGTGCGCCGAGAGCTCTTCGGTGCGCGCCGGAGCCTCACCTCGCCAGAACGGCACGCTCGGGGGCGCGCCGTGCGCATCTTGCACCAGCATGCGGCCAGCGTTGGTTTCGATCCGGCGGATCATCCACGACGTGTTTCCCAGCAGCATAATGTCGCCGCGATTGCTCTCCACCGCAAAGTCTTCGTCCACCGTGCCCACCACAAGGCCAGCGGGCTCCGCAACCACGGCGTAGAGCGAGTTGTCCGGAATCGCTCCACCGCTGGTGATCGCCGCCAGCCGGGCCCCGCGCCGCGGCCGCAGCTTGCCGTTCACTCGATCCCGGTGCAGATACGCGCCGTAACGCCCGCGCCGCGAGGCGATGCCCTCGGCCAGCATCTCCAGAATCGAATCGAAGGTCGCACGCGCTAAATTGCGATACGGATACGCGCGCCGCACCAACGCAAACATGTCATCCTCGCTCCACTCTTCGGCGGAACACGCCGCCACCATCTGCTGTGCCAGCACATCCAGTGGAGACTCCGGAATCATCAGCCGGTCCAGATCGCCCTGCCGGATCGCGCGCACCAGAGCGGCGCACTCGATCAAATCATCGCGAGTCGTGGCAAACAAGCGTCCTTTCGGGACCGCCCCGCGCCAGTGTCCGGACCGGCCCACGCGCTGCAACGTCACCGCAATCGCTCGCGGCGAATTGATCTGCACAACCAGATCCACCGTTCCGATGTCAATTCCAAGTTCGAGCGACGCAGTCGCCACCAGCACTCGCACCTGGCCATCTTTCAGTTTCTTTTCCGCCGCCAGGCGCAGCTTGCGCGAGAGACTGCCGTGGTGCGCCGCCACATTCTCTTCCCCAATGCGCTCGCCCAGGTGATGCGCCACGCGCTCCGCCATGCGCCGCGTGTTCACAAATACGAGTGTCGAGCGATGTTGCTCGACCAGCGCCACCAGCCGGTTATAGACCTCGTCCCACATTTCGTTCGAAGCCACCGGCCCCAGCGGCATGGGCGGAACTTCGACCGCCAGATCAAGCGTCCGCTTGTGCCCGATGTTCACGATCACCGCATCGGAAGCCTGCGAAACGGAATCGGACGCGGGATCGAATCGGGAAGGGCACGACTTCAGTCGTGCCGCAGACTGTGCGCCAGGAAGCTCGGCTTCAGCCGCTGAGGTCTCCGGAGCCCCGCGCCGGGATCCCAACTTGCGTTGTCCTTGGCCGGTCAGAAAGCGCGCGACTTCTTCAATCGGCTTTTGCGTAGCGGAAAGCCCGATCCGCACCGGCGCTTTGTAAGTCAGCGCTTCCAGCCGCTCCAACGACAGCGTCAAGTGTGCCCCGCGCTTGTCGTCGGCCACCGCATGGATTTCATCGACGATCACCGTCTCGACGTCGCGCAGAATCGCCCGGCTCTTGTCGGCGGTGAGCAAAATGTAGAGCGACTCCAGCGTGGTGACCAGAATATGCGGCGGACGTTTCAGCATGGCGCGCCGCTCGTGCATCAGTGTGTCGCCGGTGCGGACGGCGGTGCGAATTTCCGGCATGAGCAGCCCGCGCTCCCCGGCCATCGCCAGGATTTCTCCCAGCGGCACTTCCAGGTTTTTCTGGATATCGTTACCCAGCGCCTTCAGCGGCGAGATGTATAGGACTTCCGTACGATCGGCAAGATCACCCGCCAGCGCCTTGCGCACCAGCCGGTCAATGCACGCCAGAAACGCAGCTAGAGTCTTGCCCGATCCGGTGGGCGCGGAAATCAGCGTGTTCCGCCCGGCCAGAATGTGCGGCCATCCCTGCTCCTGCGGTTCGGTGGGCGTGGCAAACCGCTGCATAAACCACTCCGCCACCAGAGGATGTGCCCAGGTCAGCGACGCAGGAAGGGACTGCATTGGGACATTGTAGCCGGAAGATGGAGTTTCGTAAAATGTTCGCCGCGAAGCCAGTGTCCAGCTACATTGGACGAGGGATAATCTAACTCAGGCACTTAAGGCTGGGGAGCTCAAGGCGCTTCATAAAATCCCCTATGTGGATTGCGTAGCCGCGGCCCTCGCGGCCGTGCAAAAGGCCACGCTCGTTACCGCAGACCGCGACTTCGAGAAACTCGGGCGGTGCTTTCCGATCTTATGGATTGCCCGCTCATGAACCACAGCCCGGCCGCAATGCTAAAATTCCCGCGATGCCAAAACTCTCCGTCCAAGCCCGCGCCCGCAAAATCAAGCTCCTTCTCTTCGACGTAGATGGCGTCCTCACCGACGGCAAACTATTCTTCTTGCCATCTCCTGCCGGATCGCAGCCGAGCATGATTGAGTTCAAAGGCTTCCATTCCCACGACGGCGCATCGATCTCACTGGCCCGGCTCGGCGGCATCGAGACCGGACTCATCACCAAGCGCGTTTCTGAAACGGTCGCGCTCCGTGCCCGCGACCTGAAACTCGAATACGTCTATCAAGGCGTGCACGACAAACGCACCTGTTTCGACGAGGTCGTGAAAAAGGCAGGACTGAAGCCGGACGAAGCGGCTTTCGTCGGCGACGACGTGATCGATCTTCCCGCCATGCGCGCCGGAGGACTCGCCATCGCCGTGAAGAACGCACGCGCCGAAGTGAAGAAGGAAGCCCACTACATTACGCCGCACGCCGGCGGCGACGGCGCGCTGCGCGATGCCGTCGAGTTCATTCTCAAAGCCCAGGGCAAATGGAAGCGTGTGGTCGAAGCCTACATCGGCGAGAGAAGTCCGACCGGAAGATCTTAGCTGTCAGCCTTTAGCTCTTGACTCCAACCCCCCGCGGCAACGGCTAAAGCAAAAAGCCCACCGGATGCTTGCTTGGGGCGTGCTCGGGTCAGCATCCGATGGGCTACCGTTTCTCCTTACTCACCCTGTTGTTTTCAGGAGTATTTACAATGATTAAACCCCAGAACTCAACGAAGTTCCGTCTAATTTTGTAAAACTTTGTAATTCCGGTGCAACGCGGCCAGCGCCCACGTGATCGACGCGCTCGTGCTCAAATGCGGCGACGTTGGGGAGGGTCATCCCTACGCTAGATCCGGCCTACGCTAGTACGGCCTACGCTAATCCGGGATCACCGGCGTCTTCGAGGCCATGAGCTCCGTGAAGCGCGGATTTTTTCGCAGCTCGGCAAACTCCACGTCCTTGTACACGTTCTTGAGGTCCTTGTAGCCAGCTTCCATCGCCCTCTTCAAATACTCGAGCGATTGGTCCGAAAAGCCCATCTTGGCGTACAACCTGGCGACGGTGTAGTCATAGTGGGCGCGATCCTCGGGACTGGGCAGTTGCGCCTGCACGCCACTCCTCGAGGAGCGCTCAAATACCTCGGGATCTAATTCCAGCGCACGCTGGTAAGCCGCCACTGCGGGATCAAATTCCCGCTTGGAGAAATAAGCGGCGCCCAGATTGCTGAAGAACGACGCCGAACTGTTGTCCCTCGCAATCGCCTTGTCGTACTGCTTGATCGCCGGTCCGTATTTCTTGCCCTCGTAGAGAACCGCGCCCAGATTGTTGTAGGCATCGGCGAATTCGCGATCGGAGCGGATGGCGCGCTCGAAGGATTTCCGCGCCTCCTTATAGCGCTGCATCATGAGCTCCGTGATGCCAATCTTATTCAGCAAGCGCGCGTCATTCGCCTTCTTACTCAGCGCCGCGCGGTAATAGTCGAGGGCGTCGAGATAGAGCTTGTCCACGCGCAACCGGTCGGCTTGCCGCTCCAGATCCGCCGCGGTTGCGTCCGGGGCCGGTGGATCGATGGCGCGAATCAAAGGGGGCGCAATCTGCACCTGCTCCGAATGAGAAACTTGCGCCAGTGCGGCGGTTGAGGAAATTACAAAGAGGAGGAGAATCAGACAGGTCTTTCGGCAGGACATACACACCCCCAAGGCGACCAGTTCCAACGAGGCCATTCTGCCACAGTTTTCGCCGGGCGGCGAAGATTTTTGAGTCTGCGTGCCACGGCGAGTCAGGCTGCGGATTTCTAACTGAAATAAAGTTTGGGCGATCTTCCTGGAGCGGGATACTTTGCCTTGCGCGAGCCCGATAGTGTCGATCCCCCCTCCCCCCCTGGGGTCTATTGGAATCATGGAGTTAGCAGGAAATTCCCCGTAAAATCCGGATGTCAAAGAACTTAGATACTAAAATCCGTGAAACAAAGGACTTAGCGGCGCGACGATGCGGGTTCACCCGACCGTCACGGCCTCGACCATGATCGCGCAATTTTGTGGTCGGCACAAGGTCAGATGTCACATAGGGGTTGTGGAAAATATTTGGGAGCGAGTCAGTAGAATCCAACGGAGTGTTAGCGCAGCGGAGCTACAACCATGCTGTCGGCAGCATCGCGCCCACCCTCGCAAAGAACGCGATGATGGGGCACCCAGAGTTTTGCGGAGGACAAGAAACCAAGAATCATAGGCTGGGCCACCCGCCACGACTCGTTGCCTGCGATGGGTAGTTGGACGATCGGCGTGCCCGTGTGCGCCGCGCATCAGGCCTATGAATTTCGCGCATATAAATCCTAACTGTAGCCGTCGCTGCCATCAGCAATATCATGGGCTCAATGGGATGTCTGTAGGCTGTCGGCCAAGCGGTCTGCGTAACGTAAAAGACGAGCGGATAGACCATGAATAACATTAGCGCAAACACTGCAAGAGGACTCGGAACGAATAGAGTCCCCCAGGCGGCCAAGAACAGCAGCGGGATGTACAAAATCGGCCACGGACTCAACCAGAATTGAGCAAAACGCTTCAGGCTGCGCACTGCGAAGCCTTTCGGCGCTGATTGTATGAACTCAATGGCGTCGCTTCGTCGCAGTTCGAAGAAGCGAGCCTCGCCGATTTTGGGCAGTTCGCCGCCGTAGGGTGATTTCCCGGTCCAGTAATCGCAAGTTCCCGACATTCCCGCGTGATTGCCGAGATAGAGTTCCATCCCAAGGTTATCGCGCAGCGCGGGGTAGAAATGATGCATTACGCGGTAATTCCGAACATACCAAGGAGTTAACACTAATAATGCAATGGCCGCCACGACGACGGCTTGCTTTTTACGCAACGATAAGACGGTTGCAGGAACGAGTAACGCGAGCATGGGATTCAGCAACAGCATTAGTCCAGTCGCGATGCCGAGCCAAGCCCAGTTGTAAGCTTTCGGCGCGAGATCGGGAACAAAATTCAACCAGAGAACCACCGCGAGCGTCGCGAAAGCATAATTCGACAAAGTGGTGTCCGTTAGTGCGATGATGGGCAGGACTGCCCAGGCCCAAGCGGCAAGCAATCCAACCAAGGGCGAAACATGTTTGCATCCTGCGAGGTAGATGAAGAATGCCGTCAGCCCACCGGCAATGGAGTTAGTCACTAGCAGGATGTATAGCGAGAGTCTAGAGAAGACACCGAACAGCTTGAAGATCGCCGGGGGCTGGCCCAGCCTTTCTGGATCGGTTCGCGGTCGCGGATGGTGTAAGTCAAAATTCCCGCCCTGTCTCTCCAGAGAACGGAGAGACAAGGACGGGGCACCCTCGTGGTTCGGGCGTCTGGATTGGGCGGTGACGGTCAAGATCGGGAAACGAGGTCAAAATCGAAATCACAATCTAAAGATGCGGGTGCCCCGTCCTTGTCTCCGCGCCTTTTGCGGAGACAGGGCGGGGACTTTGACTTCCTCTCCATTTTCCTATTCTCGGAAGAGGGCGAGAAATTATTTTCCGATCAAGACTGTGCGTCCCCCACCCCGGCATACGATTGAGTCGGCATGCCATGGGGTCTCAAACGATTTCAGGAGGCGCGCTGTCTGCACTTTGTCACGTTTAGCTGCTACCAGCGGGCGCCTCGTCTGGGCGCGCCGCGAGCCCGCGACATCTTCGAGCAAACTCTGGAGCGGACGCGGCAATGGTATGGGTTCTACGTCGCGGGATATGTAGTCATGCCCGAGCACGTTCACTTGCTCATCACCGAACCGGAACGGGGAAAACTCTCGCTCGCGCTGCAAATGTTGAAGCAGAATGTTGCCCGGCAGATCCGCGAGCCGGAGGGCGGTTCTTTCTGGCAGCCTCGGTATTACGATTTCAATGTGTGGAGCGAGGCCAAGCGGATCGAGAAGTTACGCTACATTCATCGCAATCCGGTACGAAGAGGGCTGGTGTCGAGCCCGGAGCAGTGGGTGTGTAGCAGCTTCCGTCACTATGTTTCCGGAGTCGAGGGCGTGGTGCAGATTGAGTCGCAGTGGACGGCGCGGAAGAGAGAGTCGCTCGGCGTGACGCCGCAGCTCGGGCGTCAAGATCAAAACCCCCGCCCTGTCGCTCCAAAAAGCGGAGCGACAAGGACGGGGCACCCTCGGGAGTTGGAATGAGCGGAAAGCCTCAGTGGGGTGCGTTCTGGCTGGCGTCTGGGGGCTTGGGCGGCGGGGTGGACGATTTGTCGTCCTTGAAGATTCCGGCGATTTTGCCGAAGAATCCCTTCTTCTTTGGCGGATCGGAGTTTTGCGGGTCTTGTCCGTTCGCCGAGTTCGGAGGTGGCAAGGCCTTCTCTCCGCCGCCGAAGAAGCGGGAGAAAAATCCCGCGGCGCCGCTCTGCTGATCGCAGGTCTCGCGCGGCTCCGTGCCCGCTACGAAGGCTGCCACGTAATCGTCTGGACACATCGGCGTCGCCAGGCGGTTCGTGGCCTTGTCCAGTTGCACGTCCACCACGCCGGTGGGCTGCGCGAAACCCTTCATGTCGGAATACTGCGGCAGCGCGGCGGCCTTCTTCATGAACTCGGTCCAGATGGGCGCGGCGGTCTGCGCGCCGCTCAGCCGCAGATCGCTATAGTCGTCGTATCCCACCCAAACGACGCACAACAAGTTGGAGGTGTAGCCGGCGAACCAGCCATCGTGCGAGCTGCCAGTCTTGCCCGCGGCCGGCAAGGTAAAGCCGCGCAAGCGAACGGCCGTGTAGCCCAGCCCATTGTTGATCACGCCTTCCATCATCGTGGTCATGATGTAGGCGATGCGTGGGTCAAGCACTTGCCGCTGGTCCGTCTGGAAGTTCGCAACCACGTCGCCTGTGGCATTGCGCACCGAGTTCACCAGGATTGGGGAAAGACGCATGCCATTGTTGGCGAATGGCGTGTAGGCTCCGGCCATTTCCAGCGGAGGGGCGTCGTAGGAGCCCAGCGCCATGGCCGGCGTCGCTTTCACCGAAGCGATTCCCGCCGACTTCGCCAGCTCCGCAACTTTGTCGTAGCCCACTTCCTCCGCCACCTTCACGGTCGCGTTGTTCAGCGACATGGCCAGCGCATAGCGCAGCGTGACATCGCCGTGGTACTCCTCTTTATAGTTGCGCGGCTCGTAGATCTGATCTCCATACGCGAAGCTGGAAGGGGCATCGGTCACCGTGGAGGCTGGCGTGATCACGGTGGGTGAGCCGTCGAGCGCCGTATTCATCGCGGCGGCATAGACGAACGGCTTAAAGATGGAACCCGTCGGCCGCTTCGACAGAGCATGATTCAACTGGCTGAAACCGTAATCCCTTCCTCCGACCAAAGCGAGCACCGCGCCGGTGTGGGGGTCGAGCGCAACCAGCGCCACCTGCGCCTGCGGACCCTGGGCCACGCGTGTCTCCACTTTCTTGCCCGTCTTCACGCGCCGGGTGCGCATCTTGGTGACCTGATCGTCCACCAGCTTCATGCCCATCTCTACCGCCTGCGCCGCCGCCTTCTGCAGATCCGGATCGAGCGTGGTGTAAATGCGGTAGGACTGGTCGTTCAGTTCATGTTCGCTGAATTTGTTGATCAGCGTGTCCCGCACCATATCGACGAAATAGGGGGCGTCGCTGGCCTCCACGTTCGGCGGCGCCAGCTTCAGCGGAGAGGCCTTGGCCTTATCCGCCTGTTCCCGGGTAATGGCGTGGGTTTCCACCATCGAATCCAGCACCAGGTTGCGCCGCTCCAGGGCGCGCTCGGGATGGCGATAGGGCGACAACCGGCTCGGCCCCTGGATGATGCCGGCCAGCAACGCCGCCTCCGGCAGCGTGATGTCCTTCAAGTCCCTGTTGAAATACGCTCGCGATGCCTCGCCAAATCCGCCAATGGCGAACGATCCGCGCTGCCCCAGGTTTACCCAGTTGCCGTAGAACTCGAAAATCTGCCGCTTGCTGAACTTTTGTTCCAGTTCCTCGGCGATCAGCATCTCCGTCAGCTTGCGCCGAACGGTCTTTTCCGGCGTCAGGAAGAAGCCGCGCGAAAGCTGCATGGTGATGGTCGAACCGCCCTGCTCGTGCCGTTGCCGCGTCAAATCGATCCATCCCGCTTCAAACATGCGGATGAAGTTCACCCCGCTGTGCTCGAAGAAACGCCGGTCTTCGATGGCCAGCACCGCGTCGACCATCACTTTAGGAATGTCGGTGTACTTCACCACCTGGCGCTTGGAGCGCTGTTCGGAGTCGAACAACGCGGTCACCAGTTGAGGTTCCAACTCGTAGGCGGAAAGATCGTTGCCCTGGCTAACGATGCGGCCAACCCGGCCATCGTGAATCGTGATGCGGGCCGCTTCCGGACTGTGGTAGGAATCCGGCCCCGGCGTGATCTCGATCCCGTCGCTTACGAAGCGAAAGCTGCCAAGCTGCGACTGGCCGTCCTTATCGGAGTAGCCGGCCCGGCGCAGCAACGCCGCGATTTCCCTGGCGTCCGCCTTGTCGCCGTCATGCACTGTTCGGGGCAGGGCATAGATTTTGGCCGAATTGCTGAAGACCGGCGACCGGAAGCGTTGCGCAATGATGCGGTCGTACTTGATGTAGAAGTAGCAAACGAACCCGCCCACGCCGATCGCCGCCACCAGAAAAACGACCAGCGCGGCTCGAATTACCGGATCGCGCGGCAGGCCGCGCCATCTCTTGCCGCCTTTGCCTCCGCCGCTTCCACCCTTAGGAATCTTGATCTTAACGGCCATGTTTGGATTCGTACACCCGCCCCAAAAAACTGCCTGCCGATCAGACGATGGGGCGCGCCAAAGGTTTGAACCGCCTGCTCGTTCCTTCGCCGGCCTCCGTGCCCCGGTTTTCACGACTGCGAAATGCCAGGATGCGTTTTCCCATTGTACCGCTGTGCCCGCAAACCACGCCCGCAACAAAAAGAGACCCGCAGTTTATGCGGGTCTCTCAGCTATCAACAACCAGGGATTCAGCAACGCACGCGGGCACGAAGAGTCTTCACTGCGGATCCGTCACCGCCCAATATCCCGGCGTCGTCAGAGTTGCCGGAGAGATCGGCTGCGTCAGAACGCCGGTGGAACTCACGTCTAAAACTCCCAACTGCGTCCCGGTGACGCCGCTGACCACGCTGCTGCTGCTGTAAACGAACAAGAACGCTCCGCTTTGATCAAACTGGCCCCAATGACCCGTGGCGATGTTGCTAAAGGGAGACCCGGTAATCGCACTGAGCGCTGCGCTCGCCGTATCTAATTGGAAGCCTTCGACCGGGTTGTACCCGGTTCTAGCATCGTTGAAGCTGAACGAGTAGACGAATTCCCCGCCACTGGAAGCCGGCTGGACTGCAATGTTGAAGGGCGAGTTGAAGGTAGCAAACGGTGCCCCGACCTGCGTAATGGCTCCTGCATTCGCTCCGCTCTGCTGAATGCTGAAGACATACAGGTGCTTGTCGTCCAATCCGCTGAAGGAGACCGTATTCCCGGTCGTGCCGATGAGATACTTTCCACTGGCATCCCCTTGCAACTGCCACATAGGAAAGGGGAAGGGATTCCCTGCCGTCGATGGCAGTGCCGTAAGCACGCCGGCGTTTACGCCAGTGCCGATCGAATATGCCAGGACCTCCACTCCTGTATGACTACCACTTACATCTTCCGACACATAAAGAAAGTTACCCAGTCCATCGGTCGTCAGATTCCCGGGTTCTACCGGCGCAGTCGAGACCGGAACTCCGACTGCCGTTAGCGCACCCGAACTGCTGATCTGGTAGACAAGGATTTCCTCGCTGGCCGTGTCCGACACAAACAGTAGCGTCCCATCCGGGTTGGTCGCGAGGTTGTACTGGTTGAAGCCCACAATGGGGAGATTCAACACCGGGGAAATCGGAAAGCCACTCAATGGCGTCAGGCTGCCGCTGGAGTTCACGGACCATCCGAAGATCTCGTCACCCGACTGCTCGAAGGCAGCATACACGAATTGCTTTTGCGCAATGACCATGCCTGCGCCAGGATCGTTGGGCGGAATCGTCGGTGCGATGTAGCCGGGAGTGAGCTGAAACGTCCCGGCGCTTGAATTCAGGGTGTAGCCGTCCATGGTGCCGTTCTGGTCCACGGCAAAGGCGAATGCCGAAGCCGCGCCACCGCCGCCTCCGCCGCCGCCACCGCCGCCGCTGCCAATTCCCGACCCCGAGGGCGTGCAGGTCGAAGCACCGAACGTGACCCGGCATGAGTAGGGACTGCAATTGACCAGGAACATGGTTGCCAGCACCACCAGCAACAAACTGAGTAGCGCTCGAGCTTTTGTCGTCATTGAACTGCCTCCACCTGAGCTTCACCGGTTGCGAACGGCGCGGGCGTGAAAAAATTCTTATCCAATCGCGATAGTAAGTGGAAGGTAACGTAGTGGCAACGTTACGAATGTCACTGGCTCCGGAGTGAGAGAAGACTCATCTACTGCGAGGTACCCGTGAGCGGGCCAGTATCTCTGACTGCCGTTCTGGGACCACTTATAATCTGGCCGACAGACTGCCAGCGATGCGCGTCGTTTTCAGTCAACCATTGCCCCCGTTATCGAGGCCGGAGAGCAGTTCCACAATGTTGCTCGAAGGCGCTAGGGACGCGGTAATTTCACAGCAGCTCGACATCTGCCATCTGCCTGCGGCGAGAGTATCCGAGCCGCGACGGCTCACACATATCCGAAGACGAAGTCTGGCTGTACAGCATGCGGCGAAACCACCGTGTGACTATTGGACGTGACCAATCGATTGCATGGTAACCACACATTTCTCTTGCCTCCATTATTAGAAGCTGACAACATTCGAATTGAAATCTGTGTGGAGGATTTTTCAAGTGAAACGTATAAACATTCTGGCCGCATTGCTTATCGCCCTGTCCCTCATCTCAACCGGATGTGGCACCTCGGACAAGTTGGCGTCGGTAACAGTCTCGTCTAAAGCGGCCTCCAGCGGCGGCTTTTTCAACCTCGCGGGCGAAGGCGGAACGCTTCAGCTGGCTGCCACGGCGAACTACACCAGCGGCAAAACCGTCGACATCACAAACTTTGTCACGTACACGGTTACACCGCAAGGCGACGGTAACAACGGGGCTCTGCTGGCTCCTCCGAATACGGTCACCATCAACGCGACCGGTTTAATGACGGCCGTAACGCCTTTCGACTGTTCTTGGACCGACGATCCCGCTGGGGCCACGCCGCCCAGTTGGCTTCTCACCGGCTCTTACCAGGTCGTAGCGAATTACCGTGGCATGGCGTCGCAGCCGGTCTTTGTGGGAGTAGGATCGGCCTCGGGCAATGGTCCCGGAGGCGCCTGCGGTCCGGCGTAGTTCTCATGGCTGGCGTCTGCTCCCCCGTCACGCCCATCCCGAACGAAGTTGTCATACCCTGACTCGGCCCGCGCCCATCAATATCCATTGAGACGGTCGTGGCGGCTGCGCCGCGCTTTCAGAACCTACCGCCCAAGTCTGTCCTTTTCACCCTTCGCCTAACAGGCTGCGGAAACACTCGGCGTGGACGCAAAATGCGACCACTGGGGCTAAAAGCCCACGCTGATTTTAGAAGGCTTTACGCGGCCCATTCGACTTCGCTCAGCGCAGGCCGCTGAAGCGCCGCTTTTCCACGGTACTTCACCGATTGCGAGTTTTTCCGCAGCCTGCTAAACAACTTCGCCTGGACTAAGGAGCAGACCTCCGAGCTATCCGGTGAATAGGTTGGGAGGGGCACCGGCTAAGCCGAAGGGTGCCTGCCGGAGCGATCTAAAAACACCAACTTCAGCCTGAGGAAGCGACCTAGTTGACTACGAGGGTATGTGGCTTACTGGCCCCGAGCACTAGTCCCGAGCACTGACCGCCGGCGACCACCGAAGACTTTTCTATTTATTTCCGCTGGTCGGAGTGAAGTGCATGTCGAAGGAATAGCCCGGGAGGTTGATGGGCACGGAATAGTCCGCCGCGACGTAAAGAGCCGACATGCCGGGCGTATTGATCCGCTGCACGGTTACCTGCTTGGGCTCAATCGGCAGGTTCTGCTCCTTGACCTTGCGCATCACATCGTTGCGGACGTCTTCGTCCGTCTTTTGGAAGTTCGCCCCGTCCATCAGCGAGACATTCCTGAGGTCGTCCTGAAAACTGTAATTGGCCATTATGGGCGGACCCACTTGAAAGCAGGCTACCACCACCAGAATGATCGCGAGAAATCCGCCAAGCGCCTTAAGGGTTCCCATAGTCTGAAAACTGCGCCGCAAAGCCGGCGCAAATCAGGCCGGAGCTCGCAGCACTCCTTGAAAATATTCCACTACCGCTGCGATCCTAACATCGCGCACTTCGCGAGTCGAGCGCAGAACCACTTCCACACTATCTTCGGTAACCTTCTTTCCCACCGTGATTCTAAAGGGGATACCGACCAAATCGGCATCCTTGAACTTCACCCCAGGCCGTTCGTCCCGGTCATCGAGGATCACGTCAAATCCGGCGGAGTCCAGTCGGCCCGCGATGTCGAGCGCGGCATTCAGCAGAGTCTCGTCCTTCACGTTCGTAGGAGTCACCACAATCTCAAACGGAGCGATCGAGGGCGGCAGCCAGAATCCGTTGTCGTCGTTGCTCTGCTCTACTGCTGCCGTAAGAATCCGTTCGATGCCGATGCCGTAACTGCCCATGATCGGCGTGACTTCTTTGCCGTTCTTGTCCAGCACCCGCGCCCCCATCGACTCCGAATAGCGGTGACCGAGCTTGAAGATGTGCCCAATCTCGACCGCCGTGTCGATCCGCAACGCGTTCCCACAATTCGGACACCCTTCGCCCGCGGTAACCGCGCGCAGGTCCGCGTACGCCGTGGGATGAAAGTCTTTCCCCGGCGTGAGATTCTTCAGGTGGAAGTCCTCTTTGTTGGCGCCCGCGATCAGGTTGGCGCGGCCTTCGAGCGCGCTATCGACGAGAAGGACTGGAAGCCCCGCATCTTTCACTGGAAGCCCCGCATCTTTCTTTAGATCCTTCGCCCACTCAATTCCCACCGGCCCCAAGTATCCCGCCGGAGACTTGAACAGCGCCTTAATCTCACCCTCTTCCATGGGCCGCGTCGCCTGCGCCACGGTGGCGTTGAGCTTCGCTTCGTTTAGCTGGTGGTCGCCGCGCATCAGCACCACAATCGCCCGCGACTTCACCTTGCCGGTTTTCTCATCTTTCTCGTCCGCCATCAGCGCCAGCGTCTTGATCTTGTTCTTCGGCGAGACCCCGAGAAACCGGGCCACATCCTCAATCGTCTTCTGCCCCGGAGTGTGCACCTCAAGCGGCTTGCCGTCGCCCTCGGGCTTCAAATCTTCCACCGCCTCCAGCTTCGCCGTGGCTTTCTCCAGGTTCGCCGCGTAATTGCAGCCGTCGCAGCTTACAATCCGGTCTTCTCCCGCCGGCGTGCGCACCATGAACTCGTGCGATTCCTTCCCGCCCATCGCTCCCGAATCCGCCTCCACCACCATGTACTTCAACCCGCAGCGGTCAAAGATGCGGCAGTACGTGTCGTAATGCTTCTTGTAGGAAGCGTCCAGCCCGGCCGCGTCGATGTCGAACGAGTACGCGTCCTTCATCATGAACTGCCGCACCCGCAGCAACCCGGACTTCGGCCGCGGCTCGTCGCGAAACTTCGGCGCGATCTGGTACCAGATCTGCGGCAACTGCTTGTAGCTGCGCAGTTCCTTGCGCGCGATCTCGGTCATCACTTCTTCTTCCGTCATGCCCAGGCACATGTCGGCGCCCTTGCGGTCTTTCAGGCGAAACAGGTTGTCGCCCATCAGCGTCCAGCGCCCGCTGGCCTCCCAAATCTCGCGCGGATGCAGCACCGGCAAATAAAATTCCTGCCCGATCCGGTCCATCTCCTGGCGCACGATGGCCATAATCTTGTTGAACGACCGGTTGCCCAGAAAAAGATACGAGTAAATTCCCGCCGCCAGTTGCCGAATGTAGCCAGCCCGCACCAGAAACTTGTGGCTGGCAACTTCCGCGTCCGCCGGCGCCTCGCGCAGGGTAGGAATGAAGAGTTGTGACCAACGATGCATAGTGAATGATTCCGGGAGAAGTGGAATTGGTCATTATAAATGATTGTGTGATAAGGACCGCGGAGCGGCGGAAGCGGCAATAATTCCAGCGGCAATAATTCACGTTGGGACAGCCGCCCCTGGGCTGTCCGAGCGCAGCTGGGCATTTAGGTGTTAGCCGTGTTCTGCCCTCCGTCCGCTGAACCTGGTGGGGATTCTGGTTCCGGGTGAGCGCGTGCCGGCAATTTCCGGCAACAGTGTTACTTTTCGAGATGGGATCGTGATCGCTCCGCCTGCGGTCGGTGCGACCGCCGGCCGTGAAGCCGTTGCGAGTTAACTGGACTGGTTGCTTCGTCTAGCAAGATCAAGACAATGAGCTTTCTGGGCCAAACTTTCTGGGCCAAGGCAGGACGGAGCTGCTTTCGTCCCATGGCGGATGTTCGGTTACGTTATGATGTCGGGCAATGACCGGTGTGGAAAAAGGAATATTTCGTTTCGGCGTGTTCGAGGCCGACGCCAGCAGCGGTGAACTGCGCAAAGCCGGCATGCGGCTGCGATTGCAGGACCAGCCGTTTCAAGTCTTGATGCTGCTCCTGGAGCGTCATGGAGAGGTTGTCACCAGGGAAGAGCTGCGGCAGAAAATCTGGCCCTCGGATACCTTCGTAGATTTCGACCACAGCCTGAATACGATCATCAATAAAATCCGCGAAGTACTGGGCGACTCGGCGACGCATCCGCGATTCGTTGAGACATTGGCTAAACGTGGCTATCGTTTCCTGGTACCGGTTCAATCGGCGGCAAACCATCGCCTCGAAGAAGACGTCAAGAAACCCATCGTGACGCCGTCGACTTTCGGACTTACCCATCTGGAAGAGTTGCCGGCCGTGTCTAGTGGCTACGTGCGCCTTCTGTTTCTTCTGATCCAGATCATGTATCTGAGTTTCTACATCACGGCGTTGGGCCGGATGTCGGCGGCGCAAGATCTGCTTGACCGTGTGCTTGGCCATCCAGCGGCAACTATCGTACTGATCGTATCGGCGGCCGTCGGCATCCCTGTACGTCTGTATTTGTTTTCGGCGGCGGCGTTCGACCTGAAAGATCTGAGTCGCAAGTTTCTCAAACTCTTCCCGGGCATACTCATGATCGATGTACTGTGGGCGCTCTCGCCGTTTTTGCTGGCGCCGCAGATCGGGCCGGGTCTAGCGCTGGGCATTACCGCGGCCCTGATTTATCTTCCATTCGCACAGCGCTCATTAGTGCTGATGCGGCAGCGCACCCTGGCGCCGAAATTGGAGGAATAGCTTCGCTGGAGACCTCATCACTCCCATTCGCCAGCCAATTCAAATGCTCCGCTCAAGATGACAAAAATACCCAGCGATCACTGGCGAGAAAGTTCGCGAAGAAGCATATGGCAATGCTTGCAATGTTGGCGCGCAACACCGGGAACCCGAATCCCGGTACGAGAAGCCGCATCAGCAAGAGGTTGCCGACAACCGAGATCAGACCATTGCACAGGTGGAAGCGAAACAGAGCCGCAAGAGAATCGTGCATTCCTGTTCTTGCCCGGTCGGCCCAGGTAAAGCGCTGGTGCCACAGAAAATTGTGGATGACGGCGGCTTCAACCGCCAGCGCCGTCGCCAGCAGGTAATTGATCTTCATCGCGGTGAGAGCGGCCAACATACCGAGCTGAACCGCGATGCCCAGTCCGCCGACGAGCGAGAACTTCAAGACCCGCAGATATGCCGCGGTCCTCACACGATTCGCTCCTCTTTATAGAGCTGTGCCGTATGTTGGATCGCGGAAACGATTAGCATGCAGCTCATGCCAGCGATGGCCACCAAGCCTCCAAGATCGAACAGCAGGACCTGGCGGCTGAAGATCTTGATGATTGGGTTCCTCAGCAGCGCAACGTTGCCGATGGCGAGGAGGATGCGGATTTCCGTTGGACCAAATTTCCAATAGGAGAGTTGAAACTTGCCGAGAGTGTAGGTGGCGAGGTACGCCTCGATGGAAAGCATCAGAAAGGCGACCAGCATGCCGAGTGCGATCGCCGGATGCACGTATCCTGAGACAACCAGGCCACCCATAAGGAAGAGCGCAGCGATGGTGTCGGTGATGTGGTCCACGTAAAATCCGTACCGGGGGCGCTGCCGGTTCCGGACTCTGGCGAGGGTGCCATCCAGACTGTCGCCCAGCCAGTTCAGGGCCAGACAGACGATGCCCACGACGAGCATGTGGGGATTTAGCCGGGATAGGGCATAACACATTCCCGCTGAGCACTGAGAAACGAAGCCTATCGCGGTCAGGTGGTCAGAGTTGATCCACGCAGGGGTCCGCACGGCCAGCCAAATCAGCGTTCGTTCTTCTGCTGCGGCGATCAGGCTTTGCTGAATCCGCGTGGCCGCGGCAAATGCCTTGGTGGGGTTTCCAGAAACCGCGAGTGCGTTCGACATACAGTGCCTCCTTGCGGAAGCAAATCTGGCTGAAACTGAACGCAAAGACAATGCACAGGAAGTCAAATCCTCATCAAGAAGGAGTCACCAGCTAAGTCTGTGAGGACGCATCACATAGCCGATGAGATTGCCGGAAGTGTCGGGAGAGAAACTAGGTCAGAGCCTTTGCTCAAGGCCCTCGGGCTAAAGAATGTAGCCCAAAAATCAAGGGATCCGTTGAGGGGGCCCCTCGGATCCCTGATTGCGCGAGCTCAGCAAGACCTATTCCAAAAAAGCGCTTCCCCCATCGCTTTTTGCCGAGCGGCGGCGCACGCTCTCAAGTGCACGCGAGGTACCAGTTGGGGGCGGCTCTTGCTAGAAACTCGTTTATCCGCCCCAACTGGCTCTCGGCAAAGCGTTTGTCGCCCAGTGGGGTGTCAGGCCTCGGCGGCGACAGACCGGGCAAATTGCCTCCGATCGCTATCTGATCGGATAGCAACCCTATCCGTTCGGATATTGGAACAACTTGAGTTCGGGAATGAATTTAGGGCCGAACTGTGATAAGAAGGGGCGCGAGGTGAGCAAGCTTGCATCCCAGACTCCTGGTGCTTTCCGGGCCCTTGAAAGACTCGACGATTCCTTTGTCCGAGGGCGAAATTACCATCGGGCGAGAAGCGTCGAATGGAATCTCGGTCACGGATCCGTCGGTTTCGCGAAAACATTGCCTGGTGAGCTGGCAAGACGGAAGATTTCGGGTGCGGGACCTCGACAGCCGCAATGGAACCCTGGTGAATGGCGCCGGGGTCGAGGAGCAGTGGCTGCAACACGGAGACGAGATCGCCACTGGCGACTCTTCTTTTCTGTTCCTGCTGGAGGAGGAAGACGTAACGCCGGCGGCGGGCCGGGTGGAATTCGAAGACGCACAGTTCACGGCGGAGACCATCATCATCCATCCCAGGGACGTGGTCTATCTGCAACCGGACCGGCTGTTGCGCGAGTTGCCCGCGACCTCCCGCGTGGCCCGCAATCTGAACGCACTGCTCAAGATCAGCCGGATCGTGCATGCGATTCGCGATCTCGACGAACTGCAAGGTCAATTGCTGGACCTGATTTTTGAGGTTGTTCCCGCGAGCCGAGGCGCAATCCTGTTAGCGGACAAGGAGGGCCAGCAATTCAATTCCCAGTTCGCCCGCATGCGGCAGGCTGGGCCGGCTCCGTTGGTCAAGGTGAGCCGCACGGTCGCCCGCCAGGTTCTGGAGCAGGGGGTCGCGATTCTGGGCAGTGATGTGCCCGGCAGCGAGGAGTTGCGGGAGGTCGAGAGCCTGGCGGCATCCCACGTGCGTTCGTTGTTGTGCGTGCCGCTAACCGTGTTTCAGCGCGTGATTGGGTGCATTTATCTCGACAGCGACAGTCTCAGCACCCGTCTTCACGAAGAGCACCTGCAACTGGTGGCAGCGATCGCAGGCATCTCCGCGGTGGCGCTGGAGAATGCCCGCCGCCTGCAGTGGCTGGAACAGGAGAACGAGCGTCTGACGGTGGAGATCAGCCAGGAGCGGAGCCTGGTGGGCGAGGGCGCCCGCATGAAGGAGGTCTACCGGTTCCTCAAGCGCGCGGCGCCCACCGACTCGACCGTATTGATCGAGGGCGAGAGCGGAACCGGCAAAGAGTTGGCGGCGCGGGCCTTACACCGTAACAGTCCGCGAGCCAGCAAGCCGTTTGTGGCCATCAATTGCGCTGCGATTCCGGAGACGCTTCTGGAAAGCGACCTGTTCGGCCACGAGCGGGGAGCGTTTACCGGAGCCGCTGCCCTGAAGAAGGGCCGGCTCGAAGTCGCCGACGGAGGCGTGGTTTTTCTCGACGAAATCGGCGAACTGGCCCCGGCGCTGCAAGTCAAACTGCTGCGCGTACTGCAGGAACGTGAGTTCGAACGAGTGGGCGGACTCCATCCCATCAAGGTGGATATCCGCCTCATTGCCGCTACCAACAGCAACCTGGAGCAGGCCGTGCGCGACGGCAAGTTTCGCCAGGATTTGTATTACCGTTTGGCCGTGTTGAAGATCACGATGCCCACGCTGCGCGACCGCCAGGAAGATATTCCCATGCTGGTGCGCCATTGCGTGCAGAAACATGCCAAACGCTGCAAAGTGAAGCCCCGGCCAATTTCCCGCGAGGCCCTGGCTTGCCTGGTGAACTACGACTGGCCGGGTAACGTGCGGGAACTGGAAAACGCAATCGAGCGCGCGCTGGTACTGGGGGCATCGGATATGATTCTGCCCGAAGATCTGCCGGAATCGCTGCTGGAGCGCACTCCGCCGCCTGAGATGACCGAGGCGAAATATCACGCCGCGGTCAAGGAATTGAAGAAGCAACTGATTCTCGATGCCGTGGAGCAGACTCACAGCTATGCCGACGCGGCCCGCATTCTGGGCGTGCATCCCAATTATCTGCACCGCTTGATCCGCAACCTCGAGTTGAAAGAAAGTCTGAAGGACGCGTTGCGTGACATTCCGGCGCGCGGATTGAGCGGACTTTCGGGCGGGAACGCGTGAGGCCGTCGGCCATTTGGCAGTTAGCAATTAGCAGTTAGCAATTGGCAGTTGGCGCTTAGCCATTACAGGTTGGCAGGGCAGAGTGGGAAGTGCGAACTGCTAACTGTGAGAAATGCTAATTACGGCAGGCGCAGGCGCATCAGGCCGGCGGGATCCAGATACGTGCCCTGCCATCGCACCGCTACGTGGAGATGCGGGCCCGTGGCCCGGCCCGTGCCGCCGCTCAGGCCGACTTCCTGTCCGCGCTTCACTCGCTCACCTTCCTTTACTTTGAACTCGGAAAGATGCAGGTAAAGGGTCAGCAAACCCTGGCCGTGATCCAGCACGACGAAATTGCCCTCGAAATAGAGCGGCCGTGCCAGCAGCACCGTGCCGTCATTCATGGCGGCGACGGGCGTTCCCGCGGGCACGCGAAAATCCAAGCCCAGGTGAGGACTCGACGTCTTGCCATTGAAGACCCGCTGCGAACCGAATACGTCAGAAATCGCGGCATCCGCCGGCGCGGCGAATTGTCCCGACCACTCGCGCTCGGCCGTGACCCGGTTCAGAAAGTCTTTCTTGACGTGCTGGCCTTCTTCAATCTGTTTCTGCTGTTCGGGATTGGGCTCGGTGAACTTGCTTTCAACATTGAGCTTGATTTCGATTTTGGGATACTTGCCGCGGGCGACGGTAAACTTGCGTGTGAAGGATAGCTCCTTGCCTGCTTCTTTCCCGGCGGGCATTTTTCCCGCCACCTCTTCTCCCGCCACCTCTTCTCTCGTCAACTCTTTCCCCGTCAACTCTTCACCCGTCAACTCCAGGGGATACGATCCCGGCGCGGTTTCGATGCTTACCCCCGCCAGGGCATACCACACTTTGCTCGTCGCATCGAAGCTGAAGGAAACTTCATGTCCGAGCCAGGTTCCGCTCAGCGATTCCAGCCGCGCCGGTGGCTTCACCCGAAACAACACGGGAGCGCCGTTGACCAGTCGCGTCGGCTGCGCGAGCACGGTCCAGTTCGCGGCGGAGGCCGCAAGGACTGAGCCGATAAATGACCAGACCAGAAGACGCAGTGCGAAGCGGGCGAAGACAGGATTAGTTAGCCGGTTCACTGTACCAGCCTAGCATTCCTCCGCTCGAGGCCCGGCAATAATCCGCGCATTGGGTACCGAGCGTCTACCGCGCTTGGCCGCCAGGACTGCTCCGTGTGATCGGTTGCGGCGCAATGAGCTAAGTTCGCTGCTCTGGTTGAGACACTCGCGTCGGAACTCGAACGCCTGCTCGCTCGCGATCCCGCTGTGGCGGCTTGTTTGCGGGACGCGCCGCACGAGTCAATCGCTCAAAGTGGTCTGATGTGACCAGACATGCGTCTCAGCCACTTCTATCATGTATGAGTAGGGAAGAAGCGAGACGGCCGTTGCAAGGCCGGCCCGGCTTCCGCTTATAGGGCAACAACAATGGAAATCCGCATTGGTTGTTCCTAACCTGCGCGTGGTATGGATTAGCCCGGATGTGGAGATATACCCCCGGACCCTCTTTCCGGTTCCACGAACGGCGGTTCATCTGAAGCAGTTTCTCTCCTTAGGACACCTCCCAGGACAAGTGGATGCAATAAGGAGACCTTAATGAAGTTCTTTTGGTTGATGACAGCTATCGCTGCCTTGATTGTTGTTGGCGTGATTTATGAGGGTAACAAAACGGATAGCACAGGTAGCGTTGCTCTAACCGCTCAGACGGATAGCGGTGCTCCAAACCCTCTTCCGGCTATATCCAGGGTCAAGACGACGTATAGTTTTATAAGCGGCGGAGTACATTCGGTCGATCAATTTCGACGTTCCTTGCAAACAGATGCGGCATTGGCGGCACAATTCCCAGATTTTGACTTTGGTAAGGCCCATTTCGAGGTGCTAGGGAAGGACGCGTGTGCCTTTGTCGCGTATCGTGTGGGTAATAAATTCGCCTGGACAAGGCACTGCGTAAAGCTGACAGCAAATGAGATGGTGCTAACAGACGGGCATTACAACCTTCGGGCCAAATGTGGGAATCTAATCTCTGTAACAGCAGAAGTCCCGCTCTTACCCCAAGACGTGCAAGACGAGTTGGATGCGGATGAGTCTTTGCCTAACCCGGTGAGTGACAATGTGCCGACAGTTTCAGTCTTTCCGATTGTTCCGGGTGCGGGCATTTCGCCAAATCCTACCCCTGGTCCAGCGCCGCTTCCCATTTTCCCAAGTCCTGTACCTGGTCCTGCGCCCTTCCCCATTCCCCCGAGCCCTATAACCGGTCCTGGGCCTTCTCCCATCGTCCCTCTCCCTTGCGTGGGCTGTGTTCCGATAGAACCAACACCCGTAAGCGTGCCGGACGGGGACAAGTATGTGGAATTGTGAGCGGATTAGTGTTGATCCTGGCGGGAGTTTACTATGTATCCGCTATCAGGCGGAAATAAATGCCGAGGCCAAGACTCGACCCAGGCGCCGCTCTTCGCCGGCTGACAAATCGAATTCACCCATAACAGCATCCAACCCGGGATAGGAGAACATCATGCCACAGAGCACGCACGATCGAGCCGCCGAACTTCACAATCTTGCGGCCCATGTCCACGCCGCAGCCGCCACCGCCCACGGCAAAGGAGATCATCTAACCGCTCACGAACTCAGCAAACAGGCGCAAGAGCACTCCATGAACGCCCATAAACACTCTGAACAGCTCGCCACGGAGGCCGCAAAATCCGGCAAAGCCTAACGCGCAGAAGCCTCAGCAGGCAGCCTGCAGCGTGCCGAAATCATCTGCCGCCCGAAGCGACCGTAGAGAGGTCTGTTTCAGGAAGTTTGTATCTGGAGATGTCTCAGCTACGCCGCAACTGCCCGCTTCCAGGAGGCGCCTTCCGAGTCTGCGATTTCCACAGTAATCTTTCCTGCGTTGTGACATCCGCCCTTTCCTTCCACAGCCACACCGCCCTAATCTGGGAAAGTAGGTGCCGGATGTAACGCCGTGCCTAGTCCTAGGAAACTCACGGCCCCCGCAACCTCCCCACGCGAGTGAGGGACAGAGGGACATCTGATCAGGGCGCTTCGATAGGCTACCCTGGATAGCCCAGGGCTTGGCGCCCGTTGTTGGGAGTGATCACTTCCATTGAAAATAAATGAAGGAGCAATTCAAACACGAAGAATTCGACAAAGAGTGACCCAGCAAAGAGTAACCCAGCAAAGAGTAACCCAGCAAAGAGGAAACCCAGCCCAGCAGGAAGTGGGTGAACCTAGTCGAGAAGACATAGTCGAAGAGGATGAAGAGGATCAGGTAAAGTTTGTATCGGGTATGCTTTCAGGCACACCACAGGGGTGCGCTATCGGCGTTCTTCGGGCGCTGCATTGCTGTCCCCCATAGGAGTGAGTTCAATGGGGCAACTGCGGCTGTCCGCGAACTCCTTTGGAACGGCGGCCGATCCCGCACCATCCGCTCCACCACTCCATCCGCTCCACCACTCCATCCGCTCCACCGCTCCAGCCGCTCCAGCCGCTCCATCCGCTGTTTGTGCGCCGTATGTCCGTTATGCTCCGACGGCCTTTTCCGCGCGGCCGATCCATTTTTGAACCTGGCCGGCGTTCTTTTCCGCATTCCCTGAGTCTGCCAGGTTGGGGTCGTTCGTCGCCTTTCCGACCTCTTCCTTAACTTTCCCCTTCACTTCGTGGAACTTGCCCTTGGCCTTGTCTTCCGTGCTTGGTTTCATAATATTTTCCTCTCTTAGGTGTTCATACATACGCTGATAAGCTGTTTCTTCCGACATGCTTCGCCCGACCCCGACCATTACGCTTTCCGCTGTACGCGGACGTATCTCGTTTCTTCTCCTCGCGCGCCGAAAGGCAAGAGCCCCACTTTCCGGGCTCGCCCTCGGCAACAGCGTAAGACAGCAGCCGCGTGATCGCGGTCACGTCAGTGGTCCCGGCCGTGATCCTCCCGATCCCAGTGGCCTTCATGCAACTGCCAGCCTTGCCGGTAATGATCATAGTGGGGATGGTTCCAATATGCCCCTTCATAGGGCGGACGGTCCCAGCGCCCCGCCACCCACGCATAGCGACGCCCATGCGGGGCCCAGTATCCATCGACCCAGGCATAGCCCGGACCGGGAACCGGCCCACGCTCCTCGTAACGCAACGGCGGCGGTGCGCCACCGATGTATATTCCAACCTGTGCCGAAGCGGGAATGGTGAGAGCGGTGGCGACCAGTACCCCGTATATCCAGTTCAATTTCATTGGTGTATCTCCTGCCGAGTACTTCGGCTGGAATACGTCAAAGCTTCAGCGGCATCTGGTCTTATGTTCCGGAGTCCTTCTGGCGAGTAGCTTTAACACCCGTCAGGATCCCGAGGCCCACCAGAACGAGCGTGCCCACCACGATCCAGTGTGTCGGTACATGCATCAACGTCGCACCGTAGATAAGCCCGGCAATCACAACGACAAAACCGGCCAGGTAAATTCCGAATGACATAACAATCCTTTCCCGGCAGAACCCGGCTCTTACAGCCCGGATCTTCACGTTGTCTGTAACAGCAGCGCGTAGCCCATGGTCCCACAATTGGAGACACAACCCGCGATTTGAAGCCTATCTGCCCGTCCAAGGACATGTCTGTCCCATATTGCTCAGGCGGCCCGCGACCGCTACTGTGGTTTCGGTGTCGGGGCCGTAGATGCCTGACCCGGTTGGTCCGCGGCGGCTTTGGATGCGACACCTGCCTGCGTTTGCTTGTTAGGCGGACTTTCGGTCCCGGCCGGATAGATAAGAATCTGCACCGTGCCCCAGCCGGCATCCGAAGCGCCTGTCTGCTTGCCCATTCCCAGGGTCTTAAGCTGGCTGTCGTCGAACCCGAAGTTCTCGACCAGATACTCCCGCACCACCATCGCCCGGGCTTCGGTTAGCACAAGGTCCTTCTGGGTGTCGCCTTCCATGCCAGCGGACGCCACGACCACCGCAAACCCGAACTGATTGTTGGCCAGAAACTCGCCGCCGTCGTTTAGAGATTTCTGATTCTTCATCTTGGCCGAATCCTGTTTATCGAAAAGCTGCTTCGCCGGGTATGTAAATTCTTTTACCGGTGTGCCTTGCGGCAGCCGTTCGATCTCATTTTTGGCCAGCTCCGAGGAATCTTCATAGCCACGCTTTTTGAAGAAACCGCGTACGAAGAAGTTATGTTTCATGGCTTCCATGTTCTCCTGGAAGTCGGTTACTCCGGCTTCCGCATGGACCATCGTGTCGCGCATGGCGTTGGTCGTCTGCTCGAGGTTGCTGTAGAGCTGCTTGTCGTTCACCAGCGCTCCCGCGGTTCCCTCACCCTTATCGATCTTGGCGCTGATCGAGTCCAGATTCGCCGTCGCCCGGGTGGCGTTGTGGATGGCCTGCTGGCTGCTATCCAGAATGCCGCTCATCTTATTCAGCAAGTCTGACATTTCCAGTGGCGGCTGGCTGGCGATGGTGTCGCCATCCCCCACGTTGGCCGCGGCGGCGGAACCGAACGAGATGGCCAGATACTGGTTGCCCAACAAGCCCTCGGTTTCGATGGACGCCACGGAGTCTCGCTTGATGATCTCGTGCGTCGACTTGCCGAGATCCATGACGACCGTGACCTTTTCGCCCGGTTTGTGAGGCAACACGATGTTGTGCACAGTTCCACTATGAACCCCGCCCACGCGCACATCGCCCCCAGCATCCAAGCCCACCACATTATCGAATTGCGCCTTCAATTGGTAGGTGGAGCTGAAAAGATACTGCTTGCTCCCGATGATGAAGACCCCGGCCGCCAGAATTCCCAGTGACACAAGAATGAAGGCTCCTAACCGCGCCGCTCTCGACATATGTCCTCCTACGAGTGCTTGAGAAATTCCCTGACAAACTCAATGTCACTTTTCTGCAGTTCTTCGAAGTTGCCGGCGATCACCACATTTCCCTCATTGATCAGGGCCAGACGGTTCGCAATCGTCTTGGCGCTGTGCAGATCGTGAGTCACCACGATGGATGCCATGTGATGCTCCTGCTGGAGCTTGAGAATCAAGTCATCGATCTCCGCCGAACTGATGGGGTCGAGGCCGGCGGTAGGCTCGTCGAGCAGCAGAATATCCGGCTCCAAAGCCAGTGCGCGCGCCAGCCCGACTCTTTTCTGCATCCCGCCGGAGATATCCGAAGGCATCTTCTCCAGGNNGCCACGTTCTGCTCGACGGTCAGCGAATCGTAAAGCGCGGCGTGTTGAAACAGAAAACCCATCTTCTTCCTGATCTCGCCCATCTGATCGAGAGTGCGGCCGGCGATATCTTGGCCATGGATGCGAACCGATCCCGAGTCAGGCTTCTCGAGGCCGATGACGAGCCTCAGCAACACGCTCTTGCCGGTGCCACTTCGCCCCAGCACCGCGAGGGTCTCGCCGCGGCTCACGGTCAAGGTAATCCCGTTCAAAACCTTTTGACTTTCGAAGGACTTATGCAAGTCCTCGACCGCGACCACGGGCATATTGCCGTCTGCCTGCGCTTCTCCCCGCTTCATCGCAGCTTGATCGATTGTGTCCATACTTGCTTCGCGAGCCGCTTACCCCGAGCTGTTTAATCGACGCTCACGAAAAAAGGCTCATGGGAAAAATATGAGGATGAATTTCACCAGTACGACATCGGCCAGGATCACGAACAGCGAGGACAAGACTACCGAACTGGTGGCCGCGCGGCCCACGCCCTCGGCGCCGCCGCGGGTTCGCATTCCCTGAAAACACGCGATCAGCCCAATGATCAGGCCAAACACAGCGGTCTTAAACGTCGGCGGCAGCAGGTCGTTGAAATCGGCGCCCTTAAACCCGCTATTGATGAACTGGTGGAACGAGAGCGGCTCAACCATGGCCTGCGCAACCCAGCCCATGACCAAGCCGCATAAGTCGGAAGCGAGGGTCAGCAAAGGCAGCATGAGGATGCAAGCCAGGATGCGGGTCGCCGCCAGCAGCCGATAAGGGTTTACCGCGGAGGCCTCCATGGCATCGATCTGCTCGGTCACTTTCATCGACGCCAACTCCGCGCCAATGCCGGCGCCCACTCGACCACTCACCACCAGACCCGTGATGATCGGACCGGTCTCGTGAATAACCGAGAAGACGAGAGCTGCGGGAAGCAGCGATTTGGCCCCAAATCGAGTCAGGCTGTAACGGGCTTCCAAAGAGAGTACAACCCCGGTGGCGGCGCCGGCCAAAGCGACCAGCGGCAGGGATTTTGATCCGATCTCGTCGAGTTGCCGGAACAATTCGCGGATTTCAAACGGCGGCGTCACCGCAGCCCGCACAACTTGCCAGAAAAATATGCCCAGATCGCCGAACCACTCGAGAAACTGGTTGATCAGCCCTTGGGAGGAGCGCATGGCGGAAACGGTTAGGGTCCGCGGCCCCGGAAGTGGAGGGTCCATCGCTGCGGCCGCCCTGAAATTCCCCTCGATCACGGATTTGAACCCGGGGTTGGCGCCGCGTGCCCATTGTTGAGGTGCATGCGAGAGAGCAAGGAGTGGGGTCCGCTGTAGAGAAATTCCAGGGCGATGTTTCCGCCTACATACCCCAGAATGCTGTAGTTACCCATTCGGAACGCATCCTTGGCATCGTAGCGGTCGGGATACCACGCATAGACGGCAGTCATGGTACCGGCATAAGGAGCGATCAAAGCGGGGAACGAGAACACGCGGTGGCCGTCTTCGCCGCGGCGTGCCGTCAAGGTCGAAATCATGGCATGGCCGAGCCGGGGAAAGATGCCTTTGCATTCACAGCGGTAGTACAGCGTGTCTTCCTTAAAGGCTTGTGCCAGCCCATAACGCGTCGTGGTGCTTACCGCGGCGATGCCGAAGTCGGACCCGAAACGCCTGCCGTAACCCGCGGCGCCTTGCTTCCATTCCGGCGGTGTGTTGTACGCCTGGTTAATGCCAGCCGCAAACGCGGCGCCGACGATAGGATACGGGCCGAACGCGTCGAAGAAGTAGTTGTGGAGCTTCGTGGTCTGCGTCGGACGCGTATACGTTAGGTCTGGTTCGGGGCGCGCCGTGCTTGCCGGCCCGGCAGCGGCGCTGCTGGAGGAATCCCCCGCACCGGCCAGGGATTGCGCCTTTGCCAGCGGTAGGGCCGCTAGGCCGGCGGTTGCCAATAGCGAGAGCATAATTCGGCGCATCTTCATATCAAGATTCTCCTCGGCAGCAGTACGCGCTCCGACCTAAAACGTGATCATTCTTTCATCCGCTAAGGGCTTCATCCGGTAAGCTCTTCATGCGGTAAGCTCTTCATACGGTAAGCGGGCACGCTCCATGGTCGCACTGGCAGGCAATCTCGACCTCTTTGGATCCCGCTTCCTTACAGGCTTGACTACAGTATTTGTCGCTGGCTTGCACCCGGCAGCGGCAGGGCACGTGCGCACATTTATTCTGCTCCGTTGTCGTCATCATTTCGTTCTCCTTAGGGTTCTCTCTTTAAAGTTTTCTTTTTTTAACCCCGTCGTAAGCATTCGCGTCTTGCTTCGCCAACTCGGCCGCGGGGGAGTTCCTGCCGTTTATCTTTCTTCAGTTCATTCTTTTCTTCAGTTCATTCTGTTACGCCACTTCTTTTCTTTCAACAGTCGCCGGCACCTGCACCAATTCCTCAAATAGAGAACGGTAGTGAATCATCGCCGTTCTCAAATCTTCCGTGGTGGCCGCGTTTTTCCCGGCCCGCAGCGCAATCTCATGCGCCGAGCGGTAGTTCTCCACCACTCGGGGATGGTCGACGGAAATGTCGGCGGCCCGCTGCTCGAAATCGGATACAGGGTAGCCCCGCGTCTTCATCAAAGAGGAGACCAGATCATCGGCTTCCGAGACCGCACCCTTGGGAGAGTCGACAAAGCGAGACTGGAGGGATTCCCATCGTGTCGAAAAACGTTCGCGCTCCATCGGATCAAGATCGCGAAGATTGAGCCCTTCCACCCGCTTCTCGCGATCCGCCAATCTCGCTTCCGCTTTTCGTTCCGACCCATGCTCCCGCACCGCCCGTTCGTACTCGGGCCCAAACTTTTGCCGCAGATCGGCAGTCGTATTCCTGCGTTTTCGCACATACAGCCAAACCAGCCCGGCGATGACGAGAATCGCCACGACGGCGAGCGCAATCAGTCTGGGATCCAGCAGATTTAGATTCATCGAAACCTCCCCTGCACCGAGAATGCCCACAAAATCAAATTTGTGCACGAAGTTCGCTGACTACCATCAGAAACTTGCGTATCGCTAAGTATCAAACTTTAGGCCCTCGGAAAACTGGTCAGAATTGACCGTCTTGCAAAGCAGCGCGATGGCATCAAGCCGAAAATGGGAAGAGTGCAGAAAAAAATCATCGACGCTCTGCGCCTGTACCGGTTTGGACTTCAAACCTGCGGCCAATGCCCACCAGGATTTCCGGGTACTAAAGTTGCGGAGGAGGGACTATTCCGGGCGAACTGGACTTCGAGGCAAGAGATTCCCGCCGCGGACGCGGCAGACGCACTTCCTCAAAGTGAGCGATTCTGCGCAGCACGGCCCAAGCAAGGGAGCGAATCTATAGGGTTTCCACAGGCAGAAGTTGCTCATTCCCCCGGATTCAATCTAGACTCCGGTCAGGGGAAAAACATAAAAACGCTTAATGAGGAAAAACATGAAAACGCTTAAATTGTTCTTTACCTTGCTCACGCTGCTCGCAATTGGGACCCTGGTAGGCTGCTCAGGAGCCTCTCCAAAGTCGCCCGATGTTTCTGACAGCATCCGTAAATCGCTCGACCAATCGGGTCTCCAGAGTGTTTCCGTGAGTCAGGATCGCGACAAGGGTGTAGTGACCCTCGGCGGACAAGTCGCCAGTGAGAACGACAAGTCACAAGCCGAAACCCTGGCAAAGTCCTTTGCGGGCGCCCAGGTTGTCGCCGATCAGATTGCCGTGATTCCTCCGAGTGTCGAAAGAGAGGCGAAGACGGTAAACTCGGATCTGGATCAGGGTATCGAAAAGAACGTTGACGCCGCTCTCATCCAGAACAGGCTGCAAAAGGGCGTCAAATATGACGTTAAGAGTGGGGTCGTGACCTTGACCGGCGAGGTCAACTCTCAGTCGAAGCGCGCGCAGGTCGAACACGTGGCATCAGCCGTTCCAAACGTGCGGCAGGTAGTGAACGAGCTGCAACTTAAGGATCAAAAGGCCACATCCACGCAGTAAAAGCCGGGGGCGGGCTAAACCTTCTTGAGCGAGGGTTGAGGGAGTCTCACACGACCGTCATCGTCCCATTTGACGACCGCATCATCTTCATTGGCTCGCTCCACTGTGCCGAGTTCTCCAGTCGGCTTTCCGAAGTCGCCCAAACCCTCGACCCGATCTCCGGGATTCAATTCCTGGCCGGTGGCAGGGGGCTCGGCGAGCGGTGGCTTCCTGGCACGGTCTGAGTCAGGGGTCGACCCGCGGTATGACAGGGGCGGTTGGGGAGCTTTAGGCAATTTGGCTATCGAATTATTGGAGCTGTGGCCCATATTCTTCTGTCTCTTCTCTTCTT